>CAYUQT010000072.1:0-45873 GCA_964446835.1 uncultured Planctomycetales bacterium | reverse complement strand
CGGTCTTCTCGCGCAGCGCCATATCGGCCTGGATGCGTGCCGTCACATCTTCATAGATGGCCGCGATTTCGCCGGACGGCAGCTTGCAGACATAGTTCTCGCGCCACCCTTCGATCCGCTGGTCCTTGTACAGGCGAACGGGATAGTGTTCGGGTCGCCCCGACCTCCAGACTCTTTGAAAGACCTCAAAGAGGCCATACTCCTTCACCCCGGGAAATGCCTCGCAAACAGACTTGCCGACCACATCATCCTTCGAGCATTTCTCGCACCGCTCACACGCCGGATTGATGTCTTTGAATATGAAGTCCTCTCCGTCGCCGATCGCCTCATAAATGGCCACGGCACTACTCATGTTGCCGAAGAGCTCGCGGAAACGATCTTCGCTCTCGCGCAGTGCCTCTTCGGCCCGCTTGCGGTCGGTAATGTCGGTGACCGAGCAGAGCACACCCGTGTGCTTGCCGGTCGCATCACGGAGGGCTGTCTTGATGACGTGCAGCCAGCGATTCTCGGTTCCGCCTCTTACGAACTGGTCACCGGATTGACGGACTCCGGTCCGCATGACCCTCTCGTCCTCTTGCCGGTAGGCGGCGGCCTCATCGGGAGGAAAGAGGTCCCAATCGGTGCTCCCGACGATACTGTCGCGCGACCTGCCCAGGAAACGGCAGAACGCATCATTGACCTCCCAATACACGCCTTGGCGGTCCTTCAGGACCAGAAACTGAGGCGTCGTATCGAAGATGCTTTGTGTGATTCGAACCTGGTCGGCCAGCTTCTCTTCGGCCCGCTTGCGGTCGGTAATGTCACGAGAGACGCCCAGGAGGGTATGCACGCGTCTGTCCGAGCCCGCCATCAACGTGGTCACCGCTTCGGTATGGACCACCGAACCGTCTCGTCGAACCTGATCGATCTCGTTAACCCAGACGCGGGCCGTCTCGTCGCCTGCGGCAAAGGCGGCCAGCCGCACGGGTAGACCCTCGGCGACCGCCTGATACGAATCGGGGGTGAGCACCTCCTGCATCGACTGCCGCATACACTCGGCGGGTGAAAACCCCCGCAGCTTCTGCACTGATGGGCTCACGTAAGTGAACCGCCCCGAATCCAGATCGTACGTCCAGATAACGTCTCCGGCGTTCTCGGAGATGAGGCGGTACTTCCCCTCGCTCTCCTTCAGCTTCCTGTCCATCGAGTGCCGATACAAGGCAACCTCGACCGTGACGGCCAGCTCACGCTCGGGCACGGGCTTTATGAGATAGCCGTAGGGAGCCGTGGTCTTGGCCTGCTTGACGAGGGGGTCTTGCGAGTAACCCGTCAGGAAGACGATGGGGATATCCGATACGGCCCGAATGCGCTCGGCGGCCGTGATGCCGTTGATCTGACCGGCCAGTTCGATGTCCATCAGGACCAGGTCGGGTGACTGCGCCGACACCGCGGCGATCGCCGCCTCACCGGTCGAGACCGGTTCGAGCACCGAGTAACCCAGCTCTGCCAGCGTGTCCTGCAGATGCATGGCAAGGATGCCGTCGTCCTCGACGATCAGGATGGTTTCGGTTGGCATCGCTTCACCCCGCTCGATCGGAGCCAAAGGTCAACGTAAAGCGCGTCCCTGCCGAACGATCCAGCTCCATATGACCGCCGAGCTGGTGCTGACCGACCATGCGGACCAACCGCAGCCCGAGCGATGACGTCGTCGTCCAGTCCAAATCCGGCGGCAACCCAACACCGTTGTCGGCCACAACCAATGTGTAGGCGGCACCTGCTTGCGAGGCGGACACCTCGATCCGACAATCCGTCGCCCCTCCACACGGCTTGCCGTCCGGAAATGCGTACTTGATCGCATTGGTGACCAGCTCGTTAATGATCAATCCGCAGGGAATGGCGGCGTCCAAGCCCATCTCGACGCCCGATGCCCGCACCTCGCAACGCAGGTTGGCCCTCGATCCGAACGACGTTCGAATGTGTGACACCAGCGCCTCAACATACTCTTTGAGGTCGATCCGGGAGATGTTTTCCGACCGATAGAGCCGCTCGTGGACCAGCGACATCGATTGGATCCGGCTTGCCAGGTCGTTCAGGGCGTCCGTGGCCGCCGCATCACTCACCGTCTTCCGCTGAATCTCCAGGAGCGCGGCGATGGCCGCCAGGTTGTTTTTGACCCGGTGATGAATCTCCCGGAGAAGCACTTCCTTCTCCGCCAGTGATCCCCTCAGAGCATCCTCCGCCCGCTTACGCTCCGTGATATCACGAGCCGCGGCAAAGACGCCCAGAACAGTCCCCTTCTCATTCCGGTACACCGATGCGTTGTAGAGAACGTCGGTGGTGCCGCCGGACGCATGGCGAACGGCCAACGGATAGTCGATGACCTGTCCCTCGACAAATGCCTTGCGATAACCGGCACGGGCCATTACCGGATCGGTAAAGTAGTCGGCAAAATCGCTACCGATAAGCTTGTCCCGACCGACACCGGTGACCTTTTCGGTGGCCGTGTTGACGTCGGTGATTTTGCCCTCTGCGCTGATCGTCACCAGAGGATCCAGGCTGGTTTCCAGGAGATTCCGTGAATAGAGTGAAGCCCTTCGCAGCGCCAGTTCCGCCCGCTTGCGATCGGTGATGTTCATCGCGTGCATGGCAACGCGCTCTACGCCGCCGGCATCGCCGATAAGGGGATACACGACAACATCGTTCCACATCCCCTTCCGTTCATCCTCGGTTCGATGCATCCGGCCGGTCTGAAAGACGCGATCCACAAGCCCTTTCCTCTGGTCGGCCAGGGGGCTGGGCAGCAGGTCCCATATGCAGCGACCCAGCGTCTCCTCTCGGCGAAGATGGAACCGAGAGGCCTGTTCCTCATTGCAGTCCAGGATGGTGCCCCTTCGATCCAGAAGCGTCACGGCCGCCGTGCTGGCATCCAGGATCGCCCGAGCGGCCTCCTCGCTCTTGCTGAGGGCTTCCTCCGCCAGCTTGCGGTCGGTGATGTCTTGGAGGAGGGCAACCAGATATCCCACTCTCCCGTCCTGTTCTCGAACGCTCCGAACGGCAAGACGGGTCCAGACACTGTGACCGCCCTTCCTGATAAACCTCTTGTCCATCTCATACCCGTCGATCTCTCCGGCCAGTAGACGTTCGAATTGCACGACGTCCGGCATGAGATCATCCGGGTGAGTCAGCTCCGCCCAGGTCATTCGCGTCAGTTCCCCTCGCGAGTACCCCAACATGTCGCACAGGCGGTCGTTGACTTCCACCCATCCCTTCTCCGGCGACGTGATGGCGATACCAACCAGAGGCAGCTCGAAGTAGCCGCGGAATCGCTTCTCGCTCTCCCGAAGCGCCTCCTCCGCCCGCTTGCGATCCGTGATGTCGGTGGCCAATCCGTCGGTGATGGTCTCGTCACCCTCCCGGCGTCTGCGGATCGAACGATCGCGGAACCACCGCCAGTTGCCCGCCGCGTCGCGAATCCGATACTCGACATCGAAGGGAGCATCCCCAGAGCGTGCGGCGATGGCCTCTCGTATCTTCTGGTGATCCTCGGGATGGATGGACTCGTTCCAGAGGAACGGATGGGCGAGCAGATGCTCCACCGAATAGCCCAGCACCTCTTCGATTCGGGGGGAATAGAAGAGGCCACCTCTTTTGTTCGAATAGGTGTAGACGACATCGGGGGAACTCTGCACGAGGCTCCTGTATCTCTCCTCGCTCTCGCGCAGTATCTCCTCGGCCAGCTTGCGGTCGGTAATGTCACGTACAACGCCGAGAACCGCCTGACCGCTGGGAAGGTCTACCGAACCGAGAATGACCTCCACGGGGAAGAAGCTGCCGTCCTTCCGCTTCTGGCGGCTCTCGAATCTGACCTGCTGGCCCAGAGGAATCTGCCCCCATGATTGGTGATGACGGGCTTGAATGGCTTCGGGATCAATATCTGCAATGAACTTTGACAGCAGTTCCTCTCGGGTATAGCCCAGGTTCTCGCATGCCTTTCGGTTGACATCGAGTATCCGCCCCGAGAGGTCGTGAAGGAAGATGGCGTCGGCCGCCTGATCCACCAATGTTCGGTACTTCTCTTCGCTTCGGCGAACTGACTCCTCTGCCCCCTTACGATCCGTCGTGTCAATACAGATGCCGGCCATTCGGAGGGGGTGTCCCGCGTCGTCATAGGTCGTGTCACCGAACGCACTGATCCACCGCACCGTACCGTCGGGACGTACGATTCGGTATTCATTGAGCAGGGGCTGCTTGTCCTGAATCGCCTCCTCGACGCGCTGGGAGGCCGTCTCCACATCCTCGGGGTGCACGACAGTACGCCAGGTCTCAAAGGACGCCGTATGCACCTTGGAGTCCAGTCCGAAAAGGGTGAAGAACTCGGGGGTCCATTCGAGTCGCCCGGTGGTGATGTCCCAGTCCCATGCGCCGGCCCCGGCGGCCAGTTGAGCCATATGCAACCGTTCGCCGGTCCGACGCAGCCGCTCCTCCGACCGCTTGCGTTCCGTGATGACGTCGAATGCGGTGACGAAGTGCTCTTTCCTCGGAGAGTACACCGACAACGAGAACCACATGTCCAGGACCTTGACATACGCTTCGAACCGCTCGGCCTTGCCGGTCAATGCGACCCGCCCGTATGCCTCCAGCAGCCCCGGGTCTGACTCCCTGATTCCCGGAATGACCTCCGATACCCTCTTGCCCACCACATCCTTCAGGCCCGTCAGCGTCTCGAATGCATTGTTGACGGCGAGGTAAACGAAGTCGACAGGCCGACCGTCTTCGAAGAGCATCCGGCAATAGGCCAGTCCGTTGAGCATGTTCTCAAACAGGTATCGATGGCGCTGCTCACTCTCATAGACGGATTTCTGCGACTCCACGCGCATCATGGCCATCGCCACCTGGTCCGCGACGGCCTTCATCAGCGACAGGTCATCTTCGCTGAAGGTCTCGCGATTCCGGGTGCCGAAGGACAGCGTCCCCATGACCTTTCCGCCGCCCCCCAGGAGGGGATGGCACGCATAGGCCTTGATGCCATAGGACTTGACCAGGTCAGTCCGCGGATCAGCGGTGCTCGGGATGTGCTCGGCGACAATCCGGCAGGCGTCACGGGCGGCGCACCCGCACACGGCAACGCCATATTCCAACCACTCGATCTTCTTCGCCTCTTCCGGCGGAATCCCCGCACAGGCATTCAGATGGAGGCAGCCGGCCACATCGTCGGCCAGGAAGTTGAAGAAGGCCTGACAATCCAGCAGGTCCATCACCTGGCGGCACAGCGTCTCCACCATCTCCTGCGGTTGGTCGGTCCGCAGGAGCGTCTCGGCCGTCCTCGTCAACAGCTCGAACCGACGTAGACTGCGCTGGAGGTCCTCTTCCGCCCGCTTGCGCTCGGTAAGGTCGAGCATGGCGCCGATCATACGCACGGCGCGACCTTGTTCATCCCGCATGATGTATCCGCGGTCTAGAACGACGGCGTAATCACCGTTGCCCTTCCGGAACCGATACTCGTCTTGCCAGTGATTCTGTGAAGGGTCTTGGACGGCGGCGTGGAACGTCTGGGAGACCCGTTCATGGTCTTCGGGATGAACGCGGTCCGTCCACCATGCTGCCGTCTGTGGATGCTCCACAATATCGGACCAACCGAAGACGGGTATGCCCGCTTCGTTCCACTGTTGCAAATCGTGGATGATATCCCAGTCCCAGACCACATCGTTGGTAGCCTTCATCGCCAGGCGAAGCCGCTCTTCACTTCGGCGAAGTGATTCCTCCGCCTGCTTTCGATCGGTGACGTCGGCAACGGCTAGAACGATATGCCCGCGACCTTCCAACTCGATCGGCTCGACACTGAAGCGTAACCACTGTCGGACTTCCGTGCCGTGCCGTATCAGGGTGATCTCCGTTTCCGCTCCTTGCGTGCTCGTGCCCTCTGTCAAGCCCCCAGTAATCGCGTTCATGATCCCACAGGCGGAGCATGACGGCGAGTGACCACAGCCTTCAAGCACCTCGGCATCGTGAACACATCCGAGGACTTCACCGCAGCGTAGCCGGAGGATTTCGGAAACATCCCGATGAAGGATGCGGGCCAACTCCTGATTGGCCGACACGATCCGGCAGCCGCCGTCGAAGAGGGCCATCCCGATGGGAGCGGCTTCGAAAACCGCCTTGAGGTTGTTCTGCTCGGCGCGCAGAGCCTCCTCCGCCCGCTTACGCTCGGTGATGTCAGTGAACATACCGAACGAACCGACGAAGCGGCCTTGATCATCTTTGAGGGGTCGCGCGGACACCAGGCACCACACAACCGAACCGTCCGACTTGCGGAATCGCTGTTCGTATCTCCCTTCATGCCCCTCGCGACGCTCTTTCATCCGATCCTGATGAGCCGGCAGATCCTCCGGGAACATGAAGTCGGTCACCTGGCGGCCGACCATGTCGTCGATGGTCAGTCCCAACGACTCGGCCATCCGCTGGTTGACAAACGTGGTCCGCCGCTCCGCATCCATCGCCCAGACACCCTCGGTGGCGGTCTCGACGAGTCGGCGATACTTCTCCTCGCTCTCCCGCAACGACTGCTGAGCTCGGATCCGATCCGTGACGTCCGCCAGCGTAAAGACCAGGCCGACCAGCTTGCCCGCCCCCGTCTTGACCGGAAACAGGCTCCAGTCCCAGTATGTCACGCCACGTTCCGGCTGATCCGGGAATGTGAATGGCTTGGCCGAAGCAAGAAACGGCTCGCCCGTGTCGACGACTCGCTGGAAGATGGCCTGATTCTCGGCATGGGGATAAAGGTCGAAGTGGTTCTTGCCGGGAAAGAAGGCCGGCTCGTGACCGCACGTAGTCGCGTAGGCCTTGTTGACCCAGATGAAGTTGAACTGCGTGTCCAGGTAGGCCGCCATCATGTACGTGTTTTCGAGAACCGTCGTCAGCAGTTGGCTAGTTTCCTGAAACTGCTCCTGGCTCTGGCGAAGGGATTCTTCGGCCTTCCGCTGCTCAGTGATGTCGCGTGCGAAGATGGCGATCCTTGATACGTCACCGTTCTGATCCAGCACGGGATGGTAGCTGTTGTCAAGAACTAAGCCTGCTCGCTCGTCGACAAACCGCACGGGCTGCCGAGTTGCCCGGACCTGATCGAGAAAGGCCTTTCGTCGCGAGGTCACCTCGGGGGGGAAGAAACTGAGCATCTCTCGCCCCACCATCACCTCGGGAGACATGCCGACCCTGGCCGCGGCCGTCTCGTTGCACGCCACAAACCGGTAGTCCGAATCCACCAGCACGGCGGTGTCCGTCGCCGAATTCAGGATCGCCCGTAACGCCGTCTCGCTCCGGCGAAGGTTCTCCTCGGCCTGACGCTGGGCGATGGCCAAGGCGATGCGAGTGGCCTGACGCTCCAGAAGCTCGATGAGTTCGAGGGTGAATCGACCTTTCCGCTTGTCGTTGAGCTGCAGGAGCCCCAGCGGGGTTCTCCCGGCTCGCAGGGGAATAAGGGCGACGGACTCATAGCCCATTCCATTGCAGCGGTTGCGGGTTCGGGCTTGCCGCTGCTCCTCCGTCGTGGTCGCGAGCAGTTCAGTGGTGCAGTTGGTCCAGAAACTTCCGTGCGGCGTGAAGAACGGCAAGGACGGGTCGAATCGCCCGTAGATGATGTTACCGCACATGCACTCCAGGACAGGGTCGCCCTTGCTGTCACGGATGGCTTCACCGGCCGGATCCACAGCGCAGAGCCTGTTTTCGAGCAGGGCAAACTCCCGGGGGAAACCACGCGTCTCGAAATACGGATAGTCGTCGCCTTGCTTCAGTCGAATCCCGACGGCTTGGCAACCCGACCACCGGGACAATACGCCGGTGACGCGGGCCATCAGATCGTGAAGATCGGTCTTCGAGGCAAGCAGCTCGAACAGCTCGATAGTCAGTTCCTTTTCCTTCTGAGTCCACTTGGCCTGAGTGACGTCTCGATTCACACCGCGGTATCCGAGTAAGGTACCGTCCTGGCCCAGGATCGGGACGCCGCTGATCTGGAAGATGAGCCGCCGTCCATCTTTCCGCAACAGAGCCACTTCCCGGTCTCGAAAGGTCCCGCGCCGTGCCATAACCTGCTCGAAGGCGGCCTTCTGCACCGCCCGGTCTTCGGGAGATATGAAGTCGAAGAGCGTTCTGCCGATCATCTCATCGACGGCGAAACCGAGAACCTCTTGGACGTGCTCCGAGCAATAGGTGAATGCGAGCCCCTCATCGACCTCCCAGATGAGGTCCGCCACATTGTGAACGATGTCCTGGAAGCGGGTTTCGCTTGCCCTCCGAGACTCTGCAAGCATCCGCTCCTTCCGCTCATTTCGCACGGCAGAGATGATGCTCGCGCATGTCATGACGAACGGTTCCAGGACTTCGGCGAGACGCTCGTCGTAGCCGCCGGGACGGTTGGCGACTCCCGCTACACCGACCAGTTCACCCCCGTAGTACATCGGGATACCCATGAAACTGTTGAGCGGAGGATGGCCGTCCGGCAGACCTCCCGAGCGGGGATCGTGCGGTACGTCGTTGGCGATCACGAGTCCGCGGGTGAGTGCCGGAGCGCCGGCAAGGTTCTGCAGATTACGAAACTCCATGTTCGAGCCGACCAACTGCTCGTACAACCCGCGGGACCCTTCATCCCACGCGATATTGCTGAGCGCCAGGCTGCGCTTGTAGCTGTTCCCCTGGTCGTCGTTGACGACCTCGTCCAGAAACCCGTATTGACTCTGGGTCATCGAAACCAGGACGTCGAGCAGCCTGCTGAACACCTGCTTAGGATCGGCCCCCTCTATATACAGCGACTGGGCCTCCCTGATGGACCTGAGCAACGCATCGTCCCGCTCAAGTGCCCGCTGCGCACGCTTGCGCTCGGTGATGTCGAGGGCCACGTGGACACTGCCGATCAACGTGCCGTCCAAATCGTGTAGCGGGGAACAGGTTACCAGGAAGTCACCCTTGAGGTTGTCTTCGCGGACCTCCACCGTCTCTTCCTGCCCCGTCTTGAGGACCCTCGCATGCGGACAGAAGGACGGCGGGGAGTCGGTACCGTGAACCACCGTGTAGCACTTCATGCCGATGCAGTCGGCGGGCGTCGTGCCAAGGCGTTCGGCCATCGCCCGATTCACCCGCACGATCTCGTGATCCATGCCGAGGATTGCGATGAGATCGGGAACGGCATCGAAAGTCGAACGGAAGAGCCGTTCGGACTCACGGGCGGCATTCTCGTTCTGCCTAAACCGTCGAAGGGCACCCTCCAATGCCAGTACGCGGTCTTGGAGGATCGAGACCATACTGGACAGGTCGTTGCTGTCCTTTCGACTCTTGCTCATCAAGCCCCTCATGCGGGGCACACTCACCGGACGGTCTTGCCGAATGGCGAGACACGGAAATGCTCAGACCATCCTCTAGCCGAGGTGCGTGTGACCGCGTCTCAGGCCCTTTCCCTCTCGGCGACATGAAAGCAAGGCCAAGCTCGCCTGCGTCTCCGAATGTGGGTCTTGAATTCGTGCCCGGCCGACTGCAACTCCCGTCGACGACGAGCGGGGGCTATGGCGAACTTCTACCCCCCTTTGAAAAGGTCTGCCGGACGATTACCCAACCGCCGAAACCCAAGACATGTGTACCGGCGATGCCGCACATCCAACGACGAGTCTCAGCCCACAAAACCCATTATGTGCAAGATAGCAGAGGTACCGCAAGGCGAATGAGCAGAACTGTTCACACGGCCCAAACTGGGCACGTAGCACTATCCGCCTAAACTGTTATTCTTATCACTAATAAGTTTGGAGTCACTACGAGCCGTAAGACAAGAGCTCTCTCTTGGCGACGGCAGGACTCTGCCGCCTCAGGCCGAGATAGGAAAGTATGATTTGGAAGTTGAGGACGAAGTGGATAAGGCCTGCGGTAAGGAAGGTATACCCGACAATCTCATGGAGTTCCTTTGGAAAGAACGAATGTCCACCTGGTGGCATCATTATCGCTGGGGCACCGTCTTCTACCCCGATACGCTGCATCCTCGGGGGGCCGCCGCCCATTCTGAACTCCATCGCCACGACCGTAGTAGCAATAAGGATCAGGCAGGTGACCAATACGATAGAAGTGAGCTTCCTCATGTTGACTCCTATGTCCAATCAATGATGCCCTTACGAATTGAGCCCCCCCGGCACCTCCCGGATGGATGACTTTGGGCTCAGCACATAAAGGGGTAAACCCAACGTAAGGATCGCGAGCGAAATGGCCGCGATACTCGGTTTGTAGGCGACGGCGCTGTAGATAAGGAAAGCACAAACGGCGCAGAAGATCAGTGTGGTCATCGGATACCCCGTAACACGGTATGGCCGCTCTACGCGGGGCTCCTTGAAGCGAAGGACGATGACGGCCATGCTGGTCGCCAAGTAGAAGGAATAGACAGCAGCGGCCGTATACAGGACGGTGTCGACGAAGGACCGGAGCGATACGATCAGCCCCACGGCAATGAAACCTTGAACGGCCAGGGCCCAGACCGGCGTGCCGGTGCGAGGGTGCCACGTGCCCAGACGCCGGAAGACACGGTGTTCGGCCCCGACGGCAAAGGATATCCTCGCCCCGGTGAAGATGAGCCCGTTGACGGCACCCAGGGCAGAGATGCAGATCAGGGCGCTGATCAGGTTGGGGCCGATGTGTGGGACGACGGTGGATATGGCGTCTGCGGCCACTGCCTTGGAGCCGGCGGTTCCGGCATAGCCCAAAGCGTAAAGAAACGCCCCGTTGACCAGCAGATAGAGCACGGTGACCGCAACGGTACCCAGGACCAAGGCTCGAACGATGTTCCGGTGGGGGTTCTTCACCTCGGCGGCCACGTAGGCCATCTCGTTCCATCCACCGTATGTGAACAGTACGAGGATAAGGGCAACGCTGAGCGGCAACCTGCCGAAGGTCTCGGTCACGGGACAGCCCTTCGGGGCCACAATTGCCACGCCCACGATGACCAGCAGACCGACGGCCTTAGCCATCGTGAGGACGTTCTGTGTCCACTTGCCCTCTCGAACACCGGCAATGTTGACCAGGGTCAGAACCACCACGGCCAGGCTCGCGTAGATGGCTTGCCCGTAAGCCGCCGAAACGCCGGCCCATGGATCGTATACGGCTCGGGCGTAGGTGGCGAAGGCGAAGGCCATGACGGCGATGTCGCCCGGACGAACAACCGCCAGTTGGATCCAACCGAACAGAAAGCCCGCCCAGGAACCATAGGCCCGGGTAAGGTAGACATAGTCGCCGCCCTCTCGGGGGTAGGCCGAGGCGAGTTCTGCATACCCCAGGGCACCGCAGAGCGAAAGCCCGCCTCCGAGCACCCAGATCGCCAGGACGCCCAGCCACGAGGACGTGCCCTTGGCGATATCGGGGGCCGCCTGATAGATGCCCGAACCAATGATGATGCCCACAATCAGGCAGGTCGAGTCAAAGAGCGAAAGGGCCTGCTTTGGCATGTGCTGCTGTGACGGCATCATGGCGAGACTCCCGGTGGATACGATGTTCGTAGACCCTGCAACACACGGGGGGACAGGCCGCGTTCTGTCGGCGTCTTGCTTGAGACCGCCGGAGAATGGACCTGTCCCCCTCGCAGATACTTACGGATGTCCAGTCTCAACGCTTCTTGACGGTCACGCCCATCCCGGCCCCCTCCATGTGCAGGAATAGGGTTTCGAGGTCCGGGTTGGTCGTGATGGCCTGGACGTACTTCGGGTCGGCAGACCCCACCATGTTGTGGGCCATGATCAGTCCACCTGGACGCACCTTCGGCAGAATCTTGTTGAGGTAGTCGATGTAACCCGTCTTGTCGGCGTCGAGGAACACCAGGTCGACCGTCTCGTTGAACTTGGTGATCTCCTGGTGAGCATCGCCCTCGACCAGCGTGACCATCGAATCAACACCGGCCCGCTTGAAGTTTTCACGGGCGAGCCTGGCTCGGCCCGCATCGATCTCATAGGTGGTCAGCTTGCCACCCGTGGTCTGAAGGGCCAGACAGAGCCAGATTCCGGAATAGCCGTTCGAGGTGCCGACCTCCACCACCTGCTTGGCGCCGATCGACTCGGCCAGCAGCCTCAGAAGGCGACCGTCCTCTGTGGGCACGTTCATCATGCCGGCCCGCTGGTTCTTGTCCAGGTCATCGAGCACGGCGAGGATCTTCTTCTCGACGTCGCTCTTTCCGATCGGGGCAGCGTCGGTGGGATTGCCCTTGCGAGCAGTGCCACCTCTCTGAGCAACACCGGGTCGAGGACCACGGTCAGACCTGCCGCCCCCCGGTGGACCCCAATCCTGAGGAGGACCCTGCGGAGGACCACCGAAGCCGCCCTTCTCCTGACCGGGCCCCATTCGGCCGAAGGCCGGCCTCAGTTCATCTGGAGTAAGCTTGCCATCCTTGTTCTTGTCGAGCGCCTTCAGGACAGATGCGGCGTTGTCGATCTCGGCCGCTGATATCTCGCCGTCCTTGTCGGCGTCCAGGAGCATCAGCAATGGATTGGGAGGATGCCTGAAGTCACCCGGTCTGGGATGCCCTCCGCGAGGGCCGGGCTGTCCATCACCCTGCCCCCCCTGTTGTGCGAGGACACCGGTGGCCAGCCAACCCATCACGGCCACCGCCAGAATCGCTAATGCAATCGTCGGCTTTCTCATAGGTTCTCTCCTTGTCGTTCCCGGTCCGGCGTTGTGCAAGTGGACCGGAGATATCCCTAAGCACGTCTTGCACCCGTGTCAAACCCGAATCGCTGCTGGCACGGCTAGAGTGTGGAAACGGCTGGGATGACGGCGTTCCTACCAACAGTCCTGCGGATTTCATGTTCAGCGCGCAACTCCAAGGCTGCAATGATACAAGAGAACTGCGAAGATGAAATCCTGGACCTGTCTACCAATCAGGCCAGCATCTGAGGAAGGCCGTGGCCGACCAGGTGGCGACGTTCCTCATTCACGTGCAAGTGCAGGAGTCGGTGCGTGAGAAGGAGCAGCACCATCGATTGCGATTCGACAACGTATTCAGCATCCGAAGAAGCAGGGTATACGACGGTGCACCTGCCCACAAGCAGTTGTCCCAGAAACCAAGCTGCTCGATAATGGAACGACAAGGGTGGCCGTGTAGGCTGCGGCGCTGCCCAACCGTTTATCCGATAGGAAGCAAAAGATGACGCAAGGTGAAGGGCCCCCAGACGAGATGCTGCTTCGAATCAAGGGGGGCGACGATCAGGCGATGGCGGAGTTGTTCTCGCAGCACCGCCCTCGCTTATGGCGGATGGCGCACTTTCGACTGGACCCGCGGTTGCGGGGTCGCGTGGACGCGGATGACATCCTCCAGGAGGCCTATATAGAGGCCGCCAAGCGCCTTCACCACTTCAGGAATGAGTCGACGACATCGTTCTTCGTCTGGCTTCGGATGATCGTCATGCAGACACTGATCGACGTACACCGTCGGCATCTGGGTGCCAAAATGCGAAACGCCGAGCGGGAAATGCCGTTGGCCGCTCATCAGTACTCACAGACGACGACGGTCTCGCTGGCCGCTCATCTCGTAGGGCACCTGACATCGCCCAGTCAGGCGGTGATGCGTGAAGAACTATACAATCGCCTGGAATCGACGATCGGGGAAATGGACCCGATCGATCGCGAGGTCCTGGCCCTGCGACACTTCGAGGAACTGACCAACGGGGAAGTGGCGGAGGTTCTTGGAATCCAACAAGACGCCGCCAGTATTCGCTATGTTCGGGCCATTCGGCGGCTCCGGGATATTCTGTCGAAGGTGCCGGGCTTCTTGGATATCGAGCTCTAGACCCAAGGTGTCGTTCCAGGGACACCGAGGTTGCCTTATGGCCGGCGAGAACCCAAAACGCGACCCCGTAGAGCTGCTGGCCGAGGAATTCATCCAGCGATACCGCCGCGGAGAAAGCCCCACCCTTTCCGAATACACGGAGCGACATCCCGATCTGGCCGATGAGATCCGCGACCTCTTCCCTGTCATTGCCGCGCTGGAGGGGCTCAAGATTCGCCGGGAGCAGTCGACCCAGGAGGGTGACCTGGGGGGAGTTCGTCTGGAGCGGCTGGGCGATTTCCGCATCATTCGGGAGATCGGCCGAGGCGGCATGGGGATCGTCTATGAGGCGGAACAGGAGTCGCTGAAGCGACATGTGGCCGTCAAGGTATTGCCTCGGCAAACGCTGTTGGACTCGAGAATCCTGCAGCGGTTCGAACGGGAGGCACGAACGGCGGCACGCCTTCATCATACGAACATCGTGCCGGTGTTCGGTGTGGGGCGTCAGGACGACTATCACTACTACGTGATGCAGTTCATCCGAGGCGTGGGACTCGATGAAGTGATTTCCCAGCTTCGAGAGGTCGGCCCCAAAGCAGGGATGGGGACACCAGGCACACCGGTTGAGGACGTCGGCTCGGCAACGGGACGGGAGGTCCAGGCGGTCAGCGTCGCCCGCGCCCTGCTGGCCGGTGAATTCAGGCGATCACAGAGACCGAGTTCGTCAACCCATCAGCGTCCGACCTCCGATGCGTCGGGAAGCAAACCCGGCACGTCGAGCCTGACCCCCGAGCACCAGCTCGCGGACACACCCACGATCCGGCTGACTGGCGGCAGTTCGCCCGGACGAGGCAACAGCCCTGAGGACATACCAGAACCGGCCGCATTCCCTGCAGGCGATACCACGTTGTCGGAAATCGGGGGCCGGTACTGGCGAAGCGTTGCTACCATCGGTCTGCAGGTGGCCGAAGCGCTCGCGTATGCGCATGGCCAGGGAACCCTCCATCGCGACATCAAGCCGGGCAACCTGTTGCTCGACGCACAGGGGGTGGTCTGGGTCACCGATTTCGGTCTGGCGAAGGCTCTGGAGCAGGACAATGTGACACTCACGGGTGACCTGGTCGGCACATTGCGCTACATGGCCCCCGAGCAGTTCTCAGGCCAGTCGGATGCGCGATCCGACATTTACAGTCTTGGGCTCACCCTCTACGAGATGCTCGCCCTGCGTCCGGCCTACGAGGATGCCGAGAGAACGCGACTGATTCGGAAGATCACGGAGGGCGAACACTCGCCGTTGCGGCGGCAAAACGCCCACATTCCCCGCGACCTGGAAACGATCGTGCTCAAGGCAATCGCCCGCGAACCCACCCACCGATACGCCACGGCAGACGAGCTGGCAGGCGATCTTCAGAGCTTCCTGGAAGACCGTCCGATCAAGGCGCGGCGTGTTGGCCCACTGGAGCGTCTGTGGAGGTGGTCTCGTCGCAACCCCGCTACCGCGGGTTTGGGCAGCACAGCGCTGGTATCCATGGTCCTGGTGGCAATCGTGGCTACGGTGGGCTACGTCAGAACGCGAAGCGCCAACCTCCGCGTTCAGGAATCACTCGCACGAGAGACGCTTCAGCGGCAGAAGGCCGAGGCCACAGCCGAACTCATGTCGGATGCCCTCGACACGATTTTCAACCGGTTTGCCCCGCGAAGGGGCTTCGAGACGTCGGACCTCGGCGTGTCGAGCAACGAAGACACCACGATCGATGTTCCCTTCCAGCCGGTGCTTTCAAACGACACCGCCTCGCTGCTGGAGAAGATGCTTGAATACTACGATCGCCTGAGTCAGCAGAGCGGAGAGACGGTCGGACTTCGTCAGAAGACGGCGCGAGCGCATCGGCGGATCGGCGACATCCAGCAGCGGCTCGGCAACTCGGATCAGGCGTTGAATGCCTATCTGAAGGCTGTCGAACTCTTCCAGCGGCTCGAACACGATGTTCCCACCAGCGAGGAGTATCCTCTGGAAATCGCCAGAATCCAGGATGAACTCGCCGGTCTCTACTGGGCATCGAGCCGACCCGAGGAGGGCTTTGCGGCCCTTGCAAAGGCCCGGGCAATCCTCGAACCGAAGGCGAAGGCGCCTTCGGCCCCGGCACCCTACCGATACGAGTTGGCGAAGAGCTACTACCTCCTTAGCGGACATCGAAGCCGAGGCATCCCTCCCTTCGGGCACCTCCGAAGCGGGCCTCCTGCTGAACACCATGCACGAGCAGGCCCCCCTGCACCCCCGGGAGAGCCCGATCCCCCCCCACCGCCCCCTCCTTCGCCGACAACCCGATCCGGGCAGGGAGGACTCGGCCGGAGATCATGGGGATACCGCCCGCCGACAACGACCGGAAGCCCGCAGGATCATCATGCACTCTTGGCCCAGGCGATCCAGATTCTTGATGGATTGGTCAAGGAGCACCCGACGGTTCCGGACTACCGCCACCTGCTGGCCCTCTGCCATCGTGAAACGGTCATGGGACGCCGAGGCCCGGATTGGCAGGCCAGTCTGAATGGTCTGGACAAGGCCACTCAGATCCTTCAGGAACTGGTCAATACCTTCCCCGACGTCGCCGAATACCGTTACGATCTGGCCACGACGTATGCGATGGCAGCTCGTCCGTTCGGGCATTTGGATGCCGCATCGAGGAAGACGGCCGAGCAGCGACTGCTCAGTGCTCTGGCCATCATGGACAAGCTGGTGGCCGAGCACCCCAATATCCCGGATTACCAAATGGCGAGGGTGCGCATGTTTCACGGGCTGGCCAGGCTCCAACAGGACGGCAGCGATCCGGAAGCCGCAGAGAAGACGCTCCGCAAGGCACTGACCCTCCAGACCTCCCTGGCCGAACGGTTCCCAAGAGTCGCGATCTACAAGGTCTGGCTGGCAGCCTTTCAGGGATCGTTGGCGGACATTCTGAGAGACCGCGGCTTGCTGAAGGAATCACGAACTCTTCTTGAGAATGCCAACTCGCTGCTGACCCGTCTGCTCAGCGACAAGGATGAGGCCTTCCCGCTTCACGGCCTGCTGGCAGACAACTACACGCGACTCGCCGAGGTGCTGCGCCGCAGCGGTCAGGCAGCCCCGGCGGCCAGGGCAGAGGAGCAGGCACGGACATTCCGCGACCTCATGCCCCATCGAAGCCCAGGGGCCCCCAAGGACCCGCGAGACTTGATCCGACGATGGAAGGGTTGGGCGACATCGTCGCCTGCGACGGCCCCGACGCCTGCTGGCAAGGCATTGGCCCCCTGATCGTACGACAGAGGTATCGTCCCAGATAGCCATCCACGAGAGGGCTCAAGGATGATCGAAGTCACTGAGCTGAGTCGAACTGCTCTGGTCTGGTCTGTATGCACGATCGCCGCTCTGATGCTGCCGCGAACTGTGAATGCTGAACCGACCGGTGCAGCGAAGGTCGTATTCTGCTGCCAACCCCAGAACGATTTGTACCGCGTGCTCGCAGCGACACTGCGGAACCTGCCTCGATTCGATACGCCTGCCGAAGCCATCGGGCGGGCGACCGAAGGATCGGGTGTGCTGATTCTGGCCGACGGTTACCCCCACAAGACCACCGTGATTGACGCATCGCTGATCGAAACCGCGACGAGCAAGAACATGCGACTCTATGTGGAGTTTCCTGAAGCGCTGCCTGGACTGGAAACGGCCACACCCAGAACGACCCAGTGGGAGCGTGCGGTGGTCGCATCGGAGTTCTTCGGCCCCTCGCTGAAACCGATGACGATCCTGGCCATCCACGATTGCCACTACGTTCCCATCAAGGCAGAGAGATCTCACATCGTGACGGCACGTGTAGCCGGGTTCGATGCCGCCATATTTGGGCTGCCCAAGGAGACTCAGCCGATCCTATGGGAACACCCCTCGGGCCGACTTCTGGTGAGCACGACGAAGCTGAGCCAATTCCTCACGGCCCGATACGGCCCGACGCAGGCATGGCGGACGATCTGGCAGCGTATTCTCGAATGGGCCGCGAAGGACAGCCCGACGGAGTGTCCCATGTGGACACCGACGGTCCGACCTTCATTCTGCGAAACGGAGCCGCTGCCGACAGACGTTGAGGCCCAATCGGTTCGCCGAGGGGCGTTGTGGTACGTCCGGTCACGTGTCCTGGTGCATCCGTCGCGTGAAGCCGCCATCACCAGGCGTCTCAGCGAGCGAAACGATGACGAACGATACAATGCCGGTTGGATGGAGGTCGAGGCCGATCGGTTCTCGACCGCCCGGATGCCCGTCGGCGACGGCTCAAGGGGCATCCTGGAAGGATTCAGCTCTCGGATACGCTTCGATGGAACTCAAGATCAGCGACTTGTACATCGTGGTGATTGCCACGGCGAGTCGGCCATGGGGCTGGCGTTCGGCGGCGAGTTGGCGGGCGACCCGAACCTCGGCCGCATCGCGGGCAACATCCTCGACTTCTACTACTTCACGTCGATCGCTCGGAAAGGCGCTCGCGCCGATCCGAACCACCCGGCCTATGGGCTGGTCGCCTGGGGCGTTACGAACTGGGACTGGGAAAAGGCGTTCTATGGAGATGACAATGCCCGGTTGATGCTCGGCACGATCGCCACGGCCTCACTGCTTCGGACGGATCGCTGGGACGAACCGGTCCTCCGATGCCTGCTGGGCAATCTGCGAACCACCGGCCGACTCGGCTTCCGGACCGATCGGATCGATCTGCCGGATCTGGCGAAGAACGGGTGGCACCACTACTTCGACGCCAGTCCCATCAACTGTGCCCCGCACTATGAGGCCTATCTCTGGGCATGTTATCTCTGGGCGTATCGCCACACGGGATACGAACCGTTCCTTGCGAGGGCGGAGTCGGCAATCCGTCGAACGATGGACGCCTATCCCGACCGGTGGCGTTGGACGGTGGGTGTCCCATCGGATCAGGGCAGGATGCTTCTGCCTCTGGCCTGGCTGGTCCGCGTGAAGGACACGCCGGAACATCGGCAGTGGCTCCGCCGAATGGCTGAGGACTTGACGAAGCGGCAGGTCGCCTCGGGCGCCCTTCGTGAGGAACTGGCCACTGTCGGCCGGACCGACCTGGCGCCACCACGATCCAACGAAGACTACGGCAAGAATGAAGCCATGCTGCTCCAGAGAAATGGCGACGCGGTCTCCGACATGCTCTACACGTGCAACTTCGCCCTGTTGGGACTTCACGAAGCCGCCGCGGCAACCGGTGAGAGGCTCTTTGTTGACGCAGAGGACAAGTTGGCCCGATTCCTCTGTCGAATCCAGGTGCGATCGGAGGTGAGACCTGAACTCGACGGCGCGTGGTTCCGCGGATTCGACTTCGGCCGATGGGAGTATTGGGCCAGCAGCGCCGACGTCGGCTGGGGTGCGTGGTGCATCGAAACGGGCTGGAGCCAGGGATGGATCGTGTCTGTTCTGGGAATGCGGCAGTTGAAGACATCGCTCTGGGACTTGACCGCCGGCAGCCGAATCGCGGCTCCCCTGCCAAAGCTGTTGCCCCTCATGATGAGCACCCGGTGAACGACCAAAACGCGACGTTCAATCTCACGTTCCCCTCAACATGTGCCGCAACCGATGTCAAGATGCCTCTTGCGACGAACCTCACCCTCAGCATCAGCAACATGCGTCACGAACCGATGGTTCTATTGTGACCCCTGCGGCTTTTCTCTATGCTCAAACTCAGCCAGTGCACGCGATTCAGCAAATGACGTAAGGAGCGTTCGTGTGGCCGTTATCCACAGTCTCTACAACGAGTCCGGCACCCCTGTCATCGATCTGAAGACCTGCAAACGATGCGGCCAATGTGCCGCAATATGCCCGACCGAAGTGTTGGTGATGAAGGAAGGATGCGTCGTCGTCGGGAACGACAGCCCCCTGGGGTGCATCTCCTGCGGTCATTGTATGATGGTCTGTCCGGAAGGCAGCATCACGGTCAGCGGTCGGGGGGTCTCTCCTGACGACCTCATGACGCTGCCCTCCGACGATTCGAAGGCGACACCCGATTCGCTGGCCGCCCTCATGGAGGCCCGCCGCAGCGTCCGTCGATTCAGTGATCGAGACGTGGCCCCCGAGGACCTGGACGCCATCATCGAGATGGCTGCATCCGCCCCCATGGGCATTCCTCCCTGGGACGTGGGGTGCCTGGTCATTCGGAGTCGTCAGGAGGTACAGAAGCTGGCCGGCGAGATCATCAAGGGATATGAAGGATTTCTGAGAATCTTCAAGCCCTGGGTGTTGAGCCTGATGCGACCGTTCATTCGCCGCACCACCTACGAGCAGTTCAAACACTTCATCCGGCCGCTGGCCGAAACGCTGGTCGCGCACCGGCGTCAGGGCAATGACTCACTCTTCTGGGGAGCCCCCGCGGCTATGGTATTTCATCATTCGCCTTACGCCGGCGCCATAGACGCCGCGATCGCGTGTACCTACGCGATGCTCGCCGCGGAGTCCCTGGGTCTGGGAACCGCGATGATCGGCAGCGCCGCCCCGATTCTCCAGCGAAACAAGGCCCTTCTCAAATCGTACGGTCTGCCTGAAGGAAACACGCCCGCCCTGGTGCTGATACTGGGTTACCCCGCGGTGCGATTCAAGTACACGATCCGACGCCGATTCTCTTCGGTAAGTACTGTCTGAAGAGGGCAAGCCCCGCCGAAGCACAAGTCGTCACAACAGACAGCCTGTTCAGTACAACTCCGCACCGAACAGAATTCGGGAGGAAGCCGACCGGTGACTCGGCACACCCAAGTGGTCCCCTGGCATCTCTCAACTCAGTCTCGACGCAAGGCCCACGCGCAATCAGAGAAGATGAAGATGCGGTGCTTCTCAGAGTAGTAAGCGCCGCCGACGACTATGAGGTGGCCGCCCATCTCAGCCGCACCACCCCAGGCCAGTGGAATCGGCAGATCGGGACAGCGTGTCCATGTGCCATCTCGATGCGAATACCGGAAGCTTGCCCGGGGCTCCTGTGTGCCCCAACCACCCATAACCCAGATATCGCCCCCGAAAACGGCAGTGATCGGAGCGTTGGGCCACCCCACAGGCATGGCAGGAATGCTCGTCCGCCACTGGCGACGGTCCGGATCGTACACGTAGAGCCCCGGAGGACTGGGGTGTTCGTCAGACCTGCCCCTGGCCAGATAGATCCTGCCATCCAGCACACACCCGCTCGACTGGCGGAAGGTCCTGGGTGCTTCGGGCTCCGTTCGCCATCCTGTCTCACCCGAGCCAATGCTGATGACGGACCTCAGCTCACGCTTCTGATCTGCACCCCCCACCACGTACAGCCGACCGCCGACGGTCAGTGCCACCATCTCGGCGCGAGGGACGTCCAAAGAGGGTCCGCGTCGCCAGGATTGAGTACGAAGATCGAACACCTCTACAACATCCAAGGTCTGCTGGCGTTCGCTTGACGGATCCGGATACATGTATCCGCCGAGGACCCAGATTTCTCCGGCCAGTGCGGCAATACCGCAGTACCCCCGCCTCGTCGGCAGGTTGGGCAAGAAGACCCATCGATTCTCCCGACCGTCGTACGCGCAGAACGAGTCGAACGCAGACATCTTCGCCGGAAGCCCATACGGAGCGATTCCTCCGGCCACGTAGAGTCTGTCGCCATGCAGCACGCCATAAAAATCGTGATTGCCGGTCGGCAGCGGAGCCAGTTCGCGCCATGACCGGGTCGACGCCTTTCGATAGATCCCGCCCCCTGCAACGACCCACAGAGCACCGTCCCGATCCGTGTGAATCGCCCGCACGGAGGCCGAAGGCAGGCCGCCCATCTCGATCGGCGAAGCACTTGCCTTGCCATCCGCGAACAGATCCAACTCAAAGAGTCTGCCGACCTCGCTCCCTACCAGAGCCCGACCACTGGGAGACAACCCCAACGCCGTTGCCTTCGTCAGGGGAAGATCGCGGGCCGGAAACGCTGTCCAATCGCTCTTGGAGCTTCGAGGGTCGAACCGGGCCACTCCCGACTCACCGGCAACCCATACGTATCCGAGGGCGTCCACAACCAGCCCGCTCGACGCGCCGGGGCATTGGCTACCCTCCGATCCGACCGATGTCCATTTTGTCCTTCCTGGCGCCGGCAGAACGACGACCCGTGTTCCCGGGCAACCCGCGCCCGGCCCGACGAGGGCCCAGAGATTACCGAAAGGATCCTCTGCGGCCGGCACGGGGTTGCAGTTCCGAACGGAGCAGTCCGGAACAGGCCGGAACTCACCGCGAGCGTTCAGCCTTCGGGAGCACCCCTCAACCCATATCTCGCCCACCCGCGTGACGAAGACACGATTTGCACCGGCGGGAGTCCCCTGGAATGAGGCAGTCTGATCTGCGGATTCCGAGGTGCCAACCGATGCGATTCGCCTGACGCGCCCCTCTGCCGTGTACCAGATCTGTCCGTCCCCGCTCGGTGCAACACTCTTGATGTCGCCTCGCGCCGGCGTTGTGAACTCCCCGCCATCATGGACCAGCAGCGAACCGCTCGGACCGCCGAAGGCGAAGTACACACGTCCCTGAGAGTCCTCCCGTATCTCAACCGGCGTGTCCGGCAAGCCCTCTCTGAGTCGGTTGCTCTCCGCGTCGACCGAGGCACTGCCTCCCAACACCAATCCCACCAGCCCCGTCCACACATGACGCCACTCAAGGGTGCTACGCATACAAGGCCTCTCCAGGTTACGAAGGCCGTTCCCCAAACACACCATGAACACTGCCAGAGCATCCAACACACGGGCGAGGGGCTTCTCAGAGCATGAAACAACACGCGGCGCATCGAACCCCGCCTTTGGGGACTCGCTCCGTGCGGGACATGGGGGTATCGTATCTTTGGCGTCTGTGGGTGCAACACATCGGGGATCGAGCGATGAACGACGGGCCCAACCCGTCCGCGATGCTGTTGGAGCCGGCTTCTGTTCTGCCCTGCATCTTCGGAGGATATGTCTCGTATGAGCAACTACCAGCATTGTCCCTATGATGGCTCGCCCATGATCCCCCGCACCGGCGAGGCCGAAGGCCGGTCGAAATGCCCAACGTGCGGCTTCGTCGACTACCAGAACCCCAAACCCTGCGTGAACATATTGATCACAGAAGGAAACAAGCTCCTGCTGGCCCGCCGTGCCTTCGAGCCCGCCAAGGGCGAATGGGACATTCCCGGCGGTTTCATTGAGTCCGGCGAATCGGCTGAAGAGGCGGTTGTTCGCGAGGCATACGAAGAAACCATGCTTCGGGTTCAGGTGGCCGAGTATCTCGGTTCCATCCCGGATGTGTACGGCCCCAGACGGATCCCTACACTCAATTTCTGCTACCTCGTGGAGGTCATCAGCGGAGAGCCCAGGGCACAGGACGACGTCGAATCGCTGACCTGGGTCCCCCTGGACCGGTTGCCGGCCAAGCTGGCTTTCGAGCACCAGACACAGGTTCTTGAACTGCTGAAGCAAAAGTTGCACGAAAGAGCATCAAGTCCGACAACGAAGAGCTGACTCCAGATCCGGCAGCGATTCCTCCCGACAGATTCCAGATGCCTCGCCCGTTCGGGTCTATGGAGTTGGCAGTGTTCGGCGATACTCGTCACGGCACAGGCCAATCCTGTCAAAGGGGATCGCCTTGAACCCAGGCACTTTCTTGTAGATGACCGAATCATTCCGCAGTTGAAAGTTCAGGGTGGCCATGTCCACGAAACCCGGATCGTCATCGGTCACAAAATTGTCTTTGATGGTCATGTACGGTGTGTCGATGTGGACTTTGAACGTCTTGCGACACTCGGCCTCTGGGTCGCGCCAGCCGCTTCGCACTGAGACATTTCGCTGGAGCGTGTTGCCCAACGGTGCCTGCGGATGTTCGTTCAGGATGCGAGCGAGCTTGGGATACCGCGTACTCCAGGGCGGCTGGTCGTGCTTGAACTCCTCAAGAGGCTTGTACATCGGCCCGCCGGGCTTGAAATGTCCCCAACGCGTCTCCCAGCGCAGGCCACGGTTGTCCATCTTCACCGGCACCCCACACTCGACGAAGATGTTGTTCTCGATCAGATTGTCACGCCCCCCACCGATCAGGACGCCGTCGGTAACCTTGTAGAGCACGTTGCCGATGATGTCCGCCGAACACGCGCAGTTGTCCATGTAGATGGCCACCACGCCCGGATAGGGCCTCTCCGGGATGTGGTGAATGAAGTTGTGGCGAATGACGTTCCCTCGGAAGGTCCAGTCGGTGCCCGTGCCGATCACGCCCACGTCGCTCATCTCGAGGTCCACATCATGCATCTCGTTGAACTCGAAGAGGTGGTCGTTGCCCTCAAACGATATCGCGTAGGCGGGGGCGTGGTGGATCTTGCAGTGCGCGACGCGATTGCCAACCCCGCTCACCTTGACGCCCGGTTGCCACTCTTTGATGCATTGCCCGTAGTGGTGGATGTGAGTGTTCAGAACATGCAGCCCGGCCGGCGTGAGAGTCTTGCGATCTCCCCCGGACACGCGCACGCCCGCCGCTTCGAGGTTGTAGACGTCGCAGCCGACGATCCCGTTATTCGACCCGCCGGCGAGAATGGCGCCCTGGGCGGCATTCCGGATCGTGCAGCCGACAATGAGATTGTCCGATCCGCCGGCAACGCTGACCACAACACCCCGCGTGGCCTCCATCGTCAGCCCCCGGATCGTGACGAACGAGACGTCATTGAGGGATATCAGGGTGTCCTGAAGTATCGAAGCCAATAACGGCTGGCTGCCAAACCCCTCAGGGGGGAACAGGTAGAGAATGCCCCGCTTTCGATCCAGGAACCATTCGCCGGGCGTGTCGATTTCCTCGATCGCGTTGACGACGCAGAACCTCAGCCACTCCTGGAGCCGATCGATCAGATCATGATCGAAGGTCATCTCCTGCCGATCCCAATCGACGCCCTTGATCTTCCACGCGTGGAAGCAATACTCCTCCCAGAAGAAGTTGCAAAGCCACACGGCATCGAGATCGTTCCACAGATTGGGCCGCTTTCCCTCACAGCGAAAGGCCATGATCCTGCTTTGTCGCCCACCATCCCGGACTTGGGGAACGCCGTCGTTGTCCTTGCCAATGACCCGGCCACGACGCCCCAGCGCCCAACCCTCGTTCGGCCAGCGCGCCAGCGGCAGACGCCGATCGCCGAGAAAGAACTTCATCCCACCGGCCATGCCGCTCAGGTCACCGAAATCGCTGATACTGTGCGCCCTCAGGTCAATACAAAGCACCCTACCGCGTACGCTCTTCTCGAGCCGATCCAGGATGGCCGGGTCGTCCACCGGCCTGAACCACGAAGCATCGATCGGCCGCCCCCCGACCAGATGAACAGACTCGTGTGGATATGAACGATAGACCACGGGCGCCGTCCTTGCGCCAGAGTCCTCTCGTGTGAGCTCAAACGTCTTCGTCCGGTAGTACAACCCCCCGCGCACCCACACCGTCACCGGCGCTTTCAGTCCCCCACTCTGTCTGAACCCGCGAATAGCATCTCTGGCCCCCTCCAGCGTGGCGAAAGGCCGTTCCCGAGTACCTGCTGCGCGATCATCACCGTCGGTGGCCACGAAGAAGTCCAGATGCTGCGCCCCCGCCGTCGTCGTTACGCCTCTGTTGGACGCCTCCTGCCCGAGGCCTTCCCGAACCGCCCCCCAGGCCATCATCACGACGCACGACAGAAGAACCGTCCTTAACCGGCGTACTATGCCCGGAGTTCCCATCGAAGACCCTTTCGAACTCTCATGCTACGGTCGCCCCCTCGGCACGGGCCACGTGGCGCGATATTCGTCCTTGTACAGTCCGATCCTCTCGAAGGGGATCCTCTTGAACCCAGGGATCCTGCGATAGACCACCGAATCGTCCTTCAGCCGAAAGTCCATGTTCGTAGCGTCGATGAACCCCGGATCCTCGTCGGTGACGAAGTTGTCGGCCATTTTCATATACGGCCGGTCGATGTTCTTCTGGGATGTCTGGCGGCAGTGTGCCTCCGGGTCGCGCCAACTGCTCTTATATGACACGTTGTTGACCAGTACGTTTCCGAGCGGAGCCTGAGGAATCTCATCAAGGATTCTGGCCAGTTCGGGATACCGCGTGCTCCAAGGAGGTTGAGTGTGTCGGACCTCTTTCAGTTGATCGTACATGGGACCATTCGGGCGGAAGTGGTCCCACCTCAAACCCCGGCTGTCCAGGTGCACGGGCGTGTTGCATTGGATGAAGATGTTGTTGGCGATGACATTGTCCCGCCCCCCACCGATGAAGGCCGGCTTGAGCATATCGAAGAAGACGTTGCCGAAGATCTCCGTCGAACTGGCACAGTCGTCCAGGTATACCCCCACCGTGCCAAGCCCCGGCCCGTGTGGAATGTGGTGGATGAAATTGTGTCGAACGACGTTACCGCGAAACGTCCAGTTACAGCCGGTGTACAGAACTCCAGCGTCGCTCGAGTCGAGCACCACGTCGTGGATATCGTTGAACTCGATGACGTGATCGTTTCCGTCATAGGCGATGGCCTGATGCGGCGCGTCATGAATCCGATTGTGCGCCACACGATTCCCCACGCCGTAGATCCGCACCGCCGGCTCATAGACCTTCTTGCGTTGGGCGTAACGGAAGATGTGGTTGTTGATGACGTGGTTCCGGCCGGATTCCAGAGTCGATCGGTTGCCCCCTGTCATCCGTATGGCTGTCATGCCCAGGTCGTGGATGTCGCAGCCGACGACGCCATTGTCGATTCCGTGGTCCAGAACGATCCCCGCGGACCCGATGCATCGAACGATGCAGCCGGCCAGGCGGTTGTGCGATCCGCCTCCGATGACGACGCCCACGCCGCGCGTTACATCGAGCGTCACCCCGCGGATCGTCACATAGGATGTCTGATCCATCACCAGAAGCGGACCGGAGAACGTCGACACATAGACCGGCTGATGTGCGAACGCCCGCGTCGGCAGGACATACAAGACGCCCTGCCGTCGGTCGAGATACCACTCGCCCGGCTCATCGATCTCTTCGAGCAGATTCAGGGCGCAGTAGTACTGGTCCTTCTTGATCCCACCCCCCGGGGTCTCGGCCAGAGTGATCTCGCGCCGAGCCCTGTCGATGTGATGGATCTTGACCTGCTGATCCATCCAGCCGAAATACCAGAAACCGTGCAGCTCAACATCTGATGCTGCGAGCCACCGTTCGGGGCGATTGCCTTCATACTGAAAGGTCCTGCCCTGCTTGTTCTCATCTGCCAGCCGCTGTTCGGCCCCCTTACCTTCCTGCACCACGCCGCCGATGCGCGAGTAGCCCCGGTTGGGCCATCGCGACAACGGCAGCCGTCGCCCGTCGCAGAACACTTCAATCATCGGACCGGCGCCCGACATCTCGCCGTAATCGGTAATGCCGTGTGCCTTCAGATTCACCTGCACCAGCATGCCGGCAGCCGATGGATCCACCCGCGAGAGGATATTCGGGTCCTTCACCGGCTCGAACCACCCCGGCGGCAACTCCCGACCGCCGCACAGGCTCACCGTCTCACCTTCGTATGCCCGATAGATGATGGGCGACGATTCGCTGCCGGCGTCCTCGGCCTTCAGTTCGAAGGGACGCGTGCGTCCATAGACGCCCCCACGAACCCAGACCGTGACCGATCGATCCAGCCGACCGGCTGCCTTGAGTTGCCGGATGGCGTCGCGGGCCGCTTCCAGAGTGGCAAATGGTCGGGCCTTCGTACCCGGGTCGAGATCATCTCCGTATGTAGCGACATAGAACTCCACAGGTTGTGACGTAGAATGGGATCGCGTGTTTGGGGCGAGAGAATCGTGCCGCCCTGGAGCACGGTTGGTGGCACAGCTCATCATCGCGATGGGCATAGACAGGACGAAGAGACATGCCGTGCTACCGAGAACTCGTCGCATGAGATGCTCCCGAAGTGAGGTCGTACGGCGCCGTGCGTCCCGACCGGAACTGCCGGTCAGACCCAGATCAACCGTGTGGCCGCCTGTCGGTACGGGTATCCTACCATGCATTGTCAGGATGTGGACGTCCATGACCGAACCGGCTTGCCGGACGGATTTCCGGATGTGGTGTCTGGTCAATCGCCACCGAGACACGACTGGCAGGTTGTGCTCCCACCATCCACATGGGGCACCTCGAAGAAGAATCCCGACGGGTATCCGAGATCGGGCGAACACCGTACACAGTCCCCCGCTGTCTTGCCGGGGCTCGCATGCCCTATAATCCCCGTCTGGAATGGAAGAGCAGGCCACAGACTTGCCAAAAGCGGGCCCTGCTCACAGAACAGCAAACACGAGGTGCGATATGCCCAATGCGATGAAATCAGCGGTGACGATATGGATCGCGGCGGCCTTGCTCCCCGGTGCCACCTCAACGCCCCGCGCAATCGGCCAGGCAGCGACTCCGGGATCGACGGGGTCTCCTGCACAATTTACACGCCTCGTGCCCATCCCGACACCGACCATCGTCTCGTATTCCGCGGATTTTCCCGGCGGTGGATACAAGGTCACGAACCTCATCGACGGCAAGGTTCGAACCGAATACGCCTCCGCCGCCTTCGGCACCAAGACCCGCGTCGAGTTCGACTTCGGCCAGCCTCGTCTCATCGGGGGCCTCAGGCACATTGATCGCTCCGATCCGGCCACCGTGGGGACATCCGAGCTGATCTTCACCGACGAGACGGGCCGGCAGATCGCCACCGCGTCTGTCAAGCACGTCAACCAGCCCGGCGGGGTGACCTCTCTGGTGCTCTCCAAGCCGATCGAGGCCCGGCGAGTCCGATGGCAGGTCACCGGCCTGGGGCCGAACAGCTACGCTACCGTGGGCGGTGCCGAAATCACGTTCTTCTCGGTGGGCCAAGTCGAATCGTCTCCCAATGCTATGATAATGGACGTTGCAGCGCCCCCTGTGCGAGAGAAGAAGGGCCCCTCAGCCGTTCAGCCCCTCCGAATGACCCTCGACTACCCCTACGCCAATCCGGTGGATGTCACCGTTCGAATCGATCGGCTCACACCCACCGTTGTACCACTGAGCTTCGGATCGCGATCGATCGAGTTGAGCATCCCCTTCGTCGAATCGGACCAGTCCGTGCAGGTCGCCCTCGATGTGGCCGGACGCACCGTGGTCGAGCGCAAGCTGCCGCTCAACCCGATCCGCAAGTCGGTCATCTACATCCTGCCCCACTCGCACGTAGACATCGGCTACACAGAGCTCCAGACGGACATCGAGCGAAAACAGATGGCCAACATTGCCAAGGGCATCGCCCTGGCCCGCGCTACGGCCGGAAACCCCGAAGGGGCCCGCTATCGCTGGAACGTCGAGGTCCTTTGGGCCGTCGAGAGCTATCTGCGGCAAGCCTCTCCCGAGAAGCAGCAGGAGTTCTTCGACGCCGTCCGCAAGGGCTGGATCGGTCTCGATGCAATGTACGGCAACGAACTGACCGGTCTGTGCCGGCCGGAGGAACTCGTGCGGCTGTTCAGCTATGCAACGCGGCTGTCCGATCGTTGCGGCCTGCCGATCGAGTCGGCAATGATCAGCGACGTGCCGGGATTCACATGGGGCATCCTGTCGGTCATGGCACAAGCCGGCGTGAAGTACTGGTCCATCGGTCCCAACTACTTCGACACCATCGGCACATGCATGATCGAATGGGAGAACAAGCCCTTCTACTGGATCAGCCCCACAGGGCGAGAGAAGGTCCTCTGTTGGGTGCCCTATCAGGGCTATGCGATTTCGCACATCCTCCGATCGAACCTGACGTCCAAGTTCATTCTGGACCTGATGACTCACCTGACACAAACGAAGTACCCTTATGACCTGATCCACCTGCGATGGAGCGGCCATGGGGACAATGCGCCGCCCGACGAGAAGATCCCTGAGTTCGTCAAGGAATGGAACGAGAAGTACGACTCGCCCAAGCTGGTCATCTCAACCACAACCGAGGCCTTGCGCGAGTTCGAGCGGCGATATGGACATACGCTGCCGACGTACAGCGGCGACTGGACACCCTACTGGGAAAACGGTGCCGCCAGCTCGGCCCGCGAGACGGCAATCAACCGCGCCTCGGCGGAACGATTGACACAGGCCGAGACGCTCTGGGCATTGCTGAATCCAGCTCCATTCCCAGCTGCCGAGTTCCAGGAGGCTTGGCGAAACGTCCTGCTCTATAGCGAGCACACGTGGGGGGCACACAACAGCATCAGTGCCCCGGATAGCCCGTTCGTGAAGGGCCAATGGAAGATCAAGCAGGCCTTCGCGCTGGATGGTGAATCGCAGTCTTTACGCCTGCTCAACCGAGCCACACGCCAGACAGACCCGCCCAGCCAAACGGTCACGCATGTCGACGTGTTCAACACGACCTCGTGGGTGCGAACCGATCTCGTCACGGTCTCCAAAGCGCAATCCACGGCCGGTGATCGCGTCACCGCATCTGACGGCAAGCCCGTACCGTCGCAGCGGCTGTCCAACGGCGACCTGGCATTCATGGCCAAAGATGTTCCCCCGATGGCAGCGAAACGCTATGCGATCACCACAGGAGAGGCCGGCCAGGAAGGTCGCTGCACCGTCACAGGCACCGCACTGGATAACGGAATCCTGTCGGTTCGCCTGGACGAACGAACCGGCGCCATAGCTGAACTGCGAACAGAAGGACGAGGGGTCAATCTGGCCGACGCGAACTCCGTCGCGTTGAATGATTACTTCTTCGTCGCGGGCACCGACACTCAGAATCCCATGCGGGCGGGGTCCGTGAAGATATCCATCAAGGAATCGGGGCCGCTGGTGGCCTCGCTGATCGCGGAGTCCGACGCCCCGGGATGCAACCGACTGTCGCGAGAGGTACGCCTCATCGCGGGGCTCGATCGTGTCGAACTCATCAATGTGCTCGACAAGAAACGAGCACCTGCCCGCGGCAAGGAGGCCAAGGAGGGTGTTCACTTCGGCTTCGCCTTCAACGTGCACAAGGGAGTCATGCGGTTGGATACACCCTGGGCCGTGGTCCGGCCGGAAACCGACCAGTTGCCCGGTTCGTGCAAGAATTGGTTCACGGTCCAGCGATGGATCGACGTCTCGAACGAAGCCGGCGGCGTCACGTGGTTCCCCATTGATGCCCCGATGGTCCAGGTCGGCGCCATCACGGCCAACTTGGTCGGCTCTCAGACGAATCCCAAGGCATGGATCACCCATCTGGCACCGTCGCAAACGCTCTACTCGATGGTGATGAACAACCATTGGCACACCAACTACTGTGCCTATCAGGAAGGCCTGACGACCTTCCGATATGCGATCCGGCCGCATCAGGGCTACACACCCGACGAGGCGGCCCGCTTGGGCACGGGCCTCAGCCAGCCGCTCATGGCCGTGCCGGCCGGTGGGGATGTGCCCGCGAAATCGCGAATGGTCGTCGAACCGGCGGGCGTCCTCGTCACCGCATTCAAGCCAAGTGACGACGGAAAGGCAACGATCGTCCGACTGTTCGGGGCCTCTGGCCGGGACTGTCAGGCGACTCTACGCTGGTCGGAGCCTGCTCCGCGGTCCCTGTGGCTCAGCGACACCAGCGAGAAACCGATTCGCAAGATTGAAGCCCCCGTCGACGTACCCGGATTCGGCATCGTGACGTTGCGTGCGGATTGAGCCGCAAGGTCGGGAAGCTGATCAGCGAAGTGTTGGGACACCGCTGCCGACAGGAGTCGTCGAACCGCGAGGACGTAGAGCGGTGGATCTATTGGCCTCAAGGGATACTGCAGTGCACCACAGGAATGCGACCATGAACAGAAAGACAGATCGAACCGGACTGTGGCCATACCTCATCACCGTCGTCGCCCTCCTGGCGGTTCCGATCGATGCGCCCGGGATCGAAACGCCCTCGACCCAGCAGATCGTTGATGAAGCCGATGCCCGCATTGAGAAGCATCGCAAGGGAGAAGTCGTGGTCCGCGTGCTCGACTCGGCCGGAAAGCCTGTGACGAATGCCGCCGTTCGCGCCGAGCAGACGCGACACGCGTTTCTTTTCGGCAGCAACATCTTCATGTGGGGCAAGTGCGCGACGCCACCGCAGGAACAGGCCTATCGCCGACAGTTCGCCGAGGTATTCAACTACGCGACGCTGGGATTCTACTGGCCCTATTACGAACGGCAGGAAGGCAAGCCCGAACACGCCCGATGGGAAGAGATCGCCCGATGGTGCAAGGAACAGGGCATCCTGACCAAAGGCCACCCGCTGGCATGGAACATCGCCGATCCCGGCTGGCTGCCCGACAATCCGGACAGAATCATGGACTTGCAGCTTGCGAGAATCACCGACTGTATGAAGCGTTTCCGAGGTCTGGTCGAACGGTGGGACGTGGTCAACGAGGCGACGGAGTACGACCGATCGGCCTTTCTGCGGATGTCGCCGAAGCTCTCGAAGACGTGGCAGAAGTTCGGACAGATCGGATTCACCCGCCGGTGTTTCGAGTCCGCCCGCGCCGCCGATCCCGACGCGACACTCCTGATCAATGATTACTGTACCGATGCGAACTATGTTCGCGTGATCGAGCAGTTGGTCGACAGCACGGGCAAACGTCTCTACGACGTCATTGGCATTCAAAGCCACATGCACGGCGGCACGTGGTCCAACGAACGCCTGTGGAAGACCTGCCAGCGATTCGCGGCATTCGGCGTGCCCCTCCATTTCACGGAGACAACGATCACCTCCGGTCTGAAGCCGCTCCAGGGTGGCAAACCCTGGGCAAGCACCCCGTCCGGCGAGGTGTACCAGGCCAGGGAGACGACGAAGTTCTATAAGGTGCTCTTCAGTCACCCGGGCGTCCAGGCAATCACATGGTGGGATTTCAGCGACCAGGGCGCGTGGCTCGATGCACCCGCGGGTTGGCTCCGACGCGACATGTCGCCCAAACCCGTCTACACGGCCATGAGAGAACTCATCCGGGAGAAGTGGTGGACGCGGTTTGACGGTCGCAGCAACACCCTCGGGGAGGCGAGATTCCGCGGTTTCCGAGGCGGATACAGAGTGACGGCAGTCGGCCCGTCGGGAGAGAAGGCGGAAGCGATGCTGGACCTGGCGGACAAGGCGGAGGTTACCTTGCGACTGGCAGCCGGCACGACTCCGCCCGCCCCTGCCGCCGAACCTCCCAAGGGCGTCAACTGCGACGAGAGCAAAGTGCCCCCCTACACCCTGCCAGATCCGCTGGTCATGTGCGATAGTTCGCGGGTCGGCGACGCGGAGGCATGGCGGACCCGAAGGAGGCCCGAGGTCCTGAAGCTGTTCGAGGATCACGTTTATGGTCGGGCGCCGGGCAAACCCACGGACCTTGCATTCCAGGTCCTGGAGCAAAGCGCAAACGCCCTCAACGGACTGGCGACACGCAAGCAGGTGCGAGTGCGATTCAGCAGCAAGTCCGACGGCCCGAAGATGGACTTGTTGATCTATATACCCAACGGGGCGAAGAAACCCGTGCCGGCGTTCCTCGGACTGAACTTCTATGGCAACCAGTCGATCCACAAGGACCCTGAGATCCTGATCTCCGACGCATGGATGCCCGAGAACGACGCCTTTGGTGTTGTGAACCACAAAGCAACGGAGAAATCTCGCGGCGTACGAACCAGTCGCTGGGCGGTCGAACTCATTCTCCAACGTGGCTACGCCCTGGTAACCGCCTGTTACAACGACATCGACCCCGACTTCGATGACGGATTCCACAACAGCGTCCACCCCCTGTTCTACAAAGAGGAACAGACGAGGCCGGCACCCGATGAATGGGGCACGATCGCTGCTTGGGCCTGGGGACTGAGCCGCGCGCTGGACTATCTCGAGACAGACAAGGATATCAATGCCCGGCAGGTGGCCGTCATGGGACACTCGCGCCTCGGCAAGACCTCCCTCTGGGCGGGTGCAACCGACCCGCGTTTCGCCATTGTGATCTCGAACAACTCGGGCTGCGGAGGTGCGGCGCTCAGCCGTCGGTGGTTTGGTGAGACGGTGGCCACGATCAACAAGGCGTTTCCGCACTGGTTCTGCGGCAACTTCAAACAGTACGGCGATCATGAAGACCGGTTGCCGGTGGATCAACACATGCTGATCGCCCTGATCGCCCCCCGCCCGGTCTATGTAGCCAGCGCCGAACAGGATCGTTGGGCCGACCCCAAGGGTGAGTTCCTGGCCTGCAAGCACGCCGACAGCGTGTACAAGCTTCTGGGAACAAAGGGGCTCCCGACCGGAGACATGCCGCCCATCAACCAACCGGTCCAGGGAAGCATCGGCTACCACATTCGCAGTGGCAAGCACGATGTGACCGAATACGACTGGCACCAGTACTTGGACTTCGCAGACAGACACCTCGGCCGGCCTCCCAAGGATGGCAGATGAATCCGATGGTATTTGACGTGTAGGCAAGAATACGATACAAATAGTTGTGTTGCAATTTCTTATGATCCTACAAATGGGGCACACTCACATCGCGCTCAGACCCAAGAGGGTTCGCAAACGAATCACTCGCTGTTCTGGGGTAAAAACCTTACCTTGACCTGTAACATGAAACGCTCGTAGCATTAATTATGGTGTGGACAGATCTCTGTCCGGTGGGCCCGCGGAATTGTTCGAGCGGAGAGGCCCTCTTCGGACAACAATGGCAGGGGCAAAGGGGCGAAGTGGAAAGGGCGTCTGCGAGTCGCCGCGTAGGACATCGATGTGATGCCTTTGCGACGCAAGCGGATCCACAGGTAGGGTGGACCTCGCGCAACAAGTCGGTTCGGTGGAGGCCCCCTGGATGTCAAGCCGTCGCACCGGCCTGATAGTCATTGCGTTATGTCTCCTCCCGATTGTACCCTCCTGCAGACAGGGCGAGGGGCCGGTCAGGACTGCAAGGGAATCACTACCCGGAAAACGACGGCCCAACATCATCTGGCTGACGGCGGATACCCTCCGAGCAGACCACCTGAAGCTCCATGGCTACCCTCGCGACACGATGCCTGCGATCGAGGCCTTCGCAAAGACCGCGGTGGTCTTTGATAACGCCGTGGTGCCGCGAGGATCGACCCGTCCGAGCTACGCTTCGATGTTGACGGGGTTGTACCCCTTCCACCACGGAGTACGATCGAATGAAACGGAGCTCCACCCGGATCTCGTCACACTGCAGGACCACCTCAAGTCGGCCGGGTACCACACGGCCGCGTTCGTCAGCAACTTCACACTGGTTTCGGAGATCAGCGGATTCCAGCAGGGTTTCGACGTCTATGACGACCGCATGAACGATCGCGGCGGCTATGAGCGAACCGCGGAGAAGACGCTTTCCGCCATTCTGAAGTGGCTGGATTCGGACCCGCCGCGTCCCTTCTTCCTGTTCACGAATTTCATCGACCCGCACGGGCCATACAATCCCCCTGAACGGTTCCGGCAGCAGTATCACAGTTCGCAGACTCTCATGCTGGACCCCAAACGAATCCCCGACTACATCCGCGTGGAGGGACAGCTCAACTTCTATGACTACGTTGACCGCTATGATGCGGAAATCCGTTACCTGGACGAAACACTGGGGAAGCTCATCGCGGAACTCAAACAGAGAGGACTGTGGGATGACTCCGTGATCGTCTTCACGGCCGACCATGGCGAGAGTCTGGGCGAACACCGGTTGTACTTCGAACACCACTACCATGTCTGGGAAGAAACGGTGCGTGTCCCCTTGATTGTTCGTCTGCCCCAATCCGAAGCCGGCGGACCAGACCCTTTCAGGTCCAAACGCATTGACAGCCTCGTTTCGCCCATGGATCTCACACCGACGATCCTGAGCTATCTGAATCTTCCGTCCGACATTCGCTTCGACGGACGAAGCCTGCTTCCGCTGATGAAGGGCCTCGGTGACGACAACCGTCACCTGCTGATTGAGTTTCCCGACGTCGCCACCTGGCAAGTGTCCCTCCCCGATGTCTATGCCCTGCGCACCACACACCACAAGTTGATCCGCGTGCTCGACCAGAACACGGGGCAGATCAAGGAAGAGGCGGTCTTCGACCTCCGCTCCGACCCGTCGGAACAGCGTCCTGAGCGATTCAACCCTCAACAGCCGCAGCATCTGGCATTGGCAAGCCAGATCGACCCCTTGCTGGCCCAGGTCCGCAACTATGCCCTTCCCTTTGCGTTGACGGTATACGAGATTCCGTTCGACGCTCAGCTCGATATGGTGAAGCGGAAGCGGCTGGCCAACAGAACGTCCGTCAAGGTGCTCACGGAAGAACAGGTCGCCAGGCTTCGCAGCCTGGGGTACGTCCAGTAGATGCCCGACCGTCTGAGGACCCTCGCTCGAGCAGCGGATTCCGATGTGCCCGCACCATTGGCCGGATGTCCCTCCGAGTCCGGCGTCATGCAGAACTCGCACCTCTCTTTCCAGCACGAGTGATTCCTGTATCAGGTCATTTCCCCTACAATAGGGAGCATTGGCACATCCGCCGGCGAATCCGGGAGTGATTCGAATGCCATCGGCGGCCTCCACGTATCGACCGATTACGGGCACGAGTCTGGCTCGTCGGGCGATGATCAAAAGGGGAGTGCAAATCGCCGTTGGAATGTATCCGCGGCCGGTTTCTTTCGCACATATCGAGCCATTGGCTTTCCTCAGAAGTCTGAAAGGGGAATCACTCATGCTCGCGTTCACCCCGTGGTTGGCTGGCATTGTGTGTGCTATTCCCTCAATCCCCTGCATTCCCGACTCGGTCGGACGAGCGACCTGTGCGAACGACATCTGTGCGGCCCTGGGGTTCCCCTACGGACCGGCGACGGCCGCCCTTGCCGGTTTCGCCTCGGCCGTGGTGCTGATAGGACTGCTGGCAAATCAGCGAGCTCGCCGGTTGATTGAGAAACGCACCGCGGAGATCCGCCAACAGCACGACGTGCTGCAGCGGGCGATTTCTGGGTCTCCAATTCCCGCCTTCGTCATCGACAAGGACCACACGGTGATCCTCTGGAACCAGGCACTGGTGAACTTGAGCAGGATCAAGGCAGAAGAGGCGATCGGTACGCGAGGGCATTGGCGGGCGTTCTATCCTCGAGAGAGACCCTGCCTGGCCGACCTCGTCCTGGATGAGGCTGCGGAGTCCATCCTCTCCTGGTATGCCGGAAAGTGCCGGAAATCCCAACTGATTCCGGAAGGATATGAGGCCACGGACTTCTTCCCCGAACTCGGCCACAACGGCAGGTGGCTGCGATTCACGGCCGCGGTCATCCGCGATCCGTCGGGCCGTCTGGTCGGCGCACTCGAGACACTCGAGGACGTCTCCCAGAGCAAGGAGGCCGAGGACGCCCTCAAAAGAAGTGAGGAGCGCTACCGAACCCTTTTCGACGGGGTTCCGGTGGGGCTCTATCGAACAACGCCCTCCGGTGAATTCCTCGAAGCCAATCACGCCCTGATCGAGATGCACGGTTACTCCGATCGAGAGGTTTTTCTGCGTCTGAACACAGCAAGTCTGTACATCAATGCGGACGACCGCCACCGGTGGATGCGCCTGATCGATAGGGCAGGAGTCGTGCGCGATTTTGAGACGCAGATGCGAAAGATCGACGGCACCACCATCTGGGTTCGAAACAACAGCCGAGCCGTTCGGGATGCCGAAGGTCAAACGCTGTTTTTTGAAGGCAGCCTTGAAGACGTGACCGGTCGGAAGCGGATGGAGGAAGACCTTCGCGAGAGCGAAGAACGATTCCGCAGCACGTTCGAGCAAGCCGCCGTTGGCGTGGCGCACGTGAGCCCGGAAGGTCACTGGCTGCGGGTGAACCAGCGGCTTTGCGAAATCGTCGGATACAGCCAGGAGGAGTTGCTCCAACGGACATTCCAGGACATCACACATCCGGACGACCTCGACGCTGATCTCGCGCAAGTGAGTCAGATGCTGGCAGGCACCATACAGAAGTATTCGATGGAAAAGAGGTATCTCCGTAAAGGAGGCGACGTCGTATGGGTCATGCTCACGGTATCCCTGGTAAGAACACCGGCCGGTGAACCGAAGTACTTCATCGCAGTGATTCAGGATGTCAGCGAACGCAAGGAGATAGAGGCCAGGTTGGCCGCGACACAGTCCCTGTTGCTGGCAGCGATCGAGCAAACACCGGCTGGGATCATCATCGCCGACGCCGACAGCGTCAGAATCCGACTGGCCAACTCTGCGGCCCTTGCGATTCGGGGAGAGACCCCGGCGCCCCTGACGGAAATCCCCATGGACTTGCATCCACGCAACTGGGAGGTCTTTCACCCCGATGGGACGCGATTTGAGCCGTCGGAACTCCCTCTGTCGCAGGCCATCCTTGAGGGGCGGACGCTGAAGAACGTAGAGGCTATCATTCGGCGTCAGAATGGAGAGGACCGTTGGATTCTGGCCAATTCGGCGCCGGTGCAGGACACCGCAGGTCAGATACTTGCGGGCATCGTCGTGTTCTCGGACATCACGGACTTGAAGGAATCGGAGAGAGAGAAGGAGAAGCTGGAGGGTATGCTGCGTCAATCGCAGAAGATGGAGGCCATCGGGCAGCTTGCGGGGGGCGTGGCGCACGACTTCAATAACCTGCTTCAGGCCATCAACGGCTATACCGACCTGGCACTGAGCGAACTGCCCCCGGGGCACCCAACCCGCGACAACCTTCAGGAGGTCATGAAGGCCGCCGAGCGCGCCACCGGCCTGGTCCGCCAGCTCCTGGCATTCAGCCGTCAACAACAGATTCAGCCAGAGGTTCTGGACTTGAACGACCTGATCGCCGGAACGCTGAAGATGATGGGGCGCATGCTGGGCGAGGATGTCGAGCTCTGTTTTCGACCGAAGATCGGTATCCAGAAGGTCTTTGCGGATGCCGGCCAGCTCAATCAGGTTCTGATGAACCTCTGTGTTAACTCCCGCGACGCCATGCCTCAGGGCGGCAAGTTGTCGGTAGAGACCGACATGATCTCGTTCGATGCCGACTACTGTCAGAGCCACCCTTATGCCCAGGAGGGAGAGTTCGTCGTCCTGACGGTATCCGACACAGGAGTGGGCATGACCCCGGACGTTCAGGAACGGATCTTCGAGCCGTTCTTCACGACGAAGGAGGTCGGACGGGGGACCGGACTGGGATTGCCGACCGTCTACGGCATTGTCAAACAACATCGCGGTTTCATCAGCGTCTACAGTGAGCCCGGGTCCGGAACCACGTTCCGAGTTTACCTTCCTGCGGTCGAGGGAGACGATCGCCGGAATGCCGCCGACCGGGAGCAGACGGATCTGGCGTCGGGCCAGGGAGAGACGATCCTGCTGGCTGAGGACGACGAACTCGTCTGTAACCTTGCCCGGACGATCCTGACTCAGGCAGGTTACCGTGTCATTGCAGCCCACGATGGCGTGGAAGCGATCTCGCTGTTCGATCAACACGCTTCCGACATCGATCTCGTTATCGCGGACGTCGTGATGCCGCGAAAGAGCGGAAAGGCCGTGTATGATGCGGTCAAGGCGGCCAACCCGCAGGTTCCCGTCCTGTTCGCCAGCGGTTACAGCTTCAGCGTGCTGGAAATGAGCAACATGTCCGAGGGTTACGAACTGGTCTCCAAGCCTTTCAGACGGGTAGACCTGTTGAGCAAGGTCCGCACGTTGCTGGACCGGAGACGGTCGTCCGGAGCTGAACAGAACGAACAGACAGGCCCGTCCGAAGGCCGCCCCGGATGAGAGCGGTCGGGCGCCTTCCTGAGATGGCCGGCGACGCGACTCCCGAGCTGGGAGGGTCGCCGTCATTCCGCACTCCAGATGGTCGCGGCGATGTAGCGTTCGGTCTTGGGAGCGTCGTGGAAGTAGTAGATGGTCACGATCTTGCCGTCCGATCGCTGAACCGTCCGCGGATAGCCCAGGTCGCGTCCGCCGCCGTCATCGCGCAGAATCAGTTCCGGCCCCCAGGTCTTGCCCTGATCGCTGCTGAGCCGGGCTCGCATGCCGTAGGGCTTGGCGCGATAGCCATAAGTGACGCACACGCGGCCATCCTTCAGCACGATCATGGCGGCCGGGTTGCCTTCGCCGGTGTCCGGGGCGGGCCTGCTCAGGAGCTGCCAGTGCTGGCCGTTGTCTCTTGAGACCCAGGCATCGATCCAGCGTCGCGAGCCCTCGTGCTGTCGAATGGCTGTCAGGATGTCCGTCGACGAGAGTCGAACGGTTGAAGGCATGATGCCGAAGCCGCTCGGCTCGGGTCCGATCCATGAGACGAGCTGCCAGGTCTTGGCCCCGTCGGTGGTGCGGACACAGAGTGGCCGGCCTTCTTTGCCGTTTCGCTTGGCGGCCGTCAGGAAGAGCATGCAGTCCTGATGACCGTTGACGAGGTAGTCCGTTCGCGCGGCGATGCCCTTCTGGCCGAAGAGCGGAAGCTTGAACGGCCCCTTCCAGGTCGCACAGCGATCGGTCGAGACGTAGAAGCGGGATGGGCCGGCATCGACGTCCGACATGCGAACGGTCATCGCGAAGTCCGGATGGAGGAAGTCGATCCCGCCCGGACAGTCAACGGGCGCGGCCTCTTTCAAGCCCGGCGGGCGAACCCCATGAAGCGCCGGCCCCTGCGGGACGAGGACACCCTGGGTCGAGGGGTTCCATTTCTCCCACGTCCTGCCGCCGTCCTTGCTCCGGGCCAGCCAGTGCTCCTCGGGCTTGTCGCGATCGATGGCGTGGCGTTCGGGACCGAGGTCCTTGAAGGTGCCCACACCGAAGCCGACGACGATCTCGTCGCCCCAGGACCATATGCCGTGATTGGCGGGCCAGCCGCCAAAACGCCCCGACTCCTTGTAGATGATCACATGCTCCACGTCTTTGACCCTCTGGACCTCAACCACAGCCGGCTCGGCGGCCAACGCCATCGTTTGAACACACAACAGACACGTCGTCAGCATGACCGTCACTCCGCAAATTCCCTCAACGTCAGTTCACGACCTGACGCCCTTATCCCCGCTTCCGGCGCCACCGGCAAGACCTTCTCACCCCGCGACGCGACACAGGCGGCATCCCGCTCCATCGCTGGGACGGCTATGCGGAGGGCGCCGGCCTCCGACCGCACCTGCTGCATGCTCGTCACTTTGCCGCCATATGTGTCCCACCAGAGGACCTGATACGTACCGTCCCGCAAGCCGCGGACCGTCGCCGTCACAGGCCGAGCCGGTGTGCGAGGGATGCCGGCACTCTGGAATGCCCATTGGTTCACACGATTATGGAACCAGAAGAAGCCCAGCGTATCGGTTCGCAGCGCACGGCACTCGACGTCGGCGTATGACCTCCGGTCGCGGTAGTGTGTGAGCACGTAATGGGACAGGTCTATCCAGTCGCCGCCGGTGTTCTCCACCCGGATCTCGTGGGCTCCGGCCGGAATGTCGATACTCACGTCCTGATCGATGAGCCGGCGCGGCGTGTTATAGCCCTCGTCTTTCAGGACCGTCTTCCCGTCGAGGGAGATTGTCAGGATGCTATAGGACGTCTCGGCCACGTGGACGATGAACCGCCCCCCTGCCGGACAGCGCACGACCCATGTGATGCTGTTGCGCCAGGTGGGCCGGTGGCGGCCGAAGAGGTGTCGGGTCAGGAGCGTCGGGTCGGGAACAGAGCCGTCGGGCTGAACGACCACGCGATCCAGGGTGGGTCTTTCGTTCCAACCCGAACCGAGCGGCACAACCACCACGGGGGCGAACTCGCTGCCCTTGGGGGGCTCGACGTCACAGACGACCTGGGCCTCGGACGGGCGAAGGCCCATCCCGGACATCATGCGTGTGAATCGCTCGAGAGCGCCGTACTGAGACGAAAGCCCTTTGGGCTCGATCCGATACGTCCAGTGCCAGGGCAATGTGCCACCAGCGGCCCCTTCCATGAGGGCTGCCCACAGAGAATTGTGGAAGTCGATGCCTTCGGGGTCGGTGATCGCATCGCCGACGGGCTTCTTTCCCCCGGGTGCGGCCTCCGGTCCGCCGCCCTCGCCCACGACGTGAGGTTTGTCATAGGACGTCAGATGGGCCTCGATCGTGGGGCGAAACGCCGGCAGCGGCGCATAGATGTGACTCTGCGTGAAGTCGATTTCCGGCAGGCGCCAGATGGGGGCCAGGAGCGTCGGAAGCCATTGCCACGTGCTGGTCGTTCTCAGGTGCTGATAGGGATCGATCTGTCGGAGGTAGTCGCCCATCTCACGGTGCCAGTCGACGATGTCCGGGGTGGCGTCCTCGACCTCGTTCCAGAATTCCCAGGCCCAGATGGCGGGGCTGTGGGCGTATCGCGCGACGATGTAGGCTAGTTTCCGTTTGTATAGCCGGCGGGCGCGATCGTCCGACCAGAACTTCGCGGGTCGGTCCAGAAAGCCACCGTTCGCCCTGTTGTAGGGGTGGCCGGCCCATCGATCGTGCTGCGGCTCGTCGTATTGTTCATGGGCCGCACCCATGCAGAACATGGCGCTCAACCCATCCTGCCCGCAGCGATCGAGGTACTCGTCGGCCAGCCATGCAATCCGCTGATTGTAGATGCCCGTCCCGCCGTACGATCGCATCCAATGGCCCGGCGCGGCCCAATCGAAATCCCGCGGTGTCCACTCCAGCCAAGTCCAATGACAGAAGATCCAGGGGCGGACGCAATTGCCACCGCCCTCGACGACCCGCCGTGTGTGTTGATACACCGGCCAGTCGATCTGGATGTTCTGCCCAACGGGGAAGAACCGCCGGCCGGAGTCGTATGAGAAGTATCGCCCGTCCAACGGGCAGATGCGGATATACCCGGGAAAAGCGGAACGAACGCAGGTGAACTGGCCTCGGGCGGACTGCACCTCGGCGCCGACGCCGGCATATCGGTTGCGGAGGCGGACGACGAAGCTGTGAGGACCGATCTGCGTCGGGGCGAAGCGAATCTTCCAACAAGGCGGCCCCACGGGTGACAGCAGCGGGATGGCGGCATCGTCGCCGGCATTGTCCTTGCGATAGGCCTGATAGAAGAAGCCAGGCACCCGAACGACGCCCCCATGAGGCGTCGTGAACACACCGATCAGCTCGACCTGGTCGGTGTCGAAGGGGTTGTCATAGTATGCCGACACGTCGAGTGTGAGTTCGAACCGCTCGCAGCGCGGGACCTCTTCGGCCGACGGCAGAACCTGTCGAATCGCCGCCGGTTCCCGACTGGACATCGGCGGCAGTTCCCGAATGGGCCCACCTTGCCCGGGGCGGGCCGCTTCGGCGCCCGCCGCCCACGACAGACCGAGACATGAGAACACGACGATGGCCGCGCCCGTCCCGATCGCCCGAAGCGATTCTGGCCGCCGCTGCTGAATCGCCGCCGTCGAGGCCCGGCGGATGCTATCGATCTTTCGAGCCGTCATCATAGACCTCAAATTCGTGGATCGACGGTGTCTGGCCGTTCGTGGACACCACGTAGAATCTCACGCGGTTCGATTTGACGGGTGGGAACTCCGCACCCCAGGCCGATCGACCGTCGACCTGCCCCGCGAAGGCATCGCGCCAGGTATCGCCCTCGGCGTATTGGATTTTGTACTGCCGAATGCGAGTTTCGAACTGCCGCAGAACCACCTTGTTGAACCGCGTCTTTCGGCCCAGATCGACTTCCAGCCATTCGCCCGCCGTCTTGCCATCGGCGGAGTTCCATCGGGTGTGGGCGTTGCCATCGACGGCACATTTCGCATCATACGTCGGGTCCCAGAGGCTTGAAGCAGTAGCCGGGCGGCCTTCGGCCAAGTTGCGCCATTGGGAGGCTTCGAGCGGCTCGATGGACACGTTATCGAATCGGGCGGTGTTCCAGCCGGTGCCCAGACCGACCATGCCCGTGCCATAGGTCCAATCGCGGATCGTCCCGACAACGGTCCCATCCACGATGGCGGTGATGTCCGGTCCAGCGAATCGCAGTGCGATGCTGTGCCAGCGACCGGCAGCAAAGGCCGCCGCCCCGGAGGCAATCGTCCTGGCAACGGCCTTGATCTCCCAGCGGCCGTCGGTGCTCACCTTGAACACATACGCCTGAGGCGGGGCGGCACTCTGCGGACACGACCCGAGACGGCCATACACGGCTGCGCACCCGGACGTCTCCACCCATACATCACAGCGAACCTCGTAGTTCCGCCATTGCAGTGAGCCCAGAATCGTGAAGGGTTCGGGTGTCGGGTGTGCGGCCCACTCGATGCCCTTCTTGTCGATGACCTGTCTGAGGCAGTGGCCGGGGCCGTCGGGGCGCTGGGCGACTTCGAAGACACCCCCCTGATCGGAGAAGTATCGCGGCAAGGCCCCGACCGGCGATGCCTCGAAGTCGTCTTTATAGGGCAGAGGGAAGGCCGTATCGGGCGGGGGCTCGGCGGCCCCCTTCCGCTGGCCGGTGGTGGTTGTCAGGGTGTAGATGCATCCCGGATCGAGCGCCAGGGTGAAGGTGCCGTCTCTGACTGCCAGGTCGTGCAGGCGATCGAACTGGCTCTGCCTGTTGCTTCGCCACACGTACAGCGGACCGGTCGACAGACCGCCTGTCACGCGGCACACGAGGGTCTGAGGGGCCCGGGCATCGACCGTTTCGATGATCACGCTGTAGTCGCCGCTGTCGGGACTTCGGAGGGTGACGGTGCTGCCCTCGCCCTTGAGCAGGCCGCACGCGCCGTCGAGGTATTTCCAGCCGGGACGCGTGAACTGCGTGGTGTGTGCCGTGGCCCAGACGGCCGGTTGGACCTCGAAGTGTGCCGACCACGGTGTATGGGCCTTCATGGGCCCGGAGTTGGGAAGCGGCAGGTTCTCATAGTATGAGGTGACCAGGCTCCAGATGATCGTCTTGGTCATTCTGCCCCGGATGTAGTTGCGGTTGTAGATTTTGGCCAGGGTGCAGGCCCCGGACCAATCGCCGCGCCAGGGTCCGTCCTCGCTGGACCACAGCCGCTTGCCGGTTTGCCTGGCCTGAGGGGTTGAATCGTACTGGTCGTCGCCCTTCTCATCCTTTCGAAGCATGCCGGGATAGTGGGCACCGATGACCTGGATCGCGTCGGCGAGTTCCTTGTCCTTGAGCACGTCTTTGGCGAACTCCCAAGGGCGCCGCCCGCACTGATCGGCGGCCACGATTTGAACGTGCCTCAATCCCTGACGATCCAGCGTCTTGCGGAACCGCTTGATCCATTGGCAGTCGTAGGGCATCTCGTTCCATATGCCGGCGTAGTCGATGTCGAGGTTGTGATACATCTTGGCCGCCTTGATGAAGCTCGCGATGAAGTCGGCGTTGTCCTGGGTGTAGAACTTCTTGTGGTTACGTTTCTTGACCTGTTCCCAGCTCAGGGTATTGGGGTCGAAGGTCCTGTCTTCTCCCTTGAGATCCTGCTGACCGATCCACTCGGGCGCCCCCCACTGAAGGATATCGAGCAAGACCTGCGGGTTGCGGTTTTTCGCCTCGGCCATCAGCCACCATTCGTAGCCTCGGTTGAAGTACTCCGGCCGGGGAGACTCGAACTCCTGCCTCGTTCGGGCGTGGCTGGGCTCGATGCCGTCGGTCGAGTTGATATCGCCGCCAATCTCCACCTTGAGATGATGAAATGCCGCACCGAAGTTGGGCTTGAACAGGAAATCCAAGACCTGGCTTCGCTGCGGTTCCGGGTAATCCGCCAACAGGCGCGAGGACGCACCGGCGCTGAGGGCACCGAGGCCTTCGAAGGTCTGCCCCGCGGATTGGCCGTCGAGGACGACTTCTTGGCCTGCCGCGCCATAGGCCACCGCCCCTTGGGAGATGCCGATCCAGAGGGCAGCACACAGCCAAGCGCCACGCGGTGAGGGGGTTTTCATGATGCGATTCCTCTCTGACTCCGTTGCGGGGAATGTCGCCCGCAACGATGCACACTTTGTCCAGGAACCGGACGTTCGTCAACGAAGGAACCATGCCGAGGACGGGCGTCTGGGATCGGACCCGGGGGATGGGGATTGGGGGATCGTGATTCTGCGGCGGCTCGGAGTCCTTTGTTGTGATTACGATCTGAGAGGTCGGCGTATGTCTCACTTTCGACACGGATATCACGCCTTTCAGGGGGGACGGGGCATGAGTGATGGAGCGGGCGTGATCTGGCGGCGCGGCGGGGCAGGCCGGTGAGATTGCGATCGGGCGTATCGGTAAATGTCTCGTTTTCGACACATGTTTT
>CAYUQT010000071.1:0-47073 GCA_964446835.1 uncultured Planctomycetales bacterium | reverse complement strand
GTGCTCCCGGCCACTGCAACGCGCCGCATAGTGCCACCATCTGGCGGATGCACCCCACAGGCGTTCACTGTCCCCGCGATGCCTTCAGGACCCGATGGACCAGACCGCCCGGCCGGGTCGGCGCGCCTACGTCCTGGCCGTCGATGGCGGCAGGCATCGACCAGAGCATCATGTCCTGATAGTAGTCGTTGCCGAAGGTTCGCTCGCCGGTGTCGACGTCTCCCCTCATGATATTCGGCATGTCCCAGGTGTATCCCTGGAGGCAGAAGAGGTTGTGCCAGACCTTGCGGGCCAGTTCGATACCAAACTCTCGATGGCCGTTGTACATGTAGGTCATCGCCAGCATCAGCGCCTCGGGCGGGAAGTAGCTGTACGTGCCGTAGCCCTTGACGGCGGCGGGCGTACCGGCGGCATTGGCGTAGTTGACGGCCCCGTACTTCGTCACGGCGATGTTACACCGCTTGATGGTTTCGAGCACGGTCTGGACGCGCTCCTGCGGCAACGTCTCGGGCAAGGCGTGGTGATCCGTAATCCACTCGCCGTCGAGCTGATAGCCGAAGACCAGGTCTGAGGTGATGTTCTTGTCGGGCTCGTGGAAGTTGAGGTAGTACGATCCGGTCCACAGCCGCTTCTCCATCGCCTCCTGGGCCGCCCGGATCCAGTCGGAACACTGACGCGCGAAATCCACGTCGCCGATCTGCCGGGCCATCCGCTCGGTGATGCGAAGCTGGGCGATGTGAAGCCCTCCGACGTGGGCGGTCATGCCGGACCAGCCGGGTTCGGCGGCCTCGAACCACTCGGTGCCCTCATTGTTGTTCGGCATCGAGATGATGCGTTCGCCGATCGTATAGGCGGGCGTGGTTCGCAGGTTCACCGTCCAGATCATGCACTTTTTGATCATGGGGTAGAACTCTTTGAGGTACTTCCCGTCGGGGCCATCATGGCACATGACAAACTGGTCGACCAGTGTCGCCAGCGAGATGCCGTTGGTAGTGAACTGATACCCCTTGGTGGGATAGGCGAAATCGATGGGCGGAGTTCCGCCGGTGCACCCGCCGAAGATCCACGTCGGAGCCCCGTCTTCAAACTGATAGCCCTTGTAGCCTCGCAGCGTCGACAGCTCGAGATCGGGGAAGAAGTAGGCCAGCGGGAGGCTGCCGTAGAAGCTGCACGGGATACACTCGATCTGCGGACAGCCTCGCGGGCACTCGTTCATGCCGAACAGGCCGTCCTCGTCGCGGACCCAGTCGGGCAGCGGCGGCTTCTTCTGTGCCCAATAGCCGTCCTCGGTGATCATGTAGAGCACGTTGATAAGCGAGTCGCGCAGCCACACCGGCAGCCGGTCCTCGGAGTAGATGACTTGCTGCCAGGCGAGGATGCGGCCCAGCAGTTCTTCATGCCTCCTGGCGACGAGCTCGGCCGTCTGGACAGCGTCAGGGTAGTGTTTGGCGTACATGTGCGTGAAGGTTCGGGCCTGGCCCTTGTAGCCCGCGGGTACGGCCTCGGGGTTGTTGAAGCCAACGCCGTTCCACGTGGGGGCATGCCACGTGAGCACAAACCGCACCACCCTCGACTTGCCGCTATCCAGTGAGAAATCGAGGGCAACGGACGCGCCAGGCTGGTTGTCGTTGATCCCGGGCAGATCCTTGCCGATCCGGGCCCAGGCCTTGCCGTCGCCGCCCAGCTCGCCGCCGATCCGTACGGGGTTTCTTTCACCGATCACGCCAAGCCTGTATGAAGCGAGCTTGCTGGCGACGGTCACGCCCGGACATGCTGCTCCGAGTCCGCCCTTGGTATGTTGAAACGTCCCCGCTCCCGCTTCCTGAGGCGTCGGTCCGGGGAACGAAAACGCGACAGAGCCTTCCTGTTTTTCAGGGCTGGTATTCCGGATGTGCACCTCAAATACGATCGCCGGGATCATCGAGTCCTTCGTATCACCGGGAAAGAACGGCGACCAGGCCCGCAGACCGACACTAACGGGCGCATCGGTGTCGAATTCGAGGTCGGCCACGGGATAATGCCCCCAATAGTGGATCTGATCGGCGGTCTTGACGCCCTCTAATCGCAGCGTGTCCGACACCGGCGGGAGCGGTTTTCCTCCCAAGCGGGTCTGGTAGTCGCCCTGTCCCTGCCGGGTCTGCGTGGGATCGCAGAGGACCCATGTCTTGCCTGCAACGTTGATGCCGAGGACGGGCAGGTTGAGGGGCCCTCGCCGCGGAATATGCGTGTTGAAGATGGTGCAGTAGCCCCACAGGCCGCTGGTCTCGATGTCGAGGCAACCCGTGTCGACACCGCCCAGGGCCATGCCGCAGGTAACGATGTCCTCCAGGCGGCAGATCACGCCGCAGACCGGCTCGCGGAAGCCCTCGGCCTGGAAATGGACCCAATCGCGGCTCGGCAAGGCCGTGGGGAACAGGGTTTGCTGCCCGTTCCGGAGGGCGGGTGACGGCGGCCGGGTGACTCGCAGAGTCCGGATGCTTGCGTTTCCGATGCGAGTCTGGGTTTCCACACCCTGAAGGGTGACACGATCGTTCACGCCGAGGATCAGATTGTCACCCCGGCAGGTGGGGGGATGGATGACCTGAACCGCATTGGCCGGCACGGCGTGATCGATGCGACTCACGGTGACGTTGTCGAACCGTTGGGGTCCGACACCGCAGCTCGTGTCGAAATAGAGCCCTACCAGCCCCTCGGGGATGGCACGCGTCCGTCGCAGATGGGTTGAGACGGTGTGGCCGTCTTGGTCCCGGAGTGTTAACTCTGCGCGAGTACCGTCGAGAACTACCTCAAGGTGTACCTTCTGGCCACGGACGTCCTTGGTCGACGTGGCACTCAGCCAGGGGCTCCACACGCCGTTGACCACTTCGTGGAAACCGGCCAGCTTGCTGCCCGGGGCGTGAAAGGCCAGGAGGAAGTTGTTCGGATCGCGGAAGCTCATGAGGATGCCCATCTGAAGGCGGGCATCGCCGTCGACACCGACGCGAAGCCCGTCTCCATAGAGGCCCTGGATGACCGCCTCGTTCCGGGCGTCTTTGGCGACGAGCATCCCCTGATCGACGGTCATCGTTCCCACCACATCGCGCCAGCGGGTATCGCGGCCAGTCTCGAAGTTGTCGGAGAAGAGCGGAGCCGCCACGATGCGCCCCCCTACCGGTACCGCCACGGTGGCCCCGGCCTCTGGCACCCCTTCTTCCATGACGTGGAACAACCGGGACCTGTCCGGCAGGAGTGTGGGCGTGTCGAGCGCGCGCCCTTGCAGCGTGATACGTGGTTGAGCCTCCTGCGTCTGTGCAAGGCCCACTGTCCCCTGCGATCGCCCGGTGCCGATCGTCGCCAGGAAGAGGAAGGCGGAGATGAACCGATGAGTCTTGTCCCATGCCATGAGAGGTTCCTTTCCGCTTGATTGGTGGTGGCGAAGAAGACCGGCCACCGACAGGTCGCGCATGGCCCAGATTCTAACCCTGAACCTCCGCGAAGTCGCGGTGGAGAGGCCGGGCGATGGCTCGATGTTGGGGAATGGGGGTGAAGGACAGGGGCTGGGGGCGCAAGGAGCCTATCCGGAGTTGTGGTATCGCCGAATGTCTCACTTTCGACGCATTCTTCATGCGTTTTCGGGGGAGGGGCTTGGCGGGGCGTGGGGGATTCATTCTGAGTGCGACCGGGTTTGTCGGCGGATGTCTCACTTTGTCCCATACTGTCACGGAACTCCGGCGTGAGACGGGAGGTGAGGCGGAACATAAATCGCGTATCAGGATCGCGTGTGTTGCCCGATGTCTCACTTTCGACGCATTCTTCACACGTTTTTGGGGGGGGCGGGGAGGTAGAAGCTGGAAGTTGGGAGTTGGGAGTTAGAAGTCAGGAGTTGGACGTCAGAAGCCGGTCGGTGGGCGGGCGAGGCGGCGGATGTCTCACATTGTCCCGTATTGTCACAGATCTCGGGCGGCAGGGAATCGGGGGTAGGTGATAGAGGATGGGGACTGCTGGTACGCAGAGATTCGATCTTGTCGGGTCGTTTCTCGGGATTGAGTATCTCGCGTCGGGTATCCGGGCAGAGGACTGCCCGGCTCGGAGGGTAGCATGTCTCACTTTCGACACGTTTTTCACGCGCTTTCGGGGAAGGGGCTTGGCGGGACATGGGGGATTCGTTCTGAGTGCGACCGGGTTTGTCGGCGAATGTCCCACTTTGTCTCACTGTGTCACACTTCTTGACGCAGGCGGATCGGATGGTGGGAACTGAGGAGCCTTCGGGGATGTATTCGCCGATGAAGCCGGGGGCCTTCTTGAGCCATCGGTGAAGCGTCTTCCGGCTGACGCCGACGGTCTTTGCGGCGGCGGTGACGATGGAGCCGGTGAGCAGTGTCCCGATAGCGAGGTTCTGGATTGGGGTGAGGGAGCCGAGATACGAATATGTTTCGGTGGGTTGCATCGCCTAAATACCTCTTTCATGAGTGGGTGCGGAGTTGAGATTGAAGGGGCACACGTGTGCGGCCCTTCGGCCTGAATCGGAGGCTTCAGGTACGGTTCGGTTCATCTTGGTATTGCCTCCCTACTGGCCTTCATCAGGGAGATGGGGGGCGGGGATCGATGATGGGAGTCAGGGGAAAGAGCAGATTCCGGAGCGACGGGGGCGGCCGGACATGAATGGATCGCGCGTGTTGTGGTGTGTTGCGGATGGTGCTCCTCCGCCCCGCCGGGGCGGTCTTTTCTCGATGGGTGAACCACGGGCTCCGCTACGCTCCGCCACGTGGCTACAGTCCTTGGCCCCTCCGGGGCCTTGAAAACCATGGGTTCCAGTTGGGGCGATCGGTGCGGGCTGGCTTCCGTCTGGTGAGAAGAAAGGCAGGGCGATGTGTCTCGTCCCTTCACGGGTTGATGGTGGAGGAGGCAGGCACCGGGGGCCCGCTGCGACGCACCTCCGGCCATGCGTTTTTGCTCTTTCAGGGCGTGGGGGGCAACGGCGCGAGGGAGCAACCGGCATGCCTGTCTGGGAGTACTTTCGAGTATAATGAGATGGGCCAATCAGGGGCCTTTCTCGGCCGGGAGCACGAACCCATGACAAGTACCGGCGAACTGACTGTGGTGTACGAGAGCGGCACGCTCCGTCCGGAGCAGCCACTAGACCTTCCCGATCATACCAGGCTGTTGATCGCGATCCGGCGAGTTGAGACGTCCCCCGAGGCAGAACAGGAAGGGCGCCAATTGCTCACGGAGATCCGCAGGAAGGGCGGTATTCGGCTCGGTTCCTGGCATCCCACTCGCGACGAGCTCCATGAACGCGATTGACACGAATATCCTCGTCTATGCTGTCGCCGCCGACGAGCCGCGGAAGGGGCTGATCGCAGAGAAGCTGCTGGACGGCCTGTCTGGATCGGACACGGTCCTGCTCTGGCAGGTTGCATGCGAGTTTGGCGCGGTGATATCGAAGTTGCAGGCTCGCGGGCTTTGCGGACCGGACGCTTTCTCAGCTCTTGTGGCGTTTCGCAAACGGTTCCCGTTGGTCATGCCGCGTCCCTCTGTGCTGGATGAGGCGACGCGAATTCGTCAGGATCACCACATCTCGTACTGGGACGCGATGCTGCTTGCCGCATGTCAGGACGCAGGCGTCGATCGACTGTTCTCCGAAGACATTCAGAGCCGCCCGACCATCGGCGCCGTGCAGGTAGTCAACCCGTTTGAATAGCGGGTCCGAGCCGAGGAGGTTCGATGAGCGGTGGCTGTGGGATTGGACCGGGGTTGTGCTCCTCCGCCCCTCCGGGGCGGGTCTGTTTGAAGGGGATCGTTTTCCACGGGCTCCGCTGCGCTCCGCCACGTGGCTACAGTCCTCGGCCCCTCCGGGGCCTTGAAGATCATCGGGCTCCGGTTGGGGCGATCGGTGCGGGCTGGCTTCCTTCGTTTTGGGGTGACAGGGTTTGTGCGGATGAGACAGAGAATGGTGAATCGGCAACAGCAGGTGAGACCTTCAGACGGTGAATCAGAATGTCCACTTTTTGGCAGGGCCTTTCAGGAGAAGCCTCCACGCCCTGTTCGGAGAGAACCTAACGATGTCCACCTTTCGCCGGGTTATAGTTTACGCTACGCTGCTGGGCGCCTACCTGTTCATGTTTGCCGTGGCCTTCTTCTGGGGCACGCACGGTTCCCTCGTGCGATTCCTCTCGGCTCTGTCAGCCGCGTGGTTTACCATGCTTGCTTTCGTTGTCGTGGTCATTATGCAGAGGGTAGAAAGAAGGTTCGACCGACTCGAAGAGACCATCCGCGAGTGTATGAAGCCAAGTCTCCCTCGCGGAGAGACGTCCAGCAAGCAGACAGAAACACAGACGTAGAAGACACTCGAACACATGGAGGAGATGCAATTCCCTCTGGGATTCCGAATGTGGAGGTGGTAGCAGATGACGCGTGAAGGTGTGGGTGCATCCCAATCGGCACGCCTATTGGGCGTCCTGGTGATCTCTCTCATACGGGCTGGTCCGCTTCGTTGATCGGATGGACCGTCTGCCGTCTTCTGCGGACATGCCCACAGCGCAGAGGGCACTGACGTCTCTGATGGATAGTCTTCCGACCATGCTCATCCTCCTTTGCGGCTGCATCGGCTATTTCTACGGTGACATCGTGTTGGGTCGACTGCTCAAACACCGCAGCTTTCGCGAAGGCCCACCGCCGTCAAGCCCTCAGGGACAAACGGACAGCTCAAAGCACTCGGAATAACACCCAGGAGACCCGTGTTCATGCATCACTACGCGACCGAGGCCCTGTTCTGTGTGTTTGCTTTCTTCGTTGGTGTTGCCTTGAGAAAGGACATCGCACTGGGAGGCCTGGCACTGACCCTTCCACTGGCGGGTGTGCTTCTCTATGGGGCCTTCAGCACCTCCATACCCTCCGAGTCCGAACTGACGGCCATCCGCGGTCGCATAATTGCCAACAACTCCAGCCCCCGGCGAACCCGACTCGAGTTTCGAATGGAGGGGGTTCCGCATGGTCTGGACTACATGAATTGGTGGCCTGCATACGAACGAGTTGTGAGTGTGTTCCGCCCGGGCGAGGAAGTGGTGGTCTGGTTTTCGGGTCTAAACCGTGGTGAGAAGATCCCACCGGATATCTGGCGTATCGACAAGGGATCAGAGACAATCGTCTCGTACGACGATCTTGCGAGGGCCAAGGGGCCTAACAAACCCGCATTTCTTGCCTTCACTGCCTTGTGCGTGTTGGTCAGCGTTGTTGCGACGATACACCTGCTGGAGCGACGCAGAAGACCAAGTGTTCCTCCGCCCCTCCGGGGCGGGTCTGTATGAAGGGGGATCGTTTTCCACGGGCTCCGCTGCGCTCCGCCACGTGGCTACAGTCCTTGGCCCCTTCGGGGCCTTGAAAACCGTTGGGCTTTGGTTGGGGCGATCGGTGCGGGTGAAATCCTTGGTTCCTTCGGGGGGCGTGAAGACGGCCGGTTTTCTGTTCGGGGCGCTCGGTGCGTGTTACAGCCGTCGGCTCCTTCCAGACCTTGAAAACGATTGGCTTTCGGCTGGGGTTGCTCGGTGCGGGCTGGCTTCTATCGTTTATGGGGGATGGGGTTTGGGTGGATGGTTATTTCGCCCTCTCTGGGCGCACGGGGGGGCGAGTCCTGACGTCGTTTCTCGCCTTCTTACCGTAGGGCGGGCGATGGTTCGCGGTTGCTTGCCGTGGGGATCTTCAGACTATCGACTCGTGCATGAAGGGATTTGCGGGATGCCTGCGAGGCAAGAAGTAAGCCAGCCCCCACTTGTCTCAACCCATGAGAAACAGGACGTATCATTGTGTACGCGCACATGGGTGACTGTCCCTGGATACGAAAGAGAGTCTTGTCCCTGTTTGCCTTCGTCCCGTTTGTTTGCCTCGAAGGTATCAGGCAAGCACCAAGTTGAGAATGCTTCGATCGTATGACTCGAGAGACGCCTGCAGGGCGGCGCCGGGGTGTTGGCCCAGCACGTTGACTTGGATCGCAGACGGAACCCCACCAAGGATCTCGTAGGCGCGAGAAAGCGCGGGGTCACTGCCGATCCCCTTCTGATACTCTTTGGATGCCCGGATGATCCGCGGGGCATCCGGCATGAGGCCGTCGACGTGGGCCAGAACTGCCACACCCACGGCATCATGGTTGGCCAGATGCGAGGAAGCGACGACAACCCACGTGTCCAGGTCGGCAATCGTGCCGTCATTGGGGCCCACATCCAACAGCACCTTCTCGGCCAGCGTGATCGTCAGACGGAGACGATCGCGCAAGAGCGGGTGGTAGTTCAGTTCTACAAATCTGTTTTGAAGATTCGGGGCATCCAGGTGCATGGCGTACCGGCTGTCGGTTCTCAGCCACCCGACGGCAATCTTGTGGCCATGCGTGTATCCGGCCATCATGTGCGAGCTCAGTCTCGGAAGGTAGATGATGTGGTCCACCTCTGCAATGACCTTCGCCATGTTTGGGGGTTGGGGCCAGTGATGGCCGTCGAGGTTCATGTTGGCTTCGAGAAAGCCCTCTTCGTACGCCTGGTCGTCGAAGTAGCAGGGTTCGGCCCCCGATTCGACGATGGCCTGATGGAGCCCGTTCCTCTCCGTCAGTTCGCGCGTCGATCCGCGCCGGCTCCCGTCGCTGTTGGTCCCGACGTCCTCTATGCCACCTTGATCTCCAACCAGAACCCGGCCCGCGCCTCGATCGAGGAGTTCACCGACGACGGCGCGGACGGCGTTCGACGAGGTGACAGCCGGGTGAAGACTACCTGAGTTGCAGGCCAATTTGACGAAGACCGAGTCTCCGGGCGAGAGCCAGGACCAGTCGAGATGTCTGCACACGGCCGAAACCGCCGCTCGCGGGTCCGGAGCGGTTGCCGGAGTATAGAGTCCCAGCGCCACGGCCTCCGGAGGCACCACATCCGGAGGGGGGATGGGAATCGTATTATCGACCAAGGTGACAAGGCCCGACCGATACGGGATGCACCCACCCAGTAGCAGCCCAGAGGCCGCGGCTGTCGAGACCTTCTTGACGAAGTGCCTTCTTGTCAGTGTCTTTCCGCTCATCGGCAGGACCCTCCTCCAAGGGGAGACGGCTCAGATTGATTGTACCCGCAGGACGGCCACTGCTCCAAACCGGAAACGTGGACAGGAATCGGTGTCCCTAAATGCGGGATCTGTCCCTCCGTCGGTCGGCACGAATGTCGCACACATCGCGACCTACCCGTATTTCGAACACCTTCGACCATCGCTTACCGGTGACGAAGATGCGGTCATTCTTGGCGTCGTAGGCGATGCCGTTGGGCGAGCCCGCCAGCAAGCGGTCGAGAGAGGACAACAGGCCGGAAATATCGATCCAGGAGACGACATGGCCGGAGGCGGGCGAAATGCGGGCGATGCGATACTGCCGCCATACGTTGGCCCAGATCTCGCCGCGGATGAACTCCAGTTCGTTCAAGTTGGAGACAAGTGCCCCCCCATCGGTGACTCGAATGCGCCCGGTTTCCGCAAATGTGTCCGGCTCACGGAAGTAGAGCGTGGCCGAGCCATCGCTCATGATGAGGTGGGTTTCATCATGCGTCAGACCCCACCCAGCCGTAGGGTAGGAGAAACTCGACAGCAGGCGGAATGATCGGCGGTCGTAGATGAACCCGGTCCTGGATTTCCAGGTGAGTTGGATGAGCCTATCCCCCCAGAGCGTGATGCCCTCGCCAAAGTACTTCCATGGCAGGTCGTGTTGCTGCAGGACCTTTCCGGTTGCCAATTCCACACGGCGGATGGAAGAGCGCCCGTTGAGCCCTGTGCCTTCGTACAGTTCCCCGTCACAGTACGCCAGGCCTTGTGTGAATGCATTCGTGTCGTGGGGAAAGGTGTTGACGACCTCGCAGCGGTGGACCTTCGCGGGGGACGACCGGACGGCGGAGCAGCCCGCCAGCAGGCACAGTGCACCTAGCAGGGCGAAACCCAAACTCCGGAGCATCGAAACCGGCGCAAGGTACCGGTCGGAAAGCACGTTCTGCGCCTCCTGGGCCAGAACACAGGTCCCATTGCCGCGAGAAGCCGGAACGGCATCCTGACTGTGCCGCCAGTTCATCGGCTCCGTCGGCGGAACGATTCTATGACTGCCAAAGAACCGCATAGAGGTCTCGCACCAGGCCGGGCGTCAGGATACCGGGCCAAAGCAAGGCGTAAACGTCGACGACGCGGCTCGGAACGAACTTGGCGCGAAACTGCTGCAACCCGGAGAACCTGAAAAGGTGATCAAAACGCGCTATCGCATGCCCCAGAATGCCACGGTCCCGCGGCCGTTGCGCGCATCTGGGCATGTTGGGATCGTAGAACGGGACGATCCCCCCCGTAACGAACTCCAATCCCTCTCTCTGGAAGATGGCCATGGCCGTCACCATGTTCAGTTCATTGCTGCCCCGCAGGGCATCGGGCCTGCGGACGATATCTTGCAGGTACTGCCCCCGATGACTGACGGGGGAGCAGACCAGGAGGCTCTCGACGCATTCATCTCCCTCGACGACGAAGTATCGCCGAAATTGTGGACTCTCGAGTGGAGCGGTCCGCAGAAAGGATCGGCTTCGGCGCTCGGGGCGTTCCCTCATCCATGCCTCCGTTACATCTTCAATGCCCTTTCGGATGGCGGCATCCTGGAGCGGATGGACTTCCCTGGCGATCCCGCCGTGTTTGCGCGCATGATTGCAGGCCTGCCGGATCTCTTCGCCGGCCTTTCCGCGGAGGTGCCACTCTTTGAGATCATAGAACGGCTCGGTACCCAGCCAAACCGACTTGAAGCTGTCCCTGGGCAGCATTTCAACAATCGTGCGGCCCATGCCCAGCAACACCGCGTGTTTGCCGCGGGCGGCCGCATATGCTTGAAAGCTGCGGATGGTTTCCATCGCATCTTCCGGCGGGCCGACCGGATCGCGCCAGGCGAACAATGTGGACGACCGTTCCTGGAGGGGCAGGAAGGTTCGTCGATCGGGCCCCCACAGGAGCTGCCAGGGATCGTCTGACAGGGCGTGCACCTGGCCGGAGAGGGTTGAGAACCGATCCAACAGTTCCGCGACGGCGGATGTGCTGTCGCGAGACGAAGTGATGTCGAATCCCGTCGCGCCGGCGTGTCGCAGCATGCGAGAGAACCGGCACAGTGATAGTCTGCCCAGTTCCGCCAGGCTCCTGCTCAATGGACGCCGACAGCTCAAACGAGCCAGACCTAAGCCTTCAATACTCGACGACACGCGATCCTCATAGTCCGCGGATGAACACTACGGACATCGGAACCGATTATCCTCGACGCCACCCGCCTTGCAAAGGCGCACCCCTGCAGGAGAATCACTCGACAGGCGGATGGAGGAATCGGGCCGCCCCTGAGAGGGTCCACCGGGTGAGAACGATGAATCCTGGAAGCCGCGGCGGCCGAACGACGAAAGTGTCGATCAGCACCCCCCGTCGCAGCCGGTGTCACCGTCGAACGGGGCGCCCTTTTGGGCCCTGTGCCACCCTGACGCTCATCTCGGCGGTCGACTCGTTTCCCGCAAAGTCGCGAGCGGTTACCACAATTGCATATCTGCCGGCCGGGTACAGCCGCTTGCCGCCCCGGTCCACCGCTGCGGTCTTCCAACAGAAGTGGCGATCCGAAGGATAGAGTTCCCTGGGCGGTCCCTCTGGCGGGCAATTGGTGATTACATAGTAGCTGAACGCCTTGTCGCCACCTCGCTGCATCGGGTCACACAATGCCGTGTGTTTGTAGACAACGTGTGTCATGCCGGCATTGAACTCCGGGGCATTGCAGCCGGACAGAATGGTCAGTACTCGAAAGTCGAAGCTGTGGTGTCGCCGCGACGTGCCCTCGGTGCGATCCAGGGAACGGATCTCATAGTCGATCGCGGCAACGGCCAGACGATCGCCAAAACCGTTCTCCTTCGAGCGGGCGAATTGGCCCCCGTCGCGCATGCCGACGACGATATCGATGTCGCCTTCGAGTACAACGTCTCCGGCTTCATCCGGGACGATTCGTTCGTCGGTGTCATTTCGGTAGAAGAGGAATGGACGCTTGATGACCGGTGAGTCCGTGTCGACGCAGGTGAAATGCGGATCGGGCGGGCACATGTAGTGCCACGAACCCCAGTGCCCGCCCTGGCTAAACACTTTCACCAGATGGATGTGCGGCAAGCCCTGGAAGTTCACCTTGCCGATGAGTGTGCCTCGCTTGACACGATCGCCTGCCTCGACGCGGATATCGCTCAGATGCGTGTACTCCCAACCGAACGAGGGTCGCTCGTCCTGACGGTCGGCCACGTAGACCGATGAGTGGACGACAGCCTTCACCCACCCGTCTTTTATCGCATAGATCCTGGTCCCATTGTCCACGACGATGTCCAGCCCGCCGTGAATACACGGCTGCATTCCCTCTTTATCCGCCTGGTAGAGCGGGTAGTTGTTGATCACCCACACCTCGCGGCTCAGTTTTTCGATCTCGCTGCGACTGAGCCCCGGTGGCTGATGCGGCCAGGGCAGCTTTTCGGCTGTGGGAAGAGGCGTCGGCGGAGGCGCGAGCTGAGGGGCCATCTGTGATTCTGCGGCGCCGGAATCCGCGATCGACGGTTGGGGCCCCTTCAGCAGCACTCCAGTATTCGTGCCGTTCCCGGGCGGATTCTCCGGCGGCCGGTGTTCGTTCTTGCCCGATTGCTCGCCGAGATACGCCGACATGACGTTCCATTTGCCGCCGAGTGCGGACAGCAATGCCCGGTTATCGTATGGATGCTCGGTGGGATGGAACAGCCATTCATAGTACCAGAGCACGTAACTCAACCCGGACGCGTCACAGGCACGTATGACGCTGATGACGTCGCCGGTCTGGTTGTTCGTCGCCTCGGCCCAACAGGTTTTCACGAGCGGGACCACCGGAATCGGCGCGACCCGCGAACGCAGCCTATCCACCTCCCGGACCAAGGCTTCTCCATCCACGGATCGTTCGCCGGTACGCTGGACGGGAAGGAACGGGCACAGGAAATCGACCTTGGAGGCGTACTCGTCGGCAGTGCCGACGTGTCCGATTCGTACACCGGAGCGGACCTTCTGCCATTCGGAACGACACTGTCCCAGGAACTCGGTGATGTACTGGCCAGGGCGCCCGTCGCGGCACTGCGGACAACGGCAGTCCGCCCGCAAGTTGTACAGGACGATCGTGCTGATCGCCGGACAAGCCCGCAGCAGTCTCGTGCCCCACAGTGCCGCCCACTTGCGTGAATCCTCTTGGGCAAAGCACAGCTCGTTATGGTCTGCGGCCGTTTTGCCGCCGTCGTCGACGGCGCAGTGCACAGAGGCCTCTGTCGGCCGCAAAAGGCGCGGGCGGTACATCGCCGCCACGCTGACCCCCGCCGCGTCCAGCAGGCGAGCACATCGAGCGACCTCCTGAAGGCTCGTTCGCGGCCAGTGGTGCGTGACCCAGGCAAAATCGATCACAACCAGACTCAGCCTGGACGTTCGCACGAAGGCAAGGATCTCTTCAACAGAGACCTCGCTTCCGATGCTGGAGGAGAAGACAGCAATACCCCGATACCGGCCGGTATCCGGGAAGGCCTTGCCCGGCTCGGCCCCGAAGCTGGGGCCCACGATTCCCAATCCACACAGCAGCACGTTAATCACAGGCAATCGCAACCCATACATGGCTGTCTCACTCCACCTGCGAGTCCGTTACCGTTGCCCGTGAAGGAGCTCGGCCTGCCCGCTTCGACAACCAGTCGCAGAGGCCGATGGCCGGTCGCGGCCTTCTATGCGTCACGCAAGCTCCATCCCCTTCTCCTTTGCCCCAGGCCGAGTGACGCGCGTGCATCCGGCACATCATGGCATATCACCAGATGCCACGCGTCGTGGCAAGATGCACCGATAGAGCCGCGACTCCATGGAAGCAGCAGAGATCGACTTCATCCGCGGCCCTCGTAGATGTACAGTCCAGGGGCGTCGCGGGTATATACTTGATACGAAATCCACATTCACCCTGCACGTCCCTTTGTGACGAGTAGCATGTCTTCCCGAAGGGCAAGCATGCGGCAACGTGCAGGATTAAATCGGGAGTGACATAAGAGGCGGTTGGGGGGCTGGATTGGAGTCTCACCGATGACCTATCGAGCTTCTCTATCCTGCCTTGTGTTGGCCGCATTCGGCTTGGCCGGCGGCGCCTCCGGGCAACTGGCCGCGCGCGTTCCAGCGAAAGCCGAAGCGGCCGACGTTGCGGCAAAGGCCACAACGACCTCCGGCGCCGCGTACAAGGTCTGTATTGAGCCGTACCATCGCAAAGGTTCCTCGTCCGCTCCGATGAGCCACCCCATCGACCGCGAGGACAACGTTGCAGACGCATGTGGATATGGAGGTCAACGCCCATGAGTCCGGTAGAAGACTTGAGCCGTCGAAGGTTTCTTCAAGCCGCAGCGGCAGGTGGCCTCCTGGCCCCCGGCCTGACCCGGGCTTCGGACGGAACGGGCGGCACTGCGGCGGCCAAGCCGCCGACAAGCCGAATGACCGTTCCGTACACCGGTGCCACCTACGAGGCCGTCGTCCCGGACACGCTGGATCTCGCCGAGCGGGCCGAACTCGCGCTGCATGGCATTGCAGGCACCAGCGACCCGGATGACGACTTCATGATGTGGTTCGAGGTCTTCTGGTGCAACCGACCGCCTTACCTCAAGCACAGCGGGTGCGACATCGAGTGTGCCCCTAAATTCCTCGACTGCATGACACTGCTCCGCAATGCGTGTGGAAGCAGCCAATACATGGATATCGAGCAAGGGCTGCTCAAAGCGGTTACGAGCTTGGTATCTCCGGAGGATGGCCTCTACTACGCCAAGTACAACCCGAAACGCCCCTGGCATCTGGATGCCTACGCCGACAAGGGCTACAAGACCCAGCCGCAGGACTACGCCATTCCCGGCACCACGGGCATTCTGCTGACGGCCCTGGCCGTGAGAGATGCCGCTGGGATTACGCCGTGCGCCGACCTGATCAAGAAGATCGCTCGCGGTTTGGCGCGAGAGACCATCAAGAAACAGGACCCGGCGACCGGCAAGACCTACGCGTATTACCCGGAAGGCGGCAAGACGGGCCATCCGTTCACGCGGCCCCGGTCCGGCTGGCTCAACACCGATGAACCTCGCGGCGAACACGAAGGCGGCGAAGGGAGCGTCGTGGCCTACTTCGGCTACCCCCTGCGAGGCCTGTCGATGTGGGCGGGCCAGAGCGGCGACGAGCAGGCGTTGGAATCGGCCGGGCAGATTGCGCGATTCATCAGCAAGTCGAAGTTCTGGGGCCATCCCAGTGATCCACCATTGGTGGCCGGCAACGAGCAGGGGCATGTCGACAGCCACTTTCACGCCCGAGCGATCGCGCTGCGCGGTTTGCTCGAATACGGTCTGGTAGCAGGCGACTCGCATATGTGTGATCTCGTGCGGTCGTCGTACGAGCAGATGCGCGCCTATGGCATTCACGAGATCGGCTTCATGCCCACGTGGCCGGGCGATCGCCATCCGATGGAGGGGTGCATGCTCGGCGACCTGGTCGCGATGACCGTTAAGATGAGCGACGCGGGGCTGGGCGACTATTGGGAGGACGCGGACCGGATCATCCGAAACCACTTGGCGGAGGGGCAATACACGCGCCGCGATCTGTTGGAGAAGATCGCCGCGCAGCAGCCGCAGACTCAACCGACCGGGCATCCGAGACAGGTGTGTACAGACAAGGTGCTCGACAGGATGTTGGGGATCTACGCGTCCTATCTCATGCCGGACCACTCGCAGGTGGCCCGCACGATGCAGTGTTGCACGGCCAATGCCACGCGCGGGTTGTATTACGCCTGGGAATCGATCACCCGTTGCCAGGGCGACCAGGCCCAGGTGAACCTGTTGCTAAACCGCGCTGCGCCGTGGTTGGACATCGACAGCTATCTGCCCTATGAGGGGCGGGTCGTCCTCCGCAACAAGACGGTCCGGCGCATTTCCGTTCGCATTCCACCGTGGGTCAACCCACGACAACTCCGCTGTACCGTGAACGCCCAGGAACGTCGATTGACGATGACGGGTCGATACCAGATCTTCGACGAGCTTCGGCCGGGCGATGTGGTCGAGTTGCGTTTCCCGGTGCCCGAGACGACGCTCAGCCGTACCGCGCACGCGAAGACGAAGAGCGAGGCCGTCTACACGATCACGATGCGCGGCAACACGGTGACGAAGATCGCTCCGCGCCATGGGGCGCCGGGCGTGTACCCGATGTACGACCGGGACCACCTGCTGAAAGATGCAGCGCCTGTGAGGACGGTTCGCCGCTGCGTTCTGGACGCGGTGGCCAAGTGGTAGTAATCCAAGGGCGCGGCCGGGGAGCGCCCGGTTGTTGGGGCACGCGGGGGTTTCCGGGTGCGAACCGCCGGCTCGGGATTGGGCAAGGGCCACAGTCTGGGAGCGGCTGCGGGGCGATCCAGAGCGCCGTCGTTGCCGGCGCACCCAAAGGGCGGCTCACGGGTACACTCACCCTCCCGAACCTCGCTCGCGCTGCCGATATCGAAGCGAGCCAGTCCCTTGGAATCTTGCATTGTGAGGGGAAGCAGGCAGGATGAGCACTCTGCTGTGGATAGTCAATATCGACAAACTTGAAGTGCGGGGATGAGGGTCCTATAAATAGAGTAATAATGGCGAGCCTGCCTAACATCGTGAAGCGATTCTAGAGGATGACATTCGTATTCTCTGCTGTAACTCCCCTGCCGCCGTCGGTGCGCGGGCACTTTCGAGACATGCCGACGCGCGATACGGGGACATGCAAGTCGCAGCGGCCCATCCAAGGCACAGTCCTCTGTCGTCGTTCAACACGAGAAGGGCTTTAGGAAGGCTCACTCGCTCCATGTACATCCCATCCGACCCGATGCTGTTCCTTACGGGCTCGACAGGTTTCATCGGCCACTACCTGCTGGCGAAATTGCTGCGTCAGGGGCGCCGATGCGCGGTACTCTTGCGTCCCCCTCTGGACGAGACCGTCAAGCGATTGGCGGATCTGCTGGCCGATCTCGACGTCGATGTGGACGATGCGGTCCGGCGCGAGCGGCTATTGCCAGTTGAAGGCGATCTGGGGAACGTGTGGCCGAAGCTGTCGGACATTCGGATCGGCGAGGTTGTACATTGCGCCGCCTCGACACGGTTTCACGTGGATGGAGACGGCGACCCGCATCGGACGAACGTCATCGGCACCCAGCGGTTGCTGGATTGGGCCGGTGAGCGAGGGATGGACTCGCTGCATCTGATCAGTTCGGCCTATACGTGCGGTCGAGCCGGCGAACCGGTAGCAGAGGCGCTGCCGTCGCACCGGCCGAGGTTCCACAATGCCTACGAAGAGAGCAAGTGGCAGGCGGAACGGTTGTGCGCGGAATGGGCCCAACGGGGTGGAGGCCGTCTGACGGTGTGCCGGCCGTCGGTGGTGGTGGGCGAACACGGTTCGGGCCGGGCGACGAAGTTCTCGGGCTTCTATGTTCTGGCGCGTGCGACGGAGTTTCTCGACCGGGCGATGCGGGGGGCAGACGAGTCTTCGCGCCGCCACATGGCGCTGCGCATCAAGGCCAAGCCGGAGGGGTTCCAGAACATCGTGCCGGTCGACCATGTGGCGGCGACGATCGCCCACATCATCCGGACGCCGGCGGCTCACGGGCGAGTCTATCACCTGGTTCATCCGCACCCGCCGACCAACGAGTTGATCAAGACCGCCTTCGAAGGGTACTTCGGCCTCGGGGGAGGGAGTTTCGTGGCCCCGGAGCTATTCCCGACCGAGGGTCTCAATGAACACGAGCAACGGTTCTACGAGATCAGCCGATCGATCGAGCATTACTTCGTCGATACACCGACATTTGTTCGGTCCAACGCCGATGCCGTGGAGCAGGAGGCGAGCCAGGCCTGCCCCTCGTACGATCGCGAGGCCCTTGAGCGGCTCGTGGCGTATGCCCACTCTGCCCAGTGGGGCCGGCGCCGAAAGACCGGCGGTCGCGACGGGTCACCCTGCGCCGCCTATTTTGAATCCTTTCTCCCCCAGCACGTGGGGCGGTCGCAGGTTGCCCGGCTGACGGGGATCACGGCCACGACGCGTTTCGTCATCGAGGACGAGCCCAACGGCGAATGGGTGTGCGTGTTCGATCGCGGGCAGCTCCACACGGTGCGGCGAGGGGTTGACGGAATCCGCGAGGATTTTGGGTATCGGGCCACGGGCAAGGTGTTCTGGCAGGCGATCAGCGGCAGTACACACCCTCAGGAGCTGTTTCTGACGGGTCGGGCGGAGCTGTTCGGAGACGTGGAGCGGGCGATGAAGATGGCGGTGATTCTGCACGCCTTCACGCGAGAGTGGCCTTGCACCGCCGAATCGCTGGCAGAGGCAGGCGCACGAGCATGACCGACAGCGTATACCAGGAACGCGTCCGCATACCGTGCAGACATGGGTATCTGGCCGGGGAGCTTGCCTACGGGCTGGGTGAGGCCGACTACGCCTGTCTGCCGGTGAATCCGCACCCGTATATGGGCGGGCACATGGGCAACAACATCATCGCCCATCTGGGGCTGGGCCTGGCGGAGGGCAACGGCCTTACGCTGCGGTTCGACTACTCGGGCGTGGGCGAGAGCGACGGCCCGGCGATCGATGTGGCGCCGGCGCTGGCACAGTTCTGGGAGACCGGCCATTCCCATCAGGATCCGCAGATGATCGAGGACGTATGCCGAGCGGCCGACTGGCTGCGTCGCGAGGCGGGGCTTCCCCTGATTCTGGTCGGGTACAGTTTCGGTGCCTATGCGGCACTTGCCGCGATGGCCGACGATGTTCGGGGGCTGATCCTGATCTCACCCACGGTGTGCCGGCACGCCCTGGCCCTGCCGGCGGCGATTCCCACACTGGTTCTTTATAGCGACAACGACTTCGCCACGCCGGTCGGACAGACGGAGGCCTGGCTCGAGGGCGTTGCCGAACCGAAGGTCGCACACTGTCTGGCCGGAGGGGACCATTTCTTCAAGGGGCAGGAGGATTCTGTCCTCGAATTCTGCCGTAAGTTCATTGCCGGGGTTTTTTCACGCAAGGAGGAAGCACTATGTCGGTGATGATGAAGCCGATTCGTGCGAGTGCCCTGGAAAGTCCGGACGACCACCTGCACAGCGTGATCGCCTGTCACTTCGACCCCGACGGCGGGAGTCGTTTCTGGCTCGATCGTCAGGAGATGCTGGGGATCGACGCGCGACGAGAGGTTCGGTGTATGGCCGATCTGGCGGTACTTGGGGAGGTGACCGCCGAGGAACTGTCGCAACGGCCGCTGGCCGACTACATCCCCCGTCAGTTTCACCGGCACCAGGATTGTTTCATCCTCGGGCAGACCGGCGGGACGACGGGGCAAGGCACGTGGACGGCCTACCGGCTCGATGAGTTTCACGAGGCCTTCGTGCAGCCCTTTGTGGCGGCGGGACAGCGGGTCGGCTTTCCCAGGGGCAAAGACTGGCTCTATGTGGGGCCGAGCGGCCCGCACATTATCGGCAAGGCCGCACGGCTTGTGGCCGAGGCGATGGGCAGTGCCGACCCGTTCTGCGTAGATTTCGACGCCCGGTGGGCCAAGCATCTGCCGGAGGGTTCGTTCGCCGCCCGACGCTACCTTCAGCATGTGATCGAGCAGGGCATGGAGATCATCCGGCATCAGCGGATCGGGGTTCTGTTCACGACGCCGGTGGTGCTCAGGGCCCTGGCCGAAGCGATGGATCGCGGGCAGCGAGAGCGGATCCGCGGCGTTCATTATGGCGGAATGGCGATCCAGCCGGAGGAGATGGAGGATTTCCAGAGCCGGCTCTTTCCGAACGCCGTTCACGTGTCGGGCTACGGCAACACGCTCTTCGGCTGCTGCATGGAGCTGCGCACGGCGGTCGGCCGACCGCTGGACTACTATCCCTATGGGAACCGGCTTCATTTCGAGATCATCGACGAGGAGGGGAACCCGCTGGGCATCGGCCAGACGGGCCAGGTGCGGTTCAGCCGGCTGGATGAGAGCATGCTGATCGTGAGATTCCGGGAGCGCGATCAGGCCCAGTTGATGGCTCCGCCGTCGGACGGACCGCATGGTTTCGACCTGCCGGGGCTCAGAAACCCCCACACCGCTCCCAAGCCCGGCGTGCGCTTGGCGGTGGGCCTGTATTGATCCGTCGCAAGAAGCTGCCGCGAGCCGAAGACATCCGGAGCAACAGACTTGTCCATCTAAGACGACATATGCAACCTGACGCGGACAGTGGAGCTTCTTGCACCGGCGGGACGTCGGGAGGCACTGGAAGCCGTTGTGGAGGCCGGGGCGGATGCCGTGTATTTCGGCGCCAAACGGCTCAACATGAGACGGCACCGTAAGGATTTCAACTTTGATGATGCGGAGCTGGCGGACGCCGTGGAATGGGTCCACAGGAACGGGGCTCGGGCTCACGTCGTGATCAACGCATTGCTGGGGGAGGAAGACCTCTCTCAGGCGAGGGACCTGCTTGGCTACGTGGAACAGCTCGGGGCGGATGCGATCATCCTTCAGGACCTCGGGGTGCTGCGACTGGCCCGCGAAATGTCGCTGACCGTGCCCCTTCATGCCAGCACCATGATGAACGTGCACCATCCGCAGCATGCCGTGGCGCTCAAGTTGCTGGGGGTCGGGCGGGTCATCGTGTCTCGCGACATCGATCTGCGAACGGTCGCGGACATCGGGCGCCTGGCGGACATCGAAACCGAATGCTTCGTTCACGGCGACATGTGCACGGCGCAGTCCGGGCAATGCAGCATGTCCGGCGTGCTGTTCGGCAAGAGCGCCAACCGTGGCGAGTGCATGAAGCCCTGCCGGTGGGCGTATGAGCTGGTCCGGCTGGACGCGGACCGATCGGCGGAGAGCCTTCAGTCGGGACACCTGCTTGCCATCAAGGACCTGTGTCTGCTCCGCAACATCCCCGACCTGATCCAGGCGGGCATCTGCTCATTCAAGATCGAGGGACGGATGCGTGATGCGACGTACCTCAAAACGATCGTGGGCACCTACCGGCGGGCGATCGATGCGTACTATGACTGCCCGACGACCTTCGAGACCGACGCGAGCATGATGGAGAAGGTCTACGGCAGCCAGGTGCGCCGCCTCTCGACACTCACGCTGCTGGGCGGCACATCCCATCGCGACCATTTCGACATCTCGGGACAGCGGGAGCCACTCTTCCTGAGCAAGGGGTGCGTGGAGGTCGCGGGATGCGATCAGACCCTTCCCAAGAACGGCTCTGCGGCGATCCGGATCGATGCGACGGACGTGCCGGATCTGGCGGTGTCCGTCGCCGATGTCGAAGGAGCCGAGGCGGCCATCGAGGCGGGCGCCGATCGGGTGTACCTTTCCTTGGAGTTTCTGCCGACGGCGCCATCGGACCGATCGTTGAAGGGCTTTGTTGACGTCGTTCGGAAGGCCCATGCACGGTCTGTGAGGGTCGGCGTACGAACGCCGCGGATCACGACCCACCGGGAATGGGCAGCCTCTCGCCGGCTGCTGGAGCAGTTGGCGCCCTGTGGACCGGATGCCGTGCTTGTCCACCACCTGGGGACGTTGCGTCTGGCCCGAGAGGTGTGCCCGGAGGTAACGATGATCGCGGACTTCGGCCTGAACGTGCTGAACAGTTCGGCGGTGGCATTGCTGGGCGAGCTGGGCGCGCGACAGGTGACCGTCTCGAATGAGGCGGGGTTGACGGATCTGCACGCGCTGGCCGGCATGCCCCCCCTGCCGCTGGAAATCCTCGCGCACGGACCGATCACGGGCATGTTGATGGAACACTGCCTGATCGCCCTGCATGTTCTCTCCGAGGGACGCAAGGATGTGTGTCGCGGACCGTGCCGACACGCGTCCTTCGGTTTGAAAGACGCCTGCGGTCAGGTACGCCCCATTGTCACGGATTCTTGCTGCCGGAATCACCTGTTGACCGGACACGGTCTGGCGATTCTGCCGGCACTGGAGACGTTTGTCTTTCCCGGCATCGGGTTGCTGCGCATCGAGGGTCCGTTCTATCCTGCCGCCCTGGTCGGGGCCATCACGCAGGCCTATCGCTGGCGACTGGACAGCCTGGGATCCACGAATGGCCGCAGTGAAGCATGGAGATCCGCCCGGGACCGTGTTCAACGGACGAGCCCCCGGCCGCTCAATTTCGGCCCGTACGTGCGATCGATCGTCCAATCCCGGACCACGGCGGAGGTCATGAAGGATCTGGTGAGCCTATGACGGACACCCGGTGTGCCGCCCATCCGGAGGAGCTGTTGAGGCTCAAGGCCGAGTATGTTGTACCGTGCGTGTATCACTTCTACCGGAATCCGCCGCACATTACGGCGGGCGAGGGATGCTGGCTGATCGACTCAGCGGGCCGCCGCTATCTGGACTGCTATGCCGGCGTGACGGTGATGAACGCGGGGCACTGCAATCCGGCGATCATCGAGCCCGCCATCCAGCAGATTCGCGCCCTTCAGCACACGACGACGATCTACCTGACGGAGCCGATTCTGAGGCTGGCCGAAGCACTGGCCCAGGTGACCCCCGGCGCGTTGCGGCGGAGCTTCCTTCTGCGCCAGCGGCAGCGAAGCCCTGGAGGGGGCGACGTTGCTCGCGAGCCTGCACACGAAACGACCCGACATCGTCGCGACGACGACCGGTCTGCACGGGCGTACGCGATGGGCCATGAACCTTACAGGGCTTGAGATCTGGCGGACAGCCCCCTTTCCGCTGGGGGGTATACATCACGTGCCGTTCGGCGATGCGAAGGCCCTCCGCCAAGTGCTGATTCCGCATCGGGATCGCATCGCGGCGGTGCTGGCCGAGCCTATCCAGGGCAACGGGGGCATCCAGGTGCCTCCTCCGGATTACTGGCCGCGGGTTCGAGCGATGTGCGATGAATTCGGCGTCCTCTTGATCCTGGACGAGGTGCAGACGGGGTTCGGTCGAACCGGCCGGTGGTTTGCGTGCGAGCATTGGGGGATCGCACCGGACATCCTTGCCATCAGTAAGGCCCTGGGAAGCGGGTTTCCGATCGCGGCGTTCGTTACGACCGATGCGATTGCCGGCAGCTACACTCGCCCCGGTGCTTCGACCTATGGCGGGAACCCGGTGTCGGCAGCCGCGGCACTGGCGGTGCTGGCGTTTCATCGGGAGAACAGGCTCGCTGAGCGGTCTGAGATGCTCGGAGATCATTTCTCAGATCGGCTGCGGGCACTGGCCGCTGAGCACCGGAGCCTGCGCAACCCGCGAGGACTCGGGTTGATGATCGGGGTGGACATCACCGACCGCGACGGCACACCCGATGCCCGCAGGACAGATGCGGTTCTTGAGGAGTTGAAGGATCGAGGTTTCCTGTGCGGAAAGACGGGGCCGAATCGCAATGTGCTGACGATCATGCCGCCGCTGATCGTCGAGAAGGATCAGCTCGATGCGCTGGGCGACGCCCTGGACGCCTCGGTAGCCACCACGGAAAGCCGCGGGTGAGGGGAACGAAGGCGGCGGCATCGGCATGAAGCACACACCGTTCAGCCTGTGGTGCGGAACATGATGACGGGAGCGATCATCATTCTGTTCGTGCTCTGGGGCAGCATCATTGCTGTCTGGCATGGGCTACTGATCGCCCAGTTTCTGTTGCGACGGCGCGATGGCGCGGTGGCGCACGGTGGTACTGATTGCGACGGGTGGGCTCGCGCTGGCATCGATTGTGGCCTGCCCGTGGCTTCGATTCGAGAATGACCCTCTGAACTACTTCCCACCGGGGTCCCAGATTGTGAGGCATTTCTCGCTGCTCAACGAGCGGCTCACGGGGATGCTGCCCTTTCAGGTCTGCGTCGATGGGAAGGCCGATCCGATGCCGATGCTCCGCAACACACCGGGTCTACGAAAGGTCATCGATACATCCCGCTTCCTTCGTGGCGAGCTCAGGACCTACTGGTGCCTGGCCGACAATTCGGCTCTTCCCTCTTTGATTGCCGCCCATCGTCAATGGCAGGCCTGGGCCGACCGCGCGGGCGTGAAGCTGGAATGGCGGGGCGTGGCCGCCCAACTGGCCGAGGTCCAGGTGCTGATCCGGCGGGTGGCAATCGGATCCCTTCCGTTCATGGCTTTGGTGGCGAGCCTGGTGGTCGTGTTGGTACATCGGAGCATCCGATGGGGGCTTTACAGCGTCATTGCGAATCTCCTGCCCGTATTGTTCCTGGTCCTGCTGGCCGTGCTGCTCCGCTGGCCGCTCGATCTGCCGTCGCTCATGATCGGCTCCATACTGATCGGCGTGGCCGTCGACGACACGCTGCACCTGTTGGCCGCGCGGCACTCCAGGTCATCGATGGCCGAAGCCATCGTGGAGTGCTGGGTTCCGTGCGTCGGCAGTTCGGTGGTGGTAGCCGTCTGCATGGCGATGTTCCTGCTGAGCCCGTTTCGGCCGACGGCCCAGTTCGGGTTTCTGATGAGTATTGGCATGCTGTTGGCGCTGCTCAGCGACATGTACGTGTTGCCCGCACTGGTCGGCGGTTCCGGCAACGCGGATGGCCCACTCGCCGGGCTACGCATCGGGTGCGCACGCCCTGATCAGTCGCCGGCCGTTGTTGCGGAAGACGGTGTCGTAGAACTCCTGTGAGAGCCCCAGGCGGAGCAGGGCGTCGATTTCCCGGTCTCGCGGGAAGGTCAGGAAAGGGAAATCAGAGCCGTAGACGATCCGGTCACGATGCCGCTCGAACACCTCGGGACCCACATGAGATGCGGCGTTGAGCTCCGGGCTGAAGGCGAAGGCCGTATCGAAGCAGAGCCCGGGGTGGGTCTCCAGGAGGTCGATGAATCCCTGGTATTCGAAGGCGCCCATGTGGGCCACGTTGGCGGGGAGGGCTGGAAAGACGTTCAGCAGCTTCTTGAACTCACTCAGTCCCACGAACTCGTTAGGCTCGGGGCCGGTACCGACGTGAAAGAGGATTCGCTTGCCCCGGTCGATGACCATCTCGTAGAGCGGAAACATGCGTTTGTCGTGGGGGTAGAACCGCTGCACGAGGAGCTGGAGTTTGAAACCGAGGACTCGCGGGTGGTCGAGGACGCGGCGGGCCATGTCGATGCCGTCGCTGTCGTCCGGATGATAGGCCGCGAAGCAGTAGAGCCCCGGTATCTCGTCGAGGACCTTGAGATTCCACTCGTTGAGGCCGGCGGCAATGCCCTGCCGGTGTGCGTAGTTGGAATAGACGATCGTTTCGACGCCGCGGGCCCGGAGATACTCGATGCATTCGCGGTAGTAGAGGCGATAGATGACGTCCCATCCGTAGTTCTTCAAGAAGAAGTCCCAGATGGAGTCGAACATCTTGTCCGGGAAGAGATGCACGTGAAAGTCGGCGATGCGTGTGGGAAGGTCGGGCATAGGTGATTCCTGATCATTCCATCCGCCGGCGGTAAAGGACCGGCTCTGCCAATAGACGCCCTCCCGGATGCGGACGGTCCGCTGCAATTCCGGGTTCGTCTCGGTTCGCTATTGGGCGGATAGCTTGTAGACCCCTCCGGCCTTGGTTGTGAACTCCAGGCACGATGTGTCGATCGGCTTTGAGTCAATGGGCTGATCGGCTGCCGAGACTCGTGACGGACCGGGGGTTCGCACGCGGCACGAACCGCCCAAGCCGGACCGGATGACGGCCTCGACGAGGCGGCCGTCCACCCAAGTGATATCCACCTCAAACCCGCCCCGGGCGCGAAGCCCTATGACGTATCCGGTGGGCCAGGCCTTCGGCAATGCCGGGAGTATGGCGATCTCGGCGGCGTGGCTCTGCAGGAGCATTTCGGCGATGCCGGCGGTGGCACCGAAGTTGCCGTCGATCTGGAACGGCGGGTGGTTGTCAAAGAGGTTCGGTACCGTTGACTTGGCGAGCAGCGCCTGGATGTTCTCCTGGGCCTTCCGGCCGTCTTCGAGGCGTGCCCAGAAGTTGATCATCCACGCCCGACTCCAGCCGGTGTGTCCGCCGCCGAAGGCGAGGCGCCGTTCAAGCGATTTTCGGGCCGCCCCGGCAAGTTGGGGAGTGCCGCGGCGTGTGATCTGGTTGCCCGGGTGCAGGGCGAACAGGTGCGACATATGGCGGTGCCCGGGCTCGGGCTCGTCGAAGTCCTCAAGCCACTCCTGCAACTGTCCGTGTTTGCCGATCTGCAGCGGGGCCAGCCGGGCGCGAGTCTTTTCCAGCCGGGCGCGGAACTCGGCATCGAGACCGAGCACCTTGCCGGCCTCGATGCAGTGCGTGAAGAGGTCCCAGAGGATCTCCTGGTCCATGGTGGGGCCCATGCAAACATTGGCCACCTGGCCGTCCTTCGTTCGAAAGCTGTTCTCAGGAGAATTCGAGGGGCTCGTGACCAACCAGCCGTGCTTGGGTTCCTCGACGAGGAAATCGAGGTAGAACTCGGCCGATTCCTTCATGATCGGGTAGGCCCATTGGAGGTACTTCCGGTCGCCGGAGAAGGCGTAATGCTCCCAGAGATGCTGACAGAGCCATGCTCCGGCCGAGGTGAACTGGCCCCAGCCGGGATGCTCGCCGGGCGAGGTGAACCCCCACACGTTGGAGATCGTATGGACAACCCAACCGCCGGCTCCGTAGTGGGCTCGGGCCGTCTTACGACCTGGGGCGCGAAGCGAATCGATCAGCTCCAGAAACGGCAGGTGACACTCCGCGAGGTTGCAGACCTCGGCCGGCCAGTAGTTCATCTGATCGTTGATGTTGTGGTGGTAGTCTGCGTTCCATGGGGCCTGGATGTGGTCGCACCAGATGCCCTGGAGGTTGGCCGGCATGCCGCCGGGGCGTGAGCTGGAGATGAGCAGGTATCGCCCGAACTGGAAGTATTGGGCGATCAGTTGCGGATCGTTGGCGCCCTTGCGAACGGCGGCCAATCGTTCGTCGGTGGGGAGCGGGGCGGCGTTGGGAGCTTCCCCGAGGTTGATCTTCAGGCGATGGAAGAGTCTCTGGTAGTCTGCCACGTGCGCGGCGAGCACGTCGGAGAAGGGTTTGCCGGAAGCAGCATCCAAACGCGACCGGCAGAGTTGAGCGGGGTCCTTATCGCGATAGTCGGTTGCGGCAGTCAGCAAGAGCGAGACGGCGTCGGCCCCTCTGATGGCCAGCGTGCCGGGCCCCTTGCCGGGGTGGACCTGGCCTCCCTCGTTGAGGACCACGAGGTGGGCCTCGAACTTCATGCCTTTGCCCTGCCATGCACGGCCACTCATCACGAGGCGATTGGGGGCGATGACCTGGGCCTTCAGAGGCGTCTCGGGGTCTGTGGTGGTCGGGAAGGGCTCAAGGGCGGAGTCGTTTTTCCACGGGTGCGAGCCGCTTCGGGAATCGCGGTCGAGGCCGACATCAAAGGACAGCGATCCCGGCTTATCGCAGGTCAGGCGGATGACGAGGACCTGATCGGCGGCGCTGCTGAAGATTTCGCGCGTGAATCGCGCGGCGCCGATGTTGTAGCTGACGCCGACGACCGCCCGGTCGAGATCGAGCTGACGGCGATAGTCGGTGGGCGGGTTCGAATGCCCCTCGAAGGCCAGGCGAAGATCCCCGAGGGTCTGATATGAACCGTACGGGTCGTGAGCCGACCCGCCGGAGTGAGACCCGAGGCCTTTGCAGACCATGGTCTTGATCGTCAGGTTCTGGGCCTCGACGTACTTGCCCTCGAACAGGAGCTTGCGGACCCGGGCCAGGTGATTGAGGGCGTCGGGGTTGTCGGCATCCTGGGGGCCGCCCGACCAGAGGCTGCCCTCGTTGAGCTGGATTCGCTCGCGGTGTGCGCCGCCGAAGACCATCGCGCCGAGACGCCCGTTGCCGATGGGCATCGCTTCGGTCCACAGTGTGGCCGGACGGCCGTACCACAACGTCATGTCGTTCGACACCGAAGCTCCTCCGGCAGCAGACAGCGTCAATGCCAGTGCGGGGAAGATGTTGGTCATCATATCTCACCTTTGATGCCTGTCGGCGGTTGCTTGTGGAACGGTCTCTCCTATCGGAGATCATGGGAAGGTCAGCTCGACGATGGAGAAATCGTCCTCCAATGCGTCGCTGCCTCTCAGGCCGCGAGACTGGGCCAGGATGCGATCGAGGCGCGAGGTTTCATTGTCGGGCAGTTGGCCGAGGAACTCAATAAACTCGTCGAGCCCCCACATGGTCCGCTCGTCGATCTGAATTTCGAACACGCCATCGCTATAGAGAAGGAGCCGGCTGCCGGAGGGGACGGCGACGACATCGGTGGGGTAGTCGAGGCCGGTCATCGCGCCGACGACCATTCCCTGTGACTTGAGCTGGCGCAGCGATGTGCCGGGGACCGCCAGAAGTGACGGGGGATGCCCCGCCCCCGCGTAGCGCAGCTCGGACGTGCGGCGAGAGTACACGCCGTACCACATGGTGAAGAACATGGAATGTTCGGACATCTGGAACGATTCGTTGAGGGCTCGCAGAACGCTGCCGGGATCGCTGAAATCGGCGTTGCGGAGTCCTCGCGTGCGCAGCATGTTCATGACCGAAATAGAGAGCAGCGCCGGCCCGACGCCATGGCCCGACACGTCGAGGAGGTACATGGCCAGGTGATCGTCGTCGAGCCAGAGGTAGTCGAAGGAATCGCCCCCCAGGGAGGCCGACGGGATGTAGCGCCAATCGGTCGCAACAGGCTCGGTCAGCGGCGGCGGCAGCAGCGAGCGGACATATTCGGCAGCCTTGGTCAGTTCGTCCATCAGGGCCTTTTCGCTTCGAGCCAGCGCCTCATAGGCCGCGTTGCGCTCCAGCATCGCGATGTAGCCGCGTGAGTGGTATCGGATTCGCGCGAGGACTTCGACGGGGTCCGGCAGCTTCACGAGGTAGTCGTTTGCGCCGCGAGCGAAGGCCTCAGCCTTGGTGACGGCCTCCTCCCGCGAGCTGAGCACGATCAGGGGAGTCAGCTGCGTGGCTTCCTGGCGACGGTAGTCTCGCACGAGGTCCAGCCCGTCGACATCGGGCATCACGAGGTCCTGGAGGATGACGGTCGGCCGGAGTTCTGCCGCCATCGCAATGGCCTTTGTGGGGTCTTTGCAGTAGTGGAAGCGGATGTCGGGATGCGGTGCCAGCATGCGGCGAACCGCCTCGGCGATGATAGGTTGATCGTCGACGAGCAGCACAACGATGCCTTCCGCTCCGGACGTAATCGGTGATGAGGTGTTGTCGGTCATGGCCTGTAGTCCCTCGTTGTGACGTGGCGGCGGTTTCCGGCCGATGCGCGGCCCGTGGTCGCGGCAGCGTCAGGATCGCCGTACTGGCGATCAGTATAGGGCATTACCCTTCGAAGTTCACACCTTGAAGCTGACACCGGCACGACGCGGGGCGCGGGCAGTTGCCCCCATGGAGTCCCGCTGGATCGGGAACCCCGGGGCTGTATTAGGATGTGCGCGCCGGTATACTCTTCGCCAGAGGTGCTCCATGTCCGGTCCCGACGGTTGCGATCCTGCGATGCTTGAGCTGTTCCGTGCCGAGATGGACACGCACGTCCCGGTGCTGAGCGAGGGGTTGCTTGCGCTGGAGAAGGACCGGGCGGGCGACAAGGACATCGAATCGATGATGCGAGCGGCGCATTCGATCAAAGGGGCCGCCCGAATCGTCGGCATCGATGCAGCCGTCCGGGTCTCGCACGTGATGGAGGACGTCTTCCTCGCCGCCAAGGGACATCGGATCACGCTGAGCAGCGAGACGGTGGATGTTCTTTTCCAGGGCGTGGACGCGCTACAGAAGATCTGTTCACCTCAACCGGGTTCTGCGATGGACGAAGAATCGATCCAGGCCCTGATCGATCAGATCACCGCGGTGAGGGACGGCAAGCCTCCGCAGCCATCGGACAGACCGGCACAGCCATCGCCCGTGACCGAAGCAGCCCTCGAACCCGCCGTGTCCGCCGTGCGGTCGGCAGCCCCCCATCTGATCCTGCCGGCCGTTCTGGATGCGTCGGCCGCCGAATCGCTGAGGGTCAATCTATCGGGCATCCTTCGGGGCCATCCACCTCGCATCCGAATCGATTTCGGGCAGGTTCAACATATCAGTGCCGCAGCGATGTCCCTGCTTGTTTCGTTCGCCCGGGAAATCGCCCGGGATGAGTCGGCGCCCGCGATTGACACTGAGGGTCTGTCGGTCGCGATGGCAGGGTTGTTTCGGATCACAGGGCTGGACGCCGCCTTCGGGCGAAATGCGTGATCAGGAGTTCTATGTCCACAGAGCCCCATCACAGCCAGCGGTTCGTCGTAGAAGCCCGGGAACACCTGGCCGACATGACGTCCCGGTTGATTGCTCTGGAGCGAAACGAAGGTGAACCTCAGGCCCATTTCGAGCAACTGCTTCGCTGCGCTCATGGCATCAAAGGGGGAGCCGGCTTCACCGGTTGGAAGAAGATCGAGCAGCTCTCACATGCCATGGAGACGGTGTTCGAGAACATCCGTGATGGGCGAATCTCACCGACCTCCGATGTGATCGACACGCTCCTGTCGGCCCTCGACCGGGTCGGTGCCATGATGGACGATCTGGAACACAGCAACGAGGCAGATGTCTCTTCGCTGTTGGCACAACTGCAATCCCTGGCCGGCCCGCCCGATATGTCTGCCGAAGCCCGGTTGTCGAAGGTCGTGGCCGTTCAGCCCGGCACAGCACCTGCATCCACTCCGCTGGTCAGGTCGGCCGCACAACCCGGTGAGTTTCCGCTGTCCGAGCGCGTCCTGGCGAGCTGGCGGCAACACGCCGCATTCCTCTATGGCGTCAAGCTCGACTGGTTCCAGTGCGAACGGGATTTCGGCCTCATGCCGTTTGAAGTGGCCAGGCGTCTGGCTCAGGCCGGTGAGGTGCTCGACTCGCGCATCGACCTCGCCGGACCGGCCCTTTTCGAGGGGCTGCCGGTCCCGCCGCTGTGGTATCGGGCCATCGTATCTTCCGCCCTGGGGCCGGAGCAGTTTGCGCAGCAGCTCAACATCCCCTGTGCCGCCATCGTCCGCCTGGAACGCGTCGACAACGGGGCAAAACAGGGCAGCCGTCCAGCCAGCGAATCCGCCCGGCCGACCGCACCGGCCGCGACGTCGCTGCGGATTCCGGTTTCGTTGATCGATCGCATGCTCGGTCTGGCCGGGGAACTGGTCCTGGTCCGCAACCAGGCCATTCACTCGACAGACCCTGCGATGGTTCAACTCCGTCAGTTGATGCGAAGGCTCGACTCGGTCACCAACGATCTGCAAGATGCGGCACTTCGCATGCGGATGCAGCCGGTGGGAACCCTGTTCGACAGGTTTCCGCGCCTCGTGCGCGATCTGGCGCGGCAGCTCGGCAAGCAGATCGACATCCGGATATCGGGAACCGAGGTTGAACTGGACAAGACCATCATCGAGATGCTCGCCGATCCGCTGACGCACCTGGTCCGAAACTGCTGCGACCACGGTGTGGAGACACCCGACGAGCGGATGCGGGCGGGCAAACCGACGACGGGCCAGATCCACCTTTCCGCCTGTCAGAGGGGCGGACGGATCGTGATCGAGATCCGCGACGACGGTCGGGGCCTTGATAGAGATGCGATCCGCCGGAAGGCCCTTCAGCGGGGAGTGCGGAGTCAGGATGAGCTCGACCGCCTGAGCGAGAGGCAGGTCTATGACCTGATCCTTCTGTCTGGATTTTCCACCGCCACACAAGTCACCGACCTGTCGGGCCGGGGCGTCGGCATGGACGTGGTAAAGACCAATCTCGAACAGATCGGGGGCGTGTTGGAAATCGATTCGGCCGTCGGCCGAGGAACGGTCTTTGCGCTCAGCCTGCCGCTGACACTGGCGATCGTGCCGTGCATCCTGCTGCAGAGTTGCGGACAGCGATACGCCATGCCGCAGCGCGACGTCGAGGAGATCGTCCTTCTGGAACCCGGATCGCAGCGCCTTCGCATTGAATGCAGCCACAACGAAGAAGTGCTCCGTCTGCGAGGCAAGCTGCTCCCGGTGGTCCGGCTCGACGAGGTGCTCGGCCGTCGCCGGCCGTTCACATCCGAGACCCGCTCTGAGATCGTCGCCGCACACCACCCGGCCGCCGAGGAACCGGAGCGGATGTACGTCGCCGTGCTGAGGGTCGGTTCGCAGCGGTTCGGACTGGTCGTTGATGACCTCCTGGGAAGCGAGGACATCGTGGTCATGCCGCTGCATCCGCTGCTGCGGACCCTGGCCGTTTACGCAGGGGCCACGATTCTCGGCGACGGTGGCGTCGCGATGATCCTGAGCGGCGAAGGCATCTCGCGTCACAGCGGCGTCGCTCACCGAGCGCCGGTCCGTGAGCAGCCGGCACTGCCCGCCGCTGAGGAAGATACGGAAAGTCGCCCGCTAATGCTCTTTCGATACGGGCCTTCCGAACTGCTGGCCTTGCCGCTGGACGCGGTGCGGCGTGTGGTCATGATCCGCCCTGAAGGTATCGAGCATGTGGGAGAACGTGAACTGGTCAACATCGACGGAACAGCCGTCAACGTGCTCCGCCTGGACCGATTCCTGAATCTCTCGCCCTGCCCCGATCGGGGCTCCCTGTCTCTCATCCTGCCGCGCCGCGGCGAGGCCACCGCGGGATTCCTTGCTTCGGAGATCGTGGATACGCCGACGTTGCCCGTCCGACTAGACACCCAGGCGTACAGGGCCGATGGTATTCTGGGGTCGATGATGATCCGCGGTCAGATCGCCGTATTCCTCGATATCGACCGCCTTATGGAGATGTGGGCGCAGGCCACCGGCCTTCCGCGCCTGGCGCTGCCCGGCGGTCAGGATAGGCGGATACTCGTGGTCGAAGATACGCAGTTCTTCCGCCAGTTGATCAAGAGCCACCTGGAGAGCGCCGGGTACGAAGTGGTCGTGGCCACCAACGGCCGCGAGGGGCTCGACCGGCTGGCAGACGCCTCGTTTGACCTCGTCGTTTCCGACATTGAAATGCCCGTGATGGATGGACTGGAGTTTGCGCGACGGGTGCGAGAAGAACCGCACTTCGCCTCGCTGCCGCTTCTGGCGGTGACAACGTTGAGCGGCGAGGAAAACCGCAACCGGGCAACGGCATGCGGTTTTGACGCCTACGAGATCAAGCTGGATCGCCTGAGTTTCCTGACCTGTGTGAAGGCATTGCTCGAGCGAGGACGACAAACGGCGATCGTGCCGGGAGCATCGGACCATGAATGAACTGGTCCCGTCTGACGACGATATCCGGCTGTTCTGCAGCTTCCGGACGGAAGGACGGCTGTATGGCATTGACGCCGTGCAGGTTCGGGAGGTCAGCGCGCAGATGACGTGCACGCCTGTTCTCCAGGCCCCACCGGCAGTGCGAGGGCTGGCGAATTTGCGCAGCCGGATCTACCTGGTAGTTGACGTTCGGCCGGTACTGGGCCTTGCCCCCCTGGAGTGCACATCGGACAGCCGGCTCATCGTTTTGAAGCCGCACCTGGCCGAGAACCTCGGAATCCTCGTGGAGCACGGCGGCGATATTGTTCGTGTGAGGGCCGAAGACATCGAAGAGGCGCCACTGCCGGCCGCCGGCGCAGACGCCTCCACCAGCGACCGGGCATCGGCCATCACCACAGGCGTCTGCAAACTGGACAGCGAGCTGATGAATATCATCGACGCAGCGAAACTCGTCGAAGCTGTGGAACTCGGGATGCAATGAAACGCCGTTCCGGAAGGAACGAGTGTTCACAACAGAAGCGGGAGATCGTTCGATGAAGAATCTGAGATTGTCCGTGAAAGTGGGAATCCTTGTGGCGGTCCTCCTCGCTACGACGGTGGCGATCACGGTCGTCGGTGTTGCCCAACTGGGACGCTTGGTCGACCAGTTCCGTCTATTGGCCGACACTGTCGGTCCGCAGATGTTCTTGGCGGGCGAGGCGCGAGTCCTGCTTCTCGCGGCGGTTCGGGCCGAGAAGAACGCCGTCCTCGTCACCGAGAAGGAGCGGGCGACGGAGTTTGCCGACGAGGCCCGTCGATCTCTCGGTCGGCTGAAGGAGGTTTGCGGTGAGCTGGCGAAGCTCGCCGGCGCCAACATTGCCACGCCCGAGGGCAAGGCGATAATGGACCTGGACCGGGCCGTCGAGGAATTCGAGAAGAATCAAAAAGAGGTGTTGCGCCTCGCGGTCATCAAGTCAAACGTTGACGGCAAGAACATCCTGAACAAGGACCTGCACAAGCTCATCCATGATGCCGAGGAGTTCGTCGCCAGTCTCAGTGAACCCGGAGCGGAAGGAACGGCACCGACCACCCAGCGGACGATCGATGGACAACAGAGGGCAAAAGCCGTAGCGGGTCAGCACCTGATCGGAGGACTCTACGATCTGCTGTATCACCTCGATCTCCATCTGGATGCGCCGACTGAGAAGGAGAACTCGCAAATGGATCTGGAGGTTCGGCCGCGCGTGATTGCCTTTCAGGAGAGCCTGCGGAAACTGTCCGTCTTGTTGAACGATGCGGAGCGTTCCCGGGGCTCCTCTGTCCTGGCGTCGCTGGAAGCGATCAAGTCCCAGGCTGTCCGGATCCAGGCTCTTTCGCACATCAACTCCGATATATATGCCGCAGAACAAACGGTCACGAAGTCGTACGAAGTGGCCAGCCGCTGTGACGCCCTTCTGACCGAACTGCTCAAGGTCTTGTCAGGCCGCAGGACTGCGGAAAAAACCCGCGCATACGACAGCGCGACACTGAGCAGCGATATCGTCATCATCACCGCGGTGATTGGCGCCTTGATCTCGCTGGTGTTGGCGATTCTGACGATTCGCTCTATTACCCGGCCGGTCGCACACGGGGTCCAGGTCTTCGAGGCGATGGCCGCGGGCGATCTGACCCGGCGGATGAATCTGAGCCAGCGTGACGAGGTTGGCCGCCTGGCGACCGCCGCAGACCACATGGCCGAGTCCCTTCGCAGTATCGTCATGCAGATCCGGTCTCTGGCCGGCCGTCTGGGCGGTTCCGCGGGTGATTTGGCCGGCGTGTCGCATGACCTGCTGGCCCAGAGCCAGGAAATGACGACCCAAGCAGAATCGGTGGCCGCCGCGACCGAGCAGACCTCATCGAATATCTCGGGGATGGCCGCCGCAGCGGAACAGATGAGTGTCAATGTTTCGAGCATCTCTTCGGCCAGTGAAGAGGTGTCGGTGAACGTCAGCACCATTTCAGCCAGTGCCGAGGAGACCAGTCGAAAGGTCGGTTCGGTGACCGACTCGATCGCGCGGATTACCGCCTCTCTCCAGGATGTCGCCCGCGATGCGCGTCACGGTTCCGAGATGACGCAGCAGGCCAAGGACATGGCGGCCGCGGCCAACCAGGCGATGCGACAGCTCGGCCAGGCCGCCGGCGAGATCACAAAGGTGACGGAAGTGATCAAGACGATCGCCCTTCAGACGAACCTCCTGGCACTGAATGCGACCATCGAAGCCACATCGGCCGGCGAGGCGGGCAAAGGCTTCGCCGTCGTCGCCGGAGAGATCAAGGAACTGGCCGGACAGAGCGGGCAGTCCGCGGAGGACATTGCCCGCAAGATCGAAAGCGTCCAGGCCAGCACGCGAGAAGCCGTCAAGGTGATCGAGGACGTCGCCCGATTTATCGACGACGTCAACGTATCGGCCGCCAGGATCTCAGACGCCGTCGACGTGCAAACGCGAACAGCCGATCAAATCTCTTCGGATATCGCATCCACGCGCAAGGGCGTTGAAGACATCGCCCGTTCCATCGCCGAGGTGGCCAAGGGCGCCAACGACGTGTCCGCCAACACCGCCGAGGTTTCCAAGGCAGCCACCGATGTGTCGCGCAACGCGGCCGAGGCGGCTTCAGCCGCGGGAACAATCTCCGCGAACATCCATGGCGTCAGCGAAGCCACCCGGCAGAACAACGCCAGTTCGGTCCAGGTCAATGAGGCCGCCGGACGGCTCAAGGAAATCGCCGAAGAGCTGCAGCGGAGTGTCTCTGGGTTCAAGACAGACGGCATGTCAGCGGCGGACAACAATGTCTGATCGGATCACCGTCCTCATCGTCGACGACTCCCGCCTGTTTCGCTCCGCGTTGGAGGAAGCGATCGGCGGGCTGGACGACATCAGCGTCGTCGGATCCGTCTTCAACGGCGAGAAAGCCCTTGAGTTCATCCGAAACCGTCCGCCGGACGTCGTGACCCTGGACGTGGACATGCCCGGCATGGACGGCCTGGCCGCTCTCGATGAGATCCAGCGATTCAACGCCGGCCGGGCTGCCGCCGAAACGGTCGGCGTCATCATGGTTAGCGCATTCACGCGTCGGGGGGCGGACATAACGCTCAAGGCGCTTCAGGCGGGCGCATTCGACTTCGTCGCCAAACCTTCGGGCTCGACCGAGGAGGCCAGTCTGGCCACCCTGCGCGGCGAGCTGGTTGCCAAGATCCGTGCCTGTGGTCGCCAGCGCCGAAAGCCGTCGCCGGGTGTGGAGGGCGCCGTACGCCGGGCCGCCCCGCCCGTCATTAGACCTCGCGCCGACCGTCGGCCCCAGACAGTCCGAGCCGTGGTCATCGGCACCTCGACGGGCGGACCGCGTGCCCTATCAGCCGTTTTGCCGGACCTGTGTCAGTCGGTGGATCTGCCGATTCTCATCGTTCAGCACATGCCGCCGGATTTCACGCGATCGCTAGCCGAGTCGCTCGCCCGTCAGACCCAGCGCACCGTTGTCGAGGCGACCGACGGCATGCCTCTCCAGCGAGGCACCGTCTACATCGCGCCCGGCGGAAGGCACCTCCTGATTCGAGGTTCGACCGCCCTGCCCGTCACCGGTTTGACGGATCAGCCGCCCGAGAATGGCTGCCGGCCCTCGGCCGACGTGCTCTTCCGATCGGCTGCCGCGGTGCTGCGAAACGAGATCGTTGCGGTCATTCTGACGGGGATGGGATCCGACGGCACGGCGGGGCTGGGGGCGATACGACGGGCCGGTGGGTACATCATTGCCCAGGACGAGGCCACGAGCGTGGTCTGGGGCATGCCGGGCAGCGCTGTTGAAGCGGGCCTGCCGGACGAAGTTGTTCCACTGCCGCGGATCTCCCGCGCGGTGGCAACGGTGGTCTGCCGAGGCACTTCGGGTTAGGGATGGAGCTTTCGCAAGAGACTTTTGGCGAGTTGACGCAGGTCATCCACCGCCTGTGCGGACTGGTGATCGGAGCGGACAAGGTCTACCTCGTCCGCCACCGCCTGGAACCACTGATCCGCCGCCGAGGCCTGAACGGCTTTGACGGCCTGCTCCAGGAACTCCGGATGCGAGCCGGGGCTTCGCTGCACGATGCGATCATCGAGGCCATCACTACCAAGGAAACCAGCTTCTTCCGGGATCGCGGTCTCTTCGACATCGTTCGGCAGCGTCTGTTGCCCGAATGTATGGCGCTGCTGAGGCAATCCCGCGGAAGCCGGCACCGCATCCGGCTCTGGTCGGCCGCCTCATCGACCGGGCAGGAGGCCTTCAGTCTGGCCATGCTGGTCCGCGAGTTCATCGAGACCGACCGTTCAGAGGGCCTTCGGGAGAACGCGTTCACCATCCTGGCCAGCGACATCTCGGCTGAGGCACTCGATGTGGCCAGGGCCGGCCGTTACAGCAAGTCGGAGGTTGGGCGCGGATTGTCTGAGGAGCAGCTCCATCGCTATTTTTATCATCGGGGGGATACGTGGATTGTCAAAGAGCCGGTCCGCCGTCTCGTACAGTTCCGCCAGTTCAACCTGTTGCACTCGCCGGCCGACCTGGGTGCCTTCGACATCATCTTCTGCCGGAACGTTCTGATCTACTTCGATGAGGCCACGCGGAAGCGGATCTGCCGGGCTCTGTGCGGAATTCTACAAGAGGGCGGCTGGCTCGTGCTCGGTGCGGCCGAGAGTCTCCAGGGCATCGACGATCGCCTGGAGTCTGAGAAGATTGGACGGATCATCGTATATCGCAAGCGACCACGAGCCGGATGATCTCCGCCCGTCCAGCCGGCCACATCCTATTGCGGAACAAAGAGATGTGGTCAACTTCTCCCTCGCAGGCAAGAATCACTGCAATATCGCTGCCCCTTGTTCGTTTGAGTTAAGGGATTCCCAGAGGGGATAGTCCCTGGAATTCGCCTGATCGGTACAATAGGGGGTGAGCCATCGCAGGCTGAGGACCCAACTCATGGTCGTGCGACGTATCAGTCGAGGGTTCACGTTGATCGAGCTGTTAGTCGTCGTAGCCATCATTGCTTTGCTCATCAGCGTTCTTCTGCCCGCATTGGGCAAGGCGAAGGAGAACGGGCGCCGGGCGGTTTGCCTGAGCAACCTGCACCATCTCGGCCTGGCGCATCAGCAGTACCTCGGTGACTACAACGGAGTACTCCCGGCCGCAGCCATAATGCCGTCTGTCGACGGCGCCGACCCCAATGCCGCGGGCTACTACCCCCCAATCACTACCTTCCTCCGGCCGTATGCCAAAGACCCTCAAGTCTTTCGTTGCCCGTCGGACATGCCCGGCAAGATCGAGCGGGTGACGGCCGACCCGAACAGGATAGGTCGAAGTTTCTGGGAGACAGAGGGCACGAGCTTCCAGTACACCGATCTGCCGGTCATGGCGGCCGAAGCAGCTTCCGCAATCGGCAAGGTGGGACTTGTCAACATCAGCGACGCAAAGGTGAAGATCACGCCGGAGGGTGGCGGTCACCCGTTCCACCACTCCGGCATGAAAACGTCCGACATGTCTCTCCTGACCGAGTATGAATCGTTTCACGGCAGGCGTGGCAGATCGCAGATTCGAAACACGCTCTTCGCGGACATGCACATAGAGGAATACCAGCTCGTTGACCCGAACGATCCGAACTTCCGCTAGCGTCAGGAGAACCCTGGTCGTGAAGGCCGCCGGGCACACCCATGCTCGGCCTCGCACATAGCAGTAAAGGGACCTCGCCATGTTGATGCCGGTAGTCGACTGGAAGAACCTCTGGGCAAAGCGAGCAACCAGGATCATCGTTGTGAGCCTGGGGCTCCTGGTTTCCCTCAGCGGTGTCGGAGTGGCGGGCTACTACCTCTGGCCGGAACCTGCGCCCAAACCTCCGCCCCCCGTCGGAACCGCAACCACCCAGGAATCCCGCGACTACCTTGCCAGCAATGATTTCCGACGGCTGCCCCTCGACCAACGCGTCAAGTGGCTCGACGATCAACGGAAAACCGTGACGAACATGAGCCCCGAAGATCGCCGCAACCTCTGGCAGAACACCGACGAGCAGACACGTCACAAGATCGGCGAGAACATGCGAGCCACCATGGAAGAACGCTTCGCCCGTGATGTCTCCACCTTCAACTCCCTGCCTCCCTCTGAACGAGACAAGTTCCTCGATAAGAAGATCGACGAAATGCAGCAGTCCCGCGGCGGCGGTTTCGGAATGGGCGGCTTCGGCATGGGCGGCGGACCGCCCAGGGGCGATCGGGGACCCAGACCCGACGGCCCAGGACCACGACCCGACGGATTCCGTGGGCCTCCCGGCGGACCTGGCGGCGGCCCGCCCCGAGGTTTTCAGGGGCGGGGAGGCGGCGGTGGCCCGGGTGGACGCATGGCCAGAATGCCGGCGGACCAGCGGGCAGAATTCTCAGTTTACAGAAGGGCTATGGCCAAGCGAATGGCTGAACGTGGGCTCGCAGCTCCGGGCGGTCGTCCGGGCGGTAGATAGCAGAAACCGGCGCAGGCTCACCGGACTCCCTGGCCCCTTGTCCGCCCCGTCTTCTGCTTCCAGTAGCCGAGCATCTCCGCCCTGCACTCCGGCAGAAGCCACGTGAACCCCGTGTCGTCCGACACACTCCAGACGTCGTGGTTGATTCCCAGCCGATCGAATCGCTGGCAGGCATGGCGTAGCCACAAGACCGCAGATCGTCTCGACGCCTCGCCGGCATAGCCCACCACCCCGTACTCGCCGCAGTCGAGTCGAAGTCCCGCCGTAATGATCAGGCGAAAGGCACCCACGTTGATCGCCTCGCACTTCCAGCGGTCCCAGTAGTGCCAGGCCGGATCGTCGTTGCGCCAGCTCGGCGGCGACCACTGAATCCACGGCATCCAGCTCGGATAGAACACCCGCGGTGCGCTCGCGCTGCCCTGTTCGACGCACAACTGATGCGTGAACATGTGCGGCCAGTAGTCGTGATAGCCCACGATGATGTTGCCGTCGCCCGCATCCTCCCACGAGTTCAAACCGTTCGGATTCCCCCCGTGCGCCACCTCGACCAGAATCGCCGTCTTGCCCGCAACAGGCCGCAGCGCCCGGACAACCTCTCGCATGAACGCATGATACGCATGCGGATTCGGATCCGGCTCGTTTACCAAGTCATACCAGGCCACGACGTCGGAGTAGCCGTCGCACCACGAGATGATGTCCTTCCATCGGTTAACGAATCTCCGCAGACCGTTCGGATCGGTGTACGTCTCCGTTGAAGCGCCGGCGTGAAGCATGTCGATGCCGGCCCGAAGGCTGCCGGCCTGGCGTATCCATTCCAGATTCTGGCGCAGGCACTGTCTCTCCTTCTCCGCCTCTGCCGGCGTCGGTGTCAGGCTGCTGCCGCCCACCAGGCGAATCGTTCGACAGCCCTGCTGCGCAAGCTCCCTGTAGAACGAAAGCGAATTCTGCTTGTTCGCCACAATGATGTTCGTACCGCGTGTATCGGCCAGGGGCCGCTCCGGCAGCTCATACTTCAGCCGGTTCGTATCGTTCACATACGCCCAGCCGTCCGGGCTTCGCACGATCGGCTGGCTCATCGTCACCTTGAGCTTGCTCGACGGCTCCAGCGACAGCATCAGCAGATGCGGAACCGGTGAGATCGTAACCGGCTTCACCAGCCAGTCGCACGGTCTCTCGGCGTACTCGAACACCTGCTCGATGCCCCTACCCCTCTGCACCTGCACGCATTCCACCGGCTGCTTCACCAGAACCCGCCCATAAGACCTTGCCGCTTCCGCCAATCGGTCCCGCATCCGCCCCGGAAGCGTCAGATACCCCACCGCCGCCGGCCCGGCGAACTCGACAATGAGACGGTCGCCGGTCCACTGTGCCGCCTTCGGGCGCCGGTTTACGACGAACAGCACCCCGCCCTTCGACGACCACAGCGCGAACCAGCCCTCCGACAGCGTCCCGTCCACGCCCGCAACGCCCCCCGTCCGAATCGCAGCCGCCCCGCCGTTCGGCAGCACCACATGCTCGAGCGCCCCGCCCCGAATCGCCAGCTCGAACCGCCCGCCGACAACATCCATCACGGTCAGCGGAATCAGCATCGAATACCGCGAGGTCATCCTCTCATCGGCATACGTGCCGGACGTCCACGTGCTGTCCATCCTCGCCGGCTCCGGCCTGTCCGTCAGAGTCAGCGAGAAACCGTCGTACACCGCCCGGTGCGGCGAGGGCTCGCTGTGTTCGCCGTCACCGCCGACGCCCAGAAACGTCCACGCCTTCAGCCACGTGAAGATGTCCGTCCCCAACTCCGGACAGACCGTGCCTCCCAGCCTCCCCTCAAGTTGTCGCTGCAACTCATCGACCCGCCGCGTCCCCTCGGCCACCCCAGACGCCATCTCGGCCTGGCGATTCTCAACCACCGCCCGCCGCAGATCGAGCATGCCGCCCTCAACGGCCTGAACCTGCGCAGCCGCCTCCGCACCCCCCATCAGCCGGGCGACTCGCGACAGATAGTCCCAGCGGCAGAAGAGTTCCGCGATGTCGCTCCGCAGATCCAGCCAGCCCTCCACCTCCGGCAGGCGGTCCGGCGACTCCAGCAATCGCTCCACCGCCGGGCTTCGCAGCCCCCAGGGCGCAGGGAATCGCATCAGCGCACGATAGGCCTCCAAACGAGGATGCTCCCGCCGACCCAAATCCGTCAGCACCACCTGCCCGACGGCCGCCGACGGCGTCCGATCGCCGCTCATCTTCTTCACTGCAACGGCCGAGAAGGGTGCCGGACTATGGAAGAAGTCGCGGTAAGTCGCCGCCGTCCCCGCCGCCGCCGTCCTCGGCGGACCGATCTGAACGTGGTTCCCGCCACTGGCCGCATAAAGCGCCACCGAAGCCGCCGCGGGCTGGGTGGCACTCACCGAATACTCGGCCTGATACTGCCCCGCAGGCAGCGTCCGCCCGAGCGGCAGCGTGTACCAGCCAAACTGCCCGACCTCCGCCTTGAGCGACAGCCCCTTTGCCCCAGGCCTGCCAGGCACGTCCACCACGTCCGCCATCTGCTTCTCGGCCGCAGCGGTACAGTCCACAACGATCCGCGACTCCGCGCGCACCGGCGCGGCCGCGATCAGTAAGACCAGACACGCCTCCCACTGCTTGCCCCTGCGCACGTCGGCCCCCTTCACTTTCCGTAGAACCAGTCGATACCGATGCGCAGCACGTGCAGGCCATCGCGCTTATGACAGCCGACGATGGCCATGTCCTCGACGAACTCCACGCACGGATACCCGTAATCGTCCTCCGGGTCGCCCAATACAACGCGCTGGTTCCCCCACGTCTGGCCGTCATCCTTCGAGATCACCGACACCAGCGGCGTCCGCCGCTTCGGCTGCTGGGCAGGTCCGCCGATGCATCGCAAGAGCAGCAGATCGCCCGTCGAGGGGATCCGCTTCACATTCAGTGCCGACGTCTCATACGGCGGAAGCGGCAGCTCCTTCACCAGCTCCCCCTTCGACCAGCTCTCGCCGCCGTCCGTCGAATACGCCCGGCCGACGCGATGACTGTAGTTCCTCATCAGCATCATCACGCGACCGTCCTTCAGCTCGACGGCGTGCGGCTCGTCCGCCTCGATCGGGAGCATATTGACCTCGTTCTTGCTGCGCCGCCAGCTCCGCCCGTTGTCGTCCGAATACCACGAATAGGCGGCATAGCCTCCGTGGTCGTTGCCGGTGTCGTGTGCCTGGTAGGTAATCGGCGCAAGGATCCGCCCGCTCTTGAGCTGGATCAGCTTGTCGTTGTGCATCAGGTTCCAACCGGGATAGGGCGTCAGGATGAACTGATCGCCCCACGTCTGGGCGTCGTCCACCGACCGCCGGTAGTAGTTGTGGCCATAGAGAGGTTGTGAAGGGTACGGCACCCCGGCCGCGTAGATGTATGACAGCAGGATGTCCCCGTTGGCCAGCCGGATCAGCGTAGGATGGCAGTAGTAGTCCTTGGCCTTTGGCTTGGGCGGCGGAACCAGGATGAACTCGTCGCCCCACGTCCTGCCCTTGTCGGCGGAGTACTTGCCGGCAATCGAACCGTCCGCCGGGCTCATCCGCGTATAGGCCAGCAGCAGCCGGCCGTCCTTCAGCGCCGCAATATCACCCATGATGCTCCGATAGCCGTACACCCCCTTGGGCAGTGCCACCGCACAGACGTCCTCGAAACGAGCCGACCCCGCCGCCCCCTCACCGGCCGCACAGACGCCCGACCCGAGGCCCACCGGAGGATTCCCCGACAGCCCCGACAGAAGCAGCACCACACCCAAAAATGACGCCCGAAGATCACGTGCCATAGCCATTCCTCCGAAAGGACAACCGCAGCACTGTAGGCCGAGTTCCCCCTGCGCGACAAGCCACCCCTCGATCGTTCGCCCCCCGCAACTCGAATCCCGCCATTGACCAATCTCCCCGCCGCCGGTCCAATGGCCCCTGATCCCCAACGCGCCGCCGCTCCAAGCGAGAGAGACACACGCATGGACCCCGCGACAACCGTCACGCAGTTCCTGAAATCGCAAGGGGCCGATCTCGTCGGCTTTGCCGATCTGTCCTTGCTGGCCGCGGACATTCGGCTCGAGATGCCCCGGGCCGTCTCCTTCGCCGTCGCACTCCGCCCCGACATCGTCGCGGCCCTCCACCACGGCCCCACCCGCGACTACTTCGACGAATACACGCGCATCAACGCCCTCCTCAGCCGGCTCAGCATCGAAGCCGCAAGCCTGCTGAAGGATCGAGGTTTCAACGCGATCAGCTCAGCGGCCACCAACGAAGGAATCGACCCTCAGACCCACTCCACGCGGCTCCCGCACAAGACCGTCGCCACACTCGCCGGCCTCGGTTGGATCGGCAGGTGTGCCCTCCTGGTCACAGAGGCCTTCGGATCCGCTGTGCGAATCAACAGGGTCCTGACCGACGCCCCGCTTCCCACCGCCGAACCGATCACCCAATCCAAGTGCGGTACATGCGACGCCTGCGTAACCGCCTGTCCAGCCCACGCCCCTTCCGGCACGCCCTGGACCCCCGGCCTCCCCCGAAACACCTTCTACAATGCCTTCGATTGCCGCCGAACCGCCCGCCAACTGGCCAAGGAAAGGACGGCCATCGAAGAATCCTTCTGCGGCATCTGCATCGCGGTCTGCCCTTGGACAGAAAGGTATGTTCGCAGTGGCCTACTGCCGGCTGATGATCGAAACGAGGGAGGACGGGGCCAATAGCCGCTCGGGGGATGAACACATGCCCGCGCTATCGATTGGCGTACCGGCAGCCGGTCATCCCGCGGCGAACCAGCAGCAGGTATCCGGCAACCCATATCAGGTTGAGACTCAACCACCCAAGGAACATCAGGAGGTCTAGCCCGATACCGAGCCTGAACGCCAACCTGTACTGTCTGAACAAAGGTTGGAGCGCCATGGTGAGCGCTCCGGTCGATCCGGCAAAGCAGATACCCAGAAAGACCCACGTTGTCAGATACGATGTCATCTGTGTGGCCCCGGCCAGCAGGTTCCTCTTGTCGGTGATCTGATAGTAGAGGGCAACGAGCCACGATGTAGCCAAGACGCAGGCAAACGCAGAGATCGCCGAAGCGTACCCTACGAAAGGTGCCACTAACCACAGAACCTCCACATCGTGCCTGTACGGAAAGTGTCCCATCTGGGCCACGTAGCAGAGAATGACTCCGAAGAAGCCGACAAGGAACATGGCCGGCAGATGCATCGCCAGAAACAACCGGTGATCGCTGGCGCGGCCTCCGACCTGAATCTGCCTCCCGAATGACCTCGGCCGAAGGACCGCATCGCGGGCACACTTATACCAGGCGCGCCACCTGCCGCCCGCCGCCCGTCGTTGCCAGGGCGTCCCCGGCCTGACATCTGGCCCCAGAGACAGGACGACCGGTACGCCACATTCGGGACAATGACCGTCCATACGCGCAGCCGTCAGGTTATAGCCGCACTTCTCACACGTCGGCGGGCGATCCGGCGGTGGTACGGCGCGATCGGCCCCCACACTCCGGAGCACTGTCCACAGGAACCACGCTGCCGCGAGAAAGCAGACGTGACCCATGAGACCCTCTTTGTTTTCATTCCTCAGGTACCACGGGTGCCGGCGTTTCCACTCGATGCGGCTGTTCCGCCCCCCTTGCGTGGCAGCGTTCATGCGTCTGCCGGCGCTATCGACAACAGACGGATTCGAGGGTGGAGGATAGCGGCGTTCCCAGTCTCTCAGAGCCAGCGTGAGGCCTGACACACACAGCCCGATCACCAGTGTGGCCGGGATCGCACAGACGGTGTTCAGCCAGGTCCGGCGCAGTCCGTTGGCGATGCTCCGGCTCATCGGCTCATCTCTTGCGCCCCACGGTGTGGCGAGCAGCGCCAGGGCGAGCACGGCGGCTTCCACTCCCATCGTGACACCCGCCACAACCGCCAGGCTCAGCCACGGGTTGGCGGCTATCTCGTGAAGGATGCTGCTCAGAAATCGCTCGATGACCTGAAGCAGGCCATACAATAGGATCCTCTCAGACTCGTCGACCCATATGGCAAGTAGAGTGATCAGGCCGGCGGTAATGAGCGACAATATCACATGAATGACGTACGCGCGTGCCAACGACACGTCGGCGCACCGTCGGGCCGCGGTGGCCGGCATGAGCCACCACAAGAGCAAGGCCCTCCACAGTGGCCAGGGCTTTTCGTCATGTGCGATTGTCTGTTCCATTGCACCGTGCCGGAATCACCGAGGGTTGATCTGCCTGGGATAGCCTATCCGCCATGCACTGTCCAGCGCCCTTGTTCAGACCGGCACGCATGCAGTGTGAAGCGAAGACGCATCGAGCACGACGGCTCAAGGTGGGGTGTGGGGGCTGTCGACTCCGCTTTGGCGTCGTCGAAGGCGCGAGGCGCTATCCTGGAGCACGCCGCCCGCGACGGGGCTTTGGATTGCCGCGCAGCCGCCCCCGCCACCCTCCGAGCCGGATCGTCCCAATCCGGATACCCGGGCGAAAGCCCGGCCTCGCGCTCCAACGGGGCGAACGACCGCAGCCGCGGGCGGAGCGAAGCGGAGCCCGTGATCCGCGTTCCTCCCAAACCCAAACCGCCCCGGAGGGGGCGGAGGAAGTCCTTCCCGCGTCCTGCGAACCAACTACAGTATCCCGCGGCTTCGGTCCCCCCACTACCTCGCTGTGAGGAGGAACACGTCGCCTCGGTTGAGGCCGCTGCCGGTCCGCATTAGACTGCATGTATGGACTTCGAGTGGGATCCTCGGAAAGCGGCACGCAACCTGCGAAAGCATGGTGTGTCGTTCTATGAGGCCGCTGGGGTGTTCGGCGATCCCTTGTCGGCAACGTATCCTGATCCCGACCATTCACCGATCGAGGCCAGATACATCACCATCGGAACATCAACCTCGGGGCGCGTCCTGTTTGTCGCCCACGCCGACCGGGGCGAGGCGGTTCGGATCATCAGCGCACGACAGACCACCCCGCGTGAAAGGAAGCAATATGAAGAAGGCTGTTAGAAGACAGACAGATGACGATCTGAGGCCCGAATACGACTTGAGCAAGTTGAAGCGCGGGGTGAAGGGCAAATATGCCAAGCGATTCAAGGCGGGCACCAATCTGGTCCTCCTCTCGCCCGATGTAGCCCGGTACTTTCGGGACGATCGTTCCGTCAATGCCGCATTGCGATCACTCGTAGCCCTGGCCAAGACCCGCGTGCCGAGCCCCCGCTGAAGCGGAACCGCCCCACCAGACCCCCTCCGCCCCACCTCAACCCGAGCTTCCCACCTCCAGGCGAAGCCCCATGCGAGAGACCACTCGCCCGCCCCGCCCCCCTCCGAGCCGGATCGTCCCGACTCGTTGTTCTACACATCTTTTGATCCGGCATTGTGGAATCGGGTT
>CAYUQT010000070.1:0-47177 GCA_964446835.1 uncultured Planctomycetales bacterium | reverse complement strand
TCTCGTGCGGTAATGGTCTGATGGCGATGGTGACGGTGACGACTGTGCTGGGCGTGGTGCGGTTGGCGCGGCGGCGTCGGGAGGGGTGAGAGTGGCGAGGGGAGGCGTAGTATTCCTCCGCCCCGTTGGGGCGAGTGGCCGGGGTTCGCCCGGGTATCCGGATCGAGACGATCCGGCTCGGAGGGCGGCGTGGACGGGGGAGCCCCGTGAACGGGGCAGAGATGTGGCAGCGGTACGCGAGCATCGCAGAAGCGAAGGCGGTGAGCGGTTGGGGTCGGGGGCATGACGGATCGCGGCTCGCGAGTACGGTCGTCCTCCCAGCAGGATCGAAGGAAACAGGCACTGGCGGACCAACCGCCCGTGCTACACGACGACGTGGGAGTGGGGCGCCCCGGATATCCAGATCGGGGACGATCCGGCTCAGGGGGCACTACGGTTCGTCGCTGTCGCATCTGAGGCGGTAGCCGACGCCCGGTTCGGTCATGATGTGACGAGGACGGGTAGAGTCGGCCTCGATCTTCTGGCGGAGCTGGCCCACGTAGACGCGCAGGTACTGCGTCTGATCGATGTCGGCGGGTCCCCAGACCTCTTTGAGGAGGTGCTGATGAGTGACGACCTTGCCGGCATGGGTGACCAGCACCCTCAGGAGTTCGTATTCCGTGGGGGTGAGCCTGAGTTCGTGGCCGTCGATGAAGACCTGGCGCCGACTCAGGTCGACCTTGAGGTTGCCGGATTCGTAGACCGGCTGCTCGACCTCGGCGTCGAGCCGATGCCGGAGCGACGTGCGAAGTCTGGCCAGCAGTTCTCGCATGCCGAAGGGTTTGGTTACATAGTCGTCGGCGCCGGCGTCGAGGGCCTCGACCTTATCGGTTTCCCGCTCCCGCACCGACAGGACGATGATGGGGACGCGCGACCATTCGCGAACGGATCGGATCACCTGCATACCGTCCATGCCTGGCAGGCCGAGGTCGAGAATGATCACGTCCGGGCGATCGTTCGTGGCCTTGAGAATGGCCTCGTGGCCGTCGGCGGCTTCGAGGACCAGGTAGTGGTGTGCCGTGAGGCTCGTCCGCAGAAGCCTGCGGATCTGGGGCTCGTCGTCGACCACAAGAACCCGAATCGGCGCCTCAGGCATGTGACGAGTCTCCTTCTGTCACAGAGGGGGTGTTCGGGTCAATGGGAAGCGCAATCGTCATGCGCGTTCCCCGGTCGCCGGCGGGCGATTCGGCGTGAATCGAGCCCCCATGTGCATCGACAATCCCGCGACAGATGGCGAGTCCGACGCCGGTTCCGGCCACCTGGAGGTCTCCGTGACGGACGCGGTAGAACATGTCGAAGATGCGCTCGATGTCGTCTGCCGGCACGCCGACGCCCTCGTCCGAGACGTCCAGAACCACCGAGGATCCGATCCGTCGGGCCTCAATGAGGATCTCGGAGCCGGCGGGCGAGTACTTGGCCGCATTGTCCAGGAGATTGAACAGCACCTGCTGCATCAGCACGAAATCCAGCTTCAGCATCGGAAGGGCAGGTTCAATCCGCAGGCTGATGCGGTGCCCGCTCCACGGGCTTGTGCTTCGGGACAGCACCGTGCCGACCAGATCATCGATCTGCACCCATTGACGGTTCGGTTCGAGCCGGCCCGACTCGAGGCGCATGATATCCAGGAGGTTCCCGACGAAACGATCCAGCCGATCGGCCTCTTCGCGTATCGTCAGGAGCAGGTCCTTTCGGGTCGCCTCGTCGTAGTCTGTTCCCACGTCGAGGAGGCTGGAGACCGATCCGATGATGGATGCCAGAGGGGTGCGAAGATCGTGTGAGACGGAAGACAGCAGGGCCGCGCGGAGCCTCTCGGTTTCGGTGAGCAATCGGGCGTTTTCCATCTGCTCGCGGAGGTTGGCGCGGTCGAGTCCGATCGCCGCCTGGTCGGCGAGGGCTTCCAGCAGGCGTTGGGTGCGAGGGGTGATGGTATTGGAGGCCTTCTGGAAACGAACCCCCAGGACCCCGACGACGGCATGGGTGGTCTTGAGCGGGAGGAAGTGCCAGGCCATGCCGGGCAGGGTGTCGGCACCGTGGCCGGTTGGCCGATTGTGTTGCCAGGCCCACGAGGCGGCCGCGATCTCCTGCTCGCTGAGGACGGTTCCCTCGGGCCGGGCAACCGCCAGGGCGAACTCATGTCCGATCGGCAGGAGCAGAGCGACCTGCTGGCCCAGCGTATCGTGGATCTTCGTGGCGATGACCTCCCTCATCGTTTCGGCGTCTACGGCTCCTGCGATGGCTCGACTCAGGGCGAAGAGCGATGCGGTACGGTCTTCACGGCGTTTGGCGGCCTCGGCCTGGTCGCGAACGCTGGCGGCGAGGTTACTGGTGATGATCGCCACGACGAAGTAGATCACGTAAGCGAGCCATTCCTGGGAGCTGGCGATGGTGAAGCTGTACACCGGGGGGATGAAGAAGAAGTTGTATACGGCCGTGCTTAAGACGCATGCGCACACGGACGGCCACAGCCCGAAGCGGATGGCGGACAGCAGCACGGGCAGGAGGAAGACGAGCGACAGACTGGGTAGCGAGACGAGGGGTTGGAGCATCCTGGCGAGCACGGCGGCGACCAGGACGAACAGCAAGCTCCATCCGTAATCGTGCCAACGGAACGCCGTGGGGCGGATTGGCTGTGAGGTCTTGGAGTCCTCCGGATGGTGATCGTCGCTGGAGATGACGTACACATCGATCGGGCCGCTGTTTCGGATCAGGTCGTCAATGATGGAGCCGTACCGGAACCGATGCCAGGTCGATCGCCTGGACTTTCCGATGATGATCTCGGTGACGTTTCGTCGCTGGGCGTATCGAACGAGGTCTTCGGGGGCCCTGTTGCCGGGGATGGTGACGGCTTCGGCACCGAGTTGTTCGGCGAGACGGAGCGTCCGGTCGACACGATCGCGATCGCCTTCGCTCAATCGGTAGTGTGCCGGGGTTTCGACATAGACGGCCAGCCAGGGGGCGTTGCGGCGATCCGCCCGGCGTTTGGCCGCCCGAACCAGCAGTGCGGACAGGGGGCTGGGGCTCACGCAGACCATGATTCGTTCCGTCGTGGGCCACGGACCGGGAATAGCCCGCGTCTGCATGTAGTCCTGCATCTGGTCGTCCACACGATCGGCGGTTCGGCGCAGGGCCAGCTCGCGAAGGGCATTGAGGTTGCCGGGACGAAAGTAGTGGTCGATGGCCCGCTCGGCCTGGTCGGGGACATAGACTTTGCCCTCATGCAGGCGTTGAATCAGTTCTTCGGGCGGCAGGTCGATGAGCTGAATCTCGTTTGCATTCTCCAGCACGCTGTCGGGGATTGTCTCGTGAACCCGCACCCCGGTGATCTGGGCGACGGCGTCGTTGAGACTCTCGAGATGCTGGACGTTGACGGTCGTATAGACATCGATGCCGGAGGCGATCAGTTCGTCGACATCCAGGTATCGCTTCGGATGGCGTGTGCCGGGGACATTGGTATGCGCGAGTTCGTCGACCAGGACCAACTGGGGATGGCGAGCGAGAATGCCGTCGAGATCCATCTCGCCGAAGGCCTTCTCTCGATAGGTGACCCGTTGTCTGGGCAGAACCTCCAGGTTATCGAGCAGTGCCTCTGTCTCAGACCGCCCGTGGGTCTCGACCAGGCCGGCGACGACGTCGATTCCCTCTCGCTTCCTCTGCCGGGCCGCCTGGAGCATTGCATAGGTTTTGCCGACTCCCGGAGCCGCGCCCAGAAACACCTTGAGATGGCCTCTGTGTTCCCGCTGTGCCGCGGCGAGGAGGGCGTCAGGCGACGGCCGGTTGCGCTGTTGACTGTGGGTGTCCGACATGGTTTCACCGCGATGCTCCCGTCGACATCTTAACCTCGGCTCTGCGAATTGGGATCTCCCGGTCGAGAGTCACGTTGAGTTTCAGGACGTTGACGCGGGGTTCGCCCAGGAAGCCGAGCTGTCGTTCTTCGGTGTGACGGTCGACGAGGTGTCGGAGCTGCTCGGGAGAGACGCCACGGGCCCGTGCCACTCTGGGAATCTGAAAGGCCGCGGAGGCCGGCGAGATGTGCGGATCGAGCCCGCTGCCGGAGGCCGTCACGAGGTCGATTGGCACAGGGACGTCGGGGTTCTCGCCTCGACGGTGTTCGGCGGTCGACGCCACTCGCTCGATCAGGCGGCGGCTGGTCGGGCCGAGGTTTGACGCTCCGGAGGCCGTGGCGTCGTAGCCCTCGGTTCCGGCGGCCGAGGGGCGAGGGTGGAAGTACTCGGGTCTCTGGAATCGCTGGCCGATCCATTCGGATCCGATCGTATGGCCGGAGCGGACGATGAGACTTCCGTTTGCCTGATGAGGAAACACTCCCTGGGCGATCAGCGTGACCGCGAGAGGATAGAGCACTCCCGCAATCACGGTGAGGATCAGAAGGATGACAAGGGCCGGTCGTATTTCGTGACGCATCTGTTGGCTCCTGGTATCAGACCCAATGCAGCAGCGACACACACAGGTCGATCGCCTTGATTCCGACGAAGGGAACGACGATACCACCCCATCCGTAGATCAGGAGGTTGCGTCGCAGCAAGGCCGTCGCTGACGTCGGGCGATAGGTGACACCTTTGAGGGCCAGGGGAATCAGGGCGAGGATGATCAGCGCGTTGAAGATGATCGCCGAGAGGATGGCGCTCTGGGGCGAGTGGAGTCGCATGAGGTTGAGAGCGTTCAGCGCGGGATAGGTACCTGCAAACATCGCCGGGATGATGGCGAAGTACTTCGCCACATCGTTGGCGACGCTGAAGGTGGTGAGGGAGCCTCGCGTCATCAGGAGTTGCTTGCCGATGGCGACGATTTCAATGAGCTTGGTGGGGTTGGAGTCGAGGTCGACCATGTTGCCGGCTTCTTTGGCGGCGGATGTGCCGGTGTTCATGGCCACGGCCACATCGGCCTGGGCCAGTGCGGGGGCATCGTTTGTTCCGTCTCCGCACATGGCCACCAGTTTGCCCCGCGACTGCTCCTGACGGATGAGGGCCAGCTTCTTCTCTGGTGTGGCCAGCGCCAGGAAGTCGTCGACGCCGGCTTCTGCCGCGATGGCGGCCGCCGTGACGGGGTTGTCGCCGGTGATCATGACCGTGCGAAGCCCCATGCGTCGGAGTTCGGCAAATCGTTCGCGGATCCCGCCCTTGACGATGTCCTTGAGGCGGATCACGCCCATGACCTGATCGTTGGCGCTTACGGCGAGGGGCGTACCGCCCGATCGAGCCACCTCATCGACGACGGTTCTGAGTTCCGAGGGGAAAGTGCCGCCCTGGTGACGGACCCACTGCTCCACCGCCTCGACCGCACCCTTGCGGATACGGCAGAGCGGCATATCGATTCCGCTCATGCGTGTCCTTGCGCTGAAGGGAACGAAAGTGCCGCGATGTTCCTCGACATCGCGAGCCCGCAGGCCGTACTTCTCTTTGGCGAACACGACAATGCTTCGCCCCTCCGGGGTCTCATCGGCCAGAGAGGCCAGTTGGGCGACATCGGCCAGTTGATGCTCGGTGACGCCGGGAGCGGGAATGAAGGCGCCGGCCTGCCGATTGCCCAGTGTGATCGTGCCGGTTTTGTCGAGCAGGAGGGTGTCCACGTCGCCGGCGGCCTCGACGGCGCGTCCGGACATGGCCAGTACGTTGTGCCGCACCAAACGGTCCATGCCAGCGATGCCGATCGCCGAAAGGAGTCCACCGATCGTGGTGGGGATGAGCGTCACGAGCAGTGCGATCAGGATGGTGACGGACACCGGCCCCCCGGCAAAGAGGGCGAAGGGCTCGATGGTGGCGGTAGCGAGGAGAAAGACGATCGTCAGGCCGGACAGCAGGAGGCTCAGGGCGATCTCGTTGGGCGTCTTCTGTCGCCGGGCGCCCTCGACCAGGGCAATCATCCGATCGACGAAGCTCCGGCCCGGCTCGGAAGTGATCCGGACCTTGATCCAGTCGGACAGCACGCGGGTGCCGCCAGTGACGGCGGACCGATCGCCCCCGCTCTCTCGTATGACGGGGGCCGATTCTCCCGTAATCGCCGATTCATCAACCGAGGCGATTCCGAAGGCGACCTCGCCATCTCCGGGGATGATGTCTCCGGCTTCGACGAATACGCAGTCGCCCCGGACGAGTTTTGTGGCCGGAACGAGCTTGTATCGATGGGTGTCCGGATCGATGAGCCACTTGGCCATCGTATCTGTCTTTGTTTTTCGGAGGCTTTCGGCCTGAGCCTTGCCTCGCCCTTCGGCCATGGCCTCGGCAAAGCAGGCCGACAACACCGTGAACCACAGCCAAGCGGCGATTTGGCCGACAAACCAGGGGCTCTCTATCGTGGGGCGCAACAGGTCTCGGAAGAAGAAGAGCGTTGTCAGAGCCGCCACGACCTCGACCACGAACATGACGGGATTGTGGATGAGTGCCATCGGGTTGAGTTTGACGAAGGCATCTCGGATGGCCCGAAGGAGGATCCGACGATCGAACAAGGACAGTTTCCGGTTGAGCTTGGACATTGTCGCATCTCGTCAGTACAGCTTTCCGGTCGTCATCATCAGGTGTTCGACCACGGGGCCGAGCGAGATCGCCGGGAAGTAGGTCAGACCGCCTACAATAAGGATGACACCGACCAGCAGTGCCACGAACAGGCCGCCGGTGGTTGGGAAGGTGCCCTCCGAAGCAGGAATCACCTTCTTTCCAACGAGCGAGCCGGCCACCGCCATCATCGGAATAATGAAGCCGAAACGGCCGATCAGCATCGCCAGAGCGGTGGTCAGGTTGTAGAAGACCGTATTGGCGTTCAGTCCTGCCAGGGCACTGCCGTTGTTGCCCGTTCCGGAGGTGAAGGCGTAGAGGATTTGACTGAAACCATGCGGTCCGGTGTGGGTGGGGCCCTTCAGGCCCTCCGGATGGAGGCAGGCCAGGGCCGTGAATCCGAGGATGCTTGCCGGCAGAACCAGGATGGCCAGGACGGTCATCTTGACTTCAGTGCATTCGATCTTCTTGCCGAGGTACTCGGGGGTGCGACCGACCATCAGACCGGCGAGAAAGACGCTCAGAACCGCAAAGAGCAGCATTCCGTAAAGACCCGATCCGACGCCGCCCACGATGACTTCACCCAGCAGGATATTTGCCAGCAGGACCATTTCTCCCAGGGGTGTGTAGCTGTCATGGCTGCCGTTCACGGCTCCGCAGGACGCATCGGTGGTAGCCACCGCAAAGAGCGCGGAGTCTACCATCCCGAATCGAACCTCCTTGCCCTCCATATTTCCGCCGGACTGCTGCGGCGAGGGGTGGACATCGACTCCGCAGTGTGCGATGGCCGGATTGCCTGCGGACTCTGCCCAATAGGTCAGTCCCACACCCGCCAGCCAAAGGACCAACATAGCTGCGAGGAGGGCCCATCCCTGGCGAGGGTCTCCGACCATTCGACCGAAGGTGTTGGTGAGGCCGGCGCCGATCGCGAAGATGGCCAGCATTTCGAGGAGGTTGGTCAGGGGCGTCGGATTCTCGTAGGGGTGGGCCGAGTTCGCGTTGAAGAAGCCGCCGCCGTTGGTGCCAAGCATCTTGATGCTTTCCTGGGAGGCCACGGGGCCTTGTGCGATCTTCTGGAGAGCCCCTTCCACGGTTTGGACGCGTATGTCGGCCCTGAGGGTCTGCGGCACGCCCTGCCAAACCAGCACGACGGCCAGCACGAACGACAGGGGAAGGAGGATCCAGAGTGTGGCCCGCGTCAGGTCTACCCAGAAACTGCCGAGCGAGTGGGCGGAATCACGAGCGAAGGCTCGGATCAGGGCGATCGACAGGGCGATGCCCGTCGCGGCCGAGACGAAGTTCTGAACCGTCAGGCCGACCATCTGGATGAAGGGGCTCATCGTGCTTTCGCCCGCGTAGGCCTGCCAGTTGGTGTTCGTCGTGAAGCTGACGGCGGTATTGAAGGCCACGTCAGGCGGGACGGGCGGCATTGCCGCCGGATTCAGGGGGAGTATGTGTTGGAGTCGCTGCAACAGGTACAACAGGGCGCATCCGGCCAAATTGAACAGCAGCATGGCGGCCGTATAGATGGTCCAGTGCTGTTCGGAAGCCGGATTGACACGGGCGAGGCGGTAGACTGTTCGCTCCAACGGTCGGAGTATGGCGTCGAGCGGGGTATGTTGGCCGTTGAAGACGCGAGTCATGTAGCCCCCCATCGGCTTGACGAGCAGTAGCATCAATCCGAGGTAGATTGCGATTTGGAGGACACCATTGGCCGTCATGATTCCACTCCGCGTCATAAGCGTTCGGGCCGGATCAGTGTGTACGTCAGGTAGACCAGCAATGCGACCGCGACAACGCCACCGAGCCACATGTCCAGGACCATACAGCACCTCGAACAAGGAGAGGCTGGCTTCTCCGGTACTGAGGAACTGGGAGCAGCCTCCCTGGATGCCTCTGACGGTACCCGAGGAGGTAGTCTGTCACCTTCTTCGTGGAGAAGCTCTCCTTCTACAACAAGTATGCACCGAGTGATATCAGAAGGGCGCAAAAAGCCCGCTTGTGGGTGTAAGGGAATCGTAAAACACGGAAAGTGAGCGTCCGCAGGTCGGTATTATCTCGGAGCGAATCCCGGCGATGAATCGCTGGGCTGTCGGACGCCTCGGAAGAACGCGAACTTGTCGTTTCGTGTTTGAGAGAACTCCAGGGTGCGTCGCTGGCATTGGCGGCGGCATCTTTTAGCCCCGGCGGCCCTTGCCGACCGTTTCGCAACCGTTATGATATGCCTGAAAGGAATCGATGAGGTACGCCAGGATGGCCAAGAAAAAGACATCTACCGGCAGTCACAAGACCACCCAAGACAACGACCAACTGATGCTCGGATTCGACAAAGCCGACACCGGCAAGTCGAATACGCAAACCCGGCGACAGGGCCCTGTTGCGCCGCAGCCGCGTCGGGCGGGTCCGAAGGCCAAGCAGGAAGAGGCCGTCGCCTCTCAAACGGAAGGTCTGCTCCTTGAACCGGTGCTGTCCGCGACCGCGACGAAACAGCCCGCCCCGTCGGACAGTCCATCGTCTGCTCCCCTCATCGAGACAGACAGCGACCCCAATGGATCGGCACCTTCGGAAGGCCGGTCGGCGCCGCCTTCCCCTCCGGCGAAGACACCCAGACGCAGCGTCGACAGCCATCGCGCCGCCGAGGCCATGGCCAAGCAGCAGCGAGAGATTTCCGTGAGCGAGTTCTTCGCCAAGAACCGCCACCTCCTCGGCTTCGACAACAAGCGAAAGGCCCTCCTGACGACCGTTAAGGAGGCCGTCGACAATAGCCTCGATGCCTGTGAAGAGGCGGGCATCCACCCCGATCTTTTCGTTCGCATTCGCCAGATTGAAGAGGAGCGATTCGAGGTCACCGTCCGAGACAACGGGCCCGGCATCGTCAAGAACCAGATCCCCAACGTCTTCGGCAAGCTGCTCTACGGCTCCAAGTTCCACCGACTGAAGATGAGCCGCGGTCAACAGGGCATCGGTATCAGCGCCGCCGGCATGTACGGCCTGCTCACCACGGGCAAGGCCATTCGCATCGTCTCGCGAACGGGGGCGAATCATCCGGCGCACCGATACGCCATTCAGATCGATACCAAACGAAACAAGCCCGAGATCGTCAGCGAAGAGTCGGTCGAGGTCGACTGGCCACACGGGACCGAGGTCATCATCGAACTCGTCGGTTCGTACATCAAAGGGCGACAGTCGGTCGACGAATACATCGAGCAGACCGCCATCGCCAATCCCCACGCCTCGATCACCTATGAGCCGCCCGGCGAGCCGCAGCGAGTCTACCCGCGCGGCACCGAGGCCATGCCGGTTGAGACCCGGGAGATCAAACCCCACCCCTATGGCATCGAGCTGGGCATGCTCATGAAGATGGCCAAGGAGACCGCTGCCAAGCGGCTCGGCGCCTTCCTGCAAAGCGAGTTCAGCCGCGTGAGCCCCAGTGCCGCCGCCGAGATCGCCAAGAAGGCCGGCCTGACCACGGATACACGGCTGTCCGGCATCAACGGGCCCGAGATAGAGAAGATCTATAAGGCCATTCAGGAAACCAAGCTGATGGCCCCCCGCACGGACTGCCTCGCCCCCATCGGCACGCAGAGCCTCCTGGCGGGGCTCCTCAAGGGCGTCAAGGCCGAGTTCTTCACCGCCGTCACCCGCCCGCCGGCCGTCTATCGCGGCAATCCATTCCAGATCGAAGTGGGCATGGGCCACGGCGGCGATCTACCCACGGACGAACTCGCCCGCGTGATCCGCTTTGCCAACCGCGTCCCCCTGCTCTACCAGCAGTCCCACTGTTGCATCTTCAAGAGCATCCTCGAGACGAACTGGCGATCCTATAACCTCTCCCAAAGCAACGGCGCCCTGCCCGCCGGCCCCATCGTCATCATGGTCCATATGGCCAGCGTCTGGGTTCCGTTCACCAGCGAGAGCAAGGAGGCGGTGGCCGACTACGACGAGATCCGCAAGGAGGTCAAGCTCGCTCTCCAGGAGTGCGGACGGCGTCTGGCGGCCTATATCCGTCGCCGGGCCCGCCAGAAGCGCGAAGGCGAACGGCGAAGCATCTTCGAACGCTACATCCCCGAGGTCGTCGCCGCCGTGCGGTCGATCACGCGATGCAACGCCGAACAGCTCCGAAAGGACCTCCTGCTCGTGGCTCGAAGGGTCACCGAAGAGGCCGACGTCGAACTCGATGAGAACGGCAAACCCATCAAGCGAGAGCCTGAACCCATCGTCACCGACGAGGACACCATCATCATCGATCGTGAGGGAGATACACCGGGGGGACCTGAACCGTCACTCCTGGATGATGAACCCCAGGACACCCAACCCCTTGGAACCAGACGCCGCCGCCGGGCGTCGTGAGACGCGACTGCGCCCACGTTCACGAACTGGCCGGGCCTGAAGAAGGAACGTGTGAACCCCGATCAAGCGTAGCCCGTCGCCAACACCGCTTCGGTCACCTGACGCGGTGCGGGACGATACTCCGAAGGCTCCATCGACCAACTCGCCCGGCCTCCCGTCACAGAACGGACGTCGGTCGAATAGCCGAACATCTCCGAAAGCGGGGCTTGTGCAACGATCGTACGGTGATCGCCTCGCTCGAGTACATCGGTAATCAAGGCCCGCCGGGCCCGAAGGTCGGCAGTCACGGCCCCCATTGATTCAACGGGGGCGGAAACCTCCAGCTTCATGATCGGCTCGAGGAGGATCGGACCGGCATGCTCCACGGCATCACGTACGGCCATCGAAGCCGCCGTCTCGAACGCCAGCTCCGAGCTGTCCACATCGTGCTCTTTGCCGTCGATCAGACGGAAACGCACGTTGATGATCGGATACCCGCCCAGCGCGCCCGTCTTTACCGCATCGCGGATCCCCCGCTCGACCGCCGGAATGTACTGCTGGCTGATCACGCCGCCCTTGATCTCGCTGACGAAATCCACGTGAGGTTCGCCGGGCTCTGGAACATACGGCTCGACAATCAGCTTCACGACGGCATACTGGCCGCGACCACCGGTCTGGCGGATGAACCTCGCCTCGCCTTCGGCCGTGCCCGCCACCGTCTCACGATAGCTCACCCGGGGCGTCCCCACATTCACAGGCACGCCCATCTCCTCCTGCAAACGCCGGCTGAGAACCTCCAGATGCAGTTCGCCCATACCGCTGATCAGCGTCTGACCCGTTTCAGGATCGCTGCGCCACTCGAAGGTCGGATCCTGCTTCGCCAGTGCCGACAGCGCCTCGCCCAGCCGATCGCGATCCGCCGAGGATCTCGGCTCGATCGCCATGCTGATCACCGTCTCCGGAAACTCGATCCGCTCGAACAGAATCGGCGACTTCATGTCGGTCAACGTGTCGCCGGTCAGGGCCTCGCGCAACCCGATCGCCGCGACAATGTCGCCCGCCACCGCTTCATCGATCTGCTCGCGGCGTTTGGCGAACATCCGATACATCCGGCTGATGTTCTCCTTGCTGTTGCGCGCCACGTTGAACACGCGAGTCCCGCTCTCGAGCCGTCCCGAGTAAACTCGAAGGTAGTACAGATCGACCGGCTTGCTCGCGACCACCTTGAACACCAACGCCGCCAGCGGACCGTCGGGATCCGCACTGCGCATCTGAATGCTGTCTTTGTCTTTCTTGCCTGCCCCGAATCCCTTCACGGGCGGCATGTCCAACGGGCTGGGAAGATAGTCCACAACGGCGTCCAGCATCCTTCGCACGCCGATATACCGAAGCGAAGACCCGCACAACACCGGTTGAATCCTGCCGCTGACCGTCGCCTGCCGTATCGCCGCGCGAAGCTCCTCCTCGTTGATCGGCTCGTCATGGATGTACTTCCCCATGAGAGCTTCGTTTGTCTCGGCAGCCTTCTCAACCAGTTCGTGACGCCAATGCTCGACGTCATCGACCATCTCGGCCGGTATCTCACCCTCTTCCTGGCTGCACCCAATGTCGGCGGGGGTGAAGAAGAAGGCCTCGCGCGTGATCAGATCGATAATCCCCCGGAACGACCCCTCAGAACCGATGGGCAACTGCAGCGCCACCGGATGCGCGCCCAGCCGCGTCGAGATCGAGTCGAACGAAGCGTAGAAATCCGCCCCGATCTTGTCCATCTTGTTGATGAAGCACATGCGGGGAACGTGGTATTTGTTCGCCTGCCGCCACACCGTCTCGGACTGGGCCTCGACCCCCTCTTTCGCGTCGAAAACCACCACCGCCCCATCCAGAACGCGCAGCGCCCGCTCGACCTCGGCCGTAAAGTCTACGTGCCCCGGCGTGTCGATCATGTTGATCGTGTGCCCACGCCAAGGCAGCGTCACGGCCGCGGAGTATATCGTGATCCCCCGCTCCTGCTCCTGAACGTCGTAGTCCGTCACCGCCGTGCCGTCGTCCACGGCACCCATCTTGTAGGTCTTGCCCGTGTAATACAGCATGCACTCGGTTGTGGTCGTCTTGCCCGCGTCGATGTGGGCAACGATGCCCATGTTGCGAATCTTGGAAAGGTCACTTGCCATGGTCAATACTTCTCTCGTTTGATCCTTGTATATAGCCTGAAATCGTCAATGGTGAACTCTACCGGTCGGTGGGGTAGGTACGCCCGTCATCCCCGACGGACGGTACGATCTTCCGGCCAAGCAGTTGAACATAGTATAGCAATGAGGAGCCGTCATGGATAGTCTTCTTGTGCGGCAACGTTGTCGGCCTTCGATGGCTTCTGATATACTGATTCGTTGTCAGCAGATCAGCCACGTTCGCTGATAGAGAATCATAGAGCCGGACCCGACCTCCCATACATGGTGGTCAGGTCATCATTCTGAATATATCTGTTTATTTATATCGGCCGTAGGGCTATCCATCTTTCTCATAAGGGGTCTCGATCATGCTGCTATTATTCCTTCGAGTGGCCTTCATTTTCACTGTCGGAGTCGTGGTCATCAGCTACTACGGCGAAGAAACCGCCTCCCAGCCCATCGGCGTGGAGTTCCCGGTAATCAGTCTCTGGCTGGGGGCCATCGGGACGGCCGTGGTCATCCTGGCGATGGACCTCTTGATCCCCGAGAAGTCTCTCCGGTCGATCGGCGCCCTTTTCTTTGGCATGGGCGTCGGACTGCTCTTCACCTATGGCCTGAGCACGATCCTGGACTTGTTGGTCCGAACCTATCACCCGATGGCAGAGGGCAGCCCCTTCACCTACGTCCTGAAGGTTCTGCTTGGTCTCTACTGCTGCTACCTTGCGATCAGCTTCGTTCTGCAAACCAAGGATGACTTCCGATTTGTCATCCCTTACGTGGAGTTCACCAAGCAAACCAAGGGCGGACGACCGGTCTTTCTGGACACGTCGGCCATCATCGATGGACGAATCGCCGACATCAGCGAGACGCGCATCATCGAGTCGCAGCTTATTGTGCCCAGGTTCATCCTTCAGGAACTGCAGGCGATCGCGGACAGCTCCGACAAGCTCCGCCGCAACCGTGGTCGGCGCGGACTCGACATGCTCAACAAGCTACAGACCAACTCCAAGATCGACATCCAGATATCCGAGATGCCCCCGCCCGAAGGGACCGAGAAAGACCCCATCGATACCCAGCTCGTGCAGCTCGCCCGTAAGTACAAGGGGCGTGTCGTCACGAACGACTACAACCTCAACAAGGTGGCCCAGCTTCACGGCGTGGACGTCATCAACATCAATGACCTGGCAAACGCCCTCAAGCCGGTCGTGCTCCCCGGCGAGACGATGAGCGTCAAGATCATCAAGCCGGGAGAGGAGGCCGGCCAGGGAGTGGGTTACCTTGAGGATGGCACGATGGTGGTCGTTGAGTCGGCCCGCGAGAGAGTCAACGAGGTCGTGGCCATCAACGTAACGAGCGTCCTGCAGACATCGGCCGGCAAGATGATCTTCGGACGAATGGAGGGAACGGCCCCCGTGGAACGCGAACGTCGAACGCGACGGCCCGGTCCTCCACGAAACGCCACCGCCTAGTTTCCGTGCCAACCGCTGGCGCAGGTTGTGATCGGCCGCGATGGACACACTCTCTCTGTCAGACGAAGCCCTGCTGGCCCAGTGCGATGTCCATATTCATCGCACGGGCGGCCCCGGCGGACAGAAGCGAAACAAGACGTCGACCGCCGTGCGTCTCCACCACCGGCCAAGCAACCTGACCGTGGTTGCCTCCGAGAGCCGTTCGCAGAACACCAATCGCCTCAAGGCCCTTCGACGCCTCCGTGAGGCGATCGCCCTGGAAGTTCGCCACCCCGTGTCGCTCGATAGCGCCTCGCCCCCCGCCACACTATGTGACGGAATCGGCCCGGACGGGCGGCTTCGGATCGGACGCCGCGACCCGCGCTATCTTCCCGCAGTTCAGGTCGCCCTCGACATCCTTGCGGCAACCCATGGCGAGGTCGCCCGGGCGGCCGCTTTCATCGGAATTACGACAGGAAACCTCTCGGGATTCCTGACCGACGAGCCCAAGGTTCTGGCGATCGTGAACCGTATTCGGCACACGAACGGCCTCCACCCCCTTCGCAGGTGACCCATGGCCTCGATTTACAGGCACAACCCCGCCCACCATCGAACACCCCCCTTGTCATTCGTCGCCGCAGGGACAACCGGCGCCCTTGCCAAAGAGAACGTTTTTCGCGATGCTTGACGGACTATGAAATGGCCGATGAGACAACACAGCCAAGACTTCCATCCTGATGACGTGAGGATGAGCTTCGGAGAACACCTCGAGGAGTTGCGCACACGCGTCGTTCGCCTTCTATTGGGCGGACTCTTTGGGATGATCGTCTGTTTCGTCTTCAGCGACAAGCTCATGGCCTGGATGCTGGCCCCCCTCGACCTGGCCTTGGCCTACAACCACCTGCCCCGGCAGATCGTCGTCATCGATCCGGTCGAAAACTTCATGGTCGTCATGAAGATATCGATCTACTGCGGCCTGATCCTGACCGCTCCATACGGTCTGTACCAGGTGTGGGCCTTTGTGGCCGCGGGGCTCTATCCTCACGAACAGAAGCACATTAAGCGGTTCTTCCCCGCTTCGGTCATCCTGTTCTTCACGGGGGTCTTCTTCTGCTTCCTGGTCATTCTGCCGCTGGCCTTCACCTTCCTGCTGAGCATCCGCACCTGGGTTCCCGCCCCTCAGGCCCAGGAAAACATTCTTACGCGACTCATCCTGGGTGAACGTACGCGAACGACGACACAGCCGACCACCCAGCCTGCTCTGATCACTACACTGCCGATCCTGACGCAAAACCCCCCTCATCCGAATGAGGGACACGCCTGGATCAACCCCGACGAACGGCAGCTCCGGCTGTTCGCCAATGGCAAGGTCTGGGCGACAGCCCTGTCGCTGCAGGAAGGCGACTCGTTCGTCACCCCCCAACTCACCCTGGATCAGACGATCACGTTCGTCACGAACCTCGCACTGGGTTTCGGCATCGGCTTCCAGGTGCCGGTTGTCGTGGTTCTGCTTGCCCTGATTGGATTGGCCTCGGTTGAAACGATGGCTCGCGCCAGACGCTATGTGATCCTGGGCATCGTGATTGCATCGGCCATCATCACTCCAACGCCTGACATCACCAGCCAGATGCTGCTGGCGGTACCGATGTGGCTCTTGTATGAGGCCGGTCTTGTCGTCGCCAAGATATCGCTCCGTCGTCGGCAACAGGCTGAAGCGGAGAGTTCCTCATGGTCCGACTGAGCCGCGGGCTGCCGCCGTCGCCGTTTCGGGCCACACGGAGGCGGATCCGAACCATCGTGAACCGTCTTGAACGCGTCCACGGCCCCCGACCGTGGCAGATCCACGGTGACCCTCTCGGCGGGCTGATCGAGACCATCCTCTCACAACATACCAACGACGCGAATTCCGGCGCCGCGTACGATGAACTTCGCCGGCGCTACCCGAAATGGGACCAAGTGCTGCATGCACCGACATCCGACGTGGAGGACGCCATCCGTCGTGGCGGCCTCGCACGGCAGAAGGCACGCCGAATCCATGACATCCTGGCCCAGATTCAGTCAGCGCATGGACGCCTCGAACTCGACTTCCTCGCCCAATGGGAGAGCACGGCCGCCATGGAGTTTCTGTGCCGATTCAAGGGCGTCGGCCCCAAGACGGCCGCCTGTGTACTGATGTTTCACCTTGGCAAGGCGGTCTTGCCGGTCGACACGCATATCCACCGTGTGAGCCGACGGCTCGGTCTGGTCCCCGACAACACCACTGCCGAGAAAACGCAGGAGTTGCTCGGTCCACTCTGCCCCCCAGAGGTGGTCTACGCCTTCCATGTCCTGGTCATCACGCACGGACGGCAGACCTGCCGGTCACAGACCCCCCGGTGCCAAGACTGTCCCCTTGCACAGCTCTGCCCCATCGGCAGCGCCCCCAGAGGAATTCTGGCCCAACACCGTCGCTCCCGATGCCCACGATGATGGCCGATGGGCCGGATGGACTTGGCAATTGCCGACGCGGGTCAACCGGAGGACTTGTCAAGCGACCCTCTGTCAAGGTATTAACAGTACCATGAAACGGTCATCCTTGACTGACTGCGAAGTGGCGATCATGCGTGTGCTCTGGAGCCAAGGTCAGGCAACGGCCACGGAGATCCTGCAGGGACTCGACGGCCGCTGGAGCAACAGTGCCCTTCGGACGTTCCTGCGAATCCTTGAACGCAAGGGGCATATCCGACATGACAAACGAAGCCGCAGTTTCGTCTATGTCCCCTTGACCACATACGACCAGGCCCTTCAGAACGCTCTCGACGCGTTGACCCACCATTTCTTCGATGACTCGGCGCAGGGTCTTCGCCAATGGCTTGACAAGACCCCTTCACCGGTCGACGGCAGGCGACCGAGAACAGGCACGGAGAAACCTCGGGCAAAGGTCAAGAAACCCTCACAGCAAACCCGCTTTGAAGAAACATGGTTGCTGTGAGTTCTCAGGAGCATCCGGGTGTTTCATGAAGAATGAGCGTGCGCCTGAGTTCTGTGCCGACTATTTCGCGAACGCCACGGATATCTCCGCGTCCCGAAGTGCATCGGTGCTCACCCACACGCGATGATCGTCCTTATCGTAACGCCAGGTGTTCTGTGGCATCGCCTGGCCGTTGAGCGTGACCGAGATGGGTGCCGCGTTTGCCAGGATCCTCAGCACGTACTTCCGTGCAATCCCGCCGGCCATCCGAAGCGTCAGCTTCTGATCGGCCAAACCGGCAGCCAGTTTCGTGAGCTTGCCGCCCTCCGCGTGGTCCCACAGCGGATACTCCACCGACGTGCTGCTCTCGGGAAAGATGTCCAGCGTCAATGCCCCCGCCGAAGCCTTTGATCCGTGGCCTGCCCGATCATTCGTCACATTCAGGGGAACGATGGATCCGGCCCGGACGAACACCGGATATCGATCATCCGGCACCTCGACATCGAGCTGCGCGGGTCCGGAATAGACCTTCGTGTTGTCCCAGTAATCCACCCAACGCCCTGCCGGCAGCTCCACCTTCAGGCGACGGTCCGGTTGATGCACCACGGCGATCATGAAGGCATCGCCCAGCATGTACTGCCACTTCCTCGGAAGAACCTTCATGAACGCAGGCCCACCTTCGTGAGCATGCCGAACACCGGAGTAGAGATACGGGTTCAGCTCGTGATGGATCCATGTGAATTTCGAAAAGATCTTCTGAAACTCTTCATCATAGACCCATGGGCGATGATCACCGTGCCCCCCGTTCAGGAAGAACGGCATAAATGCGCACCACTGCATCCATCGCAGGTAGAGCGTGCGGTCCTGCTTCTTGCCCGAACCGCCCGAATACCCGCCGATGTCGGAGCCGATCATGGAGTAGCCCTTCTTCATCGCCCGAAAGGAGCTGTCCAGAGCTAGCCCCAACCCCTTTTCATCCCAAGTCTTAGACTGATCGCCGACCCACGTCACCGGAGCGGCCGCCCGCGGGGCGTGCCGTCCGCCATAATACACCTGGCCGACGTCGACCGACCGAACCATGGTGACACCTTCCGGATTCCTGGTGATCAGGTGGCGGTAAGTGTCTTCATAGAACATATCCATGTATTCCGGCATCGTGATGGGTCCCTTGCGCCCCTTGCCGCCGGCCGGAGGAAACAACTCACCCGCACCATCCACCTTCCAGCCGTCCAGGCCCTGGAGCAGAACCCGATCCATGAGCCCGTGCCACCAAGCGAGGGCCTCGGGGTTCGTATAGTCAATAAACCCCCCGCGCCCCTTCCACCACTTCTGCAGCCTTCCATCGTTGCACAGGTATCCCTTCTGCCTGGCCTCCTGGTAGAAGTCGGTCTCCGACCCCCGGCAATCCGACTTGTATTCGTTCGGATTGATCATGCAGGTCATCCACAACACCAGCTTGATCCCCCTTGCGTGAAGGTCATCGATCAGTCTCTTCGGCTCGGGGTATTTCTGAGTGTCCCAGATGAAATCGTTGTAGGCCGTCGACCAGGGACTGTCGATCAGAATCGTCCGCAGGGGCAGATCCTGCTTGGCACAACCGTTGACCATGTCCCACACGGCCTCGGTCTTGTTGATGTCATCTTCCCACATCCACATCTCGAATGCCCAGGGCGGGCAGATCGCCTGGCGGCTCTTGTCGTTGTCAGGAAACTCCCAGGTGATACGCTCGGCCCCTGCAGAAACCCCGGTCAGCAACGACCACGCACATGACGCCAACCCAACCCGCACACACATCGCTCTCATCGACTCAATCTCCAGACAGCACCGGTGGCCATCATACCCGCTGAAACCGGGTCCCGTGAATCCAACCTCTTGTCGGAAAGTGTAGAAGCCCCGCCCCTCAACCAACAGGTCACCGGGTTGTCTTGTTCCTGTGACATATCGAGGGTATCCTTCACCCGTCTGATCCATCGTCCATAGAAACCTGTTCGGAGGTATGTGAACCCATGACGCAATCCCATGAGACGAATCGCCGCAGTTTTCTGAAGCAGTCGGCTGCCGTCGGAGCCGGGCTGGTAGCAACGACAGCCGTTCGGTCGGTACGGGCCCAGGCACCCTCGGCCAATGAACGTATCCGCATTGGTGCCATCGGCTGCGGTGGCATGGTGATGCATCACCTGGGCGTCCTGATGAACCTGAAGAAGGAAGGCCTTGTTGATGTGGTCGCCGTTTGCGACGTCTTCAGCAAACGGCTGGAAGCCGCCGCGGCAAAGACCGGGGCCAAGCCGTACAAAGTCTGGACCGATCTCCTTCAGGACAAGAACGTCGATGCCGTCCTCGTCGGCACTCCCGACCACTGGCATGCCCCCATCTGCATTGCCGCCGCGGAGGCCGGAAAGGACATCTACTGTGAGAAGCCCATGACCCACTGGGATCAGCTTGATCTGGCCAAGAAGCTTCTCGACACGGTCAACGAGAAGAAGCGGGTCATGCAGGTCGGGACCCAGTTCATGTCCGACGAATGCTGGGAGCTTGCCAAGCCCAAACTCGACGTCCTGGGCAAGATCGTCCACGTTCAGTCCACCGACTGCCGGAACGGCTCCCTGGGAGTCTACGAGCCCAAGTCGAACGATCCGGCCGCGGTTCCCGGGCAGACCTTGGATTGGGACATGTGGCTCGGCTGCGAGCAGACCCGCGTACCCAAACGTGACTACATGCCCGGGCGGTTCTTCGCCTTCCGCTCGTTCTGGGACTATTCCGGCGGCGTCGGAACCGACTTCTTCCCCCACATTTTGACCCCCTGGGTGAGCCTGCTCGATCTGGGCTTCCCCAAGAAAGTCTACACCGCCGGTGGCCAGTATTTCTGGAAGGACGGCCGAGAGGTGCCTGACATGGTCACCACCACGATTGAATACGAAGGCGGACCGACGGTCCTGCTGCTGGCGTCACTGTCCAGCGAGCAGAATCTTCCCTGGCTCATTCGCGGGCAGAAGGCCTACATGGAGTTCAACAATCCCGGCGGGTTCAGCCCGGTACGAATCAAACCGGAACCGGCCTCCGGCAGCAAGGTCCCGGCCGAGGAACTCAAGGGCACTCGTCGATGGTCCGAAGACCAGCACTGGCGAGACTTCATCCGCTGCGTCAAGTCGCGCAGCAAGCCGCGAAGCAGCGTCGAACTGGGTTATCGAGTCATGGCTGCCCTGAGCGCCGGTATCAAGAGCTATCGCTCGGGCAAAGTCATGACCTTTGACGAAGCGTCAGGCAAGATCGTCGAAGCCTGAAAGATCGTGACTTCGGATGGTGTGAGCCGAGGACTGGGTTGTTCTGCGAGTCATCGCGCAGGACTGTTCACAGGGTAATGGCCGGATGAAATGGCCCCGCCGGGCGGAGCGGGGCCGTGGCCTGGTTCCACCCCCGGCTCACATATCACGAAGCACGTGATTCACCATGAAGTCCACTCGAAGCATCCATCTCGCCGCGGCGGCTACACTCTGTGTCCTCGCCGGACTCACGGCTTCCTGGGTCGCCTGGCGATGCTTTCGGGACCCGTCTCTGCCCTATCTGCCCGCCGGTCCAGGGGAATGGATCCTGTATCCCGTTCCCTACATCCTCGAAGCCCGCGAGGTCAAACCCCGCTGGACCCGCTTTCGCTGTGCCTTTGACCTGCCCTCAGAACAGAAGGAAGTGGAACTCAGCCTTCGGTCCTTCCGCCGGTACGAGATACGCATCAACGACGAACTCGTTGTTCCGATGTCGCCGGAAGGCATCTCGTGGAAACAAGTCCAGCGCCATCGGATCGACCGCGCCCTGCGCTCGGGGCGAAACCAGATTGAAGTCACCGTCGCCAACATCATCGGACCGCCGGCGCTGTCCCTGGCCATGAGAGTCGGTCTTCGAGATATTCGTTCCGACGCCACATGGGAAACCTGCACCCAAGGTGGTGCATGGTCACCGGCACGACCCGCCCGTCTCCCGATGGAGCATTCGATAACCAAGACGACCCCTTCGATTGCCGAGGCATGGGCACACGCGCAGCGTCCATTGGTCCTATGGGCTGCCCTGGCGGTCGTCCTCACCCTGCTCATCGCGTTCTGGAGCCGGCGCCCCCACGCCCCTCCCGTGTCGTCGATACCCCAGCCACTGTCTTGCGGCGATGAGGATCTCTCGCCAACCACCCACAAGGGTGAATGGGGCCTTCTTGCGGTCGCCACAATCCTCTGGATCATCCTGTGCGCCAACAACCTGCGATTCCTCGCACCCGTCGTCGGGTTCGATGCCCCGGCGCATTTCGACTACCTGCGTTTCCTTGAAGTCCATCGTCGACTGCCACTGGCCACCGATGGCTGGGAGATGTATCAGCCCCCTCTGTATTACGTCGCCGCCGTGTGCATCGTGTCTGTCTGCAGGACCTTGGGGATTCAGGGCGCTGAAGCGGTCGTCCCCAAACTGCTGAGCATGATCAGCGGCCTGGCGGTCATCCTCGGAGTCTGGATGATCCTCCGATCCCTATTCCCGCGATCTCCACGGATCAGAACGGCGGGCCTCATCCTCGCACTTGCCATGCCCATGAACATCTACATGGCCCAATACCCCTCCAACGAGGTCATGTCCGTAGCCCTGGTCACGGGGGGTATATACCTGGCGATCTCCATAGCCTTGAGTGAGCGCCCCGGCTTCCTGCGATGGACATCACTGGGCCTCGTCCTGGGCCTGGGGCTACTGGCCAAACACAGCGCCTTCCTGGCGGTGGTGGTCGTCTTGACCATCCTCTTGGCTCACCTCACGATCAGCCGAAGGCCGCAATGGCAATCGTGGCTCGCCGGTCTTGGGTGCACTGTCCTGGCATTGGCACTGGTGGCCGGTTGGTTTCTCCTGCGTAACTGGATGCACTTCCGGAATCCCCTGATCGGCAACTGGGACCCGGCCAGCGGACACGCCTGGTGGCAGGATCCCGGCTATGGCATCGCCGACTACTACCTTCGGTTCGGGCGGTCTCTGACGGTCCCGTTCCACAGCAGCCTCTACTCGTACGGCGACGGTATCTACTCGACGGTGTGGGGCGACGGCATGTGCGCCGGCATCGCCAATGTGCAGTTCAGGGCGGGCTGGAACTATGACCTTATGGCCGTGGGGTACCTCCTGGCGATCTTTCCCTCTGCGTTGATCGTGATCGGGCTGGCGGCGGCCCTCGTCGGCTGGCTTCGCCGCCCCTCGGCAACGTGGGCGATCGTCGTCGGTCACGGACTCCTGGTGGGATTCGCGGTTCTCTATATGACGCTCAAGCTTCCCTACTATGCACAAGCCAAAGGCTTCTATGGCCTGACCGCCATCGCCGCCCTGTGTGTTCTGGGCGCATCGGGTTTCGAGCGTCTGAGCAGCGTCCTGAAACGATGGAGCGTTCTTCTCTGGCTGCCCCTCCTGATCTGGGCGATGAACTCCTATGCCTCGTACTTCATCTATCCCTGTAATGCGAAAGCCTATCTCGACCTTGGCGAGGTCTTCGCCTATCAGGGCGTACCGGATCGGGCCATCCGCTTCCTTCGTAAGGCCCAGCAACTCGACCCCTCGCTCGTGGCCGCCTCCTCGCGGCTCGGCGTCGTTTTCAATGCCCTGGGTCGACATGCGGAAGCTCGTGATGCCTTCTGTGAAGGACTCCGCGGAGATCCGAATCACCTGGAGATGCTCAACAACCTGGCGTGGCTCTTGGCGACCTGCCCAGAGCGTGAGATACGTAACGGAAACGAGGCAATCCGACTCGCCGAACGTGCCTCTCGCCTTACCGCCGGCGAGAACCCGTCGGTCATGGACACGCTGGCCGCCGCACAAGCCGAAACCGGAGACTTCGCCGCGGCCATTCGCACAATCCAACGCGCTATCACGCTGGCAGAGTCATCAGGCCGGTTGGACCTTTTGGATGGCTTGAGGTCGAGGCTGACCCGCTACCAGGCCGGACAGTCACTGGCGCCCCCCAGAGTCCCCGATCGCAAGTGACATCTCTTCCGACAACACGAGGACCTCTACCCGTCAGGCCCGGGTGCCGAATCCGGCATCGCGACGATGCCCCTCGCATGTCGCAGCCTTCACGCAGACAGCAGGCGAACCCCTACCACAGAGATGCCCCCCATCAGCTATTCGTCTTTCATCCTCACCTGAGTCTTGCTGAGGGCACGGCTGAGCTGCCGCATCGCCTGCTTCAATCGCAGCTCATTCTCAACAAGTGCGATGCGGACGTATTTCGCACCGTTCTCGCCGAAGGCGTCCCCCGGAGACAATGCGACCTCCGCCTCATCCATCATGTCCATGCAAAACTGTATGGTGTCGCGTCCCGCCAAGTGCTCGTCGGATATCTTCGCCCACACGAACATGCCCGCCCGGGGCGTCTCGGCCTGCCAGCCCAACCGCGATAGCCCGGCGATCAGCACGTCTCGCCGCTGCTGGTAGATGCGCGCCTGGCGCTTGACGTCCTCTTCGCAGTGTCGCATCGCGATGATGCTGGCAATCTGAATCGGCTGGAAGATGCCGTAATCGTAGTAGCCTTTAATCGTGCCCAGGGCGTCGATCATCCGGCGATTTCCCGCACAGAAGCCGATTCGAAAACCAGCCATGCTGTAGGGCTTGCTCAGCGTACTGAACTCGACCCCGTGTTCCTTCGCCCCCTTGGCCGCCAGGTAACTCGGCGCCCGGTAGTTGTCGAAGCATGTCTCGCCATAGGCGAAGTCGTGGATGACCGCCACGCCGGTCCGTTCGGCCAGTTCCACCACCCGGTCGAAGAACCGGGCATCGACCGTCATCGCCGACGGGTTGTGCGGGTAATTCAGAATGATCAGTTTGGGACGCGGATGGAGATGGTGCACGACGTACTCGATCCGTTCGAGAAAGGCATCGTCGTTCCCGAGACGCACCTTGAGGACGTTCGCACCGGCCAGCGCCACGCAGTAGACGTGTATCGGGAAGTACGGATCGCCCACGACCGCCGTATCACCCGGCCCCAGCATCGCCAGACACATGTGGGCGAAGCCTTCTTTGCTGCCCAGACACGCGATGATTTCCGTATCCGGATCGAGCGACACGCCCCACTTGGCCTTGTACTTCTTAGCCACCTCGCGACGAAGATTCACGAGCCCACGACTCATGCTGTAGCGGTGGTTCCGCGGGTCGCGAGCGGCCTCACACAACTTATCGATTACAAGCTGAGGAGCCGGATCCGACGGATTCCCCATGCCCAGATCGATCAGGTCGATTCCCTGCTGTCGCTTCGTGTGCTTGAGCGCGTTCAGCCGGCTGAACAGATAGGCCGGCAAGCGCTTCAAACGATCTGCTGGTTCGATCACAAATTCGCCCATGGGATCCTTTCCGTATTACTTCTCGCTGCGAGCGGCTCTGACCTTGCTGTATTTCTCGTCGAACTGCTGGCGAAGCTTCGCATCGGCGATGGTGATCTGCGCCTTGGTGAACAGTTCTCGCTCGATCTTGGCAGTCGTCTCGGGCAGTAATCGATCGATCAACTTCGATCGTACGATTTCCTTGACATGCTCAAACTGAACCTGTGACTTCTCAAATCGCTGCACCGGTTTGACCAGATGGTAGTCGCTGTCGATCCGAATCGGGTTCGACACCTGACCGATCTGAAGACTGAACGCCACCTCGCGCAGAATCGGCGGTACATCGTCCTGATTCCGACTGAACGGCGGCAGCAGCCCGCCCTCCGACGCCGTCTGAGGATTCTGACTGTGAACTTTGGCCACCTCGGCGAAATCATTCCCGGACGCCAGGAGCTTCTGCACTTTGGCCACATCCCGCCAATCGAGCAACTGAATATGGCGGACCTGAACCCGGGCGTCATACATCATCTCGTACTGGTCCCTCAACATCTGGTCCGTGATCTTCAGCTTCTTCAATGCGACCTTGCGCAGATAGGCCTGACGCTCCATGGCCAACCGGAATTCATCACGAGACAGACCTCGACGCGCCAGGATCTGCGTCAGGAGCGTCTCTCGGACTTCCTTACCCAGAACCGGCTGCGTGGCCGCCGGGACCGGCGAACTGATCATGGCCACCGCTCGATCGTACTCTGCCTGGATATCCGCTGGCATGATCGAGACACCTTCGGCCTCAGCCGTCTCACGCGCCAGTTCGAGCGCGATCAACTGCTCCATGACGCCCAGCCCGTGCGACCGAAGCAGCATATCCATCATCTGGGCCCGCGCAATCGGACGACCGTTGACCGTCGCGATGGGCATCGGAGGCTCTGGCTGTGCGGTGGACGACTCCTTGCCCGACACATCGAGTGTGCCGCCCTGGGTCACCGACGGCGCGGCATGCGGCTCTTCCCACGCCTCCCCGACAGAACGGCCCGTGGGACCTCTTTCCATCTCGCACCCGACGACGAGATAGCCCAGAATCACGGGGACCGTTGCGACCACCATCCATTGACGCAGGCGGTTAACATTCATGTACATTGCCCTGTTCATCGAGGATTCACGCTAACAATCGCCCCCGACCAAGTCAACGGCTGCGAGCCGTCACCTCTCAGGCCGAGCGGCCGGGGTTGTCGTCGACGCAGCAATGGCCTTTCGGGCGGTCTCAATGCCCTTGAGAAACCTGGGTTCTTCCGGATGAAGTCTCGACAACGTGGTGTAGAGGCTCAGCGCCCAATCCAGCATCTTTCGATCATGGCAGGCCAGACCATACCGGAGAATCGCCTGGGCGAGGTAGGGCTCCGGCGTCTTGGTGTGCTGGTTCTTCTCGAAGGCCTCTATCGTTGTGAGGGCGTCGGCACGCTGCCCCGCCTGAAGGAAGGCAGACACGAGGGCATCATAGACGACCGGTTCGACGTCTTCCTCACGGGCCAACATCTGCCGGCCGTATCGAATTGCTCGCGGAATGTCCCGACGATCCAGGAAATAGGCGAAGAGCGGCTTCATGCTGTTCGGAGGGATGTTTGCAGCCCGTTTCGGATCCGCCAGCGCCGCTTCGATTTCGTCGGATACCTCCGCCATCAGATCGTGCCGGCCCGTGGCGATGCACGCCGACGCGTAGTAGAAGGGCAGATACTCATGCTCCGCCGGACGATACGCGAACCAATTGACGTTCGAGAAGAACACCAACCCGATCAGGGCGCCAGACCATGCCAGTGTTCTTCGCCACACAATCGGTCCGGTCCACATCCGGATGATCTCGACGGCGCCGTAGGCCACAAGCGGCATCATCATGCAGACCAGAGGAATGCGATACCGAGACACGATCTGAAACAGCGTGCTCGGAAGGGCATACGTCAAGATCATCGCGACCAGGTAGTCCAGCCCTGCCGGCCATGGGCGGCGAAACACCCACAGGAGCAAGCCCAGGATACCCATGGGTATGACAACGCCATAGTGCAGGTATCCCAGCGAATTCAGGAGACGGCTGAAATGCCCGGCAAAATGGTAGATGTTCTTGTTGAACGGATACTCGTACGCATTGAACAGGAAACAGAACCGTTTGAACACATCGCCCGCCAGTTTCACGGGGTATTGACGAATGTACTCCCGCGACCGCTGGCGATAGTACTCCTCGACCTCCTCGTACGTCGGTTTGCGACCGAAGTGTTGAGCCACCACCAGATAGCACGCCTGACTCCCCTCGTTCCGAAGCGATGGGTCGCCCATCAGATCGGTATGAAGCCCTCGCACCGTCGGGCGAACCACGTTCTTGCCGTTGGTGTACGGATTGTTCGCCAGATAGAAGACCGCCGACCCCCACGCGCCGATCAGCAGGCGCTCGTGTGACACGAAGTAGTTGCGAGCCGTCACGGGCCCGATGGCCAGGGCCGCTCCCACCAGGAACGCCCCGCCGCGTTTCAGCAGCACCTGAATCCACAGCGGCGGTCCCGACCGCACCGACCGGCCTCGATACTCACGCCGGCACCGGATCAGAACCACCACCAGCACCACCGGCGCATACGCCAGGATATTGGGACGGGTGATCGCCCCGAGCCCCAACACAATCCCACACACCAGCCACTTCCACCACCGACGATCGTCCAATGTCACAAGAAGGCAGGCCAATAGGACATACAACAAGCATGCCAGTGAGATGTCCAACAGTTCGGTGCCGAAGAACACCAGCGTCCAGAACACCGACGCCAGCACACCGGCCACAAGCCCCACGGCGAGTCCGAACAGCCGGTGGGCGATCAGGAACACCAGTACCGGGGTGAGACTGAAGATGAACATCTGAACGAAACGGGCACGCAATGAATCGTGACCGAACACCTTGTAGATACCACCGAGCAGATAGAAGTACCCCGGCGCCTTAACGTAGGGCGTGGGCGGAAGCGTTCCCGTCGCAATGGCAATGGCGAGCTGATGGTGCTCGGCCTCGTCGATTGTGGGGCATTGATAGAGCGGGCTGTGACGGGCCTCCATCAGAAACGCCAGCCTCACACCTGCCGCCAGGACATAGATGCCCACTGCGATCAACACCAGTTGCCGTCGTGACGAGCCCCATCCGCCGGTCATTGAGTGGGTCCCCCTGTGGCCGGAGTCTTCTGGATGCCATCGAGCTGTCGCTTTAACCCCTCATGAAGCCGATGAGTCGGAGGCGTGACACTCAGCGCTCGCTGGAGAAGCTCCACCGCCTGCTGACGATCGCCCAGCCGGACAACGGCCTGAACCCAGGCCGCCAGGATCTGCGGGGAATCCGGCTGATGCTTGTCGGCGCGTGCGAACCATGATGCTGCGACCGCCGGTTGGTTCAACTCCCAATAAGCCCTGCCCAGATCATACGCCAACTCCGCATCCACCTCCGGCGGCAGCCGGCCGTAGCATCGCGTCAAGTGAGCGATGGCTTCCTGGGGATTCTTGACGAGCAGATAGGCCCTTCCAAGCTGATAGTGTCCCTGAAGGTAGTCGTCCAGAATCGCGACGACCAGCCGAAACTCCTCGATCGCCGCGACGGGATCGTTCCGTCGCATGCACATCGCGCCGGCCTGCATTCTCAGCCTTACGCTGTTCGGATGAACCTTCACATCCGCCGCAACCAGCGTTTCCTCGCTCCGCCACACGCGACCCCGTGCCGAGGCCCGAACCCCGTGTCCGGCTACAATCGCCAGGATCAGTAATGCCGCAACGAACTCACCGGCGTGACTCGAACCCATCCGGCGTGATACCCAATCGCCCGCCCCAAGGACGCCCAGACCGACCATCCAACAGAATGCCACCGAAGGAAGGTAGATCAACCGCTCTGCGAAGATCGTACCGATCAGCACGAAGGTGTTGCTCACGATCGCGTACGTGATCGCGAAGAACCCCACGCACCAAAGCGCACGCCCCTTGCGGACATATGACGTCCACCCTACCGCGACCAATGCCGCCGAGCACAGCATTCCCCCCAGGACTCTCGGATCCAGCGTTGAAAGGCCAACAGGCAAGGCATTGTACGAGTAGTCGCTGCACAGGGGGTCAGGCCAGACCAGGAGTTGAGCGCACTTGCCCAGCAGCACAAAAGGCGTCAAAACCCGAGCCACCGGCCCGGCCTGAGCCATCGGATTGTCGGCCTTCGGCACGTCCTGGCTCGACCGGCTGACCCGACCCAGCACCTCGAAACGGATCGTCAAGACCACCATGACGACCAGCAGAAAACCCGCCCATCGTTGCAGCATCCGAACCAGAGGCCCCCTCTTGAACGCACGGGCCTCTGCCCCTCGGCCGGCCTGCTGCCCCCCCCATCTCATCCACCCAATATCATAGAATACCGCGAGCCCAACCACCGTCATCCCGCTCTCCTTCGAGAGCATGGCACCCAGAGAGAGAATAAGTGCGGCGGCATACCGCCACGACGGCCGTGACTTGTTCCTTTGAACCTCAACAACGTAAACCCACAGCGCCCCCAGCGCCATCACCGCGGCCAGCAGCTCGGCACGCCCGACGATCTGCGCCACGGCCTCGACGTGCAGTGCATGAACCGCAAACAGCAGTCCGCTGACCCCGGCCAGCCGTCGATCACCGAAGACCGCCAGCGTCAGACCGTAGAGGCATAAGCAACAGACGACGTGCAGGGCAATGTTGACCGCGCGAAACCCGTCCGGACGTTCGCCGCCCACACGATAATTCAGGACGTACGAGAGCATCGTGACAGGCCGGTACAGCAGGTCCATCCGCCGATCGCCCCAGTAGTCCCGTTTGAGGAGCGACCACAACCCGTCGTTCTGCCATTGCCGAGCGTTGTTTTGAACAACAATGCGATCGTCGATGGCGAAGTCATTATGGAGGGTACCCCAATACGTGCCGATCCCGACAGCGGCAATCGCCACCGGCCAGATCCAAGGGGCAACCATGATGAGTACGCGATTAGACACGTGATGATGCTAGTCGTCGGGTCCCGGAGGGTCAAATCCGCCCGTCGGGCCTCGGGCTCCTGTCCACTCACTCCCCGGCACTGGAGACACGAGCCTGTCCTCGTTCCTGAGAAGGCAGCCACGTCTCAGAAACCATCCATCTCCGGCCACGCCTGTCGGCGGCGCATGCACGGACAATGCCCACCAGCGCAAGAAATAACCCGCTGTCATCCGCTGACAACGGGTTGCTTACGGGTGAGAGAGGGGACTCGAACCCCCGACCCTCTGAGCCACAGTCAGATGCTCTAACCAGCTGAGCTACTCTCACCATAACCATGCGGCAAAGGCCCGGGCCTCGCCGCTGATGCCGATCATCCTAGCAAAAGGATACACTCGATGCAACGATATCGCCGCGTCTCCTGCCGCTCGCGCGAACCTCGGCTCGCTACCTCCGAATCATGCCCACGAATTGCCGATATCGGGACCCCCGTCGCCCCATCGTTCACGGATGGAATCGCGCCATCCCAGCCCATGTCAACGGACCGGAACTACGCATGGATCACTCGCTTCGAGGCCTCGGCGGTGCACACATCGGAACCATTCCTCAGCCCCCCCACGATTCGCCTGAGAAGAATCGGCACATACGTCGCCAGCTCCAACGGGCGCGGATAGTGGCGAAGGATCCTCAGCATCCGGCGGGAGTTCAGGTAGAACGTCCGATAGGCCTTGCGGTGATACTCGAAGAGCATCTCCTCCGGCACGGCGGAAACATTGGCGCTGATCGTCCCGAAACTGGCCCCATAGTACTCAATGTCCTGGAGCCTCTCCGGGCATTGCTGCCGGACCATTTCATGCAGAGGTGTTCCCGGGAACGGAATAACGCGAAAGAACGAGGCGATGTGGGCCGCAGACCCTGTCAGTGTGTCGATCGTCTGCTGCAACTCGGCCTCGGTCTCGGTCGGGTGCCCGAGCATGGCGAATCCGTACGTGAACACACCCCTTCTGACGGCCATCTGCAGCCCGTCCAGAAAACGTGGGATGTTCAAGTGCTTGCCGGTCAGCTCCTGAAGACGTGGCGACCCCGTCTCCAGCGCAAACCCGCTGTAGTACAGGCCCGCATCCACCAGCGCATCCACCACCTCTTCTGTCAGCAAATCCGTCCGAACCCCGTTCGGCAGCGAAAACCGAAACTTCAGACCCCTTCGGCGGATGCCCTCGGAAAACTGAATCACCCGATCCCGATCGAGGTTGAAGATGTCGTCCAGAAACTCAACGTGCTCGATGTTGTACTTCCGGGTGAAGTACTCCACCTCATCAACGATTCGCTCTGCCGAATGCGCCCGAAACCGCTTGCCGAAGATGCTATGACACCAGATGCAATGGTAAGGACAGCCCCGACTGCTCACCAAAGACACATACTTTCGCGTAGGCAGTGGGGTGATTGATTTCCGCGTCCAGTACTTCGACAGATCGATGAGGTCGTAGGCGGGAAACGGCAGCGAATCCAGATCCTCGATCACCGGCATCCGACCCGGGTTGCTGACCACATCACCCTCAGGCGTCCTCCAGATCAGCCCGGCGATGCTCGACATGTCGCCGCCCTCGAACCTCGCCCTCAGGACGGCCTCCAGGCTCAATTCGCCCTCGCCCACCACTACAGCATCCGCACCCGTCTCCTTCAGTGCCCTCACACCGACGGAAGATGCGTGCGGCCCCCCAATCACCATGAACGCCGACGGGAGCAACTGCCGCACTCTCTGTGCAACGTCGCAGAGCATGTGCCCACAGACGGTCAAGGCACTCAGGCCCACCGCATCCGGACGGTACTCGACGATCCGCCTGGAGAGTTCCTCCTCTGTCCAGCCCTCCACCCGCTGGTTTATCAGCAGGATGTCGACCGGCAGCTTCTCCCGAAGATAGGCTGCCAGATAGAGCAGCCCCATCGGTGGACTGACAAAAGGAAATCCAATCGTCGATTCACCGACGGAAGCCAAGACGATGCGAAGCCTTTCCATCGTAGCCCTCCTCGCACCGACACGTGGCGTGTCGCGGAGTGTGTGTGAAATGATGACAGACTTGAGGAGACGAGACGTCCCCGCGAATGGATGGAAACGGTAAAGCTAACTGTCCGCACGGAAATGCTCTCCCCACCCACTCCCCATCCGCATAATGAAATGGCGTATGTGCAGCATACCATTTTCTGGTGACGCACTTTTGGGTATATCACCCCCATGCATCGATGAGTCCCTGAACTGAAATAACCTATATTCATCAATCAAGGTACATCTACCCCTACGAAGGCCTAATTAGCATCGGGCAATTGACCGATTGACTTAAATCTTTAGTACAGGTTCTGAAATCGTGCTTTACCTAGGATGTCTGCGGGCGTGAACACGTGGTATCGGCCGATGGAGTCTCTTTCGACAACGCCCCCCCCTGCCGACTCCTGAAATCAACACTGGTATTGCCCCAGCACCCTCCCGCCAGAATGGCGTCTGACCGGGGCCCCGTTCAGGAGCAGTTGCCTACTGTGGAACGAAACTCGTTTGCGATGAGATCTTCAAACACACGTCCGCGAGCAGCTTCGCAGCATTCTCGATGTCGGTCAGACTCACCACCTCCACAGGCGTATGCATGTAACGATTGGGAATACTGACCAGGGCTGCCGCTACACCCGCTCGACTGATCTGGATGGCATTGGCATCTGTCCCGGTCCCCGAAGGCTCTCCAATCCGCTGAAACGGAAGGTTCATCCCCTTGGCGCTGCTGAGAAGCAGTTCGGCCATGACGGGGTTGATGTTCGGTCCGGTCGTGATAACCGGGCCTTTTCCAACAACGATGTCCCCGGCAATTCTCTTGTCAATGCCGGGGTAATCCGAAGCGTGGCATACGTCCACCGCGATGCCCACCTGTGGGTCCAGCCCGAAACACGATGTGTGAGCCCCACGGAACCCCAGTTCCTCTTGAACGGTACTTACGGCGAATATGGCACAAGGACACGGTTTGCCGGAGGCCCTGATCTGGCGAATCGCCTCCATCACAACGAACACTCCCACCTTGTCGTCTGTTCCCGGCGATGCGATCAGTCCGCCTTCCAGCTTCATGATACTCGCTTTGTAGGTTATCGAATCGCCAATCGCGACACGTTTGGCGGCTGCTTCCCGATTCTTCGCCCCGATGTCGAGCCACAGTTCTGAGATTTCGACATTGGTGCGCCCCCGTTCGTCCGGCTTCATCAGATGAACGGCCTTCTTGCCCACCACCCCGTCTACCGCCCCTCCTGCGCCGTGGATTGTCAGTCGCAAACCCGGCACCACAGAGGCGTCGACGCCGCCGATCGATGCGAAATGGACGTAGCCGTCATCCGAAATATGACGAACCATGAAGCCCACCTGATCGCAGTGTCCGGCCAGCATGATCCGGGGATACCCCTTGGGATTGATGGCCACAATCGTATTGCCATGGACATCGCTGCGAATCTCATCGGCGAACGGCTTCATTCGCTGCCGAACGATCCTTTGGGCAGGCTGTTCAAAACCAGACGGCGACGGCGCATCGAGGAGCTTGTTGAGAAACTCCGTGGGCTCGTCACCCCTTGCCACCGAAACCGATATGCAGAACGCCACGAAGATCAACCGCATGTTCGTCCCTCGTCTTCTGTCCCATGTCAGCGGTGCGTCACCTTGCCCCGTGACGTCGGCTGACTGGTTGCCTTCGTCTTGGGGAGATCACCGCCCTTGGATGCCCCTTGACTCTGCGGAATCGGCGGCAGAGTGCGATCACCCGCCTTTGACCGTATCGGAGCCGACGATCCGACGGACGACGGGCTCCTCGACGGATGCGACCCAGGCCCCCCACCGCGAACAGGAGCGACAATGGGTGACCGAGGCACCACTGCCCCACCAGGGCGAGGCCCCGGCTGAGATAAGCTATACGGCCCCTCTGATTTGTTCAATCGCTTCAACGGTGCCCTGAAAGACAAGAGCTCGTTCCTGTCAGCCCGTATCGTCTTGACCGCTCGCGTGTATACCGTCTCGGCTCCGGACGGAATTGTGACGGCCACTTCGTAACTTCGGCCCTTGTTCAGCCGAACGTAGGCCGGAGTCGTTTGTTTCTGCACCACATTGTTGATGAAGACACGTGCCCCCTTGTACTCAGAACCATTGACCTCGGCGGTCACCATCAGAACCGGCCCCAGCGATTCCATCAGGGATCTCGCCTCTGCACCGTCCGGTATGAGCGCCATGCACGACTGAATCGATTCATAGGCCGATCGGTAGTCCTCGCGCGACATGGCCTCTCTGGCCGATACCAGCGCCCTGTCGTACCGGACCCTCTGCTCCCGACGGGAGCTGTGCTCGTCCGATCTTTCCAGAAACGCCCGTTTCTGCCCGTCCGTCATCAGCAGCATCGCGGCCAGATCCGCCAGCCCCGACTGAAGCTGTGCCGTACCAGCCACCGACAATTCCGCTGTTTGAACCACACGCCCTGCCGGCAGGTCGATCATTCGTGCGTGCAACGCGATCCGATCCCCACGAATCACCCGTCCTACCACCAAGTAACGGATCCCCCTTAGCTTTCTCAGCGAAGCTGGAAGCGGATCGGAGAAGAGCTGAACCGTCCTTAGCTGAAGCCGGCCCATCGCCCCGTCAAGGCTTTGACGATTCACTGCCCGGTAGCGCGGTTGGGCCTGCACGAGCCGGCTCATCACGTAACCCGCGATGGTATGGCCGCCTTCGGCAAGGCCCAGATTCCCGGTCACCTCGAAATCCAACACACCCAGTCCTGGAGACTGATCCTGCTCGGTCAGCCGCTGCAGCAGAGAACGAACATCCGGATCCTCCTGCTCGTTCAGCGCCTTGCCCAAATGCTCCACCGCTCCCGCGTCATCCCCTCGGTTGAGGGCGGCCAACGCCTGCTCCCGAAGAAGACGAAAACGCTCGTTCCGCTGACGACGATCCGTCTCCACCCTTGCCCTCTCTTCGGCAGTCCGCCGAGCCTCCGCTCGATTCTTCGCGGCGAGCTGCGCCTCAACCTGTGCTTGAATCTCCGTGAACTCCCGGGACATCGGCAGGTCGTAGTATTCGCGCACGGCCATCCGGCTTGCCCGTTGCGCCGATTCCAATTCTCCCCGCCCGATCATCGCCCGGATGTCGGCCATGGACACGGTCGCATCGCGCATCCGCTGACGCTGCCGAAACTCCTCCTCTTGCTTTGCCCGGGAAGCTCGCTCCTGTTGAGCCCGGGCTTCGGCCTGCGCGGCCGATCGGGCCGCTGCGTCCGCCTGAGCCAACGCCTCCAAACGACGACGCTTGTCCTCAAGATAGGCCGTCTTCTCCTCCGGACTGAGTTGAAGGACATACGCCAGTTCGCCCATCGCCTCTTGAAGCCCCCGGGTGTTCTCCGCTGTGACTTCGCCGGCCTGCACGATATCTCCGGTCGCCACGTCCACCAATCGCGCTGTAACGATCACGTTGCTGAGGCGAGAAATCGTGCCCACCACGAGATACCTTACGCCCTTGAGCTTCTTGAGGCGGAGAATCAGAGGGTCCTCAACGATCGACGCCAGGACCAGATCGTGCTCCTTCATGATGGCCGCCAGTTGCGTTCGCTCGATCAACTGGAACCGCTGGACATCGAACTTGCCCAGCAGCAACTCTGCGACCGTCTTGCCGGCGTCGGAAATCCCCACGTTGCCGGCAACGCTGAACTCCGCCACCGCCAGCCTCGGCTTGCTCGTACGTTCGACGGTCTGTTCCAGAAGCGTCCGGACTTCTGTGTCATCCTGCTCCTTCAGGGCGTTCTGAAACGCCGCGATGGCTGCCGGATAGTCTTTCCGCTCCAGGGCGGCGGCCCCCTCGTTGCGATACCGTGTGAATCGCTCCGTTCGCGCCGACACCTCCGGATCGATCGTCGGCGCCGCCGGTTGAACGGGCGCGGTGGGTGGAACCACCGAGACAGGTTGACTCGTCGCAGGTTGTTGTTTGACCCTCTTCTTCTCAACCGCCAAACGCAACTCCGCCAATTCCCCGGCCGCCGGCGTCCCCTCACACACTCCGCCCGACTCCTTCGCAACACGAACGGCTTCGTCGTAGTCTCCCGCGGCTATCAGAGACTGCACCTTGGACAGAGCATCCTGAGCCCGACGAGCCTTGTCCGACAGGCGAGCATCGGTCGACGTGTCCGGGCTGGTCCCCGCAGTCGGCACGGAGGTGGCCACGGGCATCGACGCCGACGGAGGCGGCGGAAAGCTGATCTCGATTCGCCCGACCGACTGTGGTCGCGACGTAACCGTTTCGCTCTCAGGAGGCAGCACCGCACGAACCGACGGTTGAGGCCTGAATACCACTGTTCGGAAGAAGACCGTCAGCGATGTGCCCCCGACGAACACCAACACCGGTATGATCCATCTTGCGCGGCTAATGGTCAGTCCCCTTCACCGAGTCACTGCCTCCCCCATTTCACGCCAAGACACAGCGGCTTGTGCACGCGACGTAAGCGGGAAGTTTTGCGTGACCCCTTCTCCGTGAGAATTCATGAGTCCCTTGAATCACTCGGGACATCAGGGCTCACTCGGCTACATCCCCCCTCCTGCAGAGGAGGATCAACCGAGACTCTCGCATCGACACTTCCTACACAAATGCAGGGGTGATTATTGTACCGTAAGCCATCACCTTCAACAGATTCTCTTTCCGATCAAGTATCACCCCTGCGCAGCGATTCCCCGTCACGCGCGCCAGTCGATATGCTAGACACGAGAAGCCCGTGAAGGTTAGTCCCCGTTAGGACTCCGCGCCACCGCCGATTGCAGCGGGCTCCGCCCGGATGTCCGAGCTGTGGATCGCGACCCCATTAGACCCGTCGAGTCGCAGAAGCCGTTCCCTTCGCCATCGCCGCTCCGAGAGGCCGCTGAGACACCCCTCAGGCCTCTCCGCCCTGCCTCGCGAGTCAGGATCACACATCGGTGCGTCCGTATGGCATGAAAGCATGTCCGAGACCTCTGAGACGCCACCGATGACCTGGCCATGTCTGGCGGCCTGCGGCACAAGTCCGTTACACTGAATCACAGGAGGATTCGTCCTTGGGCGTAATCCGTGTGGTAACGCTGCAGCCGTCCCTGGCATGGCACACACCCCAGGCCAATTTCGGTGCGATCGAGACGGCCGTCTTGAAGGCTGTCGCCCATCAACGAATCGATCTTCTGGTACTGCCGGAAGCTTTCGACGGAACTCCGGTGGAGCTTCAGGACTGCGACATCTCAGCCGAAACGTTCTCCTTCCTGGAGGAACTGGCAAGAAAGGCCCATGCATTCCTCGTCGGAGGTAGTGTGGCGTGCCGCCGCCCCAACGGACAGGTGGTCAACGCCTGCCCGATTCTCGATCCCGGAGGCCGCCGAATTGGAGAGTACGCCAAACGCAAGCTCTTCGCCGCCGAGTTGGACTTCCGAACAGCGGGCAACTCGCCGGGTATATACAACCTCGGGGAGTTCCGCCTGGGCGTGCTGATCTGTTCCGACCTCTGGTATCCGGAATTAGCGCGTGAACTGATGGGGCAAGTCGACATCTTGTGCGTTCCCACCAAGACCACGGTCGCTTCGGTAGACTATGTTTCTTACGCGAGAACCGTCTGGTGGTCGCTGGCGTTGACCCGATCTGTCGAGAACGCGCTGCCGGTGGTCGTCTCGGACTGGTGCGAGAAGGGACACGCCACGCACTTTACCTCCGGGGCCACGAGCATCAGCGATCCCGCCGGCCGGCCCGACCCCTTCAAGTTGCAGCAGAAGGTTTCCGACGGAAGTGAGGGGTTCATCCTCGCAGAGATTGATCTCGAAGCGGTCCGGGACATTCAGGCATACCGCCGTGGCGTGGGACTTCTGCCTCCGGACCGAGGTACCCAACAGGAGATTGTGTGACGTGACTGTCTTTCACGAAAACGAAGCGTGGCGGCGGCTGAGCACCGAACCCCTCCTGGTGACGCCCTTCATCGAGGTCCGACGCGATCGCGTCCTGAGACACGATGGTTCCATGCTGGACTATGAGGTCGTTCGCATTCCTCGTGATGCCGTGGGCATCGTGGCCGTACGAAACCGACGCGAGGTCCTCATGCTGCGCCAGTACCGATACCCTTCCGAGCAGATGAGCTATGAGATCCCCGCCGGAGGCATCGACGACGGCGAGACGATCGAAGCGGCGGCCCGCCGGGAGTGCCGGGAGGAAACCGGCTGGGACTGCCCCACGATCATCCACGTGCAGACCTACCGGCCCATTGTCGGACGATCGAATGTTCAGTTTCACATCACCTATGCGCCGGACCCCATCGAACTCGGTGACCCCACGGATCTCGGTGAAGTGCTTGAGACCTTCTGGGCCGATCAAGATCGCTTCGCCGATCTGTGGAAACAGGGACAGATCTGGTCGGGGGACACGATCATGGGCATGCTGTTAGCCATGACCATGGGCTGGCTCGATTGGGATGTCACCCAGACACTGGGCAAGGGTTTGCTGACTTTCCGTCCGCCTGCGAACTCTTAATTCCCCCCCGCACCATTGAACCGGCTTTGCCCTCCTGTCTATCATCAGTGGCAGGCGGAGGCACGCTGTGTGGTTTTTCCGCCCTTCGTCTGAGTTTTAGTTGAGGAGCGGCGCCATGTCTCTGACGATCAAGGTCGATGAGAAAGAGTGCATCGGATGCGGCGAATGCGTCGAGTCGGCACCGAACACGTTTGAACTGAACGACGACAACGTCGCGGTGGTCAAGGACGCCGGCGGCGACGATCCCAAGACGATCGTCGAGGCCGCCAAGGCCTGCCCTGTCGAGGCGATCAAAGTCGTCGACGAGAACGGCGCCCAACTGGCCCCATAGCACCGAGCCGTCCATCCGACGCAAGCCGCCGTACCTGCAGCGCCCCACCCCGGGGAAGCAAGCCTTCCCGAAGCGCGGGCGATCGCCGACTCAGTCGAATCGCACCACCTGCTGGTAGGCGGACAGGCGATTCGCGACGTCGGCCAGCCGGACGCGACGGATGCCTTCAAGGCTGAACCCCTCGATCGCAAACGAGGCGCACACCGTCCCACGGGCCAACGCCGAACGAAGTGTCTGCTCTGTGACCTTCCCCTGACCGGCCAGGTAACCCATCATGCCCCCGGCGAAGCTGTCGCCCGCACCGGTGGGGTCGCGCACCTCGGTGGTCGGAAAGGCGGGCAGCGCTACGACGCTGTCGGGTGTGATCAGCATCACGCCGTGCTCGCCCTTCTTGATCACCACAAACTTCGGCCCCCACTCCAGAATCCGCCGCCCCGCGAGCACGAGGTTCGTCAGGCCGGTGAGCGATCGAGTCTCGGCATCGTTGACCACCACCCCGTGGACGGCGCCGAAGGTCTTCATCAGCGACTCTCGCTCGGTATTGATCCAGAGGTTCATCGTGTCGCACACTACCAGCTCCGGCTTTTCGAGCTGCGAAAGCAGATCTCGCTGCAGGGTCGGATGGGTATTGGCCAGAAAGACGAAACGGCTGTCCTGAAACACCTCCGGTATCTTGGGTCCGGCCTCGCCCAGGACGTTCAGCTTCGTCTCGAGCGTCTTGGCCTCGTTCATGTCGCCCTCGTAGCTGCCGCGCCACCGAAACGTTTTGCTGCCCGTCCGCGTCTCCAGCCCCGTCAGGTCCAGCCCGCGATCGATCAGCACATCGCGAAACGCCTGGGGGAAATCCTGTCCCACCACACCTACGAGCCGAACCGGAGAGAACAGGCTGGCGGCAAACGAGAAGAAGACCGCCGAACCGCCCAAAACGTCATCCGCCACGCCGTACGGCGACTTCACGCTGTCGAGTGCGATACTGCCCGTGACCAAGAGCGACATCTTCTGAATCCTTTGAGTAACAAGCCTTCCCTGGAACTGGGCGCCCGGAGAGCCACACGCTCACGTTGCAATTGCCCGGACGCTGCAGGGCGTCGGCCCAGCCCGGCCGATCACCACTTAACCCACAACACAGAGGAGGGGCGCGATCGGCAACGGGCCATAGTCTAGCGTTGCCGCACCCATCGTGTCACGGCCTAAGGTTCGCAGCTCTTGATCCCGTCTACTGGATGGCGCATCCCCCAAGGAACCTGCTGCTCCCATGGGCGCAATAGTCAGGCCACCCGCCTTCTATGCGAGTGGCCCCGCTTCTCTCATCCATGGTCGACTTACAATGAGGACTATATCATGCGGATCAACCATGCTCCGGAAGCAACACATTACCGACCAACGTTTCTTGTTCGGCCTCCGACAGTCCGTCCCATTCTTCCAGCAGGGCCGCGACGCAGAAGCCAATCCTCTGTCCGCGGAATTCGCGGGTCAGGGCGTCGGGAACCTGTCGAGGATCAATCGAATTGCCCGTGACCGGACAGAATTCGTTGACCACACCACCTCGAACCGCCGAGGCCGAAGAGTCCTTCGCGATCAGCTCCTTTGCCTGGGCCAAGTGGGCAAGGGCCGCCTCGGGTCTTCCCCCGCGAAGGGCATCGATCGCATCATTCAGGACAGAGACTGCCTTGGCCGATTGGCTCGGGCACTGTCGAGACGTCTCACACCCTGCCTTTGCGCTCGGGCAAGATTTGGAGGAGTCACACCCCGCCGCTGCCTTGGCCTTCGAAGGGCAGCATCCATCGCCACCGACCACTTCTCGCGTTCCATAGGTCGCCAAAGCCCCCGCCACAACCACCACACCGCTTATCGTCAGCAATCTTGAAGTCTTCATGGTCGTCTCCTTTCTGATAATCACAGTCCACCCGTATGATGGACATCTGCCAGCAAACCTTCCTCGCGCAGCCCAGATTCTTCTGCGTTGTTTCGGCAGTGGTTTCCAGCGGAGACGACAACCGCCTTGCCGGCGTTCAGGATTGATGTTTGCACAAGCCGGCATTGCCAGGCATGACACGCTGCATTTCACGGCCTCCTTCCCATACCGTCCGACCTCGCCAGGGCGTTCAAGCCGAACCGCGCCAGGACGATTGTCTCATAGGGATTCTTCGCACCGGCCTCGAACAAGCAGGCGCATTGACCGTCGCCCAGGACCGCCAAGTCTGAGTAGGCGCTCGGACCGGCGTGGAGAACCCGAAGGCCCGACCATGTCTTGCCCTCGTCGAAGCTCCCGCGAACGGTCATGTTCTTGCGAGCCTTTGCGTCTGCGGGGTTCGAGAAGAGAAGGATCGAGCGCCGTCCCGCCGAGTCCCAGCCGTGCCCGCGAAGGCTCGCCTGGCAGATGGGCTCGATCAGGACCTCGTCGAATCGCTGATCGTTCCACGTCTGGCCGCCGTCCTCACTGAAGGCTATCTGCCGTGCATGCCGTGCCCGATCGTAGTTGCGCATGTTAAGCATCAGCCGGTGGCCGGAGAGTTCTACGACTTCGCACTCGTTCACCTGATCTTGCGGCGAACTGCCACCCAATCGCCAGGATTTGCCATGGTCGTCGCTGGTGATGACGTGAGAGTAGTAGCGTCCCGTCGCGGCCTCAATATGATCGCAGGGCGCGACCATTCGTTCGGCGATCGGGCCCCTCTCGATCTGAATACCGGCGCCCGGACCGGTGGCATACCACGTCCAGTCCGGTTTCTTGACGTCTGCGGTGATCTCGCGAGGCTTGTCCCACGTCACCCCGTCGTCGGCCGATGAGGTGACGAAGACACGCCGGGTGTCTGTGCTCTTCCGGGCGATGATGGCCGGTTCCTTGTCGTCGCCCCGGTTCCATGTCGTCAACAGCCACACCGCCCCAGTCTTCCGATCGACGATCGGACAAGGATTGCCGCAGGTATTGGCGGCATCGTCCCAGATCACGCGTTGCCCGCTCCAAGTCGTACCGCCGTCGGTGGACCGTTTCACGAGCAGATCGATGTCGCCGGAATCGCCCGTACCGTGCTTTCGACCCTCGCAGAACGCCAGGAGCGTGCCCCGCGTCGTGACCACCAGAGCGGGAATACGATAGGTGTCGTAGCCGTCGGTGCCGCGCGTCCAGATCGTCCGCATGTCCAACCCCTCGCCCAACACACGCGACGCACCGCACACGACCGTCATTCCCATTGCCAGCACACTCGCCAAGCGTCCCATCTTCAGTTTCCTCTCTGCCATTCGCTCATCTCTTCCAAAGCCGCCGCCGACCCGTGCAATTTTACACCCGATGGCGGCGCCGCAAAGGCCCCATCCCCGCCGCCAGCCAAGTGCAAGCCGAAAGAGAACAACCCAGAATTGCCGTGGTGGAAGTGTGCCCAGAACCTCGGGCAGAATGGCCGGTACGTTTGCCCTCCCCCCAAGAAACCGGCAAGCATACCAGCGATCCCGACCCTCACTGTGGTGTCACACAGATCGGCCGATCGCCGGTATGCTCGCCCTCCCCGAAGTGGGCCTTGAGATAGCGCCCCTCTGACGGGAATGAAACAATAAGCCCCCTATCCCCTGCGCCGGTGGAACCGACCGTAGGTCAATACGATCGCCCCCAGTCCGAGTAGTCCCGTCGAGGCCGGCTCCGGAATCACCGCAGCCTTAACCTCGAATCCCTGGCTGAACGAGCCCACCGCATACCCATTGTAGAAGTACGAGCACAACAACTCCCCGTCCAGCGTCACGCTGACGGGCACCCCGTTCACCACGTCGAAATCCAGCGTCATGGACCGCACGTCCACGCGCTTCCATGTGTCATAGTCCCAAGTCCCATTCATCCATGAATCCCAGCCGGTGCATCCGACCACTGTCAGGTGCGTGACGACGTGGATATTCGGATCGATGGACCCGACACAGGCCCCCGAGATCTGCCCCGGTGTTCCGCACTGGAACCCGCAGATAGACGTGCTGCCCGCAGCGAAGGTGGCCGTACCGGGATGTCCCACGAACGACATCACCTTAGCCTCTGAGTTATAGATGTTGGCGTTCCCCAACGTGAACGTGTCGCCGGCGCCCAACTGCCCGTCGGCGTCATTGATCGTCACCTCGAACCACCCCGCCACCGGAACATACGTCGGGTCGGGCGTGACGAAGTTGTTCGGAAGCACGTCGACACTGAACCCCCCACTGATGACATCGAAGGTGTACTGGGTTTGTCCCGCGCCCAGAGCGGGGATACAAATGATGGATGCGATAACAAACGGCCATAGGGATCTCATACGCCATCCCTGCCTTTCCGGGTATGTGCCCATCAGGACCATGTGAACAGACAGCGGTTATGTATCTCGCTACCTTCCCGATTCCGAAATGATGCCATAGCGTAGGCCTGTGTCAGCCGGCGACCGGTTTATTCATTGAATGCAGACGTCTGACACGACACCCAAAGGAGTGAGCTCGCTCGGTGGCGTTCTTCACGGAGTTATAGGCCCCTACCAACGGGAAGATCAAGTGGAATCCAGAACACAGAGACGTATTGAATCGGGGGTATCTCGGTTAGTGTTCCGTAAACCCTGAGGCATGTCCTCACGCGATGCTCGCCGAGCGCTGCTCCCTGTCGGCCTCCTTTCCATTGTTTGTCTCGCGCCCAAGGCGCATCTTGAAGGCGCGTCTTCCGATGCTTGGTTATTGCCGTGGGTATCCCTCCGCGAGGAGATGGGGGCCGGGGATCGGTGCGGGGAGGGATCATGAGGGGCGTTTGTGTCGGGGCATGCCGATGAGATTGCGATCTGACACGTCTTCAGATGTCTCACTTTCGACACGTAGTATGCGCGCTTGGAGTGGGATCGGCACCGGATGCGGCTGGCGGGGACCGGTCGCTTTAACTACACGGCTCTGTTTGAGGTGGGGGTCGTCGTTGGGATTGCGATCTTGTTCGTCGACGAATGTCATACTTTCGACGCATTCTTCATACGTTTCAGGGGTGGCATCGGAGGTCTCGAAAGGCGAAAGGTGCGTATCCGGAGCGGTGGTATCGCCGAATGTCTCACTTTGTCCCAGGGTGTCACACATCTGGGGCGTAGCATGGGCGGAGTGGCGAGGCGGTGAAGGATGGTGGCAGGCTGGAGTTCGCCCGTCGTGCACGTTGGGGTTCGGATGCGAATGGGTGGGAAGCTCGGGCTGGAAGGTCTTCATGGTTGGGGTCCTTGAGCTGGTCGTCTCCCCGCTCCATCAAGGACAAGGGGGAGAGTGACCTGTTGGCATGAGGCAAGGGATGGCGGCCTCCTACTCGACGCGAATTGGCCGTGCCATGCTTGGCGAACCTGCGCCAGACGCTTCGGGGGGTCAAGTGTCAGGAATTGACCACCAATTTGCCGCTTTCGACGCAAATGTCACGGGTTCGGAGTGGTGGTTCGAGGAGACGGAGAATTGGCGCACGGGTGAAGGTCTGAGCCGCAGATTGGGGTTCTGCGGATGACATTCCGGACCGCCTTGTGCGCGCAAAATAGGTGACTGTCCACCGTTATTCGCTGCGGCGGATCCGGCGATGTGGAATCGGCTGCGGCCCCGGCCCCGTTTCGGTCCACTCTGCGGAAATCGCATTGGCGCTTGTACGACACCTCTGGGCTCTACGTGTGTCATCGCCGTTCCGAGAGTACGGTGAAGTGGCCGATTTGAAAACGCGTCTTCTTCGGGTGGGTCTTCTTCCACCAGATGAACACAAACCGTCTTCTTCGGCCGTTTCTGCGTGTTCTTGCAGCGGCATGCCTGTGGCAGGGAACTGCTGGATGGCTGAGTTCGCCTCACTTTCAAATCGGCGGACTTGCAGCATTTTCACGCCGTCGCTGACACTACGTGAGTTGCCTGCGGCGGCAGCGTAGCGCGAGGCTTCCAAGCGTAAGCAGCGAGAGCGTAACGGGCTCTGGGACTGCGTGGTAACTTACGTCGTCGATCGCATACCACCACCAATAGTAGTATCCCGGCTGCGGGTTGGGTTGGTTATAGACCTTCCTAATCGTTACGGATGAAATGGAATGCCCAAAGTCAGTGAAGCCGAAATAGCAACAATTCGTTGGGTTGGATTCGGAGGCGGGTATCAGCGGAATCGGGATGACTTGGTTGCTTCCATCGTTGAACTCGCAGGTGGTCGGGGCCTCAGGGGCCAGCCAGTCGCCTGGTATGTATGTGCCAAACGCGTCGATGGGCTGCGAAAAGACAAACGTGAAGGTCTGGGGGCCGTACCCGCTGCCGGCTTCACCTACCACAAACTTGGAGCCTCCAGGAGTCGTGTTGAAGACGCCCCCGTAAGTGTTGTTGGTAATGCCGTTCGTGGAGTTGTTGTTGCTGCTGTTCGTCAAGTAGAGCACAACCCCGGGTGCCACCGTGAGCGAGGTGAAATTCCCGATCGGAGCGCTTTCAAAGGTGATGGTCTGGAGGCTTCCTGCCGCGGTCGCCAACTGTGCAGCTGCGGTATCGCTCTTAGGATGCGGACCATTGATCGCGATGTTCGTATCCTTGCCTGAGTATGTCACGATCGCCGCCTCAACGTGCGAGGTTTCCACGAACGCCGCCAGGACAACGGCCAACACCGGCCCACCGAACCGTGTGCCAAACAAAGCGATTCTCTCACTGCTCATGACCTTCTCCTTGTTCACCAGACCTTTGTGTTGCACCGCAACCAAAGCCGCGCGGATCGATAAGATGCTTGCCGCTGCTCCGTCGCGGACAAGGCATCGGGCTCAGCAGGCGGAGCCGGGAGGCCGAAGCTCCAGCCGAGCCGACGCCGTCGTGCGAGAAACTGGCTTACCCTGCCACGGCCGACCTTCGACGGGAAGTTCACCCTCCCGCAACACCCACAGCCTCTGTTCCGTTACAACTCTGCTTCTCCAGTCCGCCCCCTGGCTGGCCTGGAATGACCATAGGAGCTGAACCACCTGAAACAGAAACAAAGACTGCAGGGGCTCTGACCTCTCACCCTACGCAAAAAGTGATAAGCATCGAGATCGCGCGTATTCAAGGGAAAAACGAGAATCACCGCTGTATCTGTCATCGCCGTTCCGAGAGTACGCTGAAGTGGCCGATTTGAAAACGCGTCTTCTTCGGGTGGGTCTTCTTCCACCAGATGAACACAAACCGTCTTCTTCGGCCGTTTCTGCGTGTTCTTGCAGCGGCATGCCTGTGGCAGGGAACTGCTGGATGGCTGAGTTCGCCTCACTTTCAAATCGGCGGACTTGCAGCATTTTCACGCCGTCGCTGACACTGTATCGGATTTGCATAATCTCGAACACGGAAACGGGGACGAACACAATCCCGTTCGGCACTCGATTTGCGGATAGAAGGATTTCTGTAAACCTGCGCCTTTCGGACTTTCGCAATCCAGATCTATGTGTTGTACTATGGGCATGGCAAGGACAGCGAATCCCGAGATCGAGGAGAAGGACCTCTAGGGGTTCAAGCACTTCAAGCTGCTGTCGCCTTTGTGGAGAAGCTCCACAGCAACGCGTGCGAGCGGGACAGGGCTCACAACCGCACGCTCCACTATGACCAGTATGCTTCATTGATCCTGCTGCGCTTCTTCAATCCGATCGTGACGAGCCTTCGGGGCATCCAATGGGCCAGCCAGTTCCAGAAGGTGCAGACGCTTCTGGGCTGTCCGAGGGCGTCGTTGGGGGCGCTTTCGGAGGCGGCGCGGGTTTTCGATGCGGAGCTGCTTGAGGGGATCCTCGGGGAGTTGGCGCGGGGGTGAAGGTCTGAGCGGCAGATTGGGGTTCTGCGGATGACATTCCGGACCGCCTTGTGCGCGCAAAATGCGGTCGCGGTAGGGACCGCCCTTGCGGGCGGCCCCCCGCACGGATCCGTACGTGAGGCATTGCCTCATACGGCTCTTACCTCGGGTGCTTGGCGTAGAAGCGTCAGTGCGCCTCTCGCACACGCCGCAGGCCGTTCGACACGCCTGCCCGGCTCTGTGTCCGGGGCGTGGCCGTCTGCCGCATGTTCCCCTTGGTCAGACCCCTTCCCTCCGCCCCCTCCGCCGACGGTCCTCCTACCCCGGACCCGCCTTTGTTCGGGGACTTCATCGGTACTACGGGTCTGTCCGACTTCCCACGAACGTGCGTGCCGGACGTCCAGGTCAGTCCTTTCTCCGGCCGACCCGGCGGTCCCTCGCCGTCGGGTGTTCGCGGGACCTCCCGGTTCTCGTGCATGGAGTGTCCACGCATGCTCAGGGTCTTCGACTCCGTGGGGTCAATGGGCGACTCGCGTCTATCGCCACCCCTCGTGTTGCCTTCCCCATCAGTCAACAAGGTCGGCACCCCAGAATGGTGATTTCGGAGCTCAATGGCTGGCCTGCGTCTTCCCCTGTCAACGCCTCACGTGCAGCCTCACGACTGCCCGCGCATGACTCGGGGCCGAGGTGGTTCGCTAGACCTTCCTCGTGTGGCTCTTGCATCCACGCCTCCATGCCGGTTTATCCCGGCGCTGTCTGACTGTCCCTCGTTATCGCAGGCGCTTCCAACGGCCATGGGTAGGTGCCTGAAGCTTGGGAAGAATTTGCGCGGAATTCGGATTCTT
>CAYUQT010000069.1:0-49381 GCA_964446835.1 uncultured Planctomycetales bacterium | reverse complement strand
GTGCTCAACGCCTTTCGGCATCACTGAGAGAGGCACGGCCCATCGCCTCGGCCATGCAATGGTAAGGACTTATGGTGGCCTGCTTCAAGCACCCACTCTGCAGGAGGTATCCTCCGCATCTCAAGGCCGGGTGCATCGGCGTCGTCCACCCTAAACACAACACAGATAGCACGTTATCACCTCCCAACACACTTCAAGCATCTCTTCGCTTGCCAAAGAGCCTAAGGTCCGCGACTACTGGGCATTATGATCAGCACATTGCCGACAGCAACCTACTTGTGCGGATACTTGAATCCGCTGTTCAGATCACCTGGTGCCTTGTCAGCTCCGTCGGCCACACTTGCGAGGGATTCTGGTCCGCTATACGTGTCACGCACCGGTCGCATAGACCGATGTACATCATGTCATCCTCGATCGACAGCAGCGACGTCAACTCCCACTTGAGCCGTTCCAACTGACGACCGGTCAACCTGCAACGAAAGATGGAGTACTGAATACGCTGCCCATATCCGGCCAGATGGCGGGCGACTCGCTGAAGCCGACGCGGGTCCCGTACGTCATAGCACACCAAGTACCACTGTCGTGATGTGTCCATGCTACCTCAGACGCATTCGTGCAAAAAGGCCCGATTCTCCCGTCCACTCCTTCTCCAACAAGCGGACCTCCAGTTCGATCTGTCGAGCGTACGAGAGTGAATAGTCCATGACCGGATGCTTCCAGGTTTCCTGAAGCCGTGATTCGAAGAGATCGATTGCCTGACGTCGTCCGGTCTCGGACAACCAGACCGCCTGGCTCGATACGGCGAAATGGGCACTGAGGTCCCACTGTCCGCGGTTGATAGAACCCATGAGCGGGACGTCCCATAGCGGGACACGAAAGAGTTCCATCAGATCAAGCACCAGGGGATGGGCCGCACTGCGAGGCGTGTGGTAGAAACCCAGAGCGGGCTCAAGACCAACCGTCAGGATGGCCGAGAGCACCTTCTGGTAGAGCAAACCATAGCCGAAGCTCAACAATGCGTTGAATCGATCGCGGGGCGGCCGGCGGGATCGTCTCGTGTACAGCAATGGTTCGGGCACCGTATCTGAGAAGCAGTGGCGCAGCGCCTCGAAGTAGGCGGCGGCCGCAGCCCCCTCATGCCCTCGAAGGCTGTCGATTGACGCCGCCGAGGCCATTTCGTGCAGGGCATATCGCATGGTCCTGATAGCGGGTTCCACATTGCTCCGCCGAGGCTCGTCGCCACGAGTCGAGCGGAGGATATATCGGAGTTGCCCCTCGGCCCTAGCATGGGCCAAACGTCGGGCCAGATGGAGGCACGTAGGCGGGTCGCTCAACCCGGCATATTGGCGTAGTCTTCGCTGGACGAGCCCCGCACCAACAGCTAGTCCGGCGATGTAGCGGCCCGACGTGGTGACCCAATGGACACCGACATCGTTATCGGCACACAGGCGGATTGCCTGTGTCGTGATCTGGGAGAAGCCGTGGAGGACGACGTCGGCCACTTCCCGGATGGGAATGGGCGTCCTGGCCGATTCCTCCAGGTCACAGGAGAGCGTGTCGCCGGATCGGCCCACTCTTGCCCCTTGAGTGACAACGTGGACCGTCCGGCGCTCACTGTCAGGCGGAAAGAGTCGGACGGGCTCCCATTCCGGATCGTGGGCCTGGCGGACCTCCTCGGGAAGGCAGACCGGGGCGAGGGAGCAGCGGATGCACCGGCGATCGTCGGCGGTGATGGGAGGGCGTTCGGTGCTCCGGCGAAGCAGGTTGGCCCTGGCGATGGCATCGAAGACGCTCTTTCGGAGACCATCGTCGATGGGCACACGGACCGTAGAGTTCGTCGCGTGATAGCGGACTCGTCCCTCGTCGATCGTCTGAGCCAGATGGTCTTCAAGGAGCATGGCGTATGCTCCGACCTGGATGACGTCGCTCGGCCAGGCCGCCGGCTGCTTGCCCTCCATCCGGTGGCGGCCCCGTTTGTGCTCGTAAGGAATGAGGGCGCCATCTCGCCGCTTGAGGCAATCGACGCGTCCGACCAGTCCGAGTGTTTCGCTGCCCAAGTCAAGGCTGACCCAGGTGGCGCCATCTTCCGGGCAGTCCCGTTCGAGTTCGGCGTGGAGGGTAGCACCCGCATACATCGCGGCATCGACCACGCGAATGCCTTCAACTTCCTGGACGTAGAACAACCTCGGGCAGTACGTCAGCGCGTGCAGCGCCTCAACTCTGACAGGAATATCTTCCTCGTTTGAGATGCCCGTTCTATCGCTCATGACTTGTCCCCGGGATCCGGCGGTATTCGCGTCCAAGCGGCCGAAGGAATCGTGCCGTCCGAACTTCGCTCCGGGGCGTAGAGGTCGGTGAGCGTTCGTGACATGTCGGCGCGATCGATCCAGATGCTCATCCGGCAGGTGCCCGGACGAACTCGCTGGACATCCGCGATCGGCAGATGCCTGAGCCGGCAGTACCATTGAGCCGGGCCTGGACGATCAACCATGTTGATACGATCGATCATGTAGCTATTGTCACCGAGGAAGGGGACCCCGTAGCGTGGCCGCCCATCCTCCCGCGGTTGGCTGAGCCCGTCGGAGAGCCCGCGCCGAACCCCTTGCTCGATGTCATCACTTCCGTCGAGGGCGACGTATCCGTCGAAACCGACCAGTATCTCCCGACGGACCGGCTGGACGTTGTATTTCCCACCCTTCGAACGCTTGAGCCCAGGCTCCTTGTCCGCCGCCGTGACCGGGTAGTTGTGAAGTTGTTGATAGAGGCTGCACACACAGGGTTGCTCGATCATCCCGACGGCGATAGAAGCCGCGGGAAGATCGTCGCGCATAAGGGTCATGACCGACTGGGCGTCGTCGAACCGACTCTCGATCCCAGCCAGATTAAGGAGGAGGCCATACGCGCTGGATGGCGTGATGAATGGAGCTGTCTGGCGATACGTTCCCGCCACGAACGGGCGGAACGCGGCAAAGGGTGCCTGAATGTGAAGTAGCAGCATGCTAGGCCTCCTGCTTGGCTTCCAGGAAGTCGACGCCGGTCACGATCTTGGAAACCTTGGCCAAGGCGCGATCGGCCATCCGAAAGAGGTTGGCCTTCTTGTCGGTCAGAGCCTTCTGTTCGGCATCCGTCATCTGCTTGACAATCGTTCCACCGAGGTAGAACTCAGAACCTGGGAAGTCGGACTTCAGGATCCCATCGATCACCTCGGGAAGTGACACGTTCCCTTTGCTGTCCATGCGGAATCCGTAGGAGTCATACCCTGGGACGAGGCGATCAGTGACTCGGATGACGATACTGGCTGGCGCCATGTGGAAGAGACTGCGAGCGTGGTTGCCCGCCACATCGGTCAGCTCTGCGATCGCACGGAGGATTGCGGCGAACCACTTCTTTCTGACGGATTCGTCGGGCCCGGGGTTGTTGCCGTCGATGATATCGGATCCGTTGAAGGCCACCGGGTATTGAAAGGCGGTGACGACCGTCTCACGATGCAGCAACGCAGATGTGTCAGCGTTCTTCCATGGACTGTTCACATTGACCGGGGACTGCGTGAACACCGCATCGTGACGGTAGGGTTCGAGTGACTTAGCAAGGTTCATGCGCAGAATGGAGTCCCTCTTGATGGGATAGCCTTTGCCGCGCACTTCCTCCGCCTTAGCCCGTTCCTTCTTGTTGAGCGCCAGCAGGTAGCCGAAGAAGAAGTCATCCACGAACTTCGTGGGGTCCGGGTATTCGGCGAACTGTACAGCAAGTTGGTCCTCGTTGTGCAGACGACTGCGATTACAGGGGAGGGCGTAAGCTTGAAGCATCTCGCGCATAGCGTTGCGCATGGCTTCGGGGGATATGATGGCGTACTCGAATCGCCCGTCCGTGATCTTCTGGATCACGGAACGGTTCTCTTCGCTCTCGCCGCGATAGTTGGCGGATGGAGCGGGGTATGTCAGGATTGTGGCGAAAATGTTCTTGTTCATGTGTCTTCCTCCAATTGGCTAGGTGGTCTGGTTGTCTGTTGCGTTTGAATGGCTGTTCGATTCCGACTGGGAGTGTGCCGACAGGGCCAGCATGGCCAGACTCTTGATGTCCTCCCACCTGTCGTCGTCCAAAAGGGCCAGGGACAGCTCAGTGAACTCGCCGTCCTTGATGAATTGAGGAACCGAGCAGATGGTCCCCGACCAGTACGCAAGGAATTCGCGATGGTCCTTACGTGCTCGCAGGGCGAGGAATGCATCCATGCAGACCTTGTTTACGGCTTCCCGGTAGTCCGGGTCGGAGTATCCCGAGGTCTTGAAGTCATCCCACGTCTTGCCGCAGCGGTTCTTTGCCTTCTGCCCGACATAGGCGCGGATCATGGAATGAACCCGGCTCGCCAATTCCTCTTCCGACATGGGTGTTTGTGTTGTCTCACTCATACAACTCCTCCATCAGATGGTGATCCAAGAACAAGATCAAACTGTTTGCGAACGTCCCTACAGAGCTGGGCGGTACCCCACCCGCCGCCCGCTCCTGAAATGAGTAGACCCCTGTCCACTGTCGAGGCAAGGCGATCGAACTGCTTGTACCACGGCCTTCCGGTCAAGAGGTTCCTGATCAGGTGCTCGCGCAACAGGGGATTCTGGCATGATCGCCGAATAGCCTGAAAGCGATCAAGGACACGCGGCTCGATTGTGGCGCTCGAAACGCCCCATATGGCCATGGGGGTCAGGCCCTTCTGGTAGACGTGGAACACGTCGAAGCCGCTGACTGCGTAGGTGAGCTCCGTTCGGGCCAGCATACCGGCTGCTACACCACGTATGCCGGCCATGTACTCTAGGGCCGCTTCCTCGGGAATGCTTATCGTCGACTGCGCCGGCCTCCTTTGCCATTCGAACTGGGTAGATTCAGAGAGGGCGGACTTCAGGAAGAGAGGGTAGACCGAGGTGAATTCGACAAGGTCGCTTATCTCTGGGACCACTATGACGAACTCGTTCGGCGCGACCCGGACCTTGCCGAAGGATTCCCCCTTCTTCATCACCACTTGTGCCGGCACGAAAGTCATCGCCGTGATGGGCCAGAAGTGCAGAAGGAACGTGGCCCAAGCTTCACCCTGGAAGGGCACGAGTTCGGCCGTCCAGTTCTGTGCTCCCAGCATGGAAGAGCCAACGAACCGAACGGAACTGCAGGAATGGGCCAATTGCTTCCACTCGTCGTTCGCCATCGTTGCGAGATGCCCCCCCCCAGAGGAAGTTGGCTCGCCTGCGCGCATCTTGTATGGCTGCTTCGTGTTGCCGGCTCGCACGGACTTGAACAGCGAGTCCCGCCAGAGGTCAAGCCACTTGGGCTTGTCGACCAAGCCTATAGTCTCCATGAAATGCGCCTTCGGTCGCAGTGTTGGCTTCCCTTCTTCATCCTCAGCCTCTGACTCCTCTGGCTCGGGCGCACTGTCGCGTGAGCGTTTGCCCTTACCCTGTCGAGGGGCAGGATCACGGTAGTAACCGTCATAGAGTTCATCCAGCACCGTCAGCAACGACTCCCGTGTGAAGGTTATGGCCGCGCTGAAGCGATTGGACTGCGTTACGCCCGGCAGTGGAGACTGCCGTTGCAGTCTCATCGCCTCAATGAGGAGGAGCAATCCTGCCAAACCGGCCTTGTGCTGGGCAGTCGGCAAGCTGGGCAGATCATAGTGAAGCGTCAGTGTCTCAATGTCGGCCGCGTTGGTTCTTCTCGCTCTCTTGAGGCCTTTAGCCTTGGACATCAAACACCTCCGGTTTGCAGTAACCAGTGGATTCGTCGTAGAGATGGTCAGGGGCAACCATGAGACCGCGCAGTCGCCGGTCTGGAGACATCGCGATGCTTCGAACTCGGGGGACCGGAACGATGTAACCCTGTGTCTCGGGACGTCCCTCCCTGCGGGCGTCCAGGTAGGCATCCAGATCTCCCTGAAGAATGCAATCGATGGTATAGCCCTCTCCTTCGCGGAAGGGCTGGTCCTGGGCATTGGCCCAGAAGCCGCTTTCCCAGAAGGCGGAGTATCTCTCAACCTCGATGCTGGTGGCTTGGGCGTCGAGTTCGGTGGCGAGATCTGTCTGTGACACAGCACCTGCCATGATGTCGGGTTGTGAGTCGGTCTTGGCCGCCATCCGGGAACGGAAGGCCAAGCCATCTTTGATGTCCTGCTTCTCGTACGGCAGCTCGCTCTCAGGTTCGTAGACATACACTTGGCCAACGCGATCGCCTGGGTGTTTCTGTCGGCAGCATCGGCCCATCCGTTGGATCATCGAGGTGACGGGGGCCACCTCGGTGACGAGGACGTCGGCGTCGAGATCGAGACTCATCTCACACACCTGTGTTGTGACGGCCAGCACGGGGTGTCTCGATGACCTGTCAAAGGCTCGGATCACTTCGTTGTGCCGCGATCGGCGGTCGCGAAGCCTGAATCGGCTGTGATAGCAGAGAACCGAGATACCGTGCGGCACGCTGGCATCGATTCCGCGACGCAGGTCGCCAGCCATCCGACGAAAGATACGCTGACACTCATCGACGCGGTTTACGACCCAGAGCACCTTCTGGCCCGCGGCCAGGGCCTCCAAAACCGCATGTTCGGCCTCCTCCATGGTGCAAGCGTACATGCGATAGCGCGGACGATCGGCGAAGGCCTGGAGGTCGGCGAACTGTTCCTTGCAGCGAGGGAAGACCTGGAGCCCGAGGTCAGTAAGATCACGGCGTCGGTTCGGCGGCAGACTGGCCGTCATGCAGAGGACAGGAACGTCGAACCGTGCGAGGAACTGGCGAAGGGCGGAGAACATGGCCGGGCTGAAGCTGTGTACCTCATCAATGACCGCGACGCTGTCGCATAGCAGAGGCAGCAGGCAGATCGGGGCGTACTGGTTGGCCATGAAAGCAAGAAACGTATCGACGGTGGCGCTGAACACACGCTTTGGCCACTGGGCCAGTGCAAAGAGCCTTGCCTCGGCTTCGCCAATGAAGCGTTTCTCTGCGCGTGGGTCACGGCTCCCGCCGTCACCGTCTGCCGGGTTCTCAAACAGCCCTTCGAGGTCATAGGCTGCTGTGCCCGATACCAAGGCGGCGTCGGTTTCCGGTGCCCAGGAAACGTAGTCTCGGAACCCCTCTGTTGCCGTGCCTCGTGTCGGGTAGAGGAAGAGCACGCGGGCCGCCGGAGACTTGGATAACTGGGCCTCTATCCACCGCCAGGCCGCAAGTGTCTTGCCGGCTCCGCAAGGCGCAAGCAGGAGTGCACGCGAGCCGAGATTCGCCGCCTCGTCCTGGAAGTCGCTCCAACCGTCGCGGCCGTTGTTTCGATCCCAGCGGCCCAGTCGCTCCAACTGTGCGATACGTCCGCCGATGATCTCGCTTCGTACGTATTCTCCAGTGAGGCATGCATCGCCAAACGCGGAGTTCAGCCACTGGGTGATCGGGCGACCCTCTCGGACCAGTGCGGAAGCCGCCGCATCGGCGGCGATGAGGATGGCGCGGACAGCAAGAAGCAGACGGCGACGACTGTCATCATTTCTGAGACGACGCTCAAAGAGATGGGCGTCGTCCTTCACCTTCTCGCCCGCATCACGGATGGCTGCAGAGAACGTCCAATACGTCTCGAGATCTGTGAGGTCGGGAAGTGGTATTCCGACGTATTCCCGGGCGCAGTCAAAGACCTCGCCAAGCGGACGGGGATAGATGGTGCAACCAGGACGGTCTGAAACCGGGCAGGCAAAGCCGACCTCGTTAGTGGATCCGTCTCGCCTTGCCTTGAGATGATGCGTAAGGACCGCGGAGACAATCACCATGGGGTCGAGCAGAGGGTTGGAGGTGAGCCAGTCTCGGACGGAGGGATGGCTTAGCAGAAGTGCGGTGAGGTGTTCATGGCGAATCGCTTGGTCCTTCTTTGGGGGGGCCCTGAACTCGGGGTTGCCCACGGCCGACTGGAAACCGTCGTTAGCCTTTCCGGCGTCATGAAGCGCACCGGCAACCAGGACGTTTTGCCACACACGCCCAAATTCAGCGTCTGGCAGCTTGAAGAAACGAAGGAAGGCCGTGGCCAGTCTTGTTGGGGATTCGGGCGTGCCGATGAGCTGTCTCATTACCTCGCACACCGCGAGCGAGTGCTCAGCGAGTGTGGGCCAGCCGTGGTCCGACCTGGATTTGGCGTAGAGGGTTGTCACGCCCTTGGCCTCCATGGCACGAACAAGCCGCAGCCCATGTGGCGGCGACCGCCGAGGCCGGTCTCTTGCAGGGTGATGGACTCCTCGGGCGTCAGCTCGGTCACGACGAGCGAGAAGCCGACGACGCGTTTGTCCTTGATTCGCAGGACGCGGCGGATCGGTTCGCCCTGGCGCGGCCCCGACCGTCGAAGGGGGATGGCCGGTTTGCCGGCGATGCCACCCTCCTGGAGCTTGCGGCTGGCGGCGGCGAGGAAAGGCTCGGGATCGCGGAAGCCCTTGATCGTCACGAGTCGGGCCACAAGCGAGGCCGCGGGGGTAAGTGCATAGACCTGCGGCGTGCCGATTCGCAGGCGATGGCCGTCCACATCCAGTGGCTTGCCCGACAGCTTGAGCAAGAGAGGCAGGCGCTCGCCGGGCGTACGAATTCGCAGGCGGGAAGTCTCGTCCAACTTCAGTTGGCCCGGCTCAGCACGAATGCCCGCGACCGGGAAGATGCCGATGCTGTTCCGGCCGTGTGAATCTGCTCCAAGCAGGCGGCTGATGGCCGCGTAGAGGGCATATCCGTGATCCAACGGAAGGGATGTGCCAACGATCGGGAAAGCGAGATCCATGAATGGCATTGCGATACCCTCTTCACACTTCAGTATTGACCCCATAAGACCCGTAGTCGGGATTGTGTCGCCGATAGACCCCCGAGGCAATAGGGATTAGGTTAGGAGAGAGGCTAAGACATCCCTCCAGATTTAGGACCGCGCACCATCCGATCAGGCTGAAGGCCAAGTATCCAAGTCTCGGGAATCGCCTCGCTACTTCTCACTAACAGGCGGCTGACCCTTCGGGAAATACCTCAGCATGGATGAGTTCCTCCTCGACGATGATCGCCGCACCCACAAGGTTCTCCGTTCGGAACCGCAGGTCCTGCCCGATACCCGGGGAATCGTAGAGTTCGACCTTCGCGCTGCGGAGCGACTGAAGAGACTGTTTGATCCGGGACTCTTCCAGGAACGGCTTTGCCATGGCCTGTTCCTCTACAGCGTCGATTGCATATGCCCGAAGCAACTTGGGCCAGAGCTTGACCAGGGTGTCTGGTCGGCCGAAGACGTCGATTCCCGCCAGGCGATCCCCAATCACAAACACGACTCCACAGCAGTCTGCCGGGGCCGAGATCCCCTTCAGCATCCCATCCAGAGAAGCACGGTAGTCTTCGTACACCTGGTGAAGGGCGGTTGAGGGCGACTCGCAGCACATCGCATCCATTTTGCGATGCACCTCGTCCCACACCCTCGTCTGATCCGACGCCGGGCAATCATCAAGGCGATAGGATTCCTGGACATCCTTGTGCATCATCTCGCGCAGACGGCCGTGTGAGAGGCTGCCGCTGCTGCGAAAGGCCCTGCTCTGGCGAGACCATCGCCCCTGCTCGACGCAGCTCACAGGGATCATCACCCGATCGCGGGCCGGAAGCATCAGGCTCTTGTTGATCACTCGGTTCTGCTTGGCGCCCACCAATTCCTCGCCGGCCATGAGAAAGACCATTACATCACAAGAGGTCGTGGCGACAAGCGTCGGGACGTGTCCCTGCTCGCTCACCTCCGTTACAGCGATTGCATTGGTCTGCAAGGCTTCATCCAGCGTGAGGTAGTTGAGGGTGGATGCTTGAGGCCGACGGAGTCCAAACACGCGCAGGTTCCCTGCGGTGCCCAACTCTATCACCTCCACCGAAGCAATCTCATCGAGAATTGTCTGGGACATAGGGTCCTCCTTGTGTTGTCGGCACGGGCCTCTCGCAGTTGCCCGGCCGGGTGATTCAAAAGTGCCCGCCGTGGAGCCAGTCCATAGCGTGGGGAACGAGGCACCGGTCCACAGCGGGCGGGGCCATAGTCTGTAAGCGAGGATCGTCGGCAGATGCTACAGGCCGAGAGCGTGTCTATGGGCCCCATTGGAGACGTGACGGGGTCGCGGCGCCGTTCGTTCCGACTTCTGGCAGCGACTCGGTCGGCCCGAATACGCGTGCTGCACCCTCAACTCGCCTCCACCTTCAAACATACAAGGTGTGCATGACAGGTCTGGTCGGACCTAACATCCGTTAGGGTATGACAGGAGAGGTCGGACCCACGAGATGATGGGCCCCGCAGGCGCTTTTAAGGGCCATGGGTAGGTGCCCGAACCTTGGGAGAAATTTGCGCGGAATTCGGATTCTTCGCGCTACCGGGGCTTGGCGCTCTCCGCGTCGTACCCCTGGAGGGCGGCAAGCAGCATGTCGTGGACCCTCTTCCGAAGGACGGGAGGTTTGAGCACATGGGCGTGCGGACCGAAGCTCATGATCCATCGCTCGAACTCCACCGTATTGTTCAGCCGGTAGTTGGCAAGCAGCTTGCCGTCGGGGCTGGCTCGGAGCCTCTGGCTGGGATGCCACTGTCGCTCTTCGATGATCGCCGCAATCGATGGGTCGAACTCGACAAGGGCCTCCATCTCACCGTCGCCGGGCTGCATGATGCCGAAACTGCCGAGGAAATGTTCGTCGAGCGAGAAGCCTTCCGGTCGCCGGAAGCCCGTGGCCGTCTTCCTGGCTTCCAGGATTCGGGTGACCTTGAAGACGCGGACTGCTTTGGACCGCTCGCTGTGGCCGACCAGGTAGAGGTCGCCCTCAAAGTACACCAGCCCATAGGGATGCACCGCTGCCGTGTATTTGTCTCCTCGCCAGACGGACCGATAGGTGATCTGGACGACGCGGTCGGTTTGTACGGCCTCGGAGAGGACGCTGACCGTCTGCTTGTGCTTGCGATAGTCTGTCTGGCCGGCCGAGCGAACCAGGATCCGATCGCCCAACTGCGCAAAGTGCTCCAGCGCGGTCTGAGGAAGCAGGGTGCGTATCTTGTCGATGACAGAGTCCAGCCCCTCGGCCAGCGAGGTGCCCGTCAGGGGCGCCAGAAGCTCCTTGGCGAAGTAGAGGCTGACGGCCTCGGTGAGCGACAGGACGGTGTTCTCTCGTTCCAGGAATTGCGAGGGTAACCGCCAGAATCGCTTGCCGAACACGTCCTGGTCGTGGCTGATGGGGAAGCCGGCCTCGATGAGCAATCGCAGGTCTCGCTGGATCGTCCGTTCGGTGTAGCCGGCCAGATCGGCCAGGTCTCCCAACGAGGTGCCCGTGCGACGTGATTGCAGGATCTTCAACAGCTTCCACTGACGCAGGAGCGATTCGCCACGGGCCATCAGTTCTTCCCCGCCTTCGGGTTAACAAGGATCTGCGGTATTGCCGACTCGTTCCCTCGGAGACATCCACACATGCGGATTCGGGCATGAGCGTTGGAACGAAGCGTCTCGCTCGATCCGGAAGGGGGCGACCGGCCTTGTCGTGCCCATGTGGTACACTAAACAGAGGTTCATTACCAGTTCCCCGGATGGCTGGGCTTTGTCGGTAAAGGACTTGGTAGAGATAGAGTCTTGCTCAAACACACCTTTCTCCATGTCGACCACGTGGGTCCGGCCACCGAGCGGAGGCTGTGGGAGTCGGGAATTCTGGATTGGGATCGGGCGCTGGCCGGGTTACCGGATTCGCTGAGAAACGGTCTGCTCCGATCGCTTCCCTCGACGATAGAAGAATCCCGGGACGCCTTGGCGCGAGATGATGCCCGGTTCTTCGCGAAACGGCTGGCGGCCAAGCATCATTGGCGGCTGTATCCGGCGTTTCGTCAGGGCGTGGCGTTTCTGGACATCGAAACGACCGGGTTGAGCTTCACCGGCAATGACATCACGACGATCTCCGTTTTCGACGGTCGTGAGATTCACACATTCGTCCGTGGCCAGAACCTCAATGAGTTTCCCAATTTGATCAGCGGCTACAAGCTGCTGGTCACCTACAACGGCAGGTGTTTCGACGTTCCGTTTATCGAGGCACAGTTCCCGGGCCTGCGGCTGGATCAGCCGCACATCGATCTCCGCTTCTTGCTTCACAAACTGGGTTATCACGGGGGGCTGAAGGGCTGCGAACGCGCCATGGGCCTTGCCCGCGAGCCGGGGTTGGTGGAGGTGGATGGCTTCATGGCCGTCAAACTGTGGTGGGCTCACACGAGGGGGGACCCACGCGCCCTTCCGGCCTTGCTACGGTACAACGTGGAGGACGTGGTGAACCTTCAGTGGCTGATGGAGACGGCCTACAACATGGCGGTGGCAAGGCTACCCATCGATGTTGAGAGAGTGGAAGTCAGCGATCGGCCTCAGGTCAATATGCCCTTCGATGCCAGTATCATCCATGAACTCGGCGGCGCAAGCGGTTTCTGCGCAGACAGTGCTTGAAAGCTCGATGCTGAGGCAAGATGATTGGACTCAATGTGACGGACAGGCAGGATGCCAGGGTGTCTATCTGCCTCTGTCACATAGAGGATATTGGCCCCTCCTGGGCTGACCGACATGCCCGAACTCACCGCCACATCGCTACGAGAGCTGTTCCGGGCGATCCCGAAGGAGGATCGCGATGCCCATCAATCCTTCGCCATTCGGGTGTGGCGGGCGATGTCGTGGTTGGAACGAGTGGAGCTGGCCGGCGACATCGAGGATCGATTCATCCGGTCATGGATCGGGTTCAACGCCCTGTACGGACGTCTGGACGATGAACGTCGGGCCTGGGGCGACCGAGAGGCTCTTGGGACCTTTCTGCCGATGGTATGGAGGCTCGATGACCACGGGCGGATTCGCTGTGTCCTTTGCAGCAAGCAGTTGGACGTCCTTCGCCTGATCGAAAACAAATTCCTCTACGACAGGTTCTGGCTCGAGCCCGAACGCAACCACGATCGTGAGCTTCGTCGAATTGTGCGGGAAATGCTTCCTCGTTTCGGCACCTCGCGTATGCTGCCCGTGCTGCAAGTTCTCTTCGATCGCCTATACATCATGCGGAACCAGGTCTTCCACGGGGCCAGCACCAAGGGGAGTTCGCTGAACCGGAGGACGCTGACCTATTCCGCCGATCTGCTGGGCCGACTACTGCCAGTAATGATCGACGCGATCATCCGCAATGGCTTAAACGAGGATTGGGGAGAAGTCTGTTTTCCACCTTTCCGTTAGAGGCTGTTTCCAAGGAGACTCTAGCCGCAAGATATATGTTCTCGTCTGTCGCCAGTGTATTCAGACTTCCGCGGTGATCTGTTCCCGTATGCCGCGGATCCTGCATATCAAGATGCAAGATACTTAGACCCTCACCGCCCCGCTAACTCCTGAACACAAACCTGTTCCAGCCGAGATGTTCATGTTGCTGCCTATGACGAGCTCGACCACCTTGAGCACTTCACACGGCTGTTCAACACGGGTTGTGACCTCGAAATCGTGAGTCAAGTGGGCCGGTCCATGATCGACCATTTGACGCCGTCTTCATCTTCTCAGCTCGGCGCATCGCTATTCACCGACCGCGAAGCCGACAAGGCGCCCCTTCCCCTTGCGATCGATGTAGTCGATCATCATCTGTGTCACGTGCGGAAGGTTCACGAAGCCTTCAATCGCTACGAGTCGGTCCGACTGGAACCTGGTGATCGCCTCCCGGAAAGTGCTCTTGATCTGCTTTGCCAGGGGACTGCCTGGGTCCAGGTAACCGTCATCCCATCGCCGGCGGCGCAACAAGTAGACAATGCAGAGGCTTGCATGACGATACAGAAACTTCGCCTTGCCTTCGGATACCTGCTGTCGCAGATAGCGGAGGCAGCACTCGGATAACGCCGCGCAGGTCTGCGATGCTGTAACACTGGCAGCCTTGTCCCGATACTGAAGAATCCGGCACATCGCGCGCATCCAGTCGTTGGGGGCTTTCGGCTTGGTGCTTCGCAGATTCGCCAGCATCGCTTCAGCAAGAAGGGAACACTCATCGGGATCACGAAGACAATTGCCTACTCCGACGAGATGGTGACTCTCGATCCGGCTCGGATGTCCAATTATTGAGGTAAGCAACCTGCGTAGACGCGGTGTGCTGGCACTGCAGTAGCCGAGAGTCCGCACGATCTTGTCTTCATAGTCGCTGAACTTGGAGGAGCCGAGACACCCGTCAAGCGCCTGGACGAATTGGTCGAACTGACCTGCATCGGCTCCGAGAGGATGTATGCACCCGTCTGAAGACACGGCTGTGGCGTGCTCCGGTATTCGCTGACGCGCAAACACGGGATCTTTGTCGCGAACCACCTTGATCAGGCCATCGATCCGCTCGGCAAAACGGGGGCCCGACAAACGTGGAAGATCCGACAAGAACCGCACAACTTCCGCTCTCGCGCTGGTAGATTGCCACCAACCTCCGCGCCAAGCATCAAGGCTGGCGAGCCTGGGCTCAAGCGGAGGATTCGTCCGTGGGACCCGAGCCAGCTCCTCCTCTTTCGTTTGGCCCGTGTCGTGCGCACGAGCCCAATCCAGATACACCCGACGACCTCCGAACAAGTGAGCAATCTCGGGCTTGACCTCAATCCGCGGGTTTCCCTGGCCAGGCGTTATTCTGACCTGAAGCTGGACTGGGGTATCACGCAGAATCTGGTTTGGAAACTCAACATCCACATCCCGGACGAAATCGTGCCCTTCGCGCCAGACCGGGAGGGTCAGCGAACGCTCCTCCCGGCGCACATGAAGACCAAGGTCGGTCGGCTCATACACCCGCTCCTGCCCCCCCAGGACATACGGAGCCTCAACACGAAGGATATCCTCAAAAACTGGCTCCCCAGATCGTACTATGAGTAATTCCAGTTTGGGGAGAACATCCAGATAGGCCGGAATCTCTGACTTGCACCGTTCCGAATAGATCGCAGCCCCGCAGCTAAGAATCGTGCTAGTGCTGTCGATGCAGGCCCGTGGAATCCTCTCCGTATTACCAACAAGGCGGACGATAAGCTCACAGAACGTGGCATCGCCATAGGACAGGCCCGCGAAAGCGCCGGTCCCAACGATGCCAAGGACCGGCAGGTCAGTTCTTGCGAGCTTTCGCAATTCGTCAACCCACTTGCCGAGAGAGGTCGTCACGACCGATCGCCCCAGCTTCTCTTGGCTGAATGGGCCATCAAGTGGTGCAAAGTTGCGCCGAATCCGCGTGGCCGACGAGGTGTAAGTGCTTAATTGCCCACGTGTTCTCGTGAATGCATCTAAGAGAGTGCGAATGTTCACGACACCGCGGTCGATCACATCGGCATCGTGCAGCATGAGATGTGGGCAGGCGGAGGCCGCATTGTCTGTGTGCCGACACGACCGTCGAATAATCTGCTCAAACCAGTTGGTGGTCCACATCAGATTCCAAGCCGCGCCGGCAGGGTCGCCGCTGGCCTCTTGGGCTTGCTCGCTAAGCCACTCCACCCACTCCAGCCCGGCCCCGTAGAGGGTCGGAAGCACAGGAAGCCGGCGAGCAGGCAGCAGAAGCTCTAGCCCACGATGTTCCCATGGAATCAACTCCAGTTGTGTTGCCTCGAACCCATCAAGGCCGAGATGAACAACCCATATGAGTCCCAGGGGGGTATAGGCAGTTCGCTTCCTGGCAGATCCCGTGTTGAGAACCGCAGCCCCGTGCTCGGTAATCCAAGCCAGCGCAGCAGCTATGGGACGCCAGAGTAATTGTGCGTTAGTGTGTCGCAGGCTCATTGCCCGCAGAAGCCTGTCTTGTGCCTCCACATCAATCGTGTTTGGGACGACGATGCTCAGGGCCTGGGCAGCGGAAGCTCCGTTAGCGCGGGCAAGGCCTGCTTGCAGTACAGATGCGATCGCCTCGGCGGGCTCGCATAGCACGGTCCGCTCACCGCTGACTCGCCACGTCCACGAACTGTGCGTCTTGTAATCAAGAAGCGGCCACGCGAGCGAAATTGGGAATCTGGCGGTGCCGGCGGCTGGATCGATTCGTGCACTGGGCGGCCAAGCCAAACCAGAACCGCGTAAACTGGGCGGCCCGCAGAAATCCACGGTCGTGGGTTCGCCTGCGAGTTCCCCTAGAATAACTGAGGGTGGAAAGCAGACTTGGTCATTGGCAATGGAAATGGGCCGTGTGTGGCCGCCTCCGGACGCTGCCACCGCTACTGTAAAATCGGTTAGAGCCACGCCCACACAAGCCATTCCCTCGGTGCAAAGTGGAGGTGGGCTCATCAGAGTACTCCCTCGCAAACCCAATCGCCGATCTGGGAACCCAGCCATGCCAAGTGTGGCGCGACGGGAACGGGCATGACGAAACCGACGGCGTACGCTCCAGTCTGGCACATAGTAAAGCGTTGCGGAGTTCGAGGATCCTGATCGCTCGGCGTTCTCGGAACAATCAAAGCCGGAGTAATAACATCCCACGCACACGAGTCGCGGGCATCCGCAAGCAGTTGACAGTGCCAGCTGCTGAAGGCGGCTTGGTGGTCCCCGCCGGGGAGCCGCAGCGAGGACCACACCGCCAGAATACGCTCGCAGCGAGTGCCGAAGGGCCGGCGGGCCAAAATGACGAGGTCAGGCCCTAGAGGTACGAGCGAACTAAGTTCGGGGCGGCTTGCCGCCGCAGCGCGCAGCTGGTTGCGAAACACGGTCTCGATCAGAAGTGTTTCGTCGCAATCCACGGCCCAGGCACCGACTGGCGAACGCTCATCGACAAAGCGGCCGCATTGCGGATCGATGCGTAGGTACACTCGACCTTCATAGTGGTTGTGCTGCAGCTCGCTCACAACGTGCATGATCGCCAACGACACATGTTCTGCCCAGGTGCGGTGTTGCCACCGCCACATCTCATCCTCAAAGGTTTGCTGACGTCGCAACCGTTCGTACCAGTACCATATCCGACTGTAGCGATCATCGAACTGAAGGACGTAGTTTGCTTTGGGAACACCGGCGGGAAGCGGTACCGTGGCGACCTCGGAGCGACGTAACCATGATTGCAGCAGAGTGCGGAACCGCCGTACGAGCAGAATTCGGTAAGGTGGCTTCTCTCCCGTCTGCCCCAGACGGCCGTGTTCACGGAGATATGCGTTGGCGGCACGCAGACACCGTTCAAGGAAGTCGCGAACCACGCGATTCTCCGGCGTATCAGCCGTATCCAGGCGTACCACGCTCAGGACGCGCTGGCGAGGGCCGGCTTTCTCCAGAATGGTGCGTCCCGGTTGTCGCACAAACCATCGCAAACACGTCTCATCCATCTGCTGGACCCGATCAAGCCGTTCCAGGCATCGCTCCCGACGCAGGACCCGCCTCGGTCTGCGGCAAATATCCTCCAGTACGGGCCTGCAATCCTCCGCGATCCGAACGATCAGCCTAAGCGGCCCCTGGTTTTCTTCTCGCGACCAGAACAGCTGGTCAAACGCGCTCCATGTGCTGACCGTCAAGCCCTCGGCTCGCTGCGGTCTCGAGCCAGCCCCCTTGCGTGGAAACGTGATATCGTTGATCGACTCAGCGTGCTGAGAAACCACCGAAGCTGCTTGCATACCGGCAGCCAGCAGTTCCGGGGGCACGGCGTCACGAGTTCCATCCTCGTCATCAGCGGCCATGAGATCTGGCCTCTGGACGCCACCCTCAAGACTCCCTTCCCACCATGTCTCGCTGCCATACTCGTCAAACAAGTGAACCCTTACCCGCTGGGTAGTTGGCTCATCCGCTTGTCCGGTTGGTACTGGAAGCTCGAAACAAGAGGTGTCCTCTGAACGCCACACAAGCGGCAGGTCGCTGGGAGGCGGCGATACGTGCGCATGTACGTAACGTGCAGGCACGAACAGGAAGGGACGCCCGATGCCGACAGACTTGCCCCCATGCTGGGTCCAAGGCACCCAGCTATTCGGCAACTCCACAAGGGCAAAGGGGGAATCCTGGGACACTGTCGTCACTCATCCTCCGCCCGTTCGACTCCGAGCCATGTGAACAGATGGCCACCCTCCGATCTAGCACCCCTCTCAATGGCATTCAACAGCGGGCCATCTCCGAGCTGCTGTACGATTCGCCGCACGCCGTCGATCGCCCGTTGCCCGGCATCCTCGGCGACGTCCACGCCGCGAAGCTTGGGGAGGATCCGCTGTTCAATCTGGTCCGCAACCGCAAGGCGTACGCCTTCCTCAGAGAGGTCTGGGTATTGCTGGACGTAGGCGAGGATTGCGTTGCGTGTGCGGTAGCCGAACGGTCGGCCGATCCGTGCAAGAGCATCGTTCAGCTCCCGTATCCACTGCTCGACCCTTTCTCTTGAAGGGATCTCGCGCTTCGCTGATGCGTTGACCCATTCATGCCACGTGTCCCGATGAAGGAACGCTTCGGACCTGTACTGCTGGGCGGTGTCCTGTCCATCATGATTCGTGTTGTTTAGAGAGGAGGGCCTTCCAAACCGCATAACGTTAGCACGGTCTATGACTTTGTCCGAGAGCGTCAGCGTCGACTCGTCCTCGTTCATCGTGCCGACGAACAGGACGTTCGTATCCACGAACACCCGGCAATCGCCTTCACGGCCGAAACGGCCGATATCGAGAGCGAGTTCAGCCTTCATCCGATCAGCGTCGCTATCCAGGTCGAGAATATCCCTCCGCGTCTCCAGCCGGCTGAGGAATTCGCTGAAGTAGTACTCGACTCGTGCCAGGTTCATCTCATCGAGCAGCACCATGAGAACTCTGTCCTCAAGTAACTCGTCCTTGTACTCTTTCGGTATCCACTTGCGACCGAATCCGTTCATTTGGATCAGGGCTCGTATCAACTCGGTGGCCTTGTACCGATTCTCGAGATAGTTGAAGAAGCCGATTAAGTCTTGTGGGCCGTCCCAGCGAGGCTGCACGGGAATGTTCAGGAAGTGAATCCCCATCGCTTCCGCGTATCGCCGCGGAAGCAGACTCTTGCCCGTCCCGCTGATCCCTGCCAGCACCAGCAAAGGTGCGTCCTTGGCTACCTTGAGCGAGGTATGGAAACCGTTAATCGCTCGCCGCGAAAACCGCAGGCCCAGTGATTGAAGGTAGGCGCGCACTCCATCCAAGGCCTCGTCTTCAACCCTCTCGGCATCGGGGTCCTCATACTCGCCCCTGTCGATCACGGGCTGCCACAACTCCGAGAGTGCTTCTTCCTCCGTCGCCAGATACTTGTCGCGCAGCTTCGTCTCTTTCCGCAGGTCATCCAGATGCGCCCCCTGATGCTCAATGCTTGCTTCGAGTGCAGCATTCTGCTCCTTCAGTTTTGCGGCAGATACCCTTAGAGAGCCCGTCTCTGCCTCAAGGGACTCCTTCTGCTTCTTGAGTTCGTTTCGATGACGAATCAGTTCCTCGATATCGCGATTCAGTGCTTCCATACGCCTCTGACCCTGTGCGATCGCTTCGCTAAGATCTGCAAGAGTGCCTCGTGCGCTTCCGAGCCGCGAGTCCGCCTCGGAGATCTCCTTGCGCAGCGAGTCGAGACGTGTTTCCTCGCGTCTGAGAGCGGTTGCCTGCTCCTTGATACGCGCATCCAGAAACTTCGCCCGTTCCTCCAGTTGCTGTCGGTTAAAGTCAGCCTTCGTCACCTCACCTTGAAGCTCGTCAAGTCGCTGACGAGCGCTGGCCAGCTGCTCCAGGGCCTGCTGAAGGTCTGCGCGCACATGCTCAAGTTGCTGTCGTTCGAGCTTCATCTGCTCGAGTTCTGATCGGTTGCGATCAAGCCAGTCGCGCTCTCGCTGTGCCTCCTCAATGATTAGCTTGGCTTGCTGCAGTTCGTCGCGCAGCTGATCTCGCTCCAGTTCGAGGTCCGCAACGCGATGGCTGAGGTCTTCCCATCGGGCCGCCAGAGGAAGACGCTCCTCCTTGCGGGCGTAATCAATCGCTCGCCGGTAGCTCACGATGAAGGCCCAAATCGCTGCCAGCAGAACAATGATGGTCGAAACGACGCCAACAAGATACGGATACAGTAGGTCAGGCATGTGGATATCTCATTTCGTCGAAAGATTACTCTCAGACTTCGCCGGCTGGCTCTGCGGAGCCTTGTCGAATCCGGCGTTGACGGCTCGCAAGACGCCCTCCAAGGAACCGAGCAGATCCCGAAGCGAGCCAAGACGGCGGGATTCCTCTCCCCGCAGGTCATCTAACCGCGCTCTCAGGGAACTCAGTTCGCGTTGTCGGGATTCAACCTGGGCGTCAAGCTCAGCCACCGCCTTGCGGGCGGCCTTCAGAGATTCCTGAAGGGTGACGGCGTCCTTCTGCGCTGTTACCCCGTCCGCGCGTGACTGGTCGAGTTGCTTGATGTATTCGGTCTGGCTGCTCACACGGGCGACGATAGATGTCAGCTCCGTCTTCTTGTCATCGATCTGCTTCTGCACGCCTGACAGGTCTTCTTTGCGTGCATAGAGCTCTGTCTGCTTATCACGAAGTTGCTTCTCCACAGATTCAGCCTGGGCTGTCAGGGTCTGCACGCGGGTGCTCAATTGCTTTTCGCTTTGTTCCAGGTTCGCAACCTTCGCACTCGCTGCGGCAAGAATGCTCCGCGTGGACTCCAGCTCAGCTTCGATTGCGGCAACGCGTTCGCGTGCAGGGGCTTCCTGCCCTCGGAGCTTCCGCACAGCAGCCTCCAGCTCGCTGCGACGCTGCTCCAACGACGCCACGTCGAAAGCGGGTTGTGTTGCAGCCTGCTCGCGGGCTCGTAATGCCTCCATCTTCGCGTGCAGGTCGCGCAGCTGCGTCTCAAGATCACGGGCCTCCGCCCGTCTAGACGTGACGAGTTGGCTGGTTTCCTGCAGGGCAGCCGTCTCGCGTTTCAATTCAGTGAGGGTCGTATCGAGGTTTTGGCGAGTCTCGCGAAGTGCCGCCACCGCCGTCTCAAGCGTCTCCTTCTCGTTCTTGAGAGTCGTGATCTGCATACTGAGCTGTTCGGTCTGCTTTCGCGCGGTGTCCCGGGCCTGGTTCGCCACGTCCCTCTCTTGAACGGCAGCCTGCCTTTCGGCCACCGCCTTGGCATGGTCCTCCTGCGCTTTGCGTGCGGTCTCCAGGGCGAGCTGCTCTGACCGTTTTGTCTCCGTAAGCTGTTGGTTCAAGCGATCCAATTCCTCTCGCGACTTTCCGGCGTCCGCGCGAATCGAGGCCAGATCCCTGCCGAGGGCATTCAGCTCACCCGTTAAGCGAGAGTGTTCATTCTGCGCGCTAACGAGCTGTCCGCGAACCCTCGCGTACGCATCGATGCTTCTGAGGCCAATCAACTGCCCTCCCAGGCCGAACACCGCCAACGCGATCAGGGCGCCTATGGCGAGCCAGAACCCGCTCGTGCTCGCCGCACCGCCCGGCTGAGATGGAGGGGAGGGGTTGGCTGCGGACATCGGAGCCGCAACCGGGCTCAGGTTGTCACTCGTATTCGGATCGAACTCGTTCGATGCATTCATCGATGTTCTCCCGCACTTGATACACCCAGAAGCGAAGTACGCGCCAGCCCGCCGCTTCCAGGACGAGGTCGCGGTAGATGTCATCAATCCGCCGCTGGCCTCCAGGGGCACGATGGTACGTCTCGCCGTCAATCTCAACGGCTATCTTCCGGCCCTGTGGAAAAAGGGCGAAATCCAAGTAGTGGCCGCACGTCGGATACTGCTGTTCAAAGGGCAACCCGGCCGATCGCAACGCCTCGGCGAACCGAGGCTCCCAAACTGGACCGATCAGATCAGCTCGCCGCACGCTTTGTGAGCCATCCTGCGATGAACGGCACCGTCGCAGTAACTGGGCGACAAAAGGAATACCACACGACTCGGCCCATTGCTCATCTCCGAATACCGCTATCGCAACCTTCGCACGGCTGACTGCGACGTTGAACCGATTGGGCGTGGATTGCAGGAAGTGGGCCGATCCCGCGGGCATGCCTCGGTTGCCGACGAGCGAGAAGAGAATGAGATCGCGTTCATCTCCCTGAAATCCGTCCGCGGTGTCGACCAGGAACCGCCACGCCGCCAGGCAGTCTTGGCGGAAGCGATCATGAACGGCATCGTTGATACGGGTCGCCTGGGCTCGGAATGGGGTTACTACACCAACCGAACCCGCGAACCCCTGTTCCCGCAGCCTGACGAGTTCATCTAACACCGCCTTCAGTTGAGCTGGGCTGTGACAACCGCTCGAGGCCGGGACTGCGTCTCCTGGGACGTGATGCCACGTGCACGCCCGCGCCGTACGATTCAATCCGACACGGGCCCGGAGGGCATCGGCATCAGTCATGATCCAGAGCGTGCGATTGTAAAACGTGCTGTTGCAGTATTCTGCGATCTCGGGATGGCAGCGGTAGTGGCTACGCAGTTCGATGGCGGTCCGGTTCCTGCTTGATGCCGCCAGGTCAAACATGGAGTTGGCCGCGAAGGTGTGGCGTTCAAACGCGAATTCCGAAACACCGATCTGCTCACGGATCCGCATCTCGGTGTCCCGGCTGATCTGCGTAACATGCGGCAGTTGGTTGGGATCGCCTACGATCAACGCGCGGCGAGCACGATAGAGCAATGGTACAACAGAGGCGATGTCGCACTGACTTGCCTCATCGACGATGACCAGATCGAAGACGGCTGGGGCGAGGGGGATAGCCCTCGAAACGGACAGATTCGAGACGGCCCAAAGCGGGAAGTGCTGCATCAGCTCCGGCATGGCTTCTCTAAAAGCCTTTCCAACCTCAGAAGTGAATGCAGAATCGTTGAGCTCGTGCGGTCGATTGTGCATGGCCGCGCGAAGCTGCGCAAAGATCTCCCGTTGCTCGCTGGAAATACTTGCCCCTGCCGATTCGGCCGCGATTCTCAACCACTGCAGTGTCGCCGACTCGAGCCGCGCATTGGTTTCACGAAGCTGGTTGCCCAGCTCATTGCGGTTGGGTGCCGCTACAAGTCGCTTCTTGATGGAATCGCATCGCTGTGCTGCCTGCACGAGATTGATAAGCAGTAACCACTGATCGCAGACCTCACGCATCTCGGTCGGACTCGGTTTCAGGGCCTCCGGAATAGCGACCATCACGCCGCCCTCGGTGCTTCCGATCTCCGCGGCGAGTGATCTGAACTGGTTACGGGCCGCGTGAAGGCGATACACCTGCAACGGCCACAGCACCGCCCTTAGAAGCCATTTAGAGGGCACTCTCGAAAACCACTCCACGGTGGCACGCAAGCGCGACACCGCTTCTCTTGCCGGAAGCCTCGGCATGGTCTTGATAACAGCCTGCCATGACGCGGGCACGTTCTGGAGCGCATCTCGGAGTCCAGCTTCCGCCTCGACCAGTTCCTCCTCCAGGCGAAGCAGATCGGCCATGAGGAACTCGAGTTCGCGCCGGAGAGCGAGATCGCTCTGTACCGCTGCATCAGCGGCGGACTTCTCTTCCACAATGCCCTCACGGCGTGGCCGGGAAAGGAGCGTCGTCATCCCGCGGTACCACTCAAACTGGACCGCCTGGGCGCCGAAGGGGCGTGTGGGCCGAAGAACCAGCGTCTCCGGCTCGGTCATCGCGTTGAGTCGCGGTTCGACGGCCTCGATTGCCTGGTGGTTCCTGCTGGCAAATAGTGCAGCACGACCCCTCAGGGCGGAGTTGGCCAAAGCATGTGCAACGACCATCGACTTGCCGGTTCCTGGGGGCCCGGTCACCACCGTGAGGGCTTCCGTCAGCGCCTGAACACAAGCTGTTCGCTGGTCATCGTTTAGCAGGCAGAATTCAGCGGCGTCCACCGAGCAGGATACGCTGTCCGGATTCTCGACCGGCTGCTTGGGAGGTGCCTTGTGGGGAAACAGCGCGATCAGTGCGGTCTGATCAAAGTCCTCATCCCCAACCTCAAACGCGAGTCTGCGGAGTTCGCTGTATAACCGCTTGGTGTACCTCAGCGCAGGCTGGATCATGAGCACCGCACGGTTGCGCAAACCTGATTCATCCATCCCCGAGAACGGAGGATCCGTACCCAGTCGCTGCAGATCTGGGTATTCCTTCCACCAATTCTGACGACAGGAAAACAACAAGCGAGTGGTCTCTTCAAAGCCGTTAACGGCCCATAGATCCTCCTGCTCGTCGTCCTGAAGAGACGTCGGGGTGAGGCCGATCTGCTCGAGGAATTCCTTGCGATGCTGTGCCCGCGTTAACCTCCGTTCCAGCCAGCCGTGGTTGATCTCCACCAGGTCAGTAGGCTGAATCTCAAGCCAGCCGTTGCCGAGCTTCGCGACCACGGAAGTGACGAACACGGGCGAGATGATACGGTACACTCCGCCGCGGTTTCGATCCTGCCCAACGAAGACGTCGGTCGGGGTTCCGAAATAGAGCGTCGTGCAAGGGCCATGGGTGCGACCTTGCCGCAGAAACCGCTCCCATGCCGAATCGGCGATCAGCCGTATCTTCTGGCCGGAGCTGACTGCCCTCCAATCAATAGGTCCCGGAAGGCAGATGAAGTCGGCTCCTTCCTTCTCAGCGTACGCTGAGATGCTGGCGCGTTCCTCCAATCGAACACATTCCGCATAGTAGAGGCAGAGGCGGCGAAAGTCCGCCCATCGTGATGCTGGATCGATCGAACGTTCTTGAATGGTTTCTTCTTCGTTGCCTTCGCGATCAACGCGACGTGTACTAAGCTCGCCATCCACAGGCGATCCTTCTCGCCCAGCGGGTGACGGTTGCCTGCCACCGCGGGCTTGTTGGCTTGTCGTCCATGACGTGGAGTCAATAATACCCTTGGCTCGCCAGCCGGAGACCGTCTTTTTGATGAGCCCTCTGTCCCTCAACCGAAGCAGGATCCTGGCTGTCTCGTGGGGTGCAATGCGCGTAGCGGAGGCCACTTGGCTCGTCGTCCGCGAAGCGCTGGTCGAGCGTAAGTACTCAAGCACCCTGCCGTCGTCACCGTCAAGAGACATAAGAAGATGTCATCTGCCAAGCCTGCCGTTCGCGCGTCACCTGGACTGCTGCACGAGTTGGCGAAGAGAGCGCAAGAAACTGAATCCACCAGACTTGTCGGTCTTTTCCATGATGCCAATCCTCTTCAATTCCGGCACTGCTGATGGTTCGCCTCGCAGGTAAGGTGCGATGAGCCCCGCCACGTGGCTATCACTGTGTAATCTCGCCAGCGAGAACTTGAGGCAAGCCGATTCGGAAAGCAATGCTCTCCACGCTGGTCGTGCCAAGCTTCGGGTTTACTTGACATGGACATACCTTCTTCGCGAACGCCTTTAACGAAGGCACCCCGGCTCAACTCCTCCAATCGAGCCATGAGCTTGAACTCCTCTCTCAAGATGACAGGCCACAGTTGAAACGTCCGAGTAATCTACGCGTAGAACAGGCTCCTGACAACCCGTTTCGTGCCCGGAAGCCATCAATCCCATCGAACCACCCGTGACAAGCAAACCCGCGTGCCGTCCGATTCCTGTTGATAGCTCCGCATCCACGTAAGGATGCTGAACGTTCGGACGGGTCTACCGTGTCCCCTGTAAGAGGAGGCAGCAATCGCGCAGGCTTGTGTTGCCACGATGTTTCCTGTTTTGCTCCGGCCGAAGGGAGGATTCTGATCGCCCCTCCTCTCGGACGATCTTGGGTCCCGGAATCGGTTTTGTCTTCACAGGGTCATTCCTTGACCGGCTCAAAAGCGCCAAGGACACGCCCCAAGACAACCGTGAATGCAAGGTTTCGTTCCCCAATACTGACGTCGGGCAGCAGGATCTCGTCGATCTTCGAGAGGATCGACGGTACCTCCTTCTCGCCGATGCCTGACTCTTCAAAGAGCAGGAGGGTCGCATCCGTAGTCCCGTTCATCCGGTAGTGAATATCTACGGCGGCAACATCCTTCGCCTTCGTCCTGAGAATGAATCGCTCGGAGTAAGGGGTTCGAAGGGCGCGGACGTATTCGAAATCCATAGCAGAGCTCCTTTATCTTGAGCCGATTGTCCAGATGATCAGCAAGACCATCAGGAAAGGTATCAGCAGCATGACCAGGCAACCGGTAGCAGCACCTCTGCCCCTGGTCGTATACCGCAGGCCCGTTCCGGGAATGCTCAGAGACCGATACCGACGCCCGTCGGCTCGTACGCCCGTCCGAAAGCCACGTCCCCCGAACGAGTATCCGGCTCCGGACTTGCTGAGATTGACGCGGAATGGACCGAAGTTCAGAGATTTTCGATATGACCAACCCATGAGAGATGATCCTCAGTACGCAATCACCATTCCTGCCCAAGGGCGAACGAAGCACCCTAAAGCATGCGAGCTCGCTTCCTCATAACGGCATCATTGAGAAGGCGGTTCCTTGAGCACATGATGGGAAGCCAGGCATCCCTCTCGAATCTCACCGTTGGCATGATGCACCGATACAGCAAGTATTACGATGAACCGGGACGCCGTCTCCTTAGTCGCCTTCCCCACAAGCCCAAACCACCCAGAACCATGAAGGAGATTGTGGTGGGCTCGGGGATAGTGAGAACAAAACCGTGGACACGATTGCCGTCGTAGAAGTTTCCCACGATGTTGTTGCCGGATATGGCGAACACATTCGTCACAGAAGCACCGGGGTAATCCAGGCAGGTCCAGGGCGTTCCGTTGTAGAGGAACCCATGGGTCTTGTGGTGGTTGCTCTCGGTGTAGCATCCGACGATGTTCTCGCCATCGATACCGTAGGCAAACGTCCATCATCGTCATCGATGTCGTCGTCATCATCATCGAATGACTCGAGTGAACCGCTCTTGATTGGGTCGTCAAGCATCCCACACCGCTTGGCGAGTTCGACGCCGATTGCATCCAGGACAGTCGTCATACCCCACCTCCTTTTCCGCCTCAGCGTAACCCGTCGAGCAGGTGGTGGCAACGGGGCATTCGTCACCCTACATCAGGAGGTCGATCGCCACGGGAGGTATCAGGACGGAATGCTGATGGCGGTCCTCCACTCAGAGTGGCAGAGGCGTTGCAGAAGGCGGAAAAGGGCTACGATTGGGAGTAGACCGAAGGAGTAAAAAGGCCGAGGGAACGTGATAGTCCTCGGCCTTTTCCCAAGAAATTGCCTTGGGAGTTCTTACAGCAACAAACAGGAGTCACTAGGGCAACTGAAGCATCGACCAGATTCGGGTCTGACTTAAGCGGTGGTTCTACATGTTGCACCATCGGACGGTTCCCCTAATTTCTTGACACCCGTATGGGTATGAGTACAGTCCGGCCTATGGGGTGTCCATGCCGTGAAACGGAACGCGACGTGTGGCGGTGCCGTCCCATCATGGGTGGATCAGGAATCAATCATGCCAAAAGCCAAACCGATCGTGTGTGACATCTGCGGCAGGACTTTCGCAATGCCACGGAACCTGGGTCGCCACAAATCGGCTGCCCATGGTATTGCTCCAAAGACCGGCAAGAAACCTGCCAAGAGAGGACGTAAGCCAGGTGCCAAGCGTGGTGGTCGCCGTGCAGCCAGCGTCGCGCAGTCCCTGTTGACGAGTTTCTCGCTGGATGATCTTGCCGCCATGATGAAGATCATTCGTCGGGAGGCAGAGAGTCGGCTGAAGGCGTATCGGGATCTCCTAGGATAACCTCACGTCTGAAGGATGGCTGTTCCCGGTGAGGTCAAACGGTAGCGCATACTTCCATGCCCCTCTGAAGGAGACGCCGTTGGGCACATCTGCCAGTGACAGTAGTTTTCCGATGGAACTTGGCAGGATGGAAGGAAGGGATACCTTGTCAAGACTACTACGTACTACTACTCCGGGACGACGCTTTTAAACGCTTTCAAAACTCGCCCGCTGAGCATACCTGCAACGCGCACCCCTGGAGTTCCACAAGAAGCGCACTCTCACTGACAACAGGGCAGGCAGTGACCTTTGCCAAACAGCTCACACCGCAACCTATATATACCGGTGCGTCTTGAACGCGCATGACTCGGTGTATTTCGCATGGAAACGCTCAACGTCCGCAGCAAGATCGTCAGCCAGATTCAGCACATCCTTGACCACACGCTCATCACCGACCGCAAGTACCTCGACGACGAACAGCTCATCAAATCCGAACAACTGGCCGTGCTGGAAGAGATCTTCAACGCCAACGTCCGTGATGCCGAGATCCGCGAGATCAGCTCGCACTTCGCCCCCGTCCTCCGCGGCGATCACCCCGTCCACCTGGCCCTGTGGGGTAAGACCGGCACCGGCAAGACGCTGACGATGTCCTACTTCCTCAACCTCCTGGCCGAGATGTGCCGCAAGAAGCACGTGGCCATACGGTACGAACACATCGATCTGTCCACACCCCGGCCGTGCTTCCGGGCGCTCAACGACCTGGCCTGCATGGTCAACGCCAGCAAGCGATACAAGAAGGGCATCTCGCTCGAGGAACTCATGCTGCGGATCGAATCCGCCCTGGACAACTACCGCGGCTACCTGATCCTGTTCATCGATGAGGTAGACAACGTCCGGCGCGACCGGGACACGTTTCTCAGCTTCCTGGTCCGCCGGCTGCCCCAGCGAATCCCGGCCAAGCTGATCCTTGTCTTCGTGTCCAACCGGCTGAACTGGTCCGACAACCTCGACCCACGCATCAAGTCATTTCTCAAACTCAACGAGCTGGTCTTCAAGCCGTACGACGCGCTCGACCTGAAGCGTATCCTGGAGATCCGTGTCCAGAAGGCCCTGCGGCCGGGCGCGGTGCAGACTGGCGTCATCGAGAAGATCGCCGCACTGGCCAGCCGCGACCACGGCGACGCACGCCGCGCCGTTGCCCTATTGGCCCGCAGTGCCTACCTGGCCGAGAAGGCCGGAACGACCATCTCGCTGGACCTTGTGGACCAAGCTGCCAACCAGATCGAACAGGACAAGTACATCACGATGATCCGCACCGCCCCGGTCCAGCTCCAGGCGGCCATGGGTGCCGTCATTCAAGCCTCCGAGCAGACCGCCGGGGCCATCGCCACCGGCCAAGCCTACGACGCCTACAAAGTATTCTGCGCCCAGACCGGCCTCCGCCCGCTGACCGGCCGTGCCTTCAGCGATCTCCTGGGCGAATTGGACATGTATTCGCTGCTCCACTCCCGCGTCATCTCCCGTGGGCGTTACGGCCGGACACGCCAGATCGTCCTGGACTTGCCTGAGGATGTGCTGGCGCAGATCCAAGACACCATCCTCATCCATTTCGACCTTCGAGGTCCAATTCAAAACAAACACACACCGAGGTGATCCATGTGGACGTTACCGAAACACTGACCCGATGGCACGATGTTGCCCAACTCCTGAGCGAGCAGTACCTGCAGAACCAGTTTCTGATCGATTTCGCCCTCTTTGCCCTGATGTTCACCAGTCTGGCAAGGGCTTCGCTCAAGGAACGGCTGCCCGGCCCCTCCGGCAAGGTGGTCTCTGTCACGTTTGGCGTGGCCCTGGCGATGTCGCTGACCATGGGCATGGAGCGATGGGGCATCTCTCTGCTGGACATGGCTGTTGCGCCCATCGTCTTGATGGCCATCATGATGTTTCTCATGGGCCTGTCGCTCTACAAGAAGGCGCCCGTCGGCATCCCCACGGCCGCTGGCGTAGCACTCCTGATGGTCGTGATGGTCCTGACCGCGGGGCTAAAGACGGAACGTCTGTTCACATCGATCGACACGAATCTCGTGATCATCGTGTTGGGTCTCGTCCTGGTTGGGCGACTCCTGCTGGGCATCCGTGCCGGAGAATCAGGCCGCACTGAACGGGGCCATGTCGGGGAGATACGGCCTGAGACGCGCCGAAAGACCAAAGAATACACCCATGGGATAGCCGTTCATGGCCGTTGGGCGATTCAGCGGAGTTGGGAACTGATGCAGCGGATGAAACGGCTGATGACGGCGTGGCGTGCGCCCACCGGCGAGAGGCCGCCTCGCCAAGCCCTTGAGAAGGCACTCCTTGACCTGGACGTCCTCGAGGCCGAACTTGACCAGCGGCTGAGGAACATCACGAGGACCACAACTCTGCTCGAGAAGGCAGAGGCGAAGGCCTATGGGGAATTGGCCAAGCGAGCGGCGCACACTGACGGTCTCGACCGTGCGAAGGCATCCGGTCAGCTCTCGCTGGAATGGACGAAGCTCCGCGGCGAGGACGATATCCGTCGTATCGCCCGCAAGGCCGAACACCACGTCCGAAAGATCAGGCACTGCCTATCCAAGGCGAAGCGCCAGACGGAGAAGGCAAATGAGTCCAGGGCGGAAGAATGGCTTGAGACCGCCCTCGAACGCCAGCAAGAGCTTCTCGAATTGCTCACCAAGCTGGCCGAGTGGGAGCACGGGATCGAGGAGATCGCCGAGCGGCAGACGGAGAACAAGACAGGAAACGAATAGGACACGAGGCACTCGGTTCTCGATGATGGAAGCGTTTGCCTATTACGCCTGTGACCACAGGATCCCTTTCGAACGCAGTCGTTCCCGCATGTGGTCGAGTGTCCGCTCCAGCTCCCGGGCCTCGGCTTTCCAGGGTGCCAGGCAGCAGGGTCCGTCGCGGGCATCGTCCAAGGCCTGGACCAGGTGGCGGTAGGAGGCCTCGGCCGTTGCCATCTCAGCGATGATGCCTTGATGCAGGAACTGACCGGCCGAATTCGACCGCCAGTGGCCCAGGGTATCACAGAGTTCGTTCAGCCGACGAAGGCTGTTCCATGCGATTTCGATGTTCTGCTGGATTCGGGCCGGTGACGTTCCCATCGGCTGATCGCGGAAGGTCTCGATACAGGGTGTGTTGTACATGGACGGTGAGAAGAGGTACTCCTATATGAATCTATCGGTTTGCAGGCCTCGCTGGCACGCTATGAAACGCCGGCGTGATCGGAGAGATGTATTCGTGGTTGTTGCTGACCGCTGGTAACTGCCAGCAGCTTGCTTCCTCCTTCTGGCTCATGGCTGACAGCCGATGGCATCACTCAGTCTTCCCTATCCATCATGTACGACAGCTTCATGTTGATCTCCCGCGTCGTCTGGTCGATCCGCACGATCGCGGCCTTCACGCGTTGCCATTCTACGTCTTCATCGGTTGGGTTTTGTGTTTCCATTTTGGAGTGGTGAATGGGGTGGACCTTATAAGCCTGCCGGCCCTGCCGGTGTCTCCTGGTGCGGCTTGAGTCCTACACGCATCTGAACGACGCGTTGGATATCGGGGTTCGACCGAGCCTAAACACCACCCTTTTGGTCGGGTGCAAGAGAGATCGGCCTTAGTTTGAATTCAGGGCCCATCTTGTATTATATAAACATGATAGGTAAAGTAGTTGTGTCGGGCAAGACCGGTGGAGTTTGCGTTGTTGTGCGAACCCAATGCCGACCGGCGTTGAGACGGAGGGTCTCACCCGATCGTTTCAATCTGTGTAAATTTACGAAGAGACTAGGGGATTTACCGGCGCGGTCCGCGCCGGTCAGGGGAGCCGATTCATGTCTAGATACCCTTGCGTGCCTATTTCATTCTACACAAACCGTGTCCGCGAGGACGCAATGTTCCAACTCGCCGCCTGCGTGCTGGGCGTGGTCGCGTTCTTGTATGCAATCGGGTGCACCCCACCGCCGCCCAGCGATCCGAACAGCGGTAAGCCGACCACGGCTCCTTTCGTAAGTAACTTCTCTATCAACAACGACGCCAACGAGACGACCAGCCGAACGGTCACGTTGAACAACAACTGCACCGGCAATCCCACGCAATATGTTGCCAGCGAGTCGTCGGATTTCAGCGGTGCCTCATGGCAGGCCTATGCGTCTGCACCGTCTTTCACATTGTCCACCGGAAACGGAACCAAGACGGTGTACTTCAAGGTAAAGAATACGGACGGCGAGTCCGCGTCATCAAGTGATACGATCTCACTGAACGAACCTGCAGCTCCGAGTCCTCCGATCGTCAGTTCCTTCGCCATCAACAACGGTGCTGGCGAAACAACCAGCCGCACGGTGACGTTGAACAACAGCTGCACCGCTAATCCCACGCAATACGTTGCCAGCGAGTCGTCGGATTTCAGCGGGGCGTCATGGCAGGCCTATGCGGCCGCACCGTCGTTCACGCTCTCGTCGGGTAACGGGGCCAAGACAGTCTACTTCAAGGTCAAGAATGCCTCACAAGAGTCGGACCCGGTAAGCGACGAGATCCTGCTCTCCACCTTTTCGTACGCGGACTTGCTCACACTCGACCTCGGCAGCAGCGTCACCATGGTGCTCATCAAGATCCCTGCCGGCAGCTTCCAGATGGGAACGGCTTCGACGGACCACGACTGGCTGTCACGATCGCGCCCGGTTCACGCAGTAACGTTTGTCCAACCGTTCTACATGGGCAAGTACGAGGTGACACAGGCGCAGTGGAAGGCGGTCATGGGAACCGACAATACCCCGTCCCATTTTTCCGGGGACAATCGCCCCGTCGAAAAGGTGTCGTGGAATGACGCGCTGGCATTTTGCCAGGCGCTGTCGACGAAGGTGGGGTTTACGATCCGGCTGTCGAGCGAGGCGGAATGGGAGTATGCCTGTAAAGCCGGGAGCGGCGACGCGAAATTCTACTTCGGCAACGATGATGCCCAACTGGGTAACTACGCATGGTACGACCAGAACAGCTCAATAGGCGAAACGGGTCAGACCCATGACGTGGGCGGCAAGATGCCAAACCCGTGGGGCCTGTATGACATGCATGGAAACGTTTGGGAGTGGTGTCAGGACGTCTGGCACACCGACTACACGGGTTCCGACCGACCGGACGACGGCGGTGCATGGACCACAGGTGGAGATTCGACGCACCATGCCCTGAGGGGCGGGTCTTATCGAAACGCCGCCCTGTACTGTCGTTCGGCGTACCGCGGCACGGGGGAGGCCACTGGCCGCCCTGACAACGTCGGCTTTCGTGTTGCGGCCGATGCTACAAACGAACAGGTCAGCGCCAAGATTGGCCCTGCGGGCGGCCAGCTGACTCACTTCTCCGGCGCATCAATTTCCGTTCCTGCCGGCGCACTTGCCCAGGAAACGGAGATAACGCTCAACGTCACGGAAAGTCCCACGCCGCCCGCTGGATTTGAGTCGATCGGCACGCTTGAATGCGGGCCCGATGGACTCACGTTCAATGAACCGATCTCCGTTCGAGTGCCCCTTCCGAAAGACCTTCCCCCAGGGACGCTGCTATCCGTCCAGAGTCTGAGCGGGTCCGCCACTCAATATGAGCCCGCGAGTCTGCAGTCCGGAGAGGGTTCGCTGGCGATAGTTGGCGGTGGCGCTGCTGAGTTTCTAACCAACCATTTTACACGGTTCACGATGATTTCGCGCACCGAACCCATACTCATCGACTACGAGGAACCGGCGAGGACCCTCCGTGTGCATGTGAAGCGGGAGCCCACAGAAGGCCTGGGTGTCGCGGGACCTTTCGAATCGGGAGACGTGACCTTTTACATACCCTATCTATGGAGGCGGTTGATACCGACCGATGAGACGCTCGGTTTCAGCTACTACAATGCCCGCCGGGGACAGTACAAGGAGATCTTCAAGGAATTGCTCCTGCAGACGCGGGCCACGAATCCCTATTACGACCGGGCTGTCATCCGCGTGAATCAGACTGTCGAGGACATAGCAAACGCCGAGGTCGCCGTAACCCTCAGCGAAATCGCGAATGAGTATCTCCAGTTGGTACCTGCCACAAGCAGTTACTTCGACGCAGTGAATGCGGCGTTGAAGGGCATAAAGACGGGTGCCCAATTGGGCGAGGGCTTCAGGAAGGGGAAGCTCGCGATGGCCCTGTACTGCGCCCTTTACGATGGGCTTCTCGATGAACGCATCAGCGCGATGACCCAACTCCTCGGCGATAACAAGGATTCCATTGGCGATGGCGCAATCAAGGACGGGTGGCTTGACGCGGTCAGTGAAGTCCAAAACCTGAGAGATTCCCAGTGGTCGAGGGTCAAGGATGCAGTCGGAAAGAACTTTGGCGAGCTCATGGTAGAGACGGCGCTTTCAGGTCTTGGCGAAGGGCTCCTTCCCAAAGTGCTGGCAGAGGCCGCCTGGGGGACTACCGTCTCGACCGCGACCGTTAGTGGACTCGGTTTTGCGGTTGGCATCGTCATCGACGCGGCGCTTACGTACCAACAAGATCGCACGGTCGAGACTCGTATGATAATGGCCTCGACGCTTGACAATACGCTCTTCAAGGGAATCTGTACCGACGAGAATTGCATCACCTCTGCGATCATGGGGCAGACCGCGCCGAAGGTCTTTCACCTGCAGGCCATGCGCTTGTACCTCGCGAGGTACTACTACAAGACGGAGAGGGACTACCTGGCTCACGCCAACGCCGGTCAATTCAGCAAGACCATCGAATGGCTGGTTAAGCAAATGCCAGTGATCGGGGGCCCCACCTTCAGGGATATCAGGCAGGTCTACTGTGAGGACAAGGTTGCGACCATCCAGTTGGCTCTCCAGTGCCTTTACGACAAGACCCAGTGTTCCCTCAGACAGGACTGGAAGAGGCCGGAGGTAGTCGTAACAGCCAGCCCCACGGCCACGATTATTGGAACGCCGGTCCGCTTGTCCTCGGTTGTGTCCGGTGGTATTGCGCCCTACACGTGCTCATGGTCGTGCAGCCCAACTCCGGCTGGATTCAAGGACGCCGCAAAGGGAGGCGGTGAGATAACACTCGATACAACCAACATGACCATACCAGGAGCGACCCCGTTTACCATAACCTGTACGATCACGGACTCGAGCGATCTTACGGCGACAGGGACAGCAACGGTCACTTTCTCCCCATACACTTTGAATTCGCCACCCACCATCACGAATCCCAGCGTGACGGGAACGTTGACGCAAAGTCAGGCGGGGAAGGTAACCGCCTCGTGCATGGCTACGGATACGGACGGGACGGTGCAATCGGTCAAAGTTGACCTCTCGGCAATCGGCGGATCAAGCACGCAGGCATTGACCAAAGGGACCGGCAACCAGTGGTCCTGGTCAGGCTCGGTAACACCGCCAACAAGCGGCTCCAAGACGGTCACGTTCACGGCCATCGACGACAAGGCGGCGACGGGGACGGTCCAGTTGACCCTGAGCGTGCGGGCGATGGCCCAAGTTGCCAAACCCACACTAACACCGCAAGGCGGCGCGACCTTTGTTGGTTCGACCGATGTAACCATCTCATGTACGGATGTCTCGGTGGAAATCCGATACACCACTGACGGGACCGTGCCTTCCTCGACACACGGGAACCTATACGACCGCTCAATTGGCCTCCACTTAACTGACACTACGACGCTCAAGGCAATGGCGTACAAGACCGGCATGAGTGATAGCGACGTATCAGTGGGTACCTATACTGCAGTTGGAACGGAGTACTTCAGGGCTGTTGGATACCTTCCAACGAACCGTCGTGGGAGCGTTGTAACAGCGGTTTCCGCGGACGGCACCGTCGTGGTTGGGTATTGCTGGTGGGCTGACAGTTCTTCAACAGTAAACAAGGAAGAGTCATTTCGATGGTGTAACGGCGTAATAAGTGGACTAGGCTTTATTGGTGGTGAGTCTGTAGAGTACAACTGTCCTTGGGGCGTCTCTGCCGACGGGCTTGTCGTGGTTGGTGAGCACAAAAGGGGAACTGGGGGCTCACCCTGTGCATTCCGCTGGTCGGCAAGTAGCGGTATGACGGTACTGCCGGACCTAACTAGCCCCGGATGGAGCCGAGCGATGGCGGCGTCTTCGGATGGCTCGGTGATCTTCGGGGGTTCATATCTTCCGTCAACGCAAGGCGGTGACGCGGTTCGGTGGTCAAACGGCACAGTAACAGATCTCGGCGCCATCGTGCTCAATCCTTATGAACTTCCCGGAAGCAGGGCGCTGGCCGCTTCAGCTGACGGGTCAGTCGTGGTGGGCTACTACATGTACGCCCGAAACGAGGACTATGGTTGGAGGCCGTGCAAATGGGTAAACGGAACTATCGGTAAGCTCGGACTAGAGTCTGGGGACGGGCGGGCCACCGCTATTTCCCCGGACGGATCCATCATCGTAGGATACTACAAGGACCACATGGCCTTTCGAATCAAGAATGGGGTAGTCAAGGATCTCGGTGATATTCCGGGCAGCGTCTACTACACGGAATACAGCCAAGCTTATGGCGTGTCTGCAGATGGGGGTGTGGTAGTTGGCATGAGTGAGTCATCTCGCGGATATGAGGCTTCTCGCTGGGATGAAGTACATGGCATGGAGAGCATTAAAGATATCTTGATCAACCGCTGTGGCGTCGACGTTTCTGGTTGGAGCTTCGGAAAAGCATGTGGGGTCTCGGCAGATGGAGTGACGATAGTGGGCCAAGGTGCTAACCCATCGGGGAGAGCTGAAGGCTGGATCGCGCGCATTCCCAAATAGCCCAACCTTGATGCCCGGGAGGTTGCTGAAGCAACAACGACAACAACTGTCGTTCCGCGCTGCTCGGTTAGAACAGACCTGAGGACCGCTGCTACGGCAAGGGCTGGTTTCGTGTTGCGGCGGGAAAGGGAAGGCGGCAATCATGGGATTACGGGTATCGGGCATATAGTGGACGGCAAAACGCCCTGACATTGGGTCGTCGCCGTGGGCTCGACGCTCACACAGTTGAGAGTCCCTCGCACATCGGGCCATCGCCAGGTTGGCGAGTAGGCAAGGGTTGTGTATGACCCCATCGGATATGAGTTATAGTGGCCGTCTGATGTGTCTCTGAACATCTCAACCGCGAGCCTTGCTTGGCCTCCGCTTCTAACTTCTCCCAGTACCGCTTCGTCTCCTCATCATACTCGCGGTAGTTCCGGATCTTCCCCTTCCGCATCGCCTCGTTCATCGACTTCAGGAACGTAGCGTACTTCCTGAACTCCTCGGCCTGGTCCACCCAACCTTTCCACATCTTGTCGGTGTCGGTGAATGTGAAATACCACCCACCGCTTATTCGCCGAATCGCCCAGTCTTCAGAGAAGACTCGGTGATCCTTCACCCTTGCGATCACCTCGTCACCGGATTCAGTCATCTGCAATGTGCCCCAGTCTGGCTTCTCGACGGGCTGAACCAGTTTCTTTGCCGTCGTGGGTAGTGAGTGGGGGAACGGAGTAAAGCCACACCAGACGGCCCACCAGTGGCCGTGGCCGACCCAGTCGGACGGATCAAAGGCATCGGGTCCGAACTGCGCCTTGACCTCGGCGGCAAAGCGGCGCTTCACGAGCCGGACGTTCTCGTCTTCCAGATCCCTGCAATCCCTCAATGCTTCAAACATGGCCTTGACGTCGGGGGCAAGAGACGGCTCGACGCATTTGAGCAGCGAGGCCAGATCGGTCCGAACGCAGGCCTCGTGGGCGTACCGAATCAGGGCCATCGGCGAGTTATGGATGGTATCGGTGGCAGGGGCTGACTTGGACGACGGTCTCGTGGAGGCCAAGACCGCAGGCCGAGAAGTGGGGCCGGCGGCGGAGCAACCGGCAAGCAGGAACGAAACGAAAGCCACGGCCATTGAAGCAGCACCGACAAACCAACGGCGGCGAATGCGGTATGGCAAGCGAGTCATAACCCACCTCCGAAACGGTAAGCTTAAATACTCCACCCCACCCCCTGTCACTACTGAACCATAACGACACCGGTGATCATCATGAGCACACACTACTACCCCTACACCATCCGGATGGCGCAGTATCCAGTAGACACCACTTGGGCACATCCTCTTGCCTCCGATACGCCCCGGCCACCCAGGGAAGCCGGCGGCGGTTCCGACCTCTACGACCTGATCGGTGTCCACGAAGACTGGCTGCCAGAACGCCGAACCTACGATAGCAAACCCGACGACCTGGCGCAATGGATACTCGGCGAGAAGTCCGACCTGGGACGAATGACCGTCGGTTCGATCGTCTACCAGATTGTCCAGCGAGAGCGGATGAAGGACGGCAACCTCACGCGGATTCTCTACCAGGAGGCGGCCATTGATAGCCAGATCCTGCGGCTCAAAGACACGTGGTTCCTGGGTGTACAGCCACCCGGCGACCGCATGACGCCCAGCCTGGAGATGGAGTTGATCCGTCTGGAGTCGGAAAAGCGGGCCGAGGAAATCGAGTGCTGGCGGGACATCTCACGGCTGAAGGACAAGCTGACGGAACACCTCGGCGAGTACCGCGATGCGGCAAGGAAGTACCGGATGGTCAGCACCGGCCTGACCGACAACGGGGTGTAGGGGCATGGAGGCCGATGAGTTGTTCGCCAAGCTCCGCCCGCTGATGGGCGAGAGGCTGGAGCGCTTGCGACTGGCCTACCTTGCGGAGGATGAAGACGGCCGGCGCGAGATCGAGACCATGCTCAGGCTGACGTACGCCAGGCAGACCCACGAGCGGATCAACCAGGGACAAATACTCCTGCCGCCGCCCGAAGCGGCGGTGGCAGCCGGCGAATTCGTGCTGGGCAACGTCGTCTACAACGACAAGAAGTTACACCCCTTCGGCCTCCGCCGCGACGAACTGATCCAACATACGGCTATCTTCGGCCGGTCGGGTTCTGGAAAGACCAACACCGTCTTCCAGATGATCGGCCAACTCCTGAAGGCGGACATCCCTTTCCTGATCTTCGACTGGAAACGGAACTATCGGGACATGCTGAGCCTGACGGACAAGGAAGTCCTGGTGTTCACGGTGGGGCGGCCGGTCGCGCCGATCCAGTTCAACCCGTTGATCCCGCCGCCGGGCGTAGAACCCCAGGTCCACCTCAAACTCCTCGTCAACATCATCGCCAAGGCGTACTTCTGCGGCGACGGTGTCATCTCGTTGCTTCAACAAGCGATCGACGCGGTATACGCCGATACCGGCGTGTATGACGGGACGAACGGGCGGTATCCGATCATGCGGGATGTCCTGGACTGGCTCGAGAAGTGCCCGGCAAAGGGAAGGGCTGCCAACTGGATGGCCTCGACGCTGAGGGCGGTCCGGTCGCTCTGTTTCGGCCAGATGGGACGGGTGATCAATTGCGATCAGCAATTGCCTTTGGCCGACCTGCTGGACAAGAACGTCGTCCTGGAACTCGACGCCCTGGAGGGCGCCGAGAAGGCGTTCTTCATCGATTCGTTTCTGCTGGCCATCCACCATTACCGGATGGGACAGTCCACGAGGGAGCAACTCAAGCATTGCATCATCCTGGAAGAGGCCCATCACGTGTTGAAGGCCCACGACGGGGCCGAAACGGTCACCGACGTCATCCTGCGGGAGATACGGGAGCTGAACACCGGTATCATTCTCATCGACCAGCACCCGTCATTGATCGCACTCACCGCCCTGGGAAACACCTACTGCACGGTCACGATGAACCTGAAGACCCGGGAGGACCTGAGCACCGCCGCCAGCTACACGCTTCTGGACCGGCAGGAAATGCACATCTTCGGTGAGCTCAAGGTCGGCCAGGCGGTGGTCAAGCTGCAGGACCGTTTCGTAAGACCCTTCCTGGTGGAATTTCCCCTGATCGGCGTACGGAAGGGTGCGATCACCGATACCGTGATTTGCGAGAAGATGAAGCGTTATCTCGGCGATACCACACCGCCGGCGCCGCTGATGGAGCAAGTGAACCTGTCCCAGCCGGTTCCGGCCGCGGAAGAAACAGATAACAACCCTATTGGTACAACGTCCAATTCCACGGAACTGAACTTTGTGGAAGTCCAGTTCCTGACGGATGTCTTGCGACATCCTGAATCGGGCGTCGTCCAGCGATGCCGGGACCTGAACCTCACTCGCAGGAAGGTCCACGCGGTCAAACTGGCGCTGACCCGGCGTGGCCTGATCGCCCCGGTGGATGTGTCCACCGGATCGGGTAGGACCGTCCTGCTGGCGCTGACCGCCGAGGGCAAGGCCGTGCTCCAAGGCGCCGGCATCGACACCGCGGGCTACCTGTCCCGGGGCGGCGTCGAACACGAGTTCTGGCGGGCGAGGATCGATGAATCCCTCCGCGAACAGGGATACACGGTCACCCACGAGTACCACATCGAGGGCAACGGCGCCGTCGACATCCTGGCCGTCAGGGACACTGAGCGCCTCATCGTCGAGATCGAAACCGGTCAATCCGACGTCGTCGAGAATGTCCGGAAGTGCCTGGCTGCCGGGTTTGAGCGAGTCCTGATCGCCGCCACCAGCCACGCCGCCGAGGCGAAGGTCCGGCGCCAGCTGGGGGATCTCGTGGCGGCCGACGAGCGGGTCGAGGTAGTACTGTGTCCGCACAGGTTTTGAAGCGCAGCATTTATCAACTCGAGCCGATTCCCTTCTTCTCACAACACGATGAGGTGATCCGAACAATGAACGAAACCTGGGAAGACCGCGCCGGAAACGAGGAACATCAGCCGCGGATCGAGGTCCATCTGACGCCGGAGTACACGAGGAAGTGCCTGTGGATCAGTCAGCGAAGGACCCGCAAACGCGCCGCCCGGCTGCTTGCCGAACTGCTCGATGCACTCCGCCAGCCGGAACCGGACGTTGAACGGATGCGGCACCTGGCCGAAGGGATACGGTATGAATCAGAGATGGGGCGGGAAATCGCCCGCGCGCTGGCCGATATGGAACCCGGTTCTGATTTGGGGTTGGGACTGGCGTTCTGATATATACACAATCAGAACATCCAACCAGAACAACACACTGCAATCACAAGACTTACATCTCCCAATCAGAAAACAGCCCTTCCCGTCCCTATCAGCGCCCCGTCCGTCGTCCTGACCTTACCCCAACACCCGCCTATACGTCTTCCGTCCTCGTTCCCCCGTACTTACTACCGTCCGTCCCGTTACCACATCCAGATCCTTCCCGCTCACGTCCCGTCGTCGTCCTACGTTCCGTCGTCATTCTTCCGTCAACACCCTTTCCGCACCCTCCGTCTACGCACAAACCTCAATCATCCCGTCCCTGTTACCGCCGTTTCCATCACCCCATCCGAACTCCATCGCATCCCGTTCCGTCGTCGTCCCGTCGTCCGTCGTCGTCCCACCCCGGTCTGCCCGGGGCAGACCGGCATATCCGCTCGTGGGTCCCGCAGGACCCCTATACCTCCGTCTACGTCTATCACACCTTGCATCGAGCCGCAGAAGAACCACCCAGCAGCCGTCTTGCAGCGCACCGTCCGTCGTGTATGAGGACGGTAATGCTCGTAATGCGTCCTCTAATGCACGTCCACTCGATCTGCCTTCCTCATGCTTCCTTCCCGCCTTCCCTGATACCGTAGCGCCTCCGTCTGACCACCCCTCCGATGCCTCGGCCGACCCCACGCTCAGGGCTCCGGCTATTCAGACAGGGGCAATCGCTTACCCCCCGTTGAGCTTGGCTTGCTCCTCCCTCGCCCTGTACCGAGCATCCTCGATCTCCTCGATCTTCTTGCCGATCGTCCGAAGCCGCCGCTGGCACATGGCCGCACGCTGCATGTCGCCCACGCACATCTCCGGTTCCAGAACACCCCGCTTGACCAGGAAGAGCACCAGGTACTTCGACGGGTGCTGAATCCGCCCCATGATCACCTCCAACGCACAGATGGCCTCGCGGTACTCCCGTTTCGCCTGTCCCAGAGCGTATGAGTACTTGGAACTATGTCGGGGATGAAGCCGCCGAAAGTCATGAGTGTTGAACGCGCTGACATCAACGCCATCCTCGAACTCCCTGTGTGCGAAGAAGCCCTCCTCCCTGACCGGCAGATCCAGGATCGGCCCCCACATCTGCTGGAAGATCAATCGCTGAATCTCTGACCACTCGATCGCCTCCTCATCGTCCTCAGACAGTTCGCTCTGCCTGATGACCTTGAGGCACGGGCTCACCGGCGCGTCGGCGACCTGTTCATCGTCTGTATCTTCGTGTTCTTTGTATGTCATGTAGTTCACCTCGGAGCCAACCTCTACTGGGCGGCTCTCTCGTCTCGTGGAGAGCCGGCCAGGGGGATTGTCTCGATGGAAGCCGTGGAAAGGCAGCGCGAGAAGGAAGCTCCTGATCAAACGCCCTTAGCCGACCCGCCCGCGGCGGGGAAAGGTTTATGAATTTCGACAATATCGTCCGTTGTCGAAATCAATAAACCTTTAGGCGTGAAGAGGGCCCATACCTGGCCCCCTTACGAAAGGGAATCGGGGGCCCTCTGCATGATGAGGTAGCGATCGATCTCGTCGTCGTTCGCACCATCCAGGAACGCTTCAATGGCGTACTCCGCCGCCCGATCGCGTTCCCATTCATCCTGTTGTTCCGCGTTCATGTTTCCACCTCCGAAGGAACGGGCTTACTCGTGCCCGTCCTCCTCTTCCTCGCCATCACGCTTCTTGAAGGTCAGGTGTTCGTAGGCCTTCTGCAGCGCCAGGATGAGCCGGGGCAGCTCGTTATCGCGGAAGCTACCCGTGCTCTTCCACTCGCCCGTCGCCTGATCCTTGTAACGGCGTTCGACCGTCACGCGATCCACCGTCTTCGGCCCGTTGGCCGTCTCTATCTGGTTTGCCCAGATGGCGACGCTTACGCCGCCCGACTCGAACTTCTTGGTTGGTTTGTTCATCTTCGTTCACCTCGGCGATCCCATCTTTGTGGGGACGCCTGTCTGCTCTATGACAGGCGTTCCGAACCCCATTGTCCGGCAGTAATCGTCGACCTCCTGCCCCAGGCCTGGCTCGAACACCATGATCTCATCCGGTGTCATCCCGTGGTCCTTGATCAGGTGTCGAATGATCAGAAACGGCACCGCTTCGAGGTCACTGATCTTCACTGGAATCCGGTACTCGCATCCCGTAACCCGGCAGCTCCAGTGCACCGGTTTGGATTTCAACGCCACCACCTGGCCGGCCGTCAGCCGCGTGTCTTCGAGTTCCGCGAGGATGAGGTCGTACTCCCTTAGGAAGTCAAACTCCTCCTCGACGGTATCTTCCACGTGTTCCATCACTACTGGTTGTGTTTCGTTCATCGTTGCCACCTCCGGAACCGTCATCAGACGTGAGGCTCCTTGGCAGGAACTAACAAGGGGCCTTCAATGCTTGAGGCGTCGTCCCTCGCCGTGACACCATGCGCACTCGGTGAACCCGAACTTGCGTTCGTACTCTTCGCAGCCGCACTCGGCGCATTTGAAGCGTTGGGGAAGGATCACAATCGAATCGTCGCGGATCGCCTGTTCCTGGATCGGCTCGTACCGTTCAGCCTCTCCGGTCACGCGGCCGAGTACGGTTCCTCCGTCGTCGAGTTCCCACGCGTCGTCGTCAGACCAACTCTCCAGCACCGACACGTCAACCTGTTGCAGACGCCACCTGCGGCATTTGCTTGCATACATATTCCATCCTCCACCCGGCCTTCCCGGGCAGACGGCGACCGGGAAGGCCGGCCTCTGCCCAATATGGGTGAACCCCCACATCGAAAGCTGTGTCATGCCTCCGGTCGCCTGAGTCCTGCTGTCCAAGGCCAAACTGGCGTGCCATCCAAGCCCAGCGCACAATGCGACCTGGCTGCCGGACCGATCCGGTCCACGCAACGCGCGCGGAATCATCCTGGTCAATCCGACAAGCGGGTCCTGTGTTGAATCGGGAAAGCCCTGCTATCGGGCTACCTTGGCGGATTTGGGCGGGCGGATATGCTTGGCCGAACCATCCTTGAACTTCAGCTTGATCCTGCCGTCCGCAAATACCGCCATCGCCTTCCAGTCCTGCGTTCCATCGAGTGTGCTGAGGACCTCCCGCCGGAAGTGCTCATCCGGTCCGACCAGTTCGCTCCAATAGCGGTTGAACTTTTTGGCGAACGAGGCCTCCTGCTCATCCCCGGTACCCCCTTCTTCCAAGAAACTGCCGAGATGGTTCATGATCCAGATCATGGGCACTTCCTCCCGTGACTCCGGCGTGACGAGGACCTCCTCGTCGAACCACGCGCCGTTGCTCCGATCTTGGTTAGCCCTCACACCCATGTACGCGGGCGACCGAAACACGCGACCGTCGCTCGTATGTGCGGCGATTGTCAGCGAATCAACGCAGACCAGTTTGCCTTCCCAAAGCAACGACTCGTGGAGCACCTTGCCGACGTCCAACTCGACCTTGTCGATTGTAGGGAGTTTGGCCCAGGAGTAGCCGTCGTAATGCTTCGGAATCTCGACCGGCACAAAGTGGGAATCGAACCCTTTCGATATAACTAACAGGCTGATGTTGGTTACATCGATCAGTCCTTCCTTGATGTCCGGATCGAATCGGTAGCACTCGGCCAACGACAAGCCTCTTGGCATGAACATCGGAACCCGCCCCAGCCCGATGCCTAACGGCGCGCCCACACGATAGTCCGGCTCCGCCTCCGGAAGGTCCACACCAAGCTCCTTTGCCTTGAGGTACTGCTCGTATGGCAATCGGTGTCTGCCTTTGCGTTGGAGGTATCGGTACGCCTCCAGTTCCATGGCGGCTTTAAGCCGTTCGAGTGCCTCGTTTTCAACCAGGCACATCCTGGCCGGCAGCATCAGGCGAATGCCTGTCGGCTCGCCGGTCATGTCCACAAGGTAGTCAAGGCAACGCCCGTTGACAGCGTAGAAGCTGAAGGAGGTCAACAGGCCGTGAAAGTTGACCGTGGCGTTACTGTCATCCCTTTGCCCTCGCCTGGCTGAGCTGTACCACGCGGCTTGGCCATCCGACTCGCTGACTTCGATCTTGCAGCCGAGTTCGGGATAATGAGTTGCGTTATCCGATACGAACGGCAGCATCGGGCAGTCGTTTCCATCTACAACGACCTGCATCCCTGAAAAGACGGCGGTGTTCGTCACTGTCGATAAGCTCCACGGCTCATCCTGGAACTCTAGAACAGTCCCTTGGACGGATTCATCATCGCCCATGACATCCACCGGGGCGCCCGTCCAACCGTCGCCACGAATCGTGACCCGTTTCCCGTTCGAGCGGAGGGTCACCTCCTTTGGTGCAAGGCAGAACAACCCGACGCCCGACCGGTCCTCACTAACCTCCGTGGCCTCATCCCATCCCGAACCGCCCAGGTCGAGCAACTTCGAGAAGTCCTCGATGCCATGGCCGTTGTCGCGGACGGTGACCCGACCGTCTGCGTTCGTGATCTCAACCCTTGTCGCCCCAGCGCGTCGTGCGTTCTGGAGCACTTCTGTAATCCGACCGTCCAGCGTTCCGGTGAACAGCCGGTCGGCCTTGTTCAACAGCCTCCTGTTTACGGTTGCTTGTATGGTTTCCATCTCATGTACCTCCGCATGGTTCCTTGATTGAGCGACACCATGCCGGTCCTCTGGCCATGGTGTCGCATGCTTGTTCGTTGCGGCCACGATCCACGCACGCGAATGGTCCAGGCGAACCGCCGCGCAAGCGCAGTCAAACAAGGTACCCACTACCCGTGCGGGCCCGGCCCGTACCCATGACACCATGCACACGCGATGAATCCCGACTTGCTTTCGCACCGCTCGCAGCCGCAGTGAGGACACTTGAATCGCTCCGGAAGAATCGCGATCGGCTCGTCCCGATCAGCTTCTCCCGTCACCCAGCCAGGCACGAATCCCTCGTCATCAGAGTCCCACACATCGTCAAACCAGCACTCCAGTAGCGACTCGTCCGCGTGATGCGGGTCCAGCCTCCGGTATTTGCTTGCGTACATTGTCCATCCTCCACCCGGCCTTCCGGGCGGAACGAAACCGGAAGGACGGGGGCTCGCCCCCTGACGGAATGAACCGTCCTCCATCAAGACACGCACACTGCAAAGGGCGTTGAGCCGATTCGCCCCTATGAGCTTCGGTCCTGACCATAGGCTCAAAGGCCCCTGGTCTTCATGATCCAAAGCGTCAATGCATGCCGCATCCATCAATGGTGACAACCAATAGGAACTACACCGGTCAACTGACAAGACATGATCAGGGTGTGCAGCGGTCGGCCTTGACTACTCCTCATCAGGCGTCCCACCGCATACCGATGTGTTGAGATGAACCTCAGTAGGTTTGCCTTCGGGGCGCCCCGTTCCGTTACACCCTCTGTCCTTCTTTTCGGGCCGAAGGCAATAGCCAGATACGATGCCATCTCTCTCGAAGAGACGCGCACTCTACCTTCGCCGACGGGCCAGGCGCACGACGCCCAGAATCCCCACCACCGTCAAGGTGGCCATCAGGCCGCTGCCGCAGCCGAACATCGCGCCGATCGTCCGGTTCCGGTCCATCACTACAACGATCGGATTGTTCACGTCGTCCCGAGTGAAGTAGCAGGGGTCGTTCCAGTGGTTCGGGTCGTTTCCGTCGAACGGCGCATTGACGTCGTAATGCCGCCACTCCTCAAAATGCCGTCCCTCGTCCGGCCACGCCGTCAACGTCACCTCCATCCCGTTCGGGTAGCTCGGCAGATTCGGTGTCACCTCGACCTCCCCGTTGGTCGAGTTGATCACGTGCAGCGCCAGCGTGTAGTACTCATGGCTCCCCACCACGACATAAAACCCCTGCCCCGCGATCACCTCGTTGGGCGTCTGGCTGCGGGGCACCTGCGCCAGGTTCGCGTCCAGCGTCCGCACCTCTTGCGGCGTCACCCACACGTGGTAGATCCCCTCCTGGCTCGGCGCCGTCAGCGTCCCCGTCGCCAGCGTCACCCGCGTCCCGTTGGCCAGGGCGCTCGGCGAGGGCGTCTCGCCCAGCAGACGCTGGCTGCCCCCGATGTCCGTCACATCATCACCGCACACCAGCCCCAGACACCCCAGATCGGGCGTCCCCGCCGGGTCCAGCGTGCCGTTGATCGACGTGGCCGCCTGCACCAGATTGGCATCGCCGAAGTTCGTGTTCAATGTGACATACGCCGTCGCCAGCCCCAGCACATAGTTGGCGTCGCAACTGCCGTCGTTCGGGTCGGTATACACCATCGCCGTGATCGTATAGCCGATCGTGTTGCCGCCGGCCACCTCGATCAGCGACGCATTGCCCGGCACCGCATTCGGGTCGTTCGGGTCCGGCGTCACCACGTCCAGCCGGACGTACGCGTCAAGCCCCACCACCTGCCCGGCCACAACCCCCAAGCAGATTACACAAGCCGTCCACGTCAATTGATAGCGATTCATAGCATCCGTTCCTCTATCTCGCATTGGCCTTGTCACCCGCCATCCTGTTGTCTCGATCACCCGATTCCGCCGTCCCCCTGTACCGCAGACCCCCCGTCTGTCTTTGCGAGGGCGAACCACGTAGGGTGCGTCCTGACGCACCACTCTGCCTATGGGAGGGCGAGCGTACCCGCGAGCCGAACCTCGCAGCGCATTGTCTGGCCCCGCCCCGTTACGCCCTGAAGGAGCGAAATACAATGGCTGGGTGCAGCCCCCGAATCCCGACGCCTCACGCTCCCTGTCCCACTGCCCGTGTGGTTTCACCCCTCGTCATCACGTCTCCGCACGTCGTTTCCATCGCCCACGACACCAGAAATAGGGTCGCGGTAGGGATGGCCCTCTCGGGCCACCCCCCGCACGGATCCGTACGTGAAGCATTACCTCATACGGCTCTTACCTCGGGTACTTGGCGTAGAAGCGCCTGTGCGCCTCTCGCACACGCAGCAGGCCGTTCGACACGCCTGCCCGGCTCTGTGTCCGGGGCGTGGCCCTCTGCCGCATGTTCCCCTTGGTCAGACCCCTTCCCTCCGCCCCCTCCGCCGACGGTCCTCCTACCCCGGACCCGCCTTTGTTCGGGGACTTCATCGGTACTACGGGTCTGTCCGACTTCCCACGAACGTGCGTGCCGGACGTCCAGGTCAGTCCTTTCTCCGGCCGACCCGGCGGTCCCTCGCCGTCGGGTGTTCGCGGGACCTCCCGGTTCTCGTGCATGGAGTGTCCACGCATGCTCAGGGTCTTCGACTCCGTGGGGTCAATGGGCGACTCGCGTCTATCGCCACCCCTCGTGTTGCCTTCCCCATCAGTCAACAAGGTCGGCACCCCAGAATGGTGATTTCGGAGCTCAATGGCTGGCCTGCGTCTTCCCCTGTCAACGCCTCACGTGCGACCTCACGGCCGCCCGCGCATGACTCGGGGCCAAGGTGGTTCGCTACGCCTTCCTTGTATGGCTCTTGCATCCACTCCTCCATGCCGGTTTATCCCGGCGCTGTCTGACTGTCCCGAATTACCCCATCACCCCACAGGTCACCGTCGCATGTGGAGGAAGAGCACCAACCAACAGCCCAACACGAAACCCCAGGCAACCCAATGCGGCCCTGCGATCTTCGCCTGCCAACGCGATGGATGGCGCAGTTTAATCGGTGTTTGGACGCCCAGAATCGTCAGAGCCCTCTCCCAATCAGCACGCTGCTGCGAACCGTATAGAACCACCGGAGGGTACCACCATTCATTCACTAGATTCCGATCCTGAAGCCTGAATGTATAGAGCCGGTCTGACCAACCGGCGTCGACGATGAAGTAGCCGCCGCTGATTGCCTCATCTGCCCTCTCCGGATTGCTTTCCTGAGGCCTCTTGACGGCATACTGATAGACTTTCGGTCCCAGCGCCCCCACGATGAACTCCCCTTCGACGGAGTACGTCGCGATGCCACCTAGAACGTGCCCCGCCGCCCCCCCACCAGGCTTTCGCTCAAGCACCAACACATGTCCAACCAAGGGCGAGTTCACTATCGAGAAACCTCCTATGAGTCCTATCCAATAGTCGAAGGAGACCAGATAGTAAGCTCCGCCAAGCCCGACTGGCAATAGCATGAGCAGAATGGCCATATGTGCTCTTCCGAGGCTTCGCAACCCGTTCGATGCTGAGGGCCTTGCCGATGTGTTCAAACTGGAATCACTAGAACGCATAGTCTTTGCAGTTTACCGTAACCTTGTGCGTGAACGCGTACGGTATGGTCCAGGAGAACGCAGCATACGGCCAATCCCAGTGCCAAGTATCATGGACCCACCCGTTGATTGCACAATCCAATGTGCATGTGCCCGGTTTCCCGCCTGAGAACGAGAATTGGCAGCCAGCCGACCAATGCAGACGAATGTTGCCCACTTCGGACCAATCCGATAAGAAGATCGCTTCTTCGTCACCCGTTGCCTTATTACAAATCTCCTTAGGCTTGCAGGGACAACCCCTGCACGACATCTTAGCCCATAATGTCAGCTTGTTCTTCGCCTCCTCTTCCATGTTTTTCACCTCCTTGGAACCCAGAACAAAGATGCCCCAGGGCTCGAACGGCAAGAACACGTGGATCCCTGGTTTGTCTTCCATCCAGCGATCTGATGGCTTGGGGCAGATGGGCCTATCGGGTATTGGCTGCACAGGACTCATCCCTGAGGGATCTGTCCTAGAATAGGGTCCTGATCTGACATACTCATAGTGGTTCATGCCATCCACGTACCCCGCCGGATCCCGCTGCCCAAACCTCCCCACCACAGGATCCATTGTCCTCGCCCGATAGTCGTAGAGTTGGAGCCCTGCATAATCGTCCGTGAAGTGGTGCGGCGTGCCGGTGTTCTGGATGTCAATCACGTCCAGGCGCCTGCCCGTGAAGAAGTACGGATTGCCGATC
>CAYUQT010000068.1:0-49857 GCA_964446835.1 uncultured Planctomycetales bacterium | reverse complement strand
CGGCCACCGGGTCGTTGTGCATCACCACCCGCTCGTCGATATACGTCGGGCCGTGGACGTAATATCGCAGCCGCTGCCCAGCCCAGTCATACTCGGCCACCTCGTTCTGACCCGACGACAGGTAGTAGCGCACCAAGCCCTGCGACGGCAACCCCGTCGATTTCACCCGCCGGCCCAGGGCGTCGTATTCATAGCTGACCAGCGTCGTCTCGCCCTTGCTCACCCGGATCAGCTTGTTGTCGTGGTCATAGGCATAAGTATACCCGCGATGATCGATCACCAGGTTGCCCGCCCTGTCGTAGTTCGGCTCGCAGGCGCCCGGCACGATCAGTGTGTACTGGTTCGCCCCATTGGGGTCGAGGGTGTAGTTCGGCTCTTCACCATGGCGCCCATAGTACTTCGTGCGGTTGCCCGCCAGGTCCATGACAAACCGTTCCTGCGGCGAGCGGTTCGGGTCGCTGCCGTAGGTCACCCGTTCCAGCCGCCCCAGTTGGTCGTGCTCGAACTGCCGCGGCGTGCCGTTGGGGTTGCTGAACAGGCTGAAGGTCTCCCGGTTGGGCAGGCCCGTCGCCTGCCGGGCATACTGGTAGCTCGCCCAGAGCACATCGTAGTTCGGGTCGGCCGGGTCCGTCCGGCTGTTGGCCGACTCGCGGAGGCGCAACAGCCCGTCGCGGCTCGCCACCCAGTCCACATGGATGTTCGGATCAATCGCCGAATACACCCGCCGTCGATGCACGGCCGGCCCGAGATAGTCATAATCCACCAGCGCAGTGGTCCCGCGGAGGATCTGATCGACCTGCCCGGCGGCTGTGTAGGTGTAGTTGAACTGCTCGCCCTCCGGCAGGGTCATCCTCTGCCGCCGGTCGGTCTGATCGTAGTGCGAATACTCGATCGTCTTGGTCGCCTCGCCGATGGTCAGTTTCTCTGTCAATAGGCGGCCGAGCTCATCGTAGCGGAATTCGACCTTGGATTTCTCGACGGTGTTGAGGTTCCGGATGGCCTTGACCATTCGCCCGAGGGCGTCGTAGTCGTACGTATCTTCGTAGGTGGTACCGGCATCGACCGTGCCCGTTCGTTTGATGAGCAGGCCGTTGGCATTGTACTCGTAGCCAATGGTTGCGCCGCCGCCGACCGTGCGCGTCAGCAATCGTCCGGCGCGGTCGTAGGTCATGCTGATGGTGTCGCCGCCGGGGTACTGGATACCTGTGACGTTGCCGCGGTAATCGTAGGTGTAGCGGGTGACCTGATCCTGACCGCCGGAGTTGTAGCCGTGGTACTCAGTTAGGTTGCCGTTGTTCGGGTCGTAGACGTAGGCCGTGCTCCGCGGACCGTTGTTGGCATCCTGTGCGGTGGCGTTCTCCTGCATCAAGACCATATTGCCCTGGGCGTCGTACTGATAGTACGTCACGATGCCGCGAGGGTCGGTTCGCGTCTTGACCTGCCCGGTGGAATAGTAGGTGAAACTCGTCGTTTCATAGGCCGGCAGGTTGGCCTCTCGCGGCAGGTTCGGATCGTAGTAGACCTTCGACTGCTCGATCTGACCGGCGCTGTCCCGAACATGCTCAGCCTTCTGCACGGTACCGTCGGCATAGGTGATCTTCTGGATGTTTACTTGGCCGTTGGCGTAGTAGTTCGGTTCAACCACCGTGCCGCCGGGCAGTTCGGTTCGAATCATCCGCCCGGCCGAATCGTAGGCGTATGTCACGATGTTGTCGGTGCCGTCGGCACCCTTCTCGATACGCTGGGTCTTTCCGTCCCTGAAGCGATAAGTGCGGACGATGCGGTCGTTACTGTTGTCGTCCACGCCGGGGGTCTTGCGGTCGCGCTGTCGCCAGAGCCGACCGAGTTCGTCGTATTCGAACGTCTTGTCGCTGAGGCAGGTGCTGCCGGGATCGGACGTGATGGTGATGTACTGTCGCGTGACGCGTCCGGCAGAGTCGTAGGTCATGTGAGTCGTGGTGCCGTTGGGATCGGTCCGCTCGGTCTGATGCCCGAGCATGTCGTAGGCATAGCTCGTCGTCCGACCCACGGAGGGATTGTTCGGGTCGTCGTAACGGGTTTCTTGAGTGACGCGGCCCATGGCGTCGTAGGCATATTCGCCCACCTTGACGAAATTCGAGGCACCTGGCTCGCGCTCCTGGAGTTCCTTGACCCGGCCGAAGCCATCGCAGATGCGCTGTGTTTCAAGCCCTCGCGCGTCCTTCGTGTACGTCACACGCCCCATACCGTCGTAGCCATAGTACGTCGTACCGATACCCGTCTGCGTCATCGAAAACACGTTCCCGAGGATCGGATGGCGGACATATCTGGTCACCTTGGCGGCGTTGGGATCGTTCGGATCCGCATTATTCGGATCGTAGGCCGCCGTGTTCGTAAAGACGATCTCTTCGCTCAAGAAGCCCGTATTCGGGTCGTATCGGTACTCTGTGACCTGCCCTTCGGAGGTCTGCATCCGAGAAATCTTGCCAAGCAGCCCCTGGTATTCATACACCGTAACGGCCCCGTTGGGATCGGTGTACTCCAGCGTCCGCCCGAGGGCGTCGCGTTCGTAGGTGTGGGTGAGGTTCTGGCCGCCGTAGTCCTCGATCTGACGGACCAGATACCCAAATTCGTCGTACTCATACTCGGTCACCCTGCCGTTAGGGTCGGTGTGTGTAAGCGGGAGACCCCAGTTGCCGGGGAAGTTCGCGTCGTTGGCGTCGCTGCTCGTCAAATAGGTGTAGATGTCGATCGGTTGATAGCTGTCCAGCCCCTCGGCAAGCCCACGCGTCACCCTGGGACCGATCTGGCGGGTCAGCCTGCCGCCGCTGTCGTATTCGTAGCTCGTGCCACAGTTGGGATCGTTCGGCTCGTTTGGCTCAAAGCGCGTCCTCGGCTGGCTGAACAAGTCCAACCCCGTGTAATTGACCCTCTCGCCCTGAAGAACAGTGCCATTCTTGGCATACGTGGTGTTCACCTTCCTGCCGCAGTAGTCATACTGATATGATTCGACGACCCCGTCCGGTCTGCCCTGGCCAGCCTTGCCCCGCCAGTTGGGGTCGTAGGTGAAGTTGGGTCCTACGCTCTCCTCGTTGTTCCACGTGTATGTTATGTGATCGAGATCCCACATTGTGGAGTATTCTGGAAAGTGGTATCGGGTTATGAAACCAGTGGGATCCATGACACGAGGCGAGAAGTTCTCACCTCCCCAGGCGCTGGAGTACCGCCACATCGCGGTCCCAGTCGGACTGTTCGGATCAGGGACGACCTGCCGCCTGACGCCCGAGACGTTTGGGTCCCAGCAGTATTCATCCGGTTGGTTCTCTATCAGGAGGTTCCCCGCCCCGTCTTTCACACGCACGATTCTATAGCAGTCGACCAAACCCAGCGGAGTAACGCTGGGGTCATAGCTAATGACCCTTGTGGTGAGCTTGTAGTACTCATAGCGTCGGATGTCTGCACTCTGACTTCCGCAACCACACCCCTTCTTCTTGACCCACATCAACTGCCCAGCATTGTTCGCATCAGAAGGGTTCGCACCGTAGTAGCCGTACTCAACGATATTCGGTTCGAGCACGTTCCCCGTCGAGTCGGCCAAGCTGACACTCGTCACATGGTTGGGGCAGTTGGCGTCATCGTAGTCAAACAGAATCTGACGGCCTGACGGTGTCGTGACACGATCCAACAGGTACTGCACCTGTCCCGTCCCGCACGTTCCGAGGGTTGTGTACTGGTAGTCGTATCCCTGCCCATAGCGGTTCTCTTTACGTCGGAGGAGCTGGACGATGCCGTCGACGTAGTTGTTGGGATCGTCCAGGCTGTAGTAGTTTGGATCCAGGTCGCAACTGAAATCGAAGTGATACCTCAAGCCATCTCTCGCGGTGAGCACGCCCGGACACTTCCTCGCCCGGGAGCCATCATGGTCGATCATAAAGTCGTAAGACACAAAGTAGTCGCTTGTTGGAGGCTGTGTCTCAAAGCGCATCCACCGCATCACGGGGAGATTCGCAAACTTCCCCGCGTCCCCTGGACCTGAAAAGAAGGTCCCGCTCATATTAGCGTCGTCAACGGCGTACAGAGTGTGAATGTAATATCCACCGAGATTGGTCTTCTGTGCCAACCGGTAATGGTCAGCTATCCTAGATTTATAGCACCCATAATTCCGCCAGTATGAATACATCTGCAAGGTGGAATTCCATGCGTAGCCAAAGAGGTTGTTCCTGCCTCGCCCAAGTGTATTCCGCGACTGAAAGTCAGAATCAAGCCACGGATCGATGTTCTCGTCTGCTCCCCGTGACGACCGATGAGTCCTCTTGATGGAGAAACGGACCCCTCGTTCCACCATCGAAAAATCTGTCTCAACCAGAAGATACAACCGGCTCGGAAGCAGGACAGGGTCACCCGAAATACAGTATCCCCCGTTATCGGGGAAGCAACTATCGTCCTCATCGCAGTCGTCGCCGCACTCGCCCGCGAAATCATTGCTGGTCGAGCCTCCACCCGGCCCTCCGAGCCCGCTACCACCACCGCCCTTGCCACCTCCCCCGCTGCAACTCGGTCCATTGCACGGCTGTCCAACGGACTCCGCTGAAATCAATAGTGAAACTGCAACAGCAAAGAGAATCGTGGCCAGAAACGACCCGAGTCTAGGGAGCATGCCTTGCCCTCTCGATGATGCCTATTCGCGTGTCAGAGATATAGGACCACACGGACTGCCGAAGAAATAGTAACAGATACCAGCTAGAGGGCAATACTAGAAATATATAAAGAAAACCCTCAAACCCAATACCCCCTATAGGGGTAAAGCCTGATCTTGTTTTCTGTCATTGCAACGGGCAAGGCGGCAACTATATGATAGCCCAAATGACCGCTAAGTACGCATTTGCATTCCTTTGAGCCATCCAGAGCGCCTCCTTCTCATTGAGCACCGAAAGGGCTAGACCACGAAGCCGGCATCCGTTCATGACTTGCACTGATGGCCCTCTGAGTAATGCGTTGCGACCGCCAGGGTCTCCGGAGAGCCCCAGTACATCCGGAGAGCAACCCTACATGCAGGACAACACAAGCCCCTTGAGCCCCCGTCGGCACCCTGTTACTCTCGCCACTGATGCACTGCCCATGCTGCAACAACGCGAACCCGCTTTGGCTGATCAGAGGCAACACTGTCGGCTGCAAAGAAGGCCACAAGTTCCAGATCAAACCCGTGGGGCTGCGCGACGACAAGGTTCTGGTATTAGCCGCCAACACGTCAGACGGGCAGTACGTCAAAGGGACCCAGTTCCTCACGCCGAAGGGTGTCGCGTTCAGGAAGAGGAGGCAACGAAACTGACGCATGCGAAGCGTTGGTGAAGACACGCGCAAGCCGCGGCGGTGAACAGGAGCCCCGAAAGTGTTCGACCAACGCTGTCATCTCCATCTGCTTTTCAGGGATTGCGTCAAATGGCGGCGGAGGACGAACGCCTGACGACTTGCCGTTGCCCTGATCGCACAGCGTGCACCAAGTCAGCAAGACCGATTCCATCAGGTCTGTTGTCGAAGAGGCTCGTCAGGCGGTGCGAAGGGGTGAGCCTTCTAAACCATGATGCAGGATGTCGCCAGCAATAGCGATCCAGTCCGAAAAACACAAGTGCTGATTCCTCTGTCCGACCAACCCCTGTGGATCAACGTTACATCGTCGGCAGGTCATTGCTCACCGCCGCCTTCTCACCACAACCATTTTTGCTTGACAGAAGACGACAGATGTGCTAAGTTTCACACTCTTAAACAGAGGCAATACCCAATGTAGGCACGAGCAGTTCGGAATCTGATGCAATGCTTTGGCGGATTCCTCAAAGGCGTTTTATGGAGGGCTACGTGAATGGTCTGCCATCCAGGTACGGACCAGGAGGTACCCTATCTTACCTAAGCGTCTCGAAGATCCAGCAAAAGGGGACAGGAATGACAGTGGCGAGCGAACGTGGTGTTGTCGGTGAGCCGAAGGGCGCCCTGCCCGCGGGTATCCTGGTACTGGGAACGGTCATGTTGACGTTTAACGTGGGCTGTGTTTGGCCCCCTCCAGCGTCCTCGTGCCCCGCTCCAAATGTCAATCTGCACCCTCAGTTCGATGCGAACTCGGCTTCGATCAGCAACCCCTGGGTCGGGCCGTTCAATGTTGGGGACAGTCAGACTTTCTCCGGGTACGGGAGTTTTGCCGGTCGCAAAATGACCTACTCGATCACGGGCACTGGGACTCTCCTCGGCGTGGCATGTCTCATCGTGCACTACGAACATACCGCCAATGCAGCATATCGGGATCAGAAGGTGGTGGACGCCTACATGGCCCAGGATACTGTCGGCAACGTCTGGGTCCTCAAGTCTGACTCCCTGGCAAACGCCGAGCTTTTCTTCCCAGCGAACCCAAAGCCGGGTGACGTGTATTTGTCGGCTGGATATGGAGACGATGCATACCTCGAAATCATCGCGACGGACGCGACCGTCCCGCAGGTGTCAGCCAACGCCCCCGTTTGCAGTAAAGGTCTGCAAGTTCGCTGGACCCGGAACTGTGGTACCTCTGACATCGACATTGATTCAGAGTGGCTATGTTCGAGCATCGGTGTGGTGGTCAAGACCTGGAACGACGGAGGAGGCACCAACGGTTGGGTGAGAGATTGAGACGAATGCGCAAGACCAGTACTCCGTCACTCTTGATGTAGTGAGATGGCGATTCCAGCCGGTCTTCTTCATGGCACATGGAAGTGCGGCAATGGACCTGCTGCAAAAGGGATGCTCGGCCAGGGACCGACAACGCAACGAGTAACAGAAGGGTGTCGACTGGCGCTTCACCACCACCGATGCCCGGATCAAACTGAAAGAACTATACCCACAGATTCAGATGTGACGGGGTAGTAGGTGTCGGGCATAGGTCGCCAGCACTGGCCTGTACCTCTCCATGAACCGAGCCCAGGCCTGTGAGTCTTTCGGATCCTTTGGAGCCAACAGCAGCAAAGTGCTCGTATGGGACATCACTTTTCGCCCCTGAGCATGACCTGATCCACATTAGATATCTCACTGCAAAGGAGGAGACGACTGTCCTCCAACACCATGAGAACGAGGCTTATCCTTCCATGACCCCACCTCTGCAGTTTCGCCGGAAGCGATCATCTCAGGGGAAGTCATACGAACACCGGAACTGGCCCAGCGGAGGTGGTAGGGCAACACCTTCCCCCTCCACCCCGCTCATCTCTCATCATGCCGAGGCGGCATACGTCTTGCCCTTGGAGTTCAGTGCTACTCTCTTGTTTTCGGCACCTCCGCAATCTGAACGTGGCCTCCACTGGAGGCGCCCACTAGTAGCCTTCCGTCGGCCGAGAAAGATACTGATTCAACGTAGCAATCGTCGTCAAAACTAAGCACTCCCAGCGGTCTGCCGCTCTCGACCTCCCAGATGCGGGCCGTGCCCTGTGAACCTGATGCTAGTAGCTTCCCGTCTGGCGAAAACGCCAGCGCCACGATTCGGAAACCGTCGCTCTCCAGTTTCCTAAGCAGGTTGCCCTGCGTCCAATTCCAAAGCTGGACATGGTCGGGACCGTCACAACTGACCGCGATTGTCCGATTGTCAGGTGAGCAGGCAACCGCGATCAGATATCGTCCTGTTTCTGCGATCTTTGCTCTCTCAACACCAGTGTTGGCATCCAGAACATGTACCGATTCTTTACGTGCACCCTCTTTGTGGCTAACCACGACTACGTGCCGGCCATCCGGGAAGACAGCAAAAGCATTGAGTAGTGACGCGGTGTAACTCCATAGGCGACGCTGCGTCTTCAGATTGTAGGCCGATAACTCGTGCTCTTTACTCCGCACCAGTGCGTTTTCAGGACCGCAAGCGATTACCGACTCCACCTTAACACCCATACTGAAAAGCAGCGATCCGATTCTCTCAGACATGTTGTATTGCCAGACAATCCCCTCCTCTGTGCCGACTAGCATCCTGCGGCCATCGGATCCGTAGTCAACGCAGGATAACTTCTGTGATTTGGGGCGCCATGATTCGATGAACCTCACGACACCGTCCTCGAATGAGTACATTCGCCACATGCCGTCCGTTGCAGTCCCTCCAAGCCTCATCGACGACGCCAAGAACGCGACGCCTTTCTTCAAACACGGATCCGTGAAAGATCGAAACGCCCGAAGCTGTCTACCGGAGGGTGTTGGTGCGGCTGCCTCGTCTGAAACCGTCGAATTGCGAGAGGTGAGCCTCTTCTTTTTCTTGCCTTCGCTGGGCGTCACTACTGGCCAGTACATCCGATCCCCGGGCTTGTGCTTCACAAAACCGCACAACAGAGCCGCAGGTTCAGTATCCGACGACCGCATGGTGTGGGCCGTCTTCGTGCGGCGTAGGAAGAAGGGGAGATTGCCGAGAATGCATTCCTTTGCGTTCCCAAGGCTGAGCAAGTACCTCTCGTCCAGTCCATGGGCGATCACAAGAGGATGCTCGAGCGAGAATACCGTAGGAATTGGAAAGAACGCAGAGTTGTCAATTAGAAGCCGACTACCGTCTGCGGAATAGACACTTACCGAAAACCCTTCAGCCGTATGCCACGTCCCTCCCCCGGTGCCAGCGACTGGCTGCTCCCCGACGACTAGAAGTTCTCCATCTGCACTGAAGTACACCCACTCCGGCATGCCTCGCGCGGGAATACTTGCCAGGCGTCTTCGTTCGACCAGATCCCAGACGAATATAACTGCTTCAGCTGCCGTGGTCAGCCGAAATCCCACGAACGCCAGTCGCCTACCATCATGACTCACGTCGATCAGTCTATCGCGATTCCCAGAGCTGCTTGCATAGTTCGGCTCCTCTACTTGTTGCGATAGGGTCAGACTAGGTATTTGACAGAGAGCGATAGTGTGTGAGGGACCATCACGTTCCATATGTTGGTCGTAGGCTGTAATGAGATAGTTGGGATCGGCCGTGTAGGCTAGCGTGCTGGTATCATAAGTGTCCTCCTTCCATTCCTTGATCTGGCGGCCGCCAGCCATATCCCACAAGGCTACGACCACAGTCTTGCCCCCAGACGCCAGTACTGAATCGTCTTGACTGAAGGCCAGGTAGTCTAACGAACCATTGGGGTGCGCGAATCTGTGCAAGGCTCTTCGTCTGTCAACACACCACACGATGATCTGGCCACCACCAGCAGACACTAACAGATGCCCGTTGTGGCTGAATAAGAGCTTCTCCACTGCTTGCGAGTGTCCCTTCAGTGTGGCTAGGCACTCCCACGAGGAGGAACACCACAGCCTGACACACGTGTCATCGCTCCCCGATGCTAGTATGGAGCCGTCCGGGCTGAATGCTAGTGCATGCACACTGTCGTCATGACCGGTGAGGAGGGCTATCCGTTGGCATGACTTGATGTCCCAGACCTCCGGTTGAGAATGCCAGCCTGAGGCCAAAGCGATCAGCTGTCGTTTGGGACTGAAGCAACGAGCGTAGAAGTAGCTGTCGGGCGACTCAATGCGTCTGGGCACAATTGCGCCAACAAGATCCCAGAGCTTGACCGTCCCATCCGCCCAGCCAATCGTGACCGGAAATCTCTGCTCCGGCCCGATGTGGTGAACAACGTCCTTGGTTCCGGAGACAGCAGAATTTCCGTCTAGGCTGATATCGATCGATGAAATGGGACCGGAGTGGCCGCGAAGCGTCTTGAGTAGTTTCTTCTCTTCCAGGTCCCAGACTTTCAGCACCCCGCTCTCATCGCCTGAGATGAGGTAATCCCCGTTCGGGTGGTACGCGAGGTGCGACTCTAGGGGGGCCACCCCCGGTAAGTACGATTTCGGTCTACCAGCAGCAAGATCCCAGGTCTCGATGCTCTTGCTACTAAGGGCAAGGTGTTTCCCGTCGGGGCTGAAGCAGATCGATTCAACGGAACCGCTCTGAACCTTTCTGGCCAGCAGCTTCGCTCCCGATGGGGCTTCCAAGACCCAGAACTCCCCTCCAAGGAAGCCATCAGGTGACCTGAATCCCGCAGCCACCTTCTGACCGTCGCGACTGAAGTGCATCGACAACACGCTCTCGCCATTGCCCGTCAGACGCTTCTTGATTCGGAGTGAGGGCGCATCAAGAATGTAAACGGTTCCCGTATTCATCCCGACAAACACGCAGGAACCATCTGACGCAAGGGCCAAGGACGTGGGGAGAGGTCTGCCGTCGTCGTCGGGCTCCCTTACACTGACGGAGCGAAGGCATTCACCGTCCGGGAGTCTCCATAGCTTGACAAGTGGATCGCCCCAATTGCCGCACGACGCAAGGACCTTCCCGTCACTGCTGATGTCAATGCACTTCACTTCCCCTTTGTGAGCTACCCAGGACCGGAGACACTGCTGTGATTGAGTATCCCACAGCCTGATGTGCCCATCCATGCCCCCGCTCACGAAATGGCGGCTGTCAGGTAGAAAACGAACCGCGCTGATACCGGCGTCTTTCCCTTCGTTGCCAGACGGCACTTCAATTGTTGCCAAGCACGGATTGGCGGCGTAACTCTCTATTAGGGCCCACATTCCGTCAGGTGCTTCGGGGGCTTCCAGGAACTCCTTCCACAGCAGCTTGTTGGCCTCGGCCACGTTGCCAGCTTTCGCGTACAACCTGGCGCGCCCGATGTTGGCTCGTCTGAGTTCATCCCGTGCCGAATGCTCAGCGCTTGCGGCACGCGTCGTTGCCTGATTGGCGGCATCACGCTGCGTCAGCGCCTGCCTCTCAGCCTGCTTGGCACGCGCATAAAGCCCCAAGGCGATCACGGATGATCCTGCAATGGTCAGCAGGAATGCTGCACTCGCCGTCGCGGCAGCCCGGTGCCGACGGAAGGCCTTTCTTAGCACGTACAGGACGCTGTCACGCTTGGCCTCGATGGGCTCATGACGCAGGTACCGCTCAACGTCCCTGGCCAAGTCCGCCACGTTCTGGTACCGACGTTCCTTATCCTTCGACAACGCCTTCAGAACAATCGTCTCGATCTCGTCGTCCACTGCCGGAGAGATACTTGACGGCTTCTCCGGCTCCGACTCTGCGAAGTTCCTCAAGACGTCCGCAATCTGTCTCGCGGCCGTATACGGATAACGACCCGTGAGCATCTCGTAGAGGACCACGCCCAAGGCGTACACGTCCGTCCGAACGTCCACCTCGGAAAGCTTGCCCGCCGATTGCTCGGGCGACATGTAGGCCAGCTTCCCCATCACCTGGCCATCGATCGAGAATTGCGTGCGGTCCTCTTCCTCAAGCTGCTTGGCAAGACCGAAATCGACGACATACGGCTTGCCCTGTTCGTCCACGAGGATGTTCGACGGACTCAGGTCGCGATGGATCACAAGCCGTTGGTGGGCGTAGGCCACCGCCGAGCAGATCGTTCGGAACAGCTCTAGCAACTCTCTGATGTGCGGCTTCTTCCGAGAAATGTAGGCGTCCAACCGTTGGCCTTCGATGTACTCCATCGCGAAGTAGTACTGGCCATGCGTGAGGCCGGAGTCGTAGATCCGAACGATGTTCTCGTGGCTGAAGTTGGCGACGACCTCGACCTCTCGCTCGAATCGCTTCTTGGTGGCGTCATTACTAAAGGCCGCACCCAGCATGACCTTCAAGGCAACCTTGCGTCGGGTCGCCTCTTGGATCGCCTCGTACACAACTCCCTGCCCACCCCTGTGGATCTCGCGGAGGATCCGGTAGCCCTCGATGTCAACGGCTGCGGAGGCACTACGAAAGACGGATATGCCTGGGGAAGGGGAACCAGCATGTGGTTCCTCGGTTATATCCGACAAAGGCTTTGTCTCTCGGGCGTCTGAGGAATCCGGACGCCGGGCAAGCATACCCTTGAGGTCGTCTAGGAAGGCCTCGTCCTGGCGGCAATCCTCGACACGCTGCCGGCACAATTCACATACCAACAGATGGGCTTCGATGGTCTCGACCTCTTCGGACGTACACTTCCCCGCGACGTACCGACCAATCGTTTCCTCATTCAGGCATGTATCCATGAAAACGCTGCCCCCCGACAGTTCACCGGCTTGGGGCTAGTTCGTCCCAGGTCCTTTCTGTTGCCTCGGGCCTTACCCCCAAAGGGCTGACTCCAGCTCTTCTCGTGTTTCGCGCATCGTCCTCAGGACTCTGCTCTTGGCTGCATACACCGCATTTCGCGACATGCCCATCTCCCGAGACACGTCCTCCGGGGCACGGCCCTGCACGCCGCACATCTCAAATGCTCGCAACGTTCGTTCGTCGAAACTCATCTTCGCTTTGCGAAGGCATGAGTCGAGCACGAAACGTTCCCACTCCTGATCCCAGAGACGTTCGTAACCCTCAACTTGGGAAGTCTGCTTCTGCTCGAGTAGGCCGGTTCCCGAGGCCTCTGGTGACTGATACTCTCGCTTCATCAGCCGACGTATTGCGTCGGCTGTCTTGAACTTGGCGATCTGGCCAAGCCAGTGCCGGAACTTCCCCTTGGATCGATCGTAACGTCCTTCTCGGTGAGCCAGAACGAACGCCAGTAGAACGTCTCCCGCAACGTCGTCCGCATCGGCAGGCTGTAGGCCCCGTCGTCGGGCATAGGCCGTCAGCACCGGCCGATATTTCTCCATGAACATTGTCCAGGCCTGCGAGTTATTCGGATCCTTCAGAGCCAGCAGCAGCGAAGTGCTCGTGCAAGACATCATCCATGGTTCCCGGAAACGGCCCCAGTCTTCGTGCATCAGTTCCTGACCGCAAGGAGCGAAATGAATATAAGTTTATCCTACAGGAATCGAAAGACCAGCTGCAACAGCTGGATCTCGATGTACGCCCGCCTCACCGACGAGCCCCATCGCACGAGTCCAGAAAACCCGGAATTTGCCGAAAGATGTCCTCCGCTCGCCTGATTAGCCTTTGAGAGAGAGGTAACCGCCGGGTCCGTGACCTTCAGGTAGGTCGCCAAGGAAAGGCCAAGGCGAACAGACGTATTTCCTGGGGATCAAGGGAAGATGCACAATGATGCGGACCCGCCTGGCGACAAGGACGAGTGTGAGGGAATGGCCCACCGCTCGGACTCTGTTCGGATAGCAGCGTAATCCCGGAACCCACTACATTGGGGTTTCTGGGCGATATCTGACAGATTCGTCGAAGGCGGTAGCTGCAGCTTGAGGTGTTGTATCAGGCGGGGCCCGGTCGCCCCGGGCTCCGCATGCAACACGAGCTTGGAACACAGAACGCCTCGCAAGAGGAGGCGGGATACACATGCCTCACACATGTTGCAACAAGGCCCCATGCCTAATGTCAACCGGACTCGTTCGACATCCAGATCAGAACCTGATTGAAGTCGCGGACTCCGGCCTGTTTTGCAGGGAGTGTGACTACAATCTGACTGGGCTGACTGGAGGTCGCTGTCCTGAATGTGGAACGGACCTTGACTGGGACGACCTCAGGCGGGAACGCGAGCGACAGGCCAGAGGGATCGGCATCCACTGGGAGCACTCGCGCTGGTACCTCAGGCCGATCGGATTCATCGCTACGGCCTTGCAGGCAGCGCTGTTGCCCTGGATCCTCGCCGACGGGATTCCTGCCCACCCAAGATGCCTGCCCGCATTGGCATTCCTGGCAACCTGCATAGGCGTTGGCTCGCTCGCTGCCTTGGGCATGGGATCCGATCTTGCCAAGATTTTGGCCTGGAACATCGGTGTTCTGTGTCAGGTGACCCTGCAGACGTTTCTCTTTGGACTGATCTTGCGACCTGGAGGCACACGTCGTCCATATCGATTCTGGCTGATCGCAACCTCCTACACGAGCTATCCGCTCATGCTTGAAGGATTGTCCAGTCCCCCCTTCATATTCGACGGATCCAGCAACATCTGGCCGTTTTCTTTCCTCCTTGGCAACGGGTCATGGGGGCCGCCTTGGTCCGGCGATCCGGCGGTTCTTACAAGCCTCCTCTATCATCTCTGGTGGGCCGGGCTGGCAACCGTTGCCGCGAAAAGACTACCACGGCGAAGTCGGTGGCGCGCCGGGCTGGTTCTGCTGGCGATACCAGCGATGACCTGCGTCTCGACGTACACCGGATGCCAGCTCAGCCACATGTTATCTTGAGGAAGTCGTGCCAGTCGGATCGCCCCACACACTGAACGAGATTGTGCAGCTATTCCTACCGACAACCCCGCCCTGGAGTGCTTACTTCTCCAGGAACCCGTTCCAGATCTGCGGGTTCTTCGGATCCATGAGATCCAGAAGCAGCGAAGTGCTCGTAGGAGATATCACCCTCGGCTGCAGAGCATGACCAGGGACTCCGTACTTCAGCTCCTGACCGTAAAGAAGGGAAGTAACTCGTCTCTGTTACAGGAAATGAAAGACCTGTTCCAACGACAGGACCTTGAGCTACGGCCAACCGCCCGACGAGCCCCGTCGCACGCGTCCAGAAAACAAGGAATTTGCCGAAAGATCTCCTCCACTCGCCTGATTAGTCCTTTAGCTAAGATCAATCCGGCTTTTAGGAGGAGGTGGGATATGTGGCTACGAAAGTACCAGACAACCAGGCGCTTCGAGACGGCCGAGGCCCTCTTGAGGAGCTGTGAACTGGTGGCCTCATTCGACGGGACGCTGCGGATTCGTCCGACCGGACCGACGCTGAGTTATCCGGAACTCCACGCAATTCTCAGGCGGATCCGGCCGGACAGGGCCGGCCGACGGTTTGACGAGGTGATATTTGACTTCGATGCGATCCAGGCCATCACGGCTCCATGGACGCTGTTGGTGGCCCTCTTGATTGACTTCGCCAGGCAGACCAAGGTGCACTGTCGAATCGTATCGTTGCGTGGCCAGCCGGCCGCAATCGCCAGGTTCTTGCGGATTGCCGAACTCCTATCACTTCTGCAGACCCACGAAGGCAGCGGTGTGACAAGTGCGGAGGCGGACTCACCTGGCAATGAGGGCGGTTTCCTTCCGACCAACGGCTCAGTTTCTCAAATGAAGCTAGACGGCCCTAGACCGGTTGAAGCACCATCAGATGAACCACCTCAGGAGGGCCATGCATTCGATACGAGCAAGCTTCCGAAGGGCGATCCTGGAGGTCTGAACCCAATCTTCGTTAATGGAATACCGCTCTCGCGGCGAAAAAAAAACTCAGATTCGTGTAAGAACTACCCTCCTTCCCGCGATTGGTCCCTCAACGCATCTGGGTTCGCGGATGAGGCGAGCCATCTGGAGGCGTTCCGATGAGCGGATCTTGGAGGTGTGAGGAGTCATGTGCCCGCGAGGCGGACACGATTCAAGGAACATCGGACTTCACAAGGGAGGACGTGGAATGTCGGTAGCGAATAGATGTTGCACGGACAGCAGGGCCATGGGCGCTCTCACAGGAGGCACCCTTGCATTGGGGACCAAGCGGTTGCTGAATGGCAAGAAGCGAGGGATAGCGGCGGCAAGCACACGTTGTGAGGTTGGTTGGGCCAAGAGCGCCTTGCCGGGATGCATCCTCGTGCTGGAGGCGGTCGTGTGCCTGTGTGGGTTGACGGGATGCGAGCTATTGCCCGGCCTATTGCCTGGCCTTTTCAACCACAACCGCCCGCCTGTGGCCGACGCGGGACCCGACGTCAACACGACGGTCGGATCAAAGGTGAGCCTGGACGGCTACGCGTCGAGCGATCCCGATGGCGATCCGCTGAGCTATCGTTGGGTTCTGGTAGACGGTCCGCAAACCGTACAGATCGGCCAGGCCAACTCTGCGGAGGCGTCAGTGATCCTCCCGGCGGAGGGGACGTACGACTTTTCGCTGACCGTCCTCGACGGCAGAGGGGGCAGCCATACCGACACAAAACGCGTCAGCGTCAGAGGCGAGGGAGCCAACAACTGGCCGATCGCCCGGGCGGGGAATGACCAGACTGTCGCGCCGGGAACGGCCGTGACGCTGAACGGCAGCGACAGCTATGATGAGGATGCCGACCCCCTGACGTACCTGTGGTCACAGACAGATGGCCCAGACGTCGCCATGACTTGCCACAACTGCAGGGAGACCGCCTTTACAGCCCCTACTGTCGCTGCCGACACGGTTCTCACGTTCAAACTCAAGGTCAACGATGGAAGAGGAGGATCGGCCACGGACACGGTCACCATAACCATCGCCGGGCCGCAAAGGTACGCCCTGAGAATTAGGGTAGAGGGAGAAGGCACGGTTGCCCTTGAACCGTCTGGCGGGTCCTACGACTCCGGTACCACCGTTACGTTGGACCCCACCCCCGCCAAAGGCTGGCGGTTCGTTCAGTGGGAGGGCGACCTGACCGGCTCGACCGATCCGGCCACTATTAAGATGACCGGCAACAAGTCGGTTAGGGCCTTGTTCGCGGCTGACGAGATTGACCCCAATAACACGATTGATCCGAACGATGGAACGTCTGACCCCAACGACACGACCGATCCGAACAACGGAACCAGTGACCCTAACGACACGATTGATCCGAACGGTGGGACGACCGACCCCAACGACACGACCGATCCGAACAATGGAACGAGTGACCCCAACAACGCGATTGATCCAAACGATTGGACTGAGACCAACGACACGATTCGTTCTTCCGAGTGGCGCACGGGCGTCATCGACACCGTGGTTGATCAGGATACCTACACGTTCACCGGCCAGGCCGGGCAACTAGTGATCATCCAGGTCAACCAGACCTCCGGCATCTTGGCTCCCCGTTTCGAGCTGTTCCCTCCGGATGGTGGTCCTATCGAGGCTGACGTCTATTATTCTAACGTCTTTGGGGATCGTGGCAGCATTGCCCTCTTGTTTGCCCATCCGCTTGAGAAATCCGGGCAGTATACGATTCGCGTTCGGGACCGAGATGCATATGGCACCGGAGGCTACGTGCTATCACTGTTGAACCTCTCCGGACCGCTCACGTCGCCTCTGGATGCGAATGGTGGGTCCATTGCCTTCGAAGAGGTGAAGACCGGTGCCATTGATCCCGTGGCTGACCAAGACGCGTACACCTTTACCGGCACGGCCGGGCAGCGGGTGACCATACAGGTAAACCAGACCTCCGGCATTCTGGCTCCTCGTATCGAACTGTTCCCTCCGAATGGTGGTCCTCTCGAAATCGACGCTTACTACACAAACGTCTTTGGGGATCGTAGCAGCATTGCCCTCTTGTCTACCCATCCCCTCGAAAGGTCCGGGCAGTACACGATTGTCGTTCGGGACCGAGATGCATATGGCACTGGGGAGTACATTATGTCACTCCATGCCCTGCCGTAGGCGTGTTGCCGAGAGGCACCGACACGATGGCCCGGGGGTTCCCCGGGCCATCAATGAGTTCTGCCTGCTTGCCTGGAAGTCCTTTTCTGCGAGAGGAAGGACGTCAGGGCTACGGCAGTTCAGTTCCCACGCAGATGATGTAGCCCGTTTGGTGTATCGCAAGAAGTGACTTGCACACGAGTAGCAAGTCCTCTCCAGTACCTCGCAGTAATCAGGGGTGGTACAACCTGAAGAAGAGGTATCACGATGAAGCCGGCAGCGACCGTGTTGTCTGCTGTCACGAAATGAAGACCTTATAGTAATCGGAATTGACTTGAAACTTTGAACGGTCACCAGTAGATTTTGTGCATGTAACTTCGATTGGACCGTGTAATCTTCGTTTTCCCCCGAAAGGGAGACTGGCCCATGGCAGATCCAAATTCATCGCGTACGGATGGCCGACAGGGTTTCCTGGTCCGAATCGGGCTTTCCGTTGTCACCTTGCTTGCTGTTGCTGCGCCAGCGGTGGCGAACCCAGTTATAGTAACCCCCGATCAGGTACTCAAGAACCTCTTTCCTGGCTGTTTTCCTGTGGGCGTTGCATTGACGGTCGTACTCACAGCCAGTGGAATGTGGCTCGTCCGATCGCAGAGACGTCATTGAGTGCGTCCCAGTTCATCCTGCACGCGCTCTTCGGCTACGTGCTGGGCGTCTTTGTTGAGACGCTGGTATTGCTCGTTGCCCTGTCGCCCAGACACGGCTGGCGTCGCCGGTTGTTCGCCGGACTGTGGCTAACGAGTTGCACGTATCCAATCGTCATCCTGGTCTTGCCGTTGTGCCCGTTCCTGAGCGAATCACGGATGACATACCTTCTGGTGGCTGAGACGTTCGCGCCAGTGGCGGAGTGCGGATTCTTCTGGGCGGCGTTCCACCGCCCTGATCCGTCTTCTCGTGCGTCGTTGGTGCGGGATTGTGCGGCCATCCTGGCGGCGAACGTACTTTCGTTCGGCGTTGGTGAAGTCCTTAAGGCCGGTCTCGCGATCGGTGGGTAGCTCTTGCGGGGACTGTTTCGGGGACCCATGGATGTCGACCCAGGCGACTGGACTTCTTGTCCTCTACGGTACGACGCATCTGCTAGTAGACGGGACGTGCGCCGCGATGACGTTTTCCGTCATCGGCACGGAGGTGCTGGACCCAGTAACGGCGTGGTGCGCGGTGCTGGGCTACGACCTGTTGGCCTTCGCCTCCCAGGCATTTCTGGGGTTGGGCGTGGACAGGTGGCGAGCGCCGCGCGGAGCCGCGGTCCTCGGGTGCCTGATGGTCGTTTCCGGGGTCGCACTAGCACGAGCGATTCCCGTTCCGGCGATCTTCCTGGCCGGTCTGGGAAATGCCTTGTTTCACGTAGGGGGCGGCGCCATCAGCCTGAACCTCTCACCCGGCGGCGCTACGGCGCCGGGGATCTTCGTGGCCCCGGGCGGTCTGGGCCTCACACTGGGCATGATGTATGGCAAAGGCGGGCACTTCGTGGCGTGGCCATTTGCCTTGTTGCTTCTGGCTGCTTGCATTCCCCTGTTCATCCACCGAATGCCAAGGATGGACTATCGCAAGCCTTTGGCAAGCAATGAAACCGGGAGTATCGAGATCGCTGTCGGCTTGTTGTGTTTCGCCGTCGCCGTCCGCTCGCTGGTCGGCTCCTTAGCGGTAATGCCGTTCCGGGCCGATATCTCAATGGTCATGGCACTGACGATCGCGGCAGAACTCGGCAAGGGGCTGGGTGGCATTCTGGCCGATCGCCTTGGCTGGCTCAGAACGACCGTGTGGGCCACACTGATGTCGGCACCTCTCACGTCATTCGGCGGCCGAACAACCGTTCTCATCGTTATTGGCGTGTTCCTGGTCCAGTTTGCCATGCCGGTGACCCTTGCCGCAATCGCGCGGTTGTTTCCGGGTCGCCCGTCGTTCGCCTTCGGCTTGGCATGCCTGGCGTTGATCATCGGCACGATGCCGTCGCTTTTCGGGTTTGGTGCCCTGCTCGACAACCGGTGGCTAACGTGTTCGATACTTCTGATGTCCACAGCAGCGGTCTACCAGGGGCTGCGGCTGGCCGAGCGGCGTTTCGATCGGGATGGATGCTCTTCGGTATAACCGCAACAGATGGGTCGGACAGCCGGTGCATTCCACGACGAGAGAGGAACCCCGATATCTGGCGATCAAGGCTTGCGTTGCGACAAGAGGTCGAGAGGATGGCAGAGGGACTGTTGGCCTTGGCCCATCGGGTCTGAAGAACGCTCTGTGGGTCGTGCCACCCGGCATGCCCCGCTTCCGATAGGCCAATCTCATCCGTGCCCGTAGTGGCGGACCCTCCATTCCAGGTTTGAGGCAGTCCGCGACCGACGCCCTCGCGGATCAGGCCTTCACTGGCGGAGAGGGCACACTACCCCAGTCGGCCTCCCCTCCCCGGGGAATCATCACTTTGGTCCACACCGGAATCGCTTCGAAGAGCTGTACGACCGATAGGACCATCGGCACATCCTCGCTCCTCACATCGAGTCCGCCTAGCAACAAGAGCAGCTTCAGCGTCTTGCTCCTGACAGCGTCTGTACAGCATCCCGCCCAACCGCGCCCGTCCTCTGCCCCATACGGCAGATCCGTTCAATCAGTTGCTCCGGCCACCTCGGCCCCCTCAGCTCATCCGGGTAGACGAACATTGCGCGGATTCCGTTTCCCCGGTACACCCTCTCCTTATACCGCACCCCTGCCATGTATCCGGGCACATCCGGCATCCCGGCGTACTCAACCACCAACCAGTTGTACGTCGGCAACGTGAAATCCGGATGCCACAGGCCGTATCGACCCCGGTCGTAGATCAGCGTCGGATGTTCATGAAGAAATGGGATTCCGTATCGGTCCAGTAGGCGTCCCACCTGGGCTTCACCGTGCGACCGGTACGGAGGCTCGTGCGGCGCGAGCCGGTCCTCCAGCCGCGCGTTGGGCGAGTAGTCCACGCACGGGTCACCTCGAGAAACAGGCGATCACACCGACGCCAAACGCAATGTCATGTGCCATGAGGCCAGGAAGAAGATGTGCCGATACTTAAACCTGTCGTTGCGGGATTGATACGTCCGGTGGCCTTCCCATCCAAACCGGCGGTCACGGGGCACCTCAACGCCCACCCGGAAGGCGCCCTGGCTGGTTTTGAATCCGCCTTTGGAGGGGGACTTGGAGAGCCGGGAGGCGCCACGGCTGGTTCTGCCCCGTCCGTCTTCAACCGGACATTCCGACGCACCGTCTCCCGGTCAATTCCGAGCAGTCGGGCGATCAGCCGCTGCGAAATACCCTGTGCCAACAACGTGTCGATTGAATCCACCACAGCCACCTTGAGCCGATTCGCTATACTTGGCCTCCGCGAGCACAACGCTGATCGAGAAGCTTACAAGGCTATTCTCGGCCTCTTGAAAATGGTTGGGGTTGGATGTCCCAGTTCCGCTGGGCTGCCCCTATGCTCGAACTTGTGGTCTTGACTTTGGATCAAGTAGGGATAATAGTCTTATGGGATATTATTGTGCCCGCTGCAAGTGCATGGAGGGCCATATCTCTGCAGAGGGGCGGTTATCAAGAGGTTTGATTGCGAGCGCAGGTCTTCTTCTCGTGCGCATTTAGGAAAGCGATGATGGAAAACTTTTCTTCTCTAAGCTTTATGACGGGCTACGAGTAGCCTAGACGAAAGCGGCATGGCCATCAAGAGAAAGGAGGGTATAATTATGATTTAGTTCAAGATCATCGTTGGGGATGTTGCGCACAGCGCAGGATGCGGTCGTCGATTCGCATGGTGTATCCGACTCAGAATACAGCGCTGTGGCAGTGGTAGTAGTACTTAGGCAGGTATCGGTAGCCTAAGTACCGTTCAAAAGGCGCGTTGTGTATTCTGCCTACTCTCGATACTGATGGGGATCAGGCTAAGTAGCCTAAGTACTGTTAAAAAGATATGTTGTGTATTCCGCATGGTATGCTTAAGGGCCGGAATCCAACATTGACCATCAGTAAATAAGAGAGATCTCGTGAAAGGAGATAATACTATGCCAACAATTATAAGCCCGTGAAAACGGGAATACATCGGAGGTCCTAGATGATCGCAAATCCTCCTGTTTACCCTTGTAGTTTTGGATTAGGCTCTTCAGATATCGATTTATGCAACGGTTGTATTAGGGATGCCGAAAGCGGCCAGATCAAACACCAGTTCACTCGATTCAAGTATCGAGCACGTCTCATCTCCAGCCACTTGTACCTTGCCACAGCATCAGGGCTAGGTGGCCTCGACATCTTCGACATCGTAACCCTCTGGCCCCAATGGATTGACCAAGCTGTATCTCTACGCGATTTGCGGAGTCAGCCAGACCAACTTCGAATCCAAATCAACAAGAGTCTCAAACCCTTTGGTTGGTGTGTTACAACAGTCAGTCTTCGATCCTGCACCAAGCTCACTCCAATCAACGGCACCGAATGCCGTCAAAGACTTCGTGTGATCCTCGAAGATGCGGTTCCCTATCTCAAGAACATGGAGGCTGCTCTGAAGAACCGCGACTATCCCGAGGCAGTAACCCATGCAACGAGGGTGCTCCAGTACCATTCCCAAAACCGTGCCGCCTCGCAAGTGATCACTGCGGCGGCATTCTCTCATGATGTCTGGCCTCAGGACGAGCGAGTACTGCTGCAGGCGATTACTCTCACATGTCAGTATCGAGACGTCTTGCGGAAGGCTGCGGCAAAGCTCTTGGTGTTGTACGAGCGCGAGTCCGAAAAGAAGGGACGGCCTACCATCCCGGAGGCCGTTCGTCGTTTCGAGGAAAGACTGCAGGTATTGGAGCCTATCTCGCTATCAGCGGAGGGCTACCTCCAACGACGCCTAGGTGCACAGGAGGGCGAAAAATGAATACTCTCGAGTGCAGATTTGACCGTTGCGTTGCGGAGATTCGATTAATGACCCCCGAAAAGGCCTCTGTCTCAGCTCAATTGGAGGACTTGGTGACACATCCCAGGATTGCAGAGGCCATCTCTCGTCTCCTAGCTCGTTTGCTGGCGAGAGGACGGGGCCAATGTCCGCCTCAGTCTGAACTTGAAGCATACGCCAAGTACGAGATTGCAAAAATGATATGTGGGATGAAATCGTATGTTTCAGTCGATCAGGTAGTCCGGCTAATCCAAGGGAGACTCTCTTGGAGTGTTAGGCATGAACTTGACCCAGAGTTGACAAAGGATGAAACACTGACATCGAGAGCCCGACAGTATGAAAGATGGCAGAAGAAAGCGACCACGGCTGGCATTCCCCCGCTCGACGAAGCCATGGCGGAATTCCTTCATAAGCCAGCAAAGTTGATTAGCGAGTATAAACAAGCTTGGCAACTGAAACGAACCATAATCATGCACTGTAGGGAGGTGATAGCGTCGGAGGAGGGTTTTGACATTGGGTTCCCTGAACCCAATTGATGATACCTGGGCGACTACTGAGGTGACAACGGTAACCTATCGAACAGGAGGGATACTGACGATGAATAGCACGCCAGCTTAGGAAGGCGAACTGGCGTTTCCCCAAAAACCTTTCCCCCCCAAGCCTGATAGGGGAGCACTCGCTCCCCCGTCAGGCTCTTTCTTTTTCTGGAGGAACTCCCATGCCCAAGAAACCCAGCCTCACGGTCCAGATGTCCACGTATCCCCAGCACTCAATAGGTAGGTACATCGAGGCCACGCTGGACGACATTGAGGCCGACGGCGGCGACATGTTGAAGCTCTGGTTAGTGCCCGACGCCGGGCCCAAACACGCCGGCCAGCGGTTGGCCCATGAACTGCCCATGACGATGGCCGATGGCTCCCCGCTGTGCCATTTCCTGAAAGATGCTTTCGGCATCTCGCTGTCTATGGGCCAGAGCTTCGACCTTGGATCCCTCATCGGCCGTCGCGTGATGATCCGCTTCGGGAAGCCCGGGCCGGACGGCGCCCAGCCCATCGAGGCGTTCAAGGTAGCCGAGCCCCATCGTGCGACCACACGACCCATGCCCACCCTCGGGCGAACGGAGGTGTAGGCATGGACTGGGCGAGAGTACTTGGCACGGTCGCAGGCATGGCGCGATGGATCTTCGGCCTTGGCCTGGCGGCCATGGTGGTCATGGTCGCGTGCACGCTCGTCTACATCTGTTTTCTCTTCCTCCGGTACGTGGTTGCCTTCATGCAGGCAGCCCTTGGCGTATAGGAGAACAACGCAATGCCATACGGTAGCCAACCCAAGCGGCGCATCAGCTACCCGACGTCGCGCAAGCAGGTCGTCACTCAGTTCCTGAACTCTGACCTGAGTCCGGGCGTCAGCACGGGCTATACCGAGCAAACTCAGCCGACGCAGCTCGCGGATATGGACACGGTCAAGGAGTATTCCAAGCTTGCGATGGTGTGCGGGTGCTACTGGCCCGATCGCGAGATCGGTGGCATCTGCTCGGAATGCTCCACGACCATGGCCAACGCCAATGTCTGTAAAGAGCATTTCTGCACGTGCGGTGAGTGCGGGCTGGCCTTGTGCCACCGCCATTCATGGAAATCCAAGGAAGACCCCACCGTACGTCTTTGCGAAGACCACCACCGCAAAGAAAAGCGCAAGGCCCTCCTCGGCAAGATCGCGTGGGTGCTCGGTCTCATCTTCTTCCGCCAGTCCGAGGAGTCCGACAAATGACACGCAGTCCGTCCGGCGACAACTTCCGCCAGCGACTGGCCGCCATCCGCCAGCGCGCCGAATCCATCGGGGCGCGCCGCAATCCTGACATCGACGGCTTGCTCACGATGTTCGAGATAGAGTCAGGAGACGCAGCGCAGATTGAGATCCTCAGCCGGATGATTAACGAATTCGTCGAGGAGCAGCGATACAATCCGAACCACCTCGAGCGTGCCCCATCGGACGAAGACCTGTACGACCCGACCTGTCCGCCGGATTTCATCATTGGCCAGACCACGGAGACCCAGGTCCCGTACGGCCCGCGGATTGCGGCCGACTGCTCCAGCGTGGTACTGACCTCGGTCCCCGGCGGGGGAAAGACCAGCACGTTGCTGCACATCATATTGGGGGTACACCGATTCATTTCGAAGGCATGCATCCTTATCTTCGACGTCAAGGGCGAGTTCGCGTGCCTGGCATCCCTTCCGCACCCCAACATTCATGTCCACAAGATGCGAGAGATCCGGTGGAACCCGCTCCGACCTCCGGCAGGCGTCGAACTGGACCAGTGGCTGCCTACCGTCGCAACGCACCTGGCCGAAACCAGGGGCTTGAAGAAGTCGCGTCACGTCCTGCTGGACGCCATGAAAAAACTCTGCGCCCACTTCGGCGTCGACAAGGACCCAACGAAACCCTGGCCGAGCCTGTTCAATGTCCTCGACTACCTGAAGCAAATGCCGAAAGCGACGTTCAGCAAGGTGGGCGACTATAAGGAAAGTCTCTGTAATGAATTACAGGGGCTCCTTGACGATACCGGCCGGACCTTCGACACCTCAGACGGGATCGACGCCGCCCAGATGACCACCCAGGGCGGAATCTTCGTCATGCAGATGCATGATCTGCCCGTGGAAGCGCAGCAGTTCATCATGAGCGTCGTGGTCGAGTACGTGGTTGACGAACGCATCGCTCGGAACGTTCACAACGCACATCTCGATACCCTTATCATAGTCGACGAGGCACAGCTGGTGCTCAGCAGCGCCGCCGACTATCGCTCGTCTCACGGGATCGCAGCGCTCGCGAGCAAGCTCCTCAAGGGACGCGAGTCGTGTGTGGGCTTTATCATCGTCGCCCATCTGCTCACGCACATTTCACGTGCCGTCCTGGCCTCGGCGAAGACCGTCATACTCGTCGGCGGGCTCGGTGACGCGAGCAATATCGAAATAGCCGCGAATATGATGAATCTGCCATATATGGCGAAGACGATGATTCCCCGTCTGGGGCGCGGCCAGGCAATCGTCCGCGAGATCGGCAAAGGCTGTCAGTATACCGATGCATTCCTTGTTGACATCGACCCGCCGCCCATCGCCAAGGACGCCGTTGATGAACCCACACGCCGGCAACTCATGGCCGCCAAACTCGCGAGGTTTCCCGCGACACCCTCCAAGCCGCTCACGGACTACCCCTCCGTCATGGCGGAACTCCACCCGGGCAAGACACCGCCGCAGCCCTCCGCGGCAAGCGCCTCCGGCGGTCAGGGAACCAGCCAGGACGAGATGAATGTCCTACAGGATGCCGCCCGTTACCCGGATGACTTCATGAAAGAGCGCCAGGCAAGACTGCGCGTCAAGGACTACAAAGTCTTCCAGAAATGGTGCGACGCTCTACAGCTCAAACAGCTCGTAGTGATCCACGAAGAGCGAATTGGGAAGGCGACGTACACGTTCATCGAGGTCTCCGACGCCGGCTGGCAGGCACTCCGTCAGCCCAAACCAGCGCACTACGTCGGCCACGGCAGCTTCCTGCATACGGTCTACAGCAGCCGAGTTGCCGCACACCTCAAAAAGAACGGCTGGTCCCACGTCAGGACTGAACACCCTGTCGGCCCCTCCGCCCATGCGATCGACATCTTCGGTGTCAGCCCGCAAGGAGTCCAGACGGGCTTCGAGATCACACTTTCCACGTCCAACGTATGTACTAACGCCCTGAAGAGCCTGGCCGGAGCGGGCGGTGTGCAGCAGCTCGTCTTCCTGTGCCGCCTGAAGTCAGACTGCCAGGGCGTGGAGAGGCTCCTGCACAAGGACTCCGCCGTGGCGTCATATCTCGGCCGAATCCAGGTCCAGTGCCTCGACAGTTACATTTCCTGAAAGCTTTCCCACCTGTTCCTATCAGAGGCACCCTTGCAGGAGATCCCGTATGAAGTGGGTCAAAGTCATCATCGCCGTCTGGGTCCTGGGCCACCTGCTGATGTGGATCCGCGGCTACGCACAGTTCTCCATTCTCGAGGTGTTCCCGTTCATGGACCGGCGGCACCCCATCCCACCGGAATACGACCTCCTGGCGATTGCCATGCTCGTGGCGATCTGGGCGGCCGCGAAGACCAAGGAAGAGGGATGAGTCATGCCCCACCCCAACGAAGAACAACAGCAGCCGCGTCGTGACATCTTCGATGACGCCAAGGAGCTGATCGAGGAACAGCACGAACGGGGAGAACTCGATGAGGAGCATTACGAGAGGCTCCTCGCCAAGGCGAACCGCAAGCAGGAGGACTTTCACAAGGAACTCGACGAGATTTACGTCCGAAACCATGAAGATCCCTTCGATACCCGCCTGGAATGGGAGAAGGTCTACAACAGGTATGCCGGTACACGTCGGTCCATCGAGTTCGAGGCGCTTGGCATCAACCTCAGCGAACTGGCCGTCGATTACGACAACCTGATCAGGAACCTCCAACACCCCGAGATCGAGAAACACCGTTCGCAGATGGCCGGGCAGTGGCGGGCGCTTACACCCGAACAGCAGCGGGGAATGCGGCGGCGGATGATCGACGACGGCGCCTGCACGGCTGAGGAGTTTGATCACTTTGTCGAGGACCAATTCGGTTAACCCACAGGAGGCGACCCATGAAACTGCGGAGTGAACTGATTCTCGTGCCGCTGACCATCCTTGGCCTAGCCCTCCTGGGCGATCGGATTCACCTGCCGTTCGCCTTCGAGGACGTCTTTGGTGTACGCGGGGACATCACGCCCTATCGCTATCTGGCCTGTCTGGCGGCGTGCGTCGTGGGGGCAATCGTCATCTACAGGATCGTTCAGGACAAGTAGGTCACTTTTCAACGGTCGTCTTGGAGGAACCACGAATGTCTGAGTCATTGATTATGCAGGAAACCTCGAACCCGTCCCAGGGGGGGGTGGCAACCCCACCCCCTGAGCCGGTCTCGCCGCAGCCCGGAATGAGTACGGAACAGACGCCGGGCAGCGAGGGGCTGGGAAGGTGTACCGAAGCCCAGACGGATGAGAGACACCAATGGCTGTGCCAGGCGATTACCGCCGATGTTGGACAGTCCATCGGGCAGCATGTCGCCGAGATACGCTCCGACATCGAGACGGGTCTGAACGGTATCAGGGAACACGTCACCACCCAGCTCAAGCAGGCCACCCAGTCGGTTGTCCACGCCATCCAGGTCGACCTCGATGAGTTCTGCGGCAAGGCCGTCCGACAGACCACGCAACGGCCGATCATCCATCAGTTGATCGCTTTGGAGGATCGGATCCGTACCGAGCAGGTGTTTCTTGAGACCCTCTATCAGAAGGACCAGCAGTTATCCGGACACGTCGGCTGCCGTCAGCTCTACGAGCAGCTCGAGGCGGTGATCACGTCCGTCCGTGATGAGGTGAGAGCCATCCTCTGGGCGATCGACGTCTCGCCCATCCAGGGCACCACCGGGGGGCGCTTTGACCCCCGCCATCATCAGGTCGTCCGCGTGAAACCGACTGCGGATCCCCAGCTGGACGGCCACATCATCCAGATCGTTCGTCCCGGGTACCTGTGGCGCGGAACGGTTCTGCGTCCGGAGCAGGTCGTTGTCTTCAAGTTGAGAAAGGAGGGCTGATCCATGGCCCGGAAGAAGGAAGTATCGAAGGAAGCGCCGCAGCAGGGATCGGGTCGTGTCATCGGGATCGACCTTGGCACAACGACTATCCTGGTGGCCGAGTTTGGTGCTGACGGGACGCCTAAGGTGCTCGTCAACGCCGAAGGCCACAATCTGACCCCCAGCGTCGTGAATATGAAGGACGAGTCCAAGATAGTCGTGGGCAGGACGGCCGTGAACCAGGCCGGGTTCGAGCCAGGGTACATCGTGGCCAACTCAAAGCGCTCGATGGGCAAGACGGACGCTCAGGGCAACCCCGTCCCCGTCTTCGTACATCCGGACAGCGGGAACGCCTACGGTGCACCGGTCATTGCCGGGTACATGCTCCGATCCGTCGTAGACGGCGTCGAGAGCGGCACCGGTCGGAAGGTCGACGGGGTCGTCATTACCGTACCTGCGTACTTCAAGAATCCGGCCAGGCTGGACACGAAGAAGGCGGCCGAACTGGCCGGACTCAATGTCCTTCGCATCATCAACGAACCGACGGCCGCCGCTATCGCCTACGGTCTCGACAAGGGTATCGAAGGAAGCTTCGTCATCTGCGATCTGGGCGGGGGAACGTTCGATGTGACGGTGCTCAAAGTTATGGAGGGCCGGATTGACGTTCTGACGACGGACGGCGACACGGACTTGGGTGGGGCCGACATCGACGAGGCCCTCTTGTCCATGGTCCTCCAGCACTTCAAGGAACAGACTGGGGTTGAAATTACGCCGGAGAGCGATCTTGTGACTTGGTATGACGCGCGAGAGAAGTGCCAGCGTGTGAAGGAGGATCTGAGCCAGTCCACGCAGGCAACGTTCATGATCTCGGCCAACGGCAAGCGGCTCGTCATCGAGGTATCCCGGGAGACCCTGAACGATCTGATTAAAGGCATCCTCGATAAAGCGATGGCCATCGTCGAGCGCACCATGGCGGCGGCCAAGCTGACCTGGCAGCAGATCACGGGCGTCGTGCTCGTGGGCGGCTCCACACGCATCCCGGCGTTCCGCGAGCGGATCAAGGCCCTGTCCGGCAAGGAACCGCTTGTAGACATCAACCCGGACGAAGCCGTTGCGCTTGGCGCGGCCATCGTCGCGGCTCGCACCGCAGCCGACCAAGGCAAGGAAATCGTGGATGTCCACGGACTGCGGGTATTACCGCCCCCAATCACCGTCACCGACGTCAACAGCCACCCGCTCGGCTGCCTCTGCGTGGACCGGGCCACGGGGCGAGAGAAGAACTCCGTGATCATCCCGGCGAACACGCCCCTGCCCGCCCAGAAGGAGGATACCTTCGGGATGTTGAGCGAAAACCAGACGGCCGTGAATGTCGTTGTCCTCCAGGGGCCGGAGAACGCCGAGCCCGCGGATTGCGTGCGGATTGGAGAGGTTGTTCTCCGTGACCTACCGCCGGGTCTCCCAGTCGTACCTCGCATCAAGATCACCTACGGGTACAACGTCGACGGCATCATTCAGGTAACGGCCACGGATTCAATCAGCGGAAGGAGCACCCACGGCAAGATCGAACATCGATCCGGCGTGTCCCAGGTCGGGCAGTCCTGAATCAACGTGTCCGAGGGCGGAAGGGGTTCTTACGGCCCCTCCGCCCTCACTTGTCAAAAGGAGGTCAATATGGTTACCTTGACAACAGTCACTCTTCTGCTGGTAGTCGCCCTTCTCAATCACACGTGCGTACTTGCTCAACTCCAGCGATTGGCGGCTAACCTTCTCGCTGGACCCAAGCAGGTCCTGCCTGGCCCCACATCAGCCGTGTTGCGGCCGCCTTCGGATCACAGGTCAGAGACCCTTATTCTGATAATCGATCGTTCATCGAGCATGGGGTGTGCGTGCGGAAGCGTGAACAGGCTGGATGCGGCCATAGAGGCATCCGAAGCACTGCTCAACACGCGGCTCCGCCTTGAAACAGATGACCAGGTGGCCGTGGTTGCGTTCGATGAGGGTGCCGTGATCGTACACCCGCTGGTCTCCCTGCGGGCCAATACGGCCAGTATCATTCGCGCCCTCAACGGCATCCGGTACGGCGGGGGCACCGACCTGAACTGCCCCCTGGTCTTGGTCAAGCAGCTTCTGAATGAGTCCCGCAGTCATCGTGCTCACATCGTGATGCTTACGGACGGCCAGGGCGGCCACCCCGTTGGCACCAGCAAGCAACTCAAACAGAGTGGCGCCATCATCGAGACCATTGGTGTCGGCAACATCCGCTCCGACGTGGACGAGCCGTTGTTGAAGAAGGTCGCCTCCGTCGTCAACGACAGAATCCTCTACCGCTTCATCCATGATCGGGAAGAGCTGGTGCAATATTTTACGACTCAGGTGGCAGGGCGCTTGGTCAAGTAGAGGTTGCAGGTGACGCAGCAAGAGGCCTTCCAAACCTTGGGCCTTGCTCCCACCGCGGCGCCGCACCAGATCGACGAGGCGGCCCGGCGGCTTCTCGCCCGGTATGCCAGCAAGGCCCGCTGGGGCGCAAATCCCACGGAACGTGACGCGGCCACCAAGTTTGCTGCCACGGTCCAAGACGCCTTCTTCGCGCTTACGGGCCGGAAGGTCCCAGCTGGCGGCAGTCCGCAGCGGGCGTCCGCGGCATCCTCCTCCATTCCGCGAACCACGCTCAACGGTAGGCCGGTGCCTCACACCCAACCTGGCCCGAAACGCCCAGCGCCGGCACCGCGACAAGCCCAGCCTGCCCAGGCAAACTCGACCGGAGCGTCCAATCATCCACCCGGGAGAACACCGATCCCTTCAGCCGCTAATGCATGGGCCTGGGCAAGGCGTATTGCACGCTGGACCCTCCACCTCATCCCACCCCAGGCGATTGGCGTGGCAATCGTTCTCATCTTCCTCTACCTGTCCATTATGTTCGTGGCCCGCCACGTAGCGCCGGCAATCTCGTCTGCATCCACCGGTGTCCGTTCGCTCGGCGAGGGGATGGCCTCGAAGTGCGAGCAATGGGCCGCGGCCGCCAAACGTACCCAACAGGCATCGGTCGATGCCCGCGAAACCCGCCGAGGCGCTCAACAGGCGGCTCATACGCGTTCCCGATCACCAGAGATCACACATGAATCACCACAGAACTCGGCGGACGCGGCCGAACGGGTCACTCCGCGCCCCGACGCGCCTCAGGTGGCCCTCTCAACGCCGGCAGCGCAGCAAGCATCCACCCCGCCGGCCGCGATCATAGGCGTGCCCGTGCTGACGTTCGGATCGCCCAAGCCGGAAGAACCGGCATCCTCTTCAAAGGCATGGGTAGTGGCCAAGTCCACGCCGTGGGCACGTGTCTACATCGACGGCCGGCATATCGGCGATTCGCCATGGCTGGAACCCATCGCCATCCCTCCCGGCCGTCACGAGGTCCGCGTCGCCACGACCACGGAGAAGACGGCGGAGAGGTTTGTCGAATTCGAGGCGGGGAAGGTCACCATCCTCATCTGCAACTTCAGTGGAGGGGTCTTCGGTTTGAAGACCGTCGATAAGGAGAGCTACTGATGAAGAAGAAGCGATTGCTTGCAATCTGCTGTTACTTCCTCGTATCCATCAGCGGTTGCCACCCCTTGGTTGGCGTGTTGGCCGTGGCGGGCGCCTATGCGATCGCCTCTCAACAACATCGGCCCACCGAGCAGCCCTCTCGATCCCAGCACCAACGCAGCCCATCGTTCAAGGAATGGGATCAGCGGAACCGCTTCGGCGTCATAACGGCCGCTGAAATGCCGTCCCAGGCGCGCCAGATCGCTGACACGTACGATGCATGTGAGTACGAGGAATGTGAACGCCTCGCCGAAGCCGAGATCCAGGGCAGGTTTACCCCGGCCGGGGACAGGGCAACCGCCTGGTTCTACAAAGGGGCCGTCCTGGTCCTCAAGAACCGGGAGCGCGAGGCTACGGAGTGTTTCCGGGAGGTGCGTCGGCTCGCCCCCCAGTACTGGGTTGACAAGCAACGCTTCAAACCGGCCGTGATCGCGTGTTTCGAAGCAAGTCGATCGTAGAGGAGTTAGCCCCCATGTCCAACGGCGAAATGCACCCCGCGCATGAGTGCGAACGATGTGGTTGTGACAGCGTCAGTCACCACACCGATCAGGACGACGGCAGTATTTTTTCCGTCTGCGCCCGATGCAACTTCCTACTCGGGTCCGAGTTGACGCCCTTGGATGAATCCGTCCGTACGCTTTGGGCCAGCCATGACGACCGCGGAACCCCAAGGCCCGAAGACATACACCGATTCGAGCAGATGCAGCATGATCCTCCGGAAACCTATGAGATCCACGAGCCCTCGTCGGAGGAAGTACAGGAGTTCTGCGAATGTTACATAAGGGTGCAGGATGCTCTCTTGGACGCCCTGCCGAAGCTCGGTGGTCAAGCAGATCTGACCGGCGAACCAAACATGGATCAGTACGATCCGGGCCCCGACAGCTACATGCCGTAGCACGAACCGCGAACGCCACCGCGGAAACATTTCTACCCGTACCTGGTAGAGGCGGGTAGTGTGCCTGCCAAGCAAGAAGATCTATTGGAGGACTTGTCGATGTCCGATCAGCCGATCGCTTCCAAGTCGTTTGATCGCGTGCATGCTGCCATCTGGCGCAACGAGGGTGACGAGGAACATGGCAGTAAGGAGTGGTACAGCGCCACCATTGACCGCAACTACCGGGACGCTAACGGTCAGTGGCGACAGACGTCCAGCTTCACACAACGCGATCTGCCACACCTGAAGCTGGCGGCTAATTGGGTTATGCGGGAACTGTTGATGAAAGCAGAGTAACAACGGCAACGTCTTGCAGCAGGAGGATATGAAATGGCGTTGTGCAGAATGACATGTCCGGATGGATTCGCTGCCAAGCTGTTTACGGAGATGGCGGAACAGCTCGGGATACAGGCCGTCGTATGTGATCAGGAGTACGCCCGCATCGTCGTCTTCGATCGCGATCACCCCATGATCGAGAAGTTGAGGGAGGATTACGGGCGTAACCTCCCGCACCTGGCTCTCATGGGGCTTGCATGCGTTGAAACGTTGGTGGCTGAATACAGGGATGAGCTGAGCAGGAGAAAAGCCGGATTGGACGCGACCGTCTGCGAGAACTGATTTCCACCCCCGCGTCGCGGGCGGTCGGGGTCATCCTCAGCCTCGGCCGCCCGCGGCTGTCTTATGCAATCTCGGCCAGCGACGTTGAGCCACTTCGCCAGGATCCAAACCAAGAACGACACGATTGCGAATATCTCCATCGATCGTTTTCTCAAAAACCTTCTACCACCTTCTTCATAGAGGCAACCTGATCGGCGTCCCTTCGGGGTGTTCGGAATTGCTGATCGGCGAGGGATGACCAAAGCCCGGTCCGACCAGCCGAGTCGCGATGGCGACGTATGGCCTGACTTGCTGCTGAGGGGGAGTGGCATGCCCGAGCGACTACTGACATTCAAGGAGGTTTCGCGGATCTTGCGATGCAGACCTCGCTACGTTACCGAACTGGCAAGGCAAGGACGGCTTGCCTGCCTGTCGCGAGGTCGCAGGAGGTTCGTTCGACCAGAATCACTGGAGTCGTATCTTCAACAAAGTGAGAAGACAGGCGTGCCCCCGGACAAGATCAAGATTCCGGTTCATGACCCAGTGCTGGGCGATCTCAGGAGGTTTTTCCAGCATGCAACATCTGTTCAGCAACCTTAAGTCGCCAAACGCTCGTTTCTTAAGTCGCCAAGAAATATAACTAACTCTAGTTGCGTGCTTTACAAGCGAAGGTTTCAGATTCGAAGTCTGCCACTCTATCCAATTGAGCTACGGGCGCAACTGCACCAATTCCAGCACACCTTACAGGCGGGTCTCGCCGCCTGACGGACAGTATTCTACCGCGACCGATCGCTCCAAATCCACCATGAATTGTGGCCGCAGAGGCCCGGGACCTCTGCGGTCAGTCCACGAGGAGGAAATCGGTGACCTCCAGCCTCAGCTCGACCTGGCGTACGCCATTGACAACCTGAACCGGCAGCCGACCTCGCGATTGTTCGTGCAGGTGGCCCCTGAAGTGGCCGGCGGCACGCAGGCTCTGGACCGATTGAACGTGTGTGAGGCCAGGGAAGCGTACGATCAGCTTCTCGATGGGTTTCTCTCTCCAATTGGTCAAGATCACGAGCGAGCCGGTGGGTCCGACCATGTACTGGGTCTCGACCAACGGATCGGAAGCGGCTGCGACCGGGGTGACCTTCGCCTGAATGGCAGGCAGTGCGATCAGAGCGCGGATATCCGAGGAGAAGTTGGTCGGCAGGATGTCGGAGGACGAGGTGACCGCTGGGGTCAGATAGGCCAGACCGGCCAGTGCCCCTACCGCGTAGGCCCCCCCTTTTCCGAAGGCGTTGTAGAGGACAGCCGGTGAGCCGCCGCTTCGATACTTGCCCAGGGTTCTCGCGGCGGACGTCGGTTGGAAGGTCTGACGGTAGCACAGCGTGGGAAGCTGCATGGAGGTCAAACCGAGTTCGGGGGCCTCTGCCGTGATGGTGTCCAGCGGCTTGATGCTTGCCAGTGTGCTCCTCGGGCGGACGTGCCGGACAACGCGGTCGAGTTTGTGCCCTTCGATGCCATACACCTCGCGGAGTTCCGCGAGGTCGCGGTGGTATTCGTCCAGCAGGCCGCTGCCGGCCGTGGCATAGAGTACGCCGCCATCCCGCACCCATTGTTTCAGTGGCTTTACGGCCGCCGCCAGCATCTCCGAACCGACAACATAGAGCACACGGTAGCCTGCCAGTCTGCCCTCGGCGATGTCCTCGTCGGTGATCAGGTCTACCGGATATTGGGCATGTCTCAGGGCCATCCAGATGGCCTTGCGCTCGTCGTTGTTCACGTTGAACGTTGCGCCGTAGAGATGCCCGGCACCGCCCAGGTCCTCTGTGTCCCACGTATCGGCGGCCCGAGACAACATGATCGCGATCTGAGCCCTCTGGGGCATGGCTTGAGATAGCCGATGCTCAACGGCACCGGCGTCACGGATCATGTCGTGTATGGCCTGATACGTCCGCGGACTCTCGATCTGGTCGACATAGTCCCAGGTGATCATCGCCTGGTTCTGCGTGATGAAGTGGTTGATGATCCTGGCCCCATGGGCGTAGGCCAGGGTGTGCATCCTGCGGAAGTTGTCTTGCGACTGGCCCTTGAAGGGCATGATGTAGTATTGCATGGGAGCCCCGTGATAGCTGCCCGCCAGGCGCAGGCCGTCGAGCAGGAAGCCGAACACCTGGGGCGAGACCTCGGGGAGCTGCCACCACCAGTCCTCGGTCCAGGTCATGGTCATGGCGTTGGCCTTAAAGGGGCCGATCCACTGTCGGACATCCGGCCAGACGTTCATGTGGGGGCTGAAATTCGCTCCGCAGAGCGCCTTCTTGCCGGGGTTCTTCGCTTCGATCTGCCGGGTTCGGGCCGCCAGTTCCTCGTACCAGAGCTGGTATCGGAAGTTGGCCGATTCGTAGAAGTGGATGGGCTTCTGGGGCAACGGGGGCAGGAGCGTCACGCTGTCCCACTGTTTCTCTTGCGGCAACGAGCGGACCTTCGCCGCATCTTCGTCCTTCAGAACGTCCAGGGGATCCATGCCTTTGCTCTTGAGGTGCTGGCGGAATCTGCGGTTCTGCTCGTCGGCGGGCAGTTTGACGTCCAGCGATATCTCGTCACCCAGGTTGCCTTCGATGGTGTCGTCGGGATATCCCCGGTAGCCCAGGGCGCGATAGACCTCCGGCTGGTCCACCGTCTTGAAGACCATCTGCGTAGGCAGCCGGCCGACGTCGGGGAATGTCTTGATGACCTCAAGTTGGCTATTGAGGGCCTCTTCCAACGTGTAGACACGCGGACAGAGATCGGGTTGTGCGGGGGTCAGGAGCCCCAACGTGGGGAGAATGGGCGCGCTGCCGTTCCAGACGCTGTAGCCCAGGAGCCAGGGGTACTTTCGTTCGGTGGGGCGGGCGGGGAGGTCGGGCTTGCGGACCTCCAGGCGTCGGATGACTCTCGTGCCCGGCCCCTGCGCCAGCTCGGCCACGATGAAGAGCCCGTCGGATGGGGGCTCGGTCTGCACCCCGCAGAGGAGCGGGGAGAGGTAAGTGGCCCAGCTTCGTTCACCCTGCGTGTTCATGTATTGCCCCACGTCGACCCATGGTGTGGTTTCATCGGGCATCAGGAAATGCAGAGGGTCCGGCTTCTCAGCCTCGCCGCCCCGGCCGACGTAGACGGTCTTGCCCGTCCAACTGAACGGTTGCTCATGGTTGGGAACGATGTTCAGTCGGATGAGGACCTTCGCCCGATCGGGTCGGACATTCGTGAAGCGAATGAACACCCGGCCCTTTCCGACCAGTTCCACGGCCGATGCGAACGTCGAACCGAACCCAAGAACCTGAACAATCAGCAAGACGGCCATGAGTCGCCGGTTCATGATCAGACCTCGATGAGGAGGTGGGAAGGTGTCTGCCATGCGGAGACTGCACACGAACTCTGTCCGCCTCCTCGGCCGGGCAGGGCATGGGCATTATAGCGTGAGGGTGAAGCCTGTTTTGCGTTTCGGGTTTTGATTCCACAATCGAGGCGTCGGTGTGGAGGGTTGCAGGTGTGAACTGCACACCGTGCTACCTCTCTTTCTCTGAATCGGCAGTTCTCGAATCCGTGATGCGCCGTCCTCCAATACGACGATGGCGCCCCTGAGGAGTGGGGCTTCGAACTCCGTCCCTCAAGGGGTCCTGGTGGTCGAGGACGGAGCATTGACATGGCCCCCCAATGGAGGCTGCAAAGGCCGTTCGGAGGGCGTGTCAGAGTCCCTGGCGCCAATTCCGCTTGTCCAGGTAACGTACGTCAGACACTGCGGTGAGGCTGGGCAGGTAACGAGCCAGCAGGCTTAACTCATTGTCCTTGGGCGAGCCTGTGAAGGGTAGCACCTGGATCAGGTTCTCGTAGAAGGTGCCGAGGACTCCCGGAGTATCGTCGACGACCAGGATCCTCTCAACGTTGTATCCCAGCGAGGCGATCTTCGTGATATCCTTGATGGTCGCGTAGACAGCACCCCATGCTCCGCGCACTTCCGTGCAGTCCTGGCTGCTCCAGACAAAAGCCGGACGGCTGTGAGGAGGAAAGATGCGTTTGACGATCTCCTCGGCGTACAGACAGCCACCGGCCGTCCAGACCGCCACCTCGAAATGTCCGGTACATATCGACAGGAACTCCTTAAGATGCGGTCGTTTGTACACATGATACGGCGCCACCCTGAAGCTGCACCTGCGTCCGAGTGAATGATGGGTGGAGTACACCAGAGTCTCGTCGAGATCCAGGATAAGGAGTTGTCGTGGCATGGCCATGCACCGATAGCGGCCGGCTTCTCGTAGAAAGCCCATGCCGCATCATCGCCCCTGTTGGCGGGGCACATACGACCCAACCGACCGGACTACTCCGAAGCCCCGACCCACACACCGCCCCCATCATGAATGTGCCGGATCAGCAACTCCCGTGTGATTGCCCGATTCACCCGGCATCTCTCCCGCACCCCCTCCCGGATGCCGAGAGTCCGAGTGGCGCAGTCTCCGCCGCAGTGCCAGAAGCAGAAGCATTCCGCACACGCGCTTCGTTTCTCTGCTCGCCGTCGGGCAAAGGCTCGCACAGCTTCGGCATCCACAGAAATGCCCGAAGACGACGCTCGCCCGATGACGAACTGATCTATCAGAGGATGCGTGCGAGCACACGTCTCAAAGCAGGCGACCACATCTCCTTCGGGTGTGACGACGAGAGACTGCTCCAAAGCTCGACAGAATGACGGAGCAATCACTGCTGGCCGTGCACCGGAGTAGATCAACGTGCGGCCTTTCGATGTCGCGATGTCATAGGCCTCCAGGAAGGCCTTTACGAACGTATTCGCCTGATCCGGTGTTGGATCGGCATGCGTCCCACGTCCGGCGGTGTAGCACGGTTCCACCTGCACGATTGGGCAGTTCGTCGTCTCGCAGATGAACTCAACACCCTCTGCCAGGTCTTGTACGAATGCGTCGGTGACCGTCATGCGAACTCCGTAGGACCGGCCGGAGTCGTCCAGCGCCTCGAATGTCTGCAAGACGGATTCGAACGAACTCCGACCTTCGCGGCTCGGTCGTTGGGCATCCTGCACACGTCTCAACCCATCGAACGAGATACACAGGGAGTCGCAGTGCTGCAGTATGAAATCGCGCCGGACCCTCGGCCACACACCGTTGGTCGACAGTGAGATCTCGCACGTGAGGTCCTTGTCCCTTGCGTACTGCACTGCCCGGGTGAAAACCTTCCAGTTCATTGTGGGTTCACCCCCACCGTGGAAGGCCAGGGCAAAGCTTTGCTGCCCGCGCTGAACGGCGTTGTCGCACACCGTATCTATGACGCGGAAGGCCAACGGTTCCGACATCTCCCGCAGCGCCCCCTCCCCACCGTATGCGTAGCAATAGACACAAGCCATATTGCAGGCATTGGTCATGAGGAGAACGCCCAGAGTCGGTCGATGATCAATGCCGGTCGTCGACGGGGGAGAGGGGGCAACAGGGGGTTTCCAGAACCCTATGCCATTGAGAAACGCATCCACCTTCTCATTGTGCAGCGGTGCGGATCCGGTGGATAGCGCCTGAACGTACCGCACCATAGACCGGTTTCCCAGGAAGGCCAAGCGGCGAAGCGGCAGATAGATGATGGACTCGTTCTGAAAGGGGATGACATACACTTCCATCCCACTCGGCTTCTCCTCGACCACAGCTGGGCCCCCTGGCTGACCGCTATCGGATCGATGGCCTGTTGGTGGACACACTCAGACACACGCAGACCTCATCACAAGTGCAGACTTGGGTCGGTACGAGCGTCGATTTCCCGCCGGCAGGTATGGTGAGTCTCCCCGGTACGCAATTGCATGTGCAGACGGCGCCCGGTGGTATCGGTGAGCCACATGGCAATGTGTACCGTATCAAAAGCCCCGTCTCGGTCCGTCGTTCGTAGATCACGCCCTGCACGCTCGTGTAACTGGCCTCGATATCCATCAGGCAGATCCTCGTCGCTCCATCGGGAAAGGACCACGATCTGAGCGTTTTGTCGGACTGTCCGGCCACCAGGACGCCGCCGTCCGGGCTTATGTCCAGCGCCCTGACCCAACTGCCCTGCCCCGACAGGACCTTGACAAGGCCCATCTGCGGAAAGGACCAGATCTTGATCTGCTTGTCTCCGCCACCCGACACCAAGAAGCGTCCGTCCGGGCTGAACGCCAACGCCGTGACGTAATCTCCGTGGGCTTCAATGGTCTTGATGGGCTTGCCCGCCGGCAGCGACCAGAGACGGATGGTCTTGTCGGCGCCGCCGGAAGCCAACCTTCGCCCATCCGGACTGACGGCAAGACTTCGTACGCCAATCGGATGCCCCGGAAGGGTTCGAATCGGGTTCAAGCGGGACAACAACCAGATGTTGATGCTTCCGTCGTCACATCCGGACATGACGGCTTGTCCATCTCGGCTCATAGCCAATGCCTGGATCTTGTCCTCATGTCCCAGAAGGGTCTTCAGCATCTGCCCCGAGGTCATCGACCAGACGCGAACCGTCTTGTCGCTGCTGCCCGAGACCAGGAGTTGACCGTCGGGTGTGATCGCCAATGCCACGACAGGGCCATCATGACCGGCCAACGTTCTGATAAGCGAACCGTCGGATACCGACCAGAGCAGGATTCTCTTGTCGCGCCCTGCCGATACCAGGGTGGATCCGTCGGGAGTGACGAGCAAAGCCATCACCCGGTCTTGGTGACCCTTGAGCACGTTGTAGAGCGCCCCCTCGGGAAATGTCCACAGCTTGACCGTGCTATCCCCTCCGGAAGCAAGCCACTTGCCGTTTGGATCGATCGCAACGGCTCGAACCTCTTCGGTGTGGGCAAAGCTCCTTTCGCAGGGAGGTACGGCTTGGCTTTGTGCGGGTCGAGTCTGCTCTTGTCCCTGTCCAAAGTGCGTTCCGATCGCGGCTGCGCCTGCGGCCGAAAGGAAGCCCCGACGGGTCAGGATCCACTGCGAGCGGACGCGTTCAACGCCAAAGAGCTGAGGAGACTCGATTTCTGCATCCGAAGGATTCGGAGGAGTCATGTGAGGATGATTGGAATCAGACATGACAGATATCCCTCATCAGGAGATTCTGCACCTATAAGTGGATTAGGCTTGGTGGAATTATACACTACTCAACAAACACGCAACAGGCGGGGCCCTTTGTGTCGTGAAGATATGAACCGAGCCCTTGCTTGCCCTTCCTCGGCGGAATGGGATGGAAGGTCTTCCCCCAATCGCTCAGACCAACAACGAACGACAGGGTCGTACTGCACTCCTGACCCTCGCCCTACGCTACAGAGCGAGGAGGGCCGAGTCTGGCCCCTGTGCGGTGACATTCGAAGCAGAGTTCATACCCCCGGCTCACATACGCCAAACACTGCGGCGTAACCTCAAGGAACACAAACACAGAGATGATGATGGGCACGAAGCGCGCGACTGTCTCGGCTCGCCGACGGCTAGCGCAACAGGACGAGGCCGTGTGAATCACCGCCATCGCATCGGATACGTGCGCGAAGGGTATAGGTTGCGCCGGCCTTACGAGTTGGCACCTGGAGGTGGTAGGTGTTCCCCTCGTGGACCGCTCCGGTGAGCCCGTTATGGTCGTCACGGGCAGTCTCCCGTCCGTCCTCGAGCAGTGTCACCGACTGGATTTGGATGGCATGCTTGCCTCGCTGGTACAGCAGGGTCACGTCCATCGGCCCCGTTCTTTGGACCTTCTCCGTGACGTTCCACTCGAGGTCCTTCCAGGTCTGCGACATCGCCTCAGGGGCCCAGGTTCCCAACACGACGGCAGGCTTGAAGTAAGGGATGCCCAGGGCGTCGAGTCGTGGGAGGAAGGCGTTCAGCCTGTGAGTGAAGTCCTTACCGTCACGTTTCTCCTGGGGCGTCCAGGCGACTTCGGCCAGTGCCAGGATGCGGGGGAAGGTCTTGACGAAGACGCGGTCGTCTGTAACGAGCTCGGTCCATAGCTGGGCCTGGGTGCCGAGAACGAGTCTGGCCCGATCAGGGGTGAGGCCCCGCACGGGATCGAGCGCGTAGACTCGGGCCGTGTTGAGCGAGGCGCCGCCGAAGGATGAGTCGCCCGGCCCCTGGCCATAGTCGAAGTAAGTGTAGTCGTGCTGAGAGTTGATGGCGCGGAAGCCTTTGGCAACGGCCTCTTCCAGCTCACCGGCGTGCCAGCCGTGGACGATCTGGCCTTCCGGAATGCCGAGAGACAGACGGTCGGCCCAGGCTACGCTGGTGCGGCCGTGGTCGCGCACGAACCGGTTCATGTTGTGCATAAACCACTTCTGCAGAAGGCGCGCGTCGGTGATGCCCTGTTGGACCATCCGTGCCCGGCAGCGCGAGCAGGCCTTCCAGTGTGTGTCCTCCGCCTCGTCGCCTCCGAGGTGGATGTAGGGGCTGTTGGGAAACAAGGCCATGGTCTCGACGAGGATGTCCTGCAGTGCCTCGATCGCTCGGTCGGATCCGAGACAGATCTCCCGGGTTGCCCCCGGCGGCAGCGGCTTGCCATCTGCTCCAAGGCAACAGGCCTCGGGGAGCATCGACGCCGCCTGCATCGCATGGCTGGGCATTTCGATCTCCGGCACGATCGTGATGTGCAGGCGCTTGGCGCGATCCACGATCTCGCGTACATCGCTGGGGGAGTAGCAGCCCATCGCCTGCGTATAGGCACCGCTCTCGATGGCCATCGGCTTGACCAATTGCGGGTACTTCGAGATGGCGAGGCGCCAGGCGCTGTCATCGACGAGGTGCCAGTGGAAGACGTTGATCTTGATCATGGCCAGGGCGTCGAGGAGATTCAAGACGGTTGCCTTGGTGACGAAGTGACGGGCGCTGTCCAACAGGTATCCGCGCCAGCCGAAACGCGGTGTGTCCTCGACACTCACGCAGGCCAACGGATACTCCGTCCGGCCCGGAACCGGACGCAGGGGAAGCAACTGGCGAAACGTCTGCATGCCGTAGAAGAGCCCGGGGCTCTTGGCCGCCGCGATGGATACGCCCTTGGGGGTGACCTCCAACTTGTAGCCTTCTTCGCCGGCGCTGACGCGAGCGGGGTCCAGGGAGAGGATGATGGCGCCGTCGTGCGAGGCGGGATTCGATTCGGGGACAACGCGCAGCTTGTGGCCCGTTGAGCCGGCTATGGCATCGACGAGGATCTGGGCGGTATCCGCTTCCGATTGGGCCGCATGGATGGCCGTCTTCGGGCCAAGGACGAAATGGCCTTCGAGCACGGTGACCTTGGCGGGAAGCGGTATCAGGACAGGGGGTGCGGATTGTGCTGCCGGTGAAACAGAGACAGACATCATCAGACCCATCATTGCGGCGATGAGATACGGGTGTCGTGTGTGGGGGCTCAATGTGCTCTCCTGTACGTAATGAAGTTGTCCTGAAGTCTGCGGTCTCCGATCACTTCGTTCCCGACGTCGTGCTCAGCGAATCCTTACCATCGGTGAGCCATTCGAGCGTGAACCGGGCCCACGTAATCCCCTCGTAGGGGTGCTTCTTGCCCCGTTCATAGAGACAGCCCATCGTCTGGTCCGGCAATACGGTCAAACAGGAATAGGCGGCCGGCCCGGCGCAGAGCAGTCTGGACACGGGCCAGGTCTTGCCTTCGTCGTAGCTGAGGCGAACGGTCATCCTGTCGCGTTGCTTACTGGCCGGATTGGAAAACAGGACCCGAGTCTTGCCATCCGTCTTGGCATCGGTGTAGCGGAGGAAGCTGGCCTGGCAATCCGGTTCAATAAGGACCTCTTCGTGGCGGATACCGCCCCAGGTCTTGCCGCCGTCGCCGCTGACCGATACCACACGGCAACCCTTTCCGAAGTGGGATCGCATGTTCATCATGACGGAGCCGTCCGTCAGCTCTACGGCCTGCGGTTCGTCAATCGTCAAGGAGGGGACCGCGGTGCCCACCAGCCACGATTTCCCATGATCGTCGCTGTAGATGGCATGGTTGCCGTATTCGAACCGATCGAGGTGGGCCGGATCCGGCTGGACAGTGTTGTTGCAGGGAATGAGCAACCTGCCGGCGTGCCGGCCGTATTGAAGCTGGATGCCCACGCCCGGACCGGTGGCGTACCAGCCCCACTCGGGCTTCTTGGTTGTCGCGGTAGTATCGATCGGCCGGGTCCACGTGGCACCGTCATCGTCGCTCCTGGTCACCCACACCGTCCGCGTGCCCTTGGCCTTCTTCCGGGCGATGGCCGCCTCATCATCCGGTCCGAGGTTGTGGGTCATGAGCAGCCAGATCGTCCCGGTGGATCGGTCGACAACGGGGCATGGGTTTCCGCATGTGTTGGGCCCGTCGTCCCATATCACCTGGAGTCGGGACCACGACTTTCCGCCATCGGTGCTCCGACGAAGGACCATATCGATATTGCCGGTGTCGGACGTGCTGCCCCTGCGGCCCTCGCAGATCGCCAGGAGCGTACCCTTGTTGGTCACCACGATGGCCGGGATGCGAAACGTATGATAGCCATCGGTGCCGCCGACAAACACGTCTGTTTCGAACGGTGTCATCGCAGAGGCGGCGGGACCGCCGGATGCCGTCAGGTAAGCGATTGCCAAGGGAAGCGACAGGGTGTTCATTCCGCGGACTCCTTGGTGCTGGAATGGTGAGTCGTTCTCACCACATGCCGCTCGTGCGAGGAAGGATTCTCGTGCGAACGGATTTCACGTGGACAACGATCTTCCCGGGCACCAATCATTTCCATTCGGTCGGCAGTAACGGGGCGATGCCATCCTCGGTCAGTCGAAAACGCTTGCCGCGTATCTTCGAGCCGGCGCCTTCTTCATAGTAGACGATGTAGATGCTGCCGTCGGCCAGTTCGACCAGGCCCGGATAGGCACCACCTACCGTATCGACGCGATAAGGTCCGCGCCAGGTCTTGCCCTGGTCCCGGCTGACGATCACGCCCGTCCCATGTGCGCTGCCGACCATGCGTATCCCGCATACCAATACGCCCGAACGGGGCTCGATGACACACGGAGCATGACCTGCAATGCCGATCGGCACCGCCTGGGTCCAGGTCTTGCCCCCGTCGGATGAGAGGCACTGGAGCATCTGCGATCGGATGAGGGCCAGAAGGGTTCCATTCCTCATCTGCACGAGCCCCATTTCGTTGGCCTGCCCGTGGTCGAGCCCCTTGACCAGCAGCGTTGTCGGACCCCATGTCTTGCCGCCGTCCTCGGATCGAACCACGCCGACGCCGGCAGCCTTGCCCGCCCTCTCCCAACCGTAGACGGGCATGATGAGGTGGCCGTTGGGCAGCTCAATGACGCTGCCGGCCGTCGCCTGAACGTGCTTCCAACAGGTTGGGACCACCCGTGGCGGGCCCCATGTCCTGCCCTTGTCCGCGCTCTCGATAAGGCATACGCGGCTCTGCGTGACCAAGGCGTCTCGGTCTTTGATGCGAACCCGTTTGCCGTTTTCGTCGGTGTAGTACTGCTCGCAGAAGTAATTGCAGAGAAGCCGGCCGTCCTTCAGCAATACGAGGTGGCCGTCGTGGTCGTCACCGTCGGTGTCGACCATGGTGACCGGCGTGCTCCATGTCTTGCCATTATCCTGGGAGAACCTGCAAGCCATCTTGCCACAGTTCGGGAAGGTGTCGGTCGGCGGCGATCCGTGGGCGTACCCCTGGTAGAAGCAGCAGATCAGGGTGCCGTCGGGCATCCGCAGGAGATCGGGCCACGAGGCGAACTTTCCGGCCCCTCCGTCGTCTACGATGACGCAGCCGGACGGGTCCATGGCGGGCTGGCCCGCGTGCAAGGCGGTACGGGGCGGGAGAGCGATCGCAAGAAGAGTAGCTGAAGCCCAGATGAATCGCATGGCAGGGTCCTTTCACGAGCCGCGAGGGGCTTCAGAAGTATAGTCCGTGAGGCAGGGCAGCGGAATCCCCGGGTCTCAATCGCGCCCGCCGCCCTGTGATGGCGATGCGGAAGGGCCCGGTCGGGCGGAGAGAGGCAGCAACATGGTTGTCGTGATGCCGTTTGATGGAATCAGAGGGCGGTTCCATCACACCTCTCCCCTCGACGATCAGAGCCCCATTCGTCCCCGGCATGCCACTCGCCTGGCCAACCTGCCGGGTCAGACTTGCTGTGTCGGTTTCAATGGGTGATACTGCGTCTGCGAAGCAATCACATCAACCCAATCAGGAGGTACGGTAATGATTCTGCTGAATCCGAAGAACTATGGCTACCACTACCCCGACGAAAAGTCCCGCCAGCTCGCACTGAAGACCATCGAGTTTTTCGAGAACAAAGGAAAGAAGAAGATCAAGGAGGATGACCACAACCGGGTCTGGTACTCGGACTTCCTTGAGTTTCAGAAGAACGAGGGAATCTTCGCGACGCTGCTGACACCTTCAGCGTATGGAGGCCCGGACTGCCGTTGGGACACGTGGAGGATCTCCGGATTCAACGAGATCCTCAGCTTCTACGGTCTGGGCTATTGGTACACCTGGCAGGTGAGCATTTTGGGGCTCGGTCCCATCTGGATGACCCACAACGAGGCGCTCAAGCAACGGGCGGCGAAGCTACTCCGAGAGGGAGCCGTCTTCGCCTTCGGGCTCTCCGAGAAGGAGCATGGTGCGGACCTCTACTCCACGGAGATGGCGCTGACGCCGCAGTCCGACGGGACCTACAAGGCCAACGGCTCCAAGTACTACATCGGCAACGGAAACGAGGCCCCGATGGTCTCGACGTTCGGGAAGATGAGCGACACCAAGGACTACGTGTTCTTTGCCGCCAATTACCAGAACCAGCGTTACGAATGCGTCAAGAACGTCGTCGCCGCACAGAACTACGTGGCCGAATTTGCCCTTCGCGATTATCCCATTTCGGAGGGCGACATCCTCTCCAGGGGGCAGGATGCGTGGGACGCAGCGCTGAACACCGTCAATATCGGTAAGTACAACCTCGGTTGGGCCTCTATCGGCATCTGCACCCACTCCCTGTATGAAGCGATCCGGCACGCGGCCAATCGAAAGCTCTATGGCATGTACGTGACGGACTTCCCGCACGTGAAGAGGCTGTTCACGGATGCCTACTGCCGGCTCGTGGCCATGAAGCTGTTCGCCATGCGAGCGGGCGACCATATGCGCGTGGCGTCGCGAGAGGATCGTCGCTATCTGCTCTACAACCCGGTCGTCAAGATGAAGGTGACCACACAGGGCGAAGAGGTGATCAACCTGCTCTGGGACGTCATTGCCGCCAAGGGCTTCGAGAAGGACATGTACTTCGAGATGGCGACGAGAGACATCCGCGCGCTGCCGAAGCTGGAGGGGACCGTCCATGTGAACATCGCACTGATCGTGAAGTTCATGCAGAACTACTTCTTCAACCCCGCCGACTACTCGGAGATCGGCACCCAGAACGAGCCGAGAGACGACACATTTCTCTTCAACCAGGGTCCGGCTCGAGAGCTGGGCAAGATCCGTTTCCGCGACTACAACCTTGCCTATGGGCTTTATGACCTGCCCAACGTGGCCGTCTTCAGGGAACAGATCGAGGTCTTCAAGAAGCTCCTGGTCACCGCCACACCGGATGAGGCACAACGGAAGGACATCGACTTCCTTCTGAGCCTGGGAGACATCTTCACCCTCGTGGCCTACGGCCAGCTCATCCTGGAGAACGCCAAGATCTACGGGATTGATGACGGCATCGTGGACCAGATCTTCGATTTCATGGTGAGGGACTTCTCGAAATTCTCACTGCAGCTCTGCGAGAAACCCAGCAGCACCCCCAAACAGATGGAGTGCTGTCTGAGGATGATCCGAAAGCCCGCGGTCGATGACCAGAGGTACCAGACGGTGTGGAAGGACCACGTCTACCCGTTGAAGGATGCCTACGAGATGTCCTGAGTCTCGCGTGCGCACCGAGGAGCCAACACCGAGGCTATGTCACCGGATCGTGCGGCAAAGTCAAATGACCAGGCCCACAGTTCTGCACCGTGGAAGGACATGAACATGAGACGAACACTGACGCGACAGAAGGTCCTGACCATACTGGCGTCGATTGCGGCCATCTGCCCGTGGACAGGTCCGGCACAGGCAGAGACGTATTACGTATCACCGGCGGGAAACGATGCGAATCCGGGCACGAAGGACAAGCCCTTCGCGACCGTGGAGAGGGCTCGCGACGAGGCCCGATCGCTCAAGGCGCGAAACGCCCTGACGCAACCCATCCAGGTCCTCATCGCGGAGGGCACCTACCGTATTGCGAAACCCATCGTCTTCAAACCGCAAGACAGCGGAACGGCCACCTGCCCCATTGTTTACGAAGCCGCACCCGGCGCCAGACCGGTCTTCACCGCAGGCCGGGTCATCCAGGGTTTTCAGGTGACGGCCGATGGCCTCTGGAGCGTATGCCTGCCTGAGGCGAAACAGGGAACATGGCGCCCCGAACAGCTCTGGGTCAACGGACGACGAGCCGTACGCGCACGTTCGCCCAACACGTTCTACCACTACATTGATCGTCCGGCACCGTATGGCATTGATCCGCTGACAGGTCAAAACACAGACCTGCATCGACGGGCCTTCTTTGCCCGTCCCGATGACATCAAGCCGCTCTTGGGACTCACCCCCGACGAACGGAAAGACGTCGTCGTGGTCGTGTACTACGCCTGGGAAACGGCGCGACTGCCGCTGGCCGGGGTGGATGGAGACACGAGCCGAGTTGTCACCACGGGGCCGGGTGCCTGGCAGTTCGGCTGGCTGGGGCGAGAGCGCTACCACCTGGAGAACGCCAGGGCGTTCCTGGACGAACCGGGCGAATGGCATCTCGGGCGAGACGGCCTGCTCGTCTACAAACCCCTGCCGGGCGAGGACCCCGCAAAGACAACGGTGGTCGCACCCGTGGCCGATACGTTTGTGCGGTTTGAGGGAGATACCAGTGCAGGCGCGCCCGTTGAGCACATCATGTTGCGCGGGCTGACGTTCGAACATGCGGGATATACGCTTCCTCCCGGGGGGCATAGCGACCCCCAGGCGGCCGTCGGAATTCCGGCGGTCATCGTGGCTGATGGTGCACGAAGCATCTCCATTCTGGACTGCAAGGTGGCCCACACCGGGACGTACGGCCTATGGTTTCGACGCGGCTGCCGAGACTGTCGTGTGCAGCGGTGCTGGTTCGAGGACCTCGGAGCGGGCGGCGCGCGAATAGGACAGGCCGCCCTGGAGAAAGATGAGAACCGTCGCACGCATCACATCGTGTGTGACAACAACATCATCCACGACGGCGGCAGGCTCTTCGCCGGAGCCGTCGGCGTGTGGGTCGGGCAGAGCTCGAACAACCAGGTCACTCACAACGACATCTCAGACCTCTTCTACACGGGCATCTCGGTGGGCTGGAGCTGGGGTTACGCCGACACGGACTGCAAGCACAACCGGATTGAGTTCAATCACATTCATCACCTGGGCAAGGGCGTTCTCAGCGATATGGGCGGCGTCTATACGCTGGGCGTCTCCGACGGCACCACCGTCAGCAACAACGTCATCCACGACGTCACCTCGTCCAATCGCTACGGCTACGGGGGGCTGGGGCTCTACAATGACGAGGGCAGCACTCACATCACCGTGGAGAACAACCTCGTCTACAACATCCTCGACATGACCTACCACCAGCACTACGGCCGGGAGAACGTGGTGCGGAACAACATCCTGGTCTGCGGCCGCAACTACCAGATCTCCGTGTATCGCCCGGAGCCTCACCTGTCGTGCACTTTCGAGAACAACATCGTGTATTTCCAGACCGGTCGCCTCTTCTGGGCGAACGCCCTGGAGAACCGCAAGCTCCGCTTCAACAGGAACCTCTACTGGCAAACGTCGGGCAAGCCCATGGACTTCCTGGGGATGACGTTCGCCCAATGGCAGGCCTCCGGGCAGGACAAGGACTCGGTCGTTGCCGACCCGCAGTTTGAGGATCCGGGGCACTGTGACTTTCGACTGAAGCCGGGGTCGCCGGCGATTGCGATGGGATTCAAGCCGTTCGACTTTACGCGGTCAGGGGTCTATGGAGAGCCGGCCTGGGCGGGCGTCGCCAAGGGCTTCACGTACGAAGCGGTGGTTCTCGCCCCGGAACCGCCACCTCTGCTGCCCTTGTCGATCAACGAGGATTTCGAGAGCTATCCCGTGGGTGTCGCCCCAGTCGATGTTCAGTTGAACACCGAGAAGAAGGGAGACTCCATCTTGACCACCGACCAGACCGCCGCCGGAGGCAAGAGGAGTTTGAAATTCACCGATGCGGCCGGCCTGCAGTTCAGTTTCAATCCGCACATGGTTCTCTTGCCCGACTACACGGACGGCCTCGCCCGGTGCAGCTACGACATCCGCCTGGAATCGGGGGCCGAGGTCTGGAACGAATACCGCTGCTGGAAAAGCACCCCCTACACCGTCGGCCCAAGCCTCCAAATGGTGAATGGAAGACTGCGATTCCACGGGCGGGAACTGATGGACATTCCCCTTGACCAGTGGTTTCACATCGACGTCACCATGACGCTGGGCGCCAAGGCCGATGGATCGTGGCAGGTGGCGGTGACCCTCCCCGGGCAACCGCCCCGTCGCTTTGCGGACCTGAAGGTAGTGAATCCGGGATGGAACAGGCTCACCTGGGTTGGTTTTGTGAGCAACTCAACGGCCAAGACCGCGTTCTTCCTGGACAACATCCGCCTGGACAATCGGAAAGACTGAACGTGAGCCGCCATCGGCCGCGGTGTTGGAGTCGCAGGACTGTGCTGAAGCCTCGTGACGACCACGGACCGCGGAGACAAGCCTATCCCCTCGGTCATGGAGTACTGTCCGGTGTGCTTGTGGAAGGAGATAGCGCGTGAAGCAGGACGGCTGCGTGGCGAGGCGCCATCTCCGGGGAGACATCGCAAGAAACGGAGGACCGTTGTCACCGCAGGGAACAAGCACAGAATGTCAGGCGCAAGTCGTTGACCGACAATCTGAAGGGTACTGGGCGGTACAGGACTTGAACCTGTGACCTCGTGCGTGTCGAGCACGCGCTCT
>CAYUQT010000067.1:0-51270 GCA_964446835.1 uncultured Planctomycetales bacterium | reverse complement strand
GCGTAGCACCTTGTACACCAGGGCGCTAGAGCCGCGCGAAAAACGCTCTAGCCGGACGAATCACACGAGCGGTTAACGATGCGATCCTGCACGCACGCGTCGAGGCCGGTCTACCGCCGATCTTGTCGTCGGAGTGCGAAGGCGTTGTCGTTATGTCTCTCGAACCAGGCACGCCCACCGACCCCCGCACATACACTTGGCACTCGATGGCTGCTAAGACATTGTCCGAAATCCTCCCAGGCATTCCGCGTATCAAGTTGGAATCAGAGCACGACCGTCTCTTGAGACTGATCAGAAGCCCGAACGTACTGAGGCAACCAGCACAGACGCCCGACCAGAGCGACCCCCCGCCGCAGTACATCTTCCGTAAGAGAGGCGATATGTGGGAAGTGAAGTTTCAGGACGAGGCCGGGAACTTCAAGGACACCTTGGGATTCAAGTACATCGCCCGCCTACTCACAACACCCGGCAAGCCAATCTCCGCGGTAGAACTTCACGGCGTCGACCTTGGGACAATGGTTTCATTCGCCCCCGACAAGGCTGTGGATAACAGGGCCAGAAAAGAGTACGAGCACAAACTCGAAGACTTCGACGACCTGATCGAGCAAGCCACAGACTCGAAGTCTTACAGCCGAGTTGAGGAACTTCAAGAGCAACGGGATGCACTCGTCACACAGATGGCACTGGACACAGGACTAGGCGGGAAGAGCCGCCCCCTCGGAACCACCGGCCCGGCGAAATCTGCACAGACGTCAGTACAACGGTCTATCACCGCCGCCCTAAACTCCGTCACAAAGGCTATGCCCAGAGCAGGGGAGCACCTGACAGCAGGCATCCGCACCGGAGCAGATTGCACCTACCAGCCCATTACCACACCCATCTGGTCGCTCGACTAGAAAAAAAACAGAAGAAGCGCCCGGCGCTTCTAAGAAGCGCTCAGCGCTTCCGCCCTATTTGCAGAGCCCCATTGAGCGATGAGGTGTTCGCAACACCCGCCAATGGGCCGAACCTGCAGATGAGGTTTTGTATGAGTAATGCACCCCTCCCCACCGTTGGAGAAGTAGCCCGACGCACCGGGTACCCACTCCACAAGGTCGAGTACGTCATCCGCTCCAGAAACATCGAGCCGGCCGGACGAGCAGGGACCGCCCGGGTTTTCAGCGACGCAGCCGTCGAGCGAATTGCATCCGAGCTTCGCCGGATCGACGAGGCCAAAGAGGGAGGGCGCGAGCAATGGTAGCCAGCACACCCCTGTGGACCCGCCGGCAGACCGCCCAATTCTTGAACCTCAAAGAGCAAACGTTGGCCATGTGGGCAATGGTCGGACGAGGCCCCCGCTTCATCAAAGTCGGCCGCGCCGTCAGGTATCGACCGCAGGACGTCGAACGCTATCTGCAGGCCAACACCGTCGGCAGTCAGTCGGACGAGTAGCAACAAAATGCCCGGCACCGCGCGAACGGCACCGGGCAAAGTGAGTGTCACACATGAATTCTATCGCAAGGCCCCCGCTGCAGCAACAACAGGCGAACGGCACGCGACACACAGACCGCATCGCTGAATTTCTCGCCCACCTCCACCGACCCGGCGACGTCTTCGAGGTGCGGATCCCGCATTGTCCAGAAAAGCCCGGCAGCAGCTACACCTCAACATGGAGCGGCTATTTTAATGATACACAGGCAGCCGCCGAGTCAATTGCCCGTATCGACCGAGAGCAGGCACCACCGGCGATCTATGTGACCCTCAACCCCGTTGACCCCGTCCTGTTGGCGAGAGCCCATAATAGGATCAAGTCGAAGGCCAAGGCGACGACCGCAGACGTCAACGTACCATGCCGACGACACATCATCATCGACCTCGACCCTGTCCGACCCCCTGATGTCTCATCGACCAATGAGGAGATGCAGGCCGCGCTGGATCTGGCCCACAGGATCACCGGCGAACTGACGGATCAGGGCTGGCCGGATCCCATCATCACTATGTCGGGAAATGGTGCCGGCCTGATCTGGACGGTGGACCTTCCAAACGACGAGCCGAGTACATACCTCGTCAAGCGTCTGCTGGAACACCTCGCAACCACGTACAACACGGACACCGTCAAGGTCGATCAGTCAATGTTCAACGCGGCAAGAATCGTCAAGGTCATCGGAACGACAGCACGAAAGGGCGACAACCTGGAGAATGTTCTTGGATTGTCGGATCGCCCACACCGACTAAGTTGGATGGAAGCACCGAAGGCCGAAATTCTCTCCGTCCCCCACGACCTGCTTGAGACATTCGTAGCGACCGCAAAGACAACAGCTCCCACGACACCCAAAACGACGAGCACCACCCCCAGCAGCAATACCACAAGGACGTTTGACCGGGTGATCGGCACCGTTGAAAGCGTCAGATCATACCTGGAACGCCACGGCGTAGCCGTCAACCGTGTTGAGAAGTCAGATCAGGGAAACATGATTATCTTGGAGAAATGCCCCATCACCAACGCGGAGGGCGACACATCTGTCGCCGTAGGAGTCACCGATAGGGGAGTCATCTCGTTTCACAATAAGCACGACAGAGGGATAGGCCTGAAATGGGCGGACCTGCGAGAGCACCTTGAGCCGGGGTTTAAGGTGTGGTCGCAATCGTGGCAGGGCACAGAGCCTACGGACAGCCAGCAGAACGGCACCCAGGAGGCCGAGCCCGAGACGCCACGACCCGCCTATGTATCCGCCATTGCACTGGTCGACGCCTTCCCCACCCAGCGAGAAGCGATCATTGAGGGGCTCCTCCGACGAGGCGAATCGGGCACTCTGATCAGCGCCCCCAAGATGTGGAAAAGCTGGTTGCTCACCGACATCGCCCTATCCGTCGCCACCGGCCGAGACATTCTCTCTAAGTTCCGCACCCAACAAGGCAGAGTCCTATACCTCGACTACGAGCTGCAGCCCGCCACGCTGGCCAAAAGGATCCAGAAGGTAGCCGAAGCGTCATGCATCGACCTGCAGGAGTTGGGCGACTTCCTCGTCATCGAGAGCCTACGAGGTAGGCGGTTGGATGCTCTTCGACTAGGCCAATACATCGAGCACATCAAACCCGAAGAGTTCAACCTCATCGTCCTCGATCCGCTCTATCGCATGTACCCCCGCGAATTCGACGAGAACAGCAACACCGCAATGGCCGAGTTGTTCACCGCACTGCAAGGCTACGCCGAGACCCTGAACGTCGCTATTCTGACCGTTCACCACACGTCAAAGGGGCTTCAGTCGGAGAAGTCAATCACAGACGTCGGCGCCGGAGCAGGCGCTCAGGCACGAGCAGCCGATTGCCACTTGGCTATTCGCCAGCACAACGAGCCGAACGCCGCTGTGATCGGAGGAGTAGTACGAAGCTTCCCGCCATTCGAACCATTCGCCCTACGCTGGGTGTACCCCAAGTGGCAGTCAGCCCCAGACCTCGACCCGAACGATTTGAAGAAGCCCACAGCCCGCAGAACCAGGCAGGAGAAGGCACCGAAGGAACCGCCACCACCGAAATGGGACGTAGACCAATTCGTCGGCGCGTTCATATCTGAGCAGCCCAGACCCCGGACAAAGATCATCGCCGAGGCCAAGGCAAACGGCATGTCGCACCGAGCGGCAGAAACGCTACTCCAGGAAGCTGAAGGATGTGATCTGGTATTCCGCCACAGTATGGGACTGGATCGACGCGCCCACTTCGCCACTGTCCCACAGCCTACGCTAAATACGAGCGGAGATGTCGAAAGATGAGTCTCTCTATATACACGCGCCCCCCCACACCCCCCGTGTGGTGCCGAAGCACCCACGGGGCTGGGGTCCTGATGGGTGTGAGAGAGTGAAGAAAACACGACATCAGCAGTCATGAAATGGTAACCAACGCCGGCCGATGCCGGCAGGATTGGTGCGACAGCACCGCATGAAAGGAGTTGTAAAAACGTGACAAGGACGTCCCCCACCAAAGAAATGGTACTAGAACCAATTCGGCAGAGGCCTATCACCGACATCAGGCCAGCACCGGAAAACGACAAGGTCTATTCGCCAGTCGACCCGGACGCGCCGGACATCGTCGAACTGGCCGACAGCATCAGGCGGCACGGCGTCCAGGAGCCCCTGATCGTCAGCGACGATGGATTCATCATCAGCGGCCACCGACGCTATGCCGCCGCCTTACGCTTGGGACTGGACACCGTACCATGTCGAGTAGCAGCAGCAGTCAACCGCAACGGGGACCGCGCGGGCTTCGTCCGTCTGCTGGTCGAATGTAATCGGCAGCGGGTGAAACGGTTTGATGAGGCACTCCGGGAGAAGGCCATCACCGCCGATCCCGAAACCGAGTACGCAAACCTATTAGCCCACCGTATTGGTAGATCAGAGATCCATGTCGACACCCTAGACCTTGGCGAGCGAAAGCGCCGGACCAAGATTACGAAGTCAAGAATGCCCTTTCTGGCAGCCGTGAAAAATGTCATCGATGAGTTGAAGCCGTACTGGCCATTATCCGCACGTCAGATTCACTACAGGCTCTTGAACGGTCCACCTCTCACCCATGCCGGCAAGCCAGTCTCGAAGTACCGCAACGACATGTCCAGCTATCGGAAGCTCATCAGGCTTCTCGATCCCGCACGTCGAGACGGATTGATTCCGCATGAGATCATCGACGACGACACGCGGCCAGTGACGACTTGGGACGTATCCGAGAACGTTGACGAGTACATCGGCGGTACGATCAATAAGCTCTTCATGGACTACTGGCGCGATCCTCTCCAGTCGCAACCGAATCATCTTGAATTGATCGTCGAAAAGAACACCGTACTGAGAATCCTGGAGCCCGTCGCGTGCGAATTCGGCATGCCGCTCACATCAACCCGTGGCCAAAGTAGCCTTCCTCCGCTACGAGACATCACCAAAAGGTATAGGCGGAGCGGAAAAGACAAGCTGGTTCTTCTGATCGCCAGCGACCTTGACCCCGCCGGCGAAACGATCGCCTACAGCGTTGCGCGCACACTTCGGGATGATTTTCGCATCCCCAGTGTACAGGCACTCAAAGTTGCAATCACTGGCAGGCAGGTCCGCGAATTCAATCTACCGCCAGGAGAGAAGGCCAAGGCAAAATGTTCCGCACGTAAAGCATTCGTCGAAAGGCACGGCGAACACACGTTCGAGCTGGAAGCCTTCGAGCCAGACACGCTCCAGAGCATAGTACGGGAATCAATCAAAGGCGTGCTAGACACAGAAGCATTTAACCACGAGGTCGACCTCGCACGCCTGGATGCCGCCCACCTAGCGACTCTCAGGCAGACGATCATGGAGGCCCTTCAATGCTAAAAACCAAAAAGACAGGACCCACCACCTTAGTGTGGAAGGCTCCCAAGCGGCTCTGCAAGTACCTGTGCACCCTGCGCCGAAGCCGGGGTTGTGAAGAGCGGGGCGCGTGCCACCTCTTGGGCCACCTGGTCGGATCGATGGTCGAAGTCCGCAGGTCGAGGAGGGCATAACATGCGAACGACGCCACCGACCGAACGCCGACCACGCCGACCGCAAAGACCCTATGGAACGCCGCCCGGCTGGACGGCTGAACGATGGGCGAAACGTCTCCGATACTTGGCAAATTGCTGCAGGACCGCACACCCCGACCGCGCCGCCGAACTGGAAGCTTGGGCCGATCGAATCGAGGAAAACCATGGATAACGACCGACAACGACATCCCGAAGTCATTTTCCTGCCCCGGCCGGCTTGCCCGAAGTGCGGATCCTACAGATTGGCGACTAGATCGAGCCGACCCCAGGGTGATGGAAGCGTGCAGCAGTATCGCGTCTGCCGAGTATGCGGACTACGGGTCATTGTCGTTTTGGAACCGGCAGAAGATTGTTGATGAGAGTGTTGTTTTACACAAAAGCCCACACATCGGCTTCGATAGGATTCAGGCATGAAGCTCGAACCAGACCAACTGATCACCGCCGAGACGATCGCTGAGATGGCCGGCAAACCCGTCGACGAGGTGAGGCGATTCGCTGACGAGCACGGCTTCCAACCATCAGCGAAAGCCGACGCCGTCGACGTCTACCACCCCAACACGTGCCGGCGAATCCTTGAGGAGATGAAGATTCAGAAGGAAGTAGCCATGCCAGAACACCGACACGACCAAGTAACGAGAATCCTCCGCCGGCTGCAACAAGAGTGCATGCTGGCCGCAAAGACGCTAGAGAAACTCGGAACGTTACGACCAACGGACTCCGGCCGCCGGCAAGGTCGATCGATGAACACAGGCCGTCAGGAGACTGAATCATGAATTGGATTGACGAAATCGCAACCCAGACCACGAAGCGGAAGGCGCAGGCTTGGGAGGAGTATCGGCAACTTGTCGGCCGCAGCGACCTGTCGAAGGCGGAACAGGCTCGCATCGCCATACTGATCAGCGAACTCGGCCGCCCCGTCGAGCAGGTCAGGAAGGATGCCCGCCTAATGGCCGAGCTGATGAGCTGTGCGGAGACCGCGAAAACGAAAGAGGCACGGCAGAACGAGCTGGAGAAAGTGACCACCGCCACCGACGACGGACTTGCTGCGATTCAACGCCAGCGTGAGGCCTTGGACGCCACCGAGAGGGATCTCCTGTGGCAACTGGAGACGGCGAAGGTCTCGTTTCAAGAGGCCGTTGCCGCCGAGCGCCGGCGCGATTCGCTTTTGGTTGACTGGCGGAAATCGATCGGCATGCCCGACCCGGAACCGGTCAGACCAGCACGTGAGATCGGCAGGGGCGATCCGTTTGCAGTTCAATCATTCTGATGTCTCCTGGAGCGCGAGCGATGGGGTTGGTCGACGCTTGGCCAACCCCTCGCCGATTAGAAGGGCAGAACATGACGTTAAGCCGATGGGAAACGGCAATTCACGAAGGCGCCCATTGCGTCGCAGCGATCGTGCTCTTGAACGACCGGCAGGTGGGCGCTGCACTCATCCCGACCAGGGGAGGCATCTGTTACGCAGCGATTCCGACAGCGCCCGCATGCTGGAGCGAGGTGATCGCCGTAGCCGCAGGCGCCGTCGCTGCAGAAGTGTTGGCAGAGAATGAACGACCGCCGCAGTTTGACAGTGACAACAACCAGACAGCCTTGCCCACGTCTGTCGCAGACCGTTCGGGATCAAGCTTCTACCAAGAGCTTCGAGAGGACCTGGAAGCCACCATCGACGACGAGGTGATCGTCGCCCGCTGGTGTGTGGAGGGATTCGCCAATAGGCCCCATAGATGGGCAGAGCGACACGCCGAGCTGATGGACAGGACCAAGGCTTTTGTGGAAGCACACAAGGGTTGCATCTTGCTCGCAGCGCAGGAGCTGTACCTGCATGGCGTCATCGTCCTGAGGACATCGCCGCCGAACAACATGGAAGGCGAACGCGGCCGGGATTCTGCGGGTCCTACCGAAGGGATGCGGGTGGACACCGTACACACGAACACTCCAAACTGTAGCAAAGTTGGTTGAAATGAAAAGACAGAAACCAAAAGCCAAACCCCGACCGAAGAAGAAGGCCACGACCACCGGCACAAAGAGCGCAGCCCGGCTGACCATCCCCGAGTTGGCCGCACTACTGAGCAAAGCCCTCGACCGTACGATCACCACACACATGATCGAAGAGGCCATTGCCATCGGCGCCCCGATGAACCTGGACGGAACGCTCAACCTGTTCGAGGTCGCCGCTTGGTTGGAGACGCAACGAACCCGTTGAACCTGAACCTTGGAAACCTCAGGCACGACCAATGGGCAGCCCTTCTAAACTCGACCGCACTGGGCACCGTAACCACCGCCGCCAAGGTCCGCAACAACGTCACCCGGGGAGGCCTCAGGCTTGGCGACTCGAAACGAGTCAACGCCTTCGCCTTCACAGCCCACGCCCTTCTGCAATGGCATGAGAAGCAGCAGGGACCCGCACGGCCGACAGGATACGAAGCAAGAAAAAACCAGGAGAACGAACGACGCAAGGCCCAGAGCCGAACCGCTCGAGACATAGCCGAAAAGATGGGCGAGCTGCCCGACGTCGAAGACCAAGACCGACGAGCCCGCTGCAAAGAGGACCTGGGAGCATTCTGTCAGACCTACTTGCCGGCAAGCTTCACTCTCCCATGGTCGGACGATCACCGGAAGGTGATACGCAAAATCGAGCAGGCCGTGCTGCACGGCGAGTTATTCGCCATCGCAATGCCCAGAGGATCCGGCAAGACGACGATCATAGAAGCGGCTTGCCTATGGGCGATTCTCTACGGGCATCGTGCTTATGTCTGCCTCATCGGTGCGACCAGCGAACGCGCCCGCTCAATGCTCGATTCAATCAAGACGGAGTTGGAGTGCAACGATACCATCCTCGAAGACTTCCGCCGGGAGGTGTTCGCAATCCACGCCCTAGAACGAATTCACAACAGGGCCAACGGTCAGACGTATGAAGGAGAACCGACCAGGATCGTTTGGACGCAGGACAGGATCTGTATGCCGACGATCACCGGATCGGCAGCCAGTGGATCACTCGTCACCGTCACAGGTCTGGAGTCAGGCAACATCAGGGGACAGAAGCACAAACTATCCGATGGCTCCGTCATCCGGCCGAGTCTCGTCATCCTCGACGACCCCCAGACGCATGAAAGCGCGAACTCACCGCTTCAATGTGCACAGAGGTTGGCAATTCTCAATGGGGACGTTCTAGGAATGGCCGGCCCAGGGAAACGCATAGCAGGCCTTGCGGCCGTCACTGTCATCAGACCCGGCGACATGGCCGACTCATTGCTTGATCGCACCAAGGCTCCAAGGTGGCAAGGCGAACGCTGTAAACTGATGTACGCAATGCCGAGCAACACCTCGATGTGGGAGCGATACGCCACGCTTCGAGCAGAGTCACAGAGGAACGGCACCGACGGCAAAGAAACAACGGACTTCTACCGTCAGCACCAGCAGGAGATGGATGCTGGAGCGGAACCCGCATGGCCCGAACGCTACAACGCCGACACCGAGATCTCGGCAATCCAGCATGCCATGAATTTATGGATTGACGACCCTTCAGGCTTCGCATGTGAATACCAGAACGAGCCCATCGTCGAGAAGGGTGATCAGATCGCAATGATGAGTGCCTCAGAGATCGCCGGCAAGACCAACGGAATACCCCGAGCTTGCGTACCATCCGACACCATGCACCTAACAGCCTTCATCGATGTACATGACGATCTGCTCTATTGGACAGTAGCCGCATGGTCCGACACTTTCTCCGGATGGATTCTCGACTATGGCACTTGGCCCGAGCAGCCAGGACGTCTATTCGCAAAGAGGAAGGCAACGCGCACACTCGGCAGTATCACACCCACCGCAGGCAGGGAGGGAGCCATCCGAGCAGGACTGGAGACGCTGGCGAACCACCTTCTAACGAGGGAGTGGAGCCGAGCCGATGGTGTGCCGTATCGCATCAACCGATGTCTCGTTGACTCCGGCTATGTGCCGGCAGTAGTGGACGACTTCTGCAGATACTCAAAACATGCCGCCATTCTGATTCCATCCCGAGGCCTCGGTATCGGCGCAGCAAAACGCCCGATCAGCGAATATCAGCAACGACCCGGCGACCAGTTTGGGTTGAACTGGTATGTGTCCAAACCGGCCGGCAAACAGATACTCCGCACCGCTCGATACGATGCGAACTTCTGGAAGACGTTTCTAATGAGCCGCTTCGCCGTACTACTCGGCGACGCTGGGAGCTTGTCACTCTACGGCCACCGACCGGAGGACCACCGCCAGATCGCAGAACACATCACAGCAGAGCGCCCCGTCCGAACGTTCGGAAACGGCAGATGGGTCGACGAATGGAGACTAGCACCAGGCAGCACCGACAATCATTGGCTCGATTGCTTGGTCGGTTGCGCTGTTGCCGCTTCGATGCTTGGCTCCGCGTTGGCCGGCATCACACAGACGACGAAGAGCAAGAGGAAGGTTTACACCGCCGCCGACCTTCAGCGAAGGCCATTTGCGTTGATCAGATGAGGAACGCATGAACGAGACGACGAGAAGCACAACAGCACCCACACCCGTACTTGCGACACTCGCCTGTCGGCACTGTGGTTGCAAGCACATGAAGACTATTGCGATGAGGCCCACGATTTTCGGCATGATTCTGTATCGTCGACTCTGCCGGCACTGTGGACGCCTGAACATCACCAGGGAGGCAAAGATATGCCCCGAACAGTAGCAGCACCCGCAAAGAGGCCAGAACGCAGCAGCACCCCGACCCCGCCCGTTCACTGCGCCCACACACAGATCGTCCGCCTCGACTCGCTGAAGCCCCACCCCCGAAATCCCAACCGCCACCCAAAGGCACAAGTGGAACTGCTCGCCAAGATCATCACCACCACCGGCTGGAGGGCGCCGATCACCGTCAGCACCCGCAGCGGAAAGATCATCCGAGGACACGCACGCCTTGAGGCCGCAAAGACCGCTGGCATCACCGAGGCTCCCGTCGACTTCCAGGATTACGCCGACGAGGCAGCCGAACTCGCTGATCTGGTCGCTGATAATCAGATCGCTGAGCTATCGCATATGGACCGGCAGACGCTTACCGCCATCGCCCGGGATCTCCAGGAGGTCGCTCAATTCGATCCGGCAACGATCGGCATCGCCCCGGCCGACTTCGAGGACCTGCTTGCCGCCTACGAGATCGATGTGGACATCGTCGACGAATTCATAGGGACCGCAGTAGAACGAAAGATGGATGCCGTCTCCAAAGAGACGATCACCGTAACGCTGACGGCTTCCACCGACATACTGACCCAGGAGGTCAGGGCCGACATCAGGCGCCGTTATCACCCGCTCGGCATCAGTATCAAGGAGGCAGAGCTATGACCAAGGGAGTATACGAACGTTGCACCGGCGCCCACCTGTCGGAACGATTGACGAAAATCAAGGCGATGCAGCAGGCCGACCCGCAGACCAAGCTGGACATAACGCACAGAGTCATCGACCGAGCGCTCGAGATCGGCACCCCGGGTCTACTCTTCAGTGGAGGCCGAGACTCAACCGTACTCGCCCACATCCTTCTGCAGAAGGTGCCCGACATTCTCATTATTCACAACGACACAACGCTGGGCAGCCCGGCTATGCTGGCTTGGATACGCACCTTCACCACCGGCAGAAACTACGTAGAGACGACGGCCGAGGATCCCGTTGAGATGTGGCAACGGACCGGCTACTGGCCGCTATTTCCGAAGCGAGGCTTCCACACCTGGAAACAACGCTTCCCAAGTCTTCGATGTTCTCCCGTCCAATGTTGCTACCAGCTCAAAGAGAAGTACAGCAACCCCGTACTGAAGGCCAAAGGTGTGAGAGTAACCTTTTGGGGCAACCGAGCAGGAGAGAGCAACCGCCGGCAGCTTGCTTTTGCCGATTGTGGCTTCTTGTTCAAGCCCAAGAAGTACGCTTGGTTTCAGGCTTACCCCTTGCAACACTGGACCGACGACGACGTCGAGAGCTACATCGATTCCAACATCCCCGACTTCCCGAAGACCACCGCACTTGAGGCCGGGTGTCGCTGCTGCTGTACCGACATACAACGATGGCCCAACAATCTCGCCCGACTGTATCGATCAGATCGGGAGACGTTCGATCGGGTGATGTCCGCAGGACTCGCCGAGCAGATCGCAACGGCGAAAGGCATCGACGACTGGCAGCAGGTCTTGAGGCAGGACCCGCAGGGGTTTCTGAGGATCTAGGCTCTACCGCCGTCTACGCAGCAACGCCAAACCGCCCAGCCCGACGGCCATTAGCGGAAGCATTGCACCCACTCCATTGCTGCATCTGAACGATGCATCCACCTGCCTATCTGTATTCATTTTAATCGTGGTCGCCATGTTGGCGTCAATCGTGGCGCAGTTGGCGTCGCCAGGATGGTTGGGGTCGTAGATCGTCCACCCTCCGAAGTACCTCCCCTCATTGGGCGTGGCCCTCAGGGTCACATCAGTCCCAAAGGGGTAGTGTAGCGCTCCCCAGTTTGGGTCGTTGGGTTCAATACTGATTGTGCCCCAGGTCGGGTTGATAGCGGTCAGTGCGAGCGTAGCGCGAACCTCGGCAACACGGAACCCGATGATGCTGTCCTCGTACGACGGGGGGTAGCCGTGGTTGCGATTCGACGCCAGCAGGTAGCCGACGGTGAGGTAGAACGACCCGCCCCGCATGCCGCGATACGAACCGTAAAGTATGGCTTCATTCCACTCCCACACGTTACCACCCTGGTCGAACGTCCCGTACGGGCTGTCGGAGTTCTGGAACTCGCCGACCAGTGTCGTGTACTTGCCCGAATCAATGGGGTATGGACCCGAGCCTGTGTAATAGTTGGCGTTGTTGCCCGACACATCGGCCATGTCTCGACCCGGGGCCGTGTTGCTACTCGTCGGGTAGTCCCAGTAATCGCCCGTCACCCCGTCGTTCTTGTGATACGCTGCCTTGTACCACTCGTCCTCCGACGGGATCACCCACGTCGCGTTCGCCTTGCGCGTCACCGCTAGTAGTTGAACGTTGGTGGTCGCGCCATTCAGGTAATAGGACCCATCTTCGGTTGTGCTCAGGCCCTGTGGCCCTGTGGGCTGACCGTTCGCCAGCCAGTTGGCAAAACGAGCCGCATCGCCCCATCCGATGAAGTTCACCGGGCGGTTGGCGAAATTGGACGCGACCGAGTACGTGTAAGGGTTGCCGACGGTCCCGCCGCCTGTCCGCGTGATCCCGCTCCCGTAATCGGTCCGCGACATGCTAGTGTTGTAGAGCGCATAGGTGTCCACACCGCCCACCTTGTTCAGGAACTCCGTGTACTGACCCGCCGTGATCTCATACTTGCCCATGTTGAACGTATAACCCACCGCGCCGCAGATCCGGTCCGGACCTTCGCCACCTGCGCCCGACCCGGACAACTCCCCGGCGTTCCCCGGATTGCCCACGGTCACCGTTTCCAGGCTCGTCAGCCCCGATGGCATATTGAACACATCCGCCATCGTCGGCAGGGCAAAGACACACCCCACAAAAACGACGCTCGCCCATCGTCTCATGGCTCTAGCTCCGATTGTCTGACGTCGTGTTTCTTGGGGAGATGCCCCGAAGTGATGCTGCTGGTGGGACCCTCTCCCTCCTACCCTCAATAATCGTTCAGGATACCTAAGGCACTGCGCAGGTCAAGACTTTTTAGGCGATGTCGCATCCGAGCCCAACAGATCGCAAGCCGAAACCGGAGGGGCTGGATAGGGATGGAAAGAAGATCTGCTCGACACACTTGACTCGGTTATAATAGTCATATATTATATAACTAGTACACCGGTGGCCACCGGGAGGAGTTAGGTAATGCCAGTAACGAGTGTGTATGTATCGGACGACCTTAAACGCCGCATGGATAAGGTCAAGAACGAGAATTGGTCGGCAGTAGCGGCGGCTGCCTTTGAAAGAAGGCTTGGCGAAATAGCCAAGCAGAAGGAGAAAAAAACAATGGAAGATGTCATCCAGCGTCTTCGCGCGTCAGATCTTGAAGCGCAGTCAGAGCAGGCAAGGTCCGGACATGAGGCCGGACAGGAATGGGCCAAAGGAACCGCTGAAGCAACGGAACTCCGCCGCTTGGCCAAGTACATGGAAAACAGCGAGAACCAAGGCACCTTCTCAGGCTACAAGGATCAGGAAGCCGCTCAACTCTTCTACGATGCGGTCATGCTGCCTTCCGGGGAAAGTTCCGAGTGGTCAGACGTGACCGACTTCTGGGAGGACACCCTCGGACTATCTGCCGACGACTACCGCAATAGCGATTTTGTTGACGGATTCGCCGAAGGTGCCCTTGAAGTCTGGCGTGAAGTCCAAGATAAGCTATGACCATACCCGGGCAACGTCGCGCACCCTCCACCTGCTTTCTGGGGTGCGCGACGGCCTGGATTCATCAAACACCAGCGCCTGCAAAGAGACCACACGACCAGATGAAGCTGGACGCCCACCACGCAGCACACCTCAACCATCGAAAGCTCTGCAAGATATCGAGAACGAGCGGAAGCACCCCTAGGAGGCTCGCATCGAGGCGAGCCCCCCTGAAGTAGGCAGAACGCACCACAGGCCCCCTAATGCGTTTCTACGGCCATTCTCGCCGATCACCCCTTCGGCACCGGTCAGAACAGGACGATGTCGGCAAGTAGCCCCGGTGTAGCCCAAACGAAAGGCCCCGGATTTTGCTTTCCGGGGCCTTTCGCAAGTCCTTGTATTTTAGGGCTTTACAAACTGGGGAATAAGGATTCGAACCTTAACTAACTGATCCAGAGTCAGTTGTGCTACCGTTACACTATTCCCCAGAATCGTTGCCGCGATTGCGGCCATACCGTCAGTCCCTGGACGACTGACAACGACATCAAGACTGTACCCCCAGGCCTTCGGTACGTCAACCCTGATGCGGCCCAACACGGCCGCAAAAAGGCATTTCAACGAAACCGCCCGGTGGTGAGGCGACGAACACCCTGGGAGACTACGGAGTCATGTGGCGCGGAAGAAACGCTGATCCACGCCCCCCGGACCGATGCCGATTTTCAGCGGGCGACCGCATCGAGGGCAGTGGCCGACGTAGGCAGTTCGGTTGCGATTGCGGTACACCCTGGCGTAAACACCACAACACTCGAACTGAACGCCCAGCCACTTGCCGTCGGCTCCTGCGGGTGTGGATGAGGTTCCTGGTGTTTTCGCCTCATCCCCCTCGGTATGGAGGTCCAGAATGTAGTCGGGTTCATCGCTCATCGGTTCTTGTATCGGTCAGGACAAGGCAGATCGTGAGTCCGATGGCTCTGAGGGCCTTCGCAGGTGCGGCAGATCAGCGGCGTGGCCCATCCACGCCCCCGAACACAAGACGCCGCTATCTCCTTACAGGTCAGGCCGTTTGGGTCTCGGCGCCGGGTGTGGCGGCCGACACCTGTCCCTCCGCGTTGGGTGGGGACTGGAACGGCATGCCCTGATCGAATTCGTCGCCGCGGAAGGTGCTTCCCAGGTAGGCCCTGCGAACGAGAGGGTCATTGATCAGTTCGCGGGGAGCTCCATCTCGCAGGACCTTTCCCTCGTCGATGATGTAACTTCGATCGGTGACCGAAAGCGTTTCGCGGACGTTGTGGTCGGTCAAGAGGATCGCAATCCCGCGTTCCTGCCTCAGCCGCAGGATCTCTCGTTGGAGGTCTTGCACGGCAATCGGATCCACTCCACTGAAGGGTTCATCAAGCAGGATGAGCATGGGGTTGGTCACCAAGGCCCTGGCAATCTCGAGCTTACGGCGTTCTCCACCAGAGAGCGTTCGGGCCTCTTGTCTCTTGACCACGGTCAGGCCGAAGGCCCCCAACAACTCGTCGGCTCGCTCCCGACGATCCCGCCGGCTCAGGTCCTTCATGGTCTGCAGGACGGCCAGGAGATTCTGTTCCACCGTCAGGCGTTGGAAGATGCTGGGCTCCTGGCTCAGGTATCCCATGCCCAATCTGGCCCGCTTGTACATCGGCAACCGACTGACATCTCGCCCGGCGAAAGAAACCGTGCCACTTACGGGTTCAATCATCCCCACAGTGATCCGGAAACTGGTGGTCTTGCCGGCCCCGTTACGACCCAGGAGTCCGACGATCTCGCCCTTGTGAACCTTATAGGAGACCTTGTTGACAACGGTTCGCCCGCCATAACGCTTGACCAGCTCGATCGCTTCCAAGAGCACGGAGTCTTGAATGGACACTAGCTGTCACTCCAGTTCCCACAACCAATTGTGGATAACGTGTTGAAAACGCGTTCCGAAGGCCTCTGGAGATGCCCAAAACACGGGTTAAAGTCATTGACTTCTGTTATAGACATCATTTAAAGCCACACTGGGAAACCTGGGGGGTGGATTGTACAAAGCACTGTAGTCCAAGACGTTACATCAGATGGTTGCCCGGCGTCATTTCTGCGTAATGCAGTACCGACGGAAACACGTCCCAAACAGACGGGGCTCACATGTCACTCACCCGCAAATCGCTGTCTGTGCGTCGATTGTGGATAACCGAGCCGGATTCCACCCATCGCAAACACCCACTATTAGGCCAACATACTTGGCTTGCAGGGCCGTGTCAACCACTTGACAACCTGGGTTTTGGGGCTTTGGCTGCTGGACAGCGGCCGGGGCCGACGGTCTAATAGCGTCCTGAATTGGGGTCTGAGACTGCCGGTCTTGATGGGGCATGCTCTGATGGCCGTCATGGTAGGGTTGGGCGAAGTCCTCTGGGACCTCTTTGCAGACAAGAGGCTGCTGGGTGGAGCCCCAGCGAACTTCGCGTTTCACGCCCGGCAGCTCGGCCACGAGGGCATTGTCGTCAGTCGAGTCGGTGACGACGACCTGGGGCGAGAGATACTGGATCGGCTGTCCAAATCCGGTTTGAGCACGGAGTATGTGCAGGTCGATCGGAACCATCCCACGGGCACTGTTCGGGTGACCGTAGGAGCCGATGGGGCGCCCCAGTTCATCATTACTCAGGACGTGGCTTGGGATTACCTTCAGGTCACTGATCGGCTGGCGGATCTGATCGGGCGCGCGGATGTGGTGAGCTTCGGGACGTTGGCGCAGCGGAGCCCGCTCAGCGGTGAGACGATTCAACGTCTCCTGGCTCAGTGCCGTGGCATGAAGGTGTTCGACATCAATCTGCGGCAGCGGTATTGGTCGCCTGAGCAGATCGAATCGGGTCTGCGGCAGTCTCAGGTGGCCAAACTGAATGAGGACGAGCTGGCGATGATCGTGGAGTCTCGGCTCGCCTCGCGTTCGTCTGATGCCGTGGAGACGTGTCGAGCGTTGGTGGCCGAGTATGGATTGAGCTTGGTCGCCCTGACCCGGGCCTCACGTGGGGCCTTGCTGGTGACGGACAATGAGATTGTGGATCAGCCGGGCTTTCGGGTTCAGGTGGTGGATGGAGTGGGGGCCGGCGACGCCTTCACGGCTGCCTTGGCCGATGCGATGTTGCGGCACATGTCTCTGACGGAGGTGGCGGCGAGGGCCAATCGGATCGGGGCGTATGTGGCGTCGCAATCGGGTGCGACGCCTCCATTGCCGCGCGAGCTTCTAGCGGAATAGGTTGTGGAAACATGGTTACTCTGAGGGACAACCTTCAACGGATACGAGATCGAGTTGCGGCGGCATGTCAGCGAGCCGGGCGCGAGCCCGACTCCGTGCGGTTGGTGGCCGTAACCAAGACGGTCAGTGTCGACACGATTCGCGAACTCGTCGAATTGGGGCAGGTGGACATCGGTGAGAACCGGGTGCAGCAGCTCACCGATCGTGCCGAGAAGGTCGCATCGTGTATGGGCGAGGCCTCTTCGAGGGCCGTGCAATGGCACATGCTCGGGCACCTTCAGCGGAACAAGGTTCGCTCTCTGCTGCCGCACCTGTTCTGGCTTCACAGCCTCGACAGCCTCCGCCTGGCCGAGGAGATCAACAGTCAGGCCGCTCGGCTTGGTACCAAGGTCAGTGCCTTTCTCGAAGTCAACGCCAGCAGCGAGAAGAGCAAGACGGGTGTTGCGGTGGGGGCGGTCACGCATCTGGTCGAGCAAGTTCGGACACTACCGCACGTTCGCATGATCGGGTTGATGACGATGGCGCCATTGGTCGACGACCCTGAGATGGTTCGGCCGGTATTCATTCGGACGCGGGAGTTGTTCGAGGAGATCCGCGGCAACAAGCTGGCGGGTCCCGATTTCGTACACCTTTCCATGGGCATGTCGGGCGATTTTGAGGTAGCGATCGAGGAAGGGGCAACGGTCGTACGTGTCGGCACGGCACTTTTCGCCGGCACGTCGCTTCAAGCCGACGACACCGGTTCGACAACGTGAGGGTAACGCCTCGTCTCGCCGTCTGATCGCATCAATTCCTGGGTGGCAGGGCCGGCACAGTCTCCTTGACCGTACACGGGTCGGGTCAGGGCTGCTTCGTGGGTCCGAACAATTCTCCGACGGTGGCCATACAGACCGACAGGTCTTTCTGCTGGGCGAGTTTCAGCATCCCTTTGACGAAGGGGGCCCATGGGGCATATGGCGCCACACCCAGCTTCAAGGCTTCGTAGAAGTTGGCTATCGGGGTGCTCGTTTCCGTCAGCATCTGCTGATATTCCTCGCGGCTGACTGCCGAACGGATATGGGTTTGGGGGTCAACCTGCCCCGAGAGGACAGGCGTACGTAGAAGCTTGCGATAGAAGGGAACCAGTTTCGATGCGGCCACCATATAGGCATCGACGACCCCTCGCTTGAGGTTTTCATTCTCGTAGTCAATCCAACGCTTGCTGGAGTTGGCGTAGGAGGCCACAAGCTTGTACTGTGCCGTGGCAATTCCCTCAAGGTCTTCCTGGGGGATGGGGGCATCCTTGGGATGCTCGATCGCATAGTCCAGGGCGATCCGATGGATGGCCGCGTAGCGCTCTACCGCGGTCTGCAACCCATGCTGCTGGATTGTCTCGTAGATGTCCGTCGGAAGACCACCGACGCGCTCCATTCCTTGGACATATCGAACCTCAAACCACAGGATAAAGTCATCGGCCAGCCGCTCATTCAGGACGGCCACCTCTCGCGTGGAGCGGATTCCGGAGAGGTCCGGCGAGAGCGCCGCTGGCCCTCGGAACCACAAAGAGTATGCACTGGCCCCGACAGTGATCAGCAGGATCACCGTTCCCGTCGTCTTCCATGAAATGTTGTTCATTGAAAAAGCAGATGCCCTCGCTGGCAGTATCCCCCAAAAACCCACAGCGGCCTCTTGCCTTGCTGCTACTGAATTCTAGCGTCCGAGAAGATCGCGGAGAAGCGGCGAGATGTCAGAATCAGTCAGGTGTTTAATGAGGTTGAATAGTTATTTTGATGTAAAACCAGCGAGATGGAGACTGGATGACGTTGCCTCGGCGTTGCTCGATGGCCGAATTCTCAAGGATGTTTCCATGGACGAGGATCGGCCGATTGGAGCCGGTCTGGTCGTCGATCAGAACCGTCACATTCTCGAAGACATTCGATGCGACGATCGTATCGGGTCCGGTGATCTTCAGCGGAAGTCGTTGGCCGCTGTTTGCCGAATGGATGGCGTTTCCGCTGACAACGGCACACCATCCGCGGACTTCCATTGCGGCTCCGCATTTGCCGCCGGCGTCGACGGTCAGGACGTTGTTGGAGATGACGTGCCGGCGCGAGTCGGCCCACGAACGGAAGCCGATGTCGAGATCGCCCGTCGGGCAGATGTGGACGATATTGTCCGACATGATCATCGAGTTGGCTCGATCGGAACCAATGGCTACATGGGTTCGCCCGGTGATTTCAACGTAGTTACCACGGATTTCGCCCGGACCGGTCAGTATCTCCACAGCGTCGGAGCCCGCGTTACCCAGCACGCAGTTGAGTACTCGCATATTCTGTCCTTCGAGCATGATGCCCAGGCGATGGGCATCGTGGACGTGGCAGCGCTCGATGGTGATGTCTCGGAGAGGAGTGGCGCTCTCTCCCGGCTTGCCGCAGAATCCCTTGATGCCGCAGAACTCGAAGCGATCGTGCGATACGGCGGGGTCGCCCGTGCCCTTGTTGTTGCGGTCGCGGTTGGCATCGACCCAGAGGTTTCGGATGGCGATGTGTCCGACGCCGGAGCCGATGATCCGGATGACATTGGTGTCCTGGTCGGGCGCCTGGATCAGTCTTGTGCTTGTGCCCTGCCCTTCCAGAACGACGTGGCTTCTTCCGATGAGTACCCCGCCGAGGGTTCCGGGAACCTTGCGAATGTCGTAGGTCCCCTCGGTCAGCAGGACCTTTCCTCCGCAGGGTGGCAATGCCCGAATGGCCGCATTGATTTCTTCCTGGTCTCCGCTTCCGTCGCAGGTGAATTGGGCCGAGAGCTTCGAATGGGGTGAGGCATCACGGGCCGCAACTACGATGGCGGCTCCGGTCCATTCGGCCGCCGAGGTGGCGGCGGAGACTCCGGTGAGGACCGACACGATTGCGATGAGCAGGGGGCTGAGCGTGTTCGTCTCCCCAAGCAGCAGAAGGGGTTGTCGGGATCCTTCGGCGTTCGCCCTTCGATAGGTTCTGCAGTCCGCCATGCCTGTTACCGATCCATCTTCCATCGGACGACCTCGCAGACCGTCGTTTCCGGAGGTTGGCGCACGTAGGCCGTGATTGCGTGGCAGGTCAGCAGGTCCCCTTCGGGTAGTTGTAGCGTCACCGGCCAGCCGACGTAGATGTCGGCCGACAGCGCCAGTTCGAAGGGATGGTCCAAGTCCCAGCTTCTGCCGCCGTCCTTGCTGACTACGGCGTAGACACCGTAGGGCAGGTGGTAGTTGGAGTAGGTGGCCAGCACACGCCCGTCTTTCAAGGCGGCCAGATGGACGTGCACCTCGGCAGGCCGGCTCATCACCGCCGGCTTCGACCAGGTCTTGCCGTTGTCGATGGATTCGGTCATCAGGGTGTGCTCGAAGCCCTCGCCGGATGTGTTGGGCATCTGAGCCCGCAGTGCCGCCAGCAGCTTGCCGTCGGGCATTCGAACGGATGCCACCTCACCGAAAGCGGTGTAGTCCCAGGGAATCGAGCCCTCGGTGCGTTCCCAGGTCTTGCCGCGATCCTTCGAGCGGAGCAGTTCGAGGTTGGGGCTGCCGGTGACCTTGCGTCCCTCCTTCTCGAACAGGGGCGTCGACCAGCCCGGCATCTTGGCCCGGATGATCAGGACGGTTCCGTCGGGCTCTTCGATGAGGTTTCGGGGGTAGTCCTGTCCGTCGAGTGTGATCGTCGTCCAGGTCTTGCCGGCGTCTTCGGATCGCGCGATTGGCAGCTCCGTCGGCCTTGAGTTGGGTCCGACACCTCCCTGAACGGTCATCAAGAGCGTTCCGTCCCTCAGGGCGATCAGGGCAGGTTCCTTGCCGAACAGGGGCGTCGAGTCGAGCGGTTCCCATTTCAGGCCACCGTCCTTCGAGAGGTAGAGGAATATCTGAAAGACCTTGTCCACTTTTCGGCACGAGGCAACGATCAGGTGGCCGTTGGGCATTCGGGTGAGGCCTGCTTTGTAGTTGCCTCGCGGGCCGACCCGAACGCGGGCCGCCGGGCGATACTCGAGCGAGGCGACGCGCTGCCGGTTCTGGCCTGTGTAGCCGGTAATCGCCTCGGTGTACTTGGACAAGTCATATCCGTCGAGGAGTTCAGCGTTGCGCTGTCGGTCCTGAGGCGTGTCGCCTGGGACGACCTGTGCGGGCAGAGGCCTCTGAGATCCGAAGGTCAAGGTAATGATCATCGCGATCATCGGGGGGAGAAGAGACCGCGCAGAGAATGCCTGTTCTGCTAGGGATTCCGATCGCATTGCCATGAGTGGGGGCCTCCTGTACGGCGGAGTTGCGCAAAGGTCAGGATGGCAATCTGGATCAGGGCGCCGGCAACGGCGAGTCGGAGGTACGTGGAGATGGGAACCAAACCTTCGTGCCGTGACCGTCCGTAGCCCTGATTGACCCAGACGGCCAAGCCGTTGATCACCACCGCAGCCAGAGACAGACCGACTCGCATCGCTGTTCGGTGGGCTGGAGATCGTTCGCGATTCCGCACAGCTCCGATCACACGCCCGATTATCGCATGCCAGAGGGCCGGCGCAACGGTCAAGACGAGCACGATGCTTCCGGCCCAGGTAAACGCCTGTGCGGCCTGGCGCTCTGTGGCAAGGTGGGCGGTGCAGTAGCCCGCCGTGATGAGCCCAATCGCTGCGACCATCAGGATGCTGATCATTCCGTCCTCCGAACGGGTGGCGCCGGATCGCCAGTAGCCGGATGTTACCCGTCAACCCGGGAGATGTCATCCGGGAATGCGCCCGACAGAGGGGGCGGCAAGATCCACCCAAGAGAAAACGGCCTCGGCCTTAGCGCCGGGGCCGTTGTATGTTCATACCCCGCCGGTCAGGATCACGGACGATTACTGGACACCGCTTTTCGGGAGCCTCCTTTGATCCCCATGGCCGTCATTTTCGGGTGGCATAGGAGCCAAGCTGCTCGATCTCGCTCTTCGACAGACCAATTTCGTCTTCCAGCAGTTTGCGGAATTCCTCAACCTGGGTGAAGTGGAGGTTCTCTTCCTGTTCGAGGGCTTCTTCTCTTGTCATTTGTCCGTCGTTGATCATCTGAGAATACCCGAAACACTCCTTGCTGCAGCCAAACATGTGGTAGTAGCAATAGGTCTTGAAGACATGGAGCCAACAGTCCGTTCTCCATGTTGAAGTGCTGCTCTCGGGCTTCTTCCAGCCAAGTTCATTCGTGATCGTGTCCTTCAGTTGCTTCCTGTCCCATCGGAGGTAGTCGAACAGCCTGATCTCGCGAGTAAAGTCACTTCGAAGTGCTGGAATCTGCTTTGAGAACACCGAAACGCCCGATGGACAGAACTCCCAGCGATGCCCCAACATCGCCAATTCGCTGCTGACGTAGTTGAGACTCAGAACTTGGCTGAGGGTGCTGCCCGACGGGACCAGGGCGAGGGCCTTGGCTTCCAGATTCGACGTGGCTTCGTTCGGAGACTCGCCCCACATGATCAGAGGCACTTTGTAGCTCTCTGCGATCTGGAAGACGGCTCCGCGACACCCGTAGGCGCACGCGATACATGGAGCACCGACGATCTTGGGCAATCCGTTGGACAGGGTGGCACGCAGTCGAGTTCGAACGACTGCTCTGCCACGATCCTTCTTGGAACGGACACAGAGCAATTTGGCGCCGACCTTGTCGCAGCCGACTTTCATGTTCTCCACCGCTTGCGGCACTCGAAATTCGTTGTCGTAATTGACCGCCAACACTCTCAAGCCGTACTTCCTGCTGGCCACATACAACACGTAGGTGCTGTCTCGGCCGCCGCTGAATGGGACGATGCAGTCGTAGTCCTTGCCCTTGCCTCGAATAGAGTTGACGATCTCATCCAGTGCCTTTTCGCCCAGAACATGATGCGGTGTGAAGGACTGGCAGTAGCTGCAGACTCCCTGCTCGTTAAACGTGATTCCGGGAACCGTTTCGGGTAGGACACAACGGCTGCATCGACGCATGGTTCTTGCTCCAAGACTATGGATTGTGTTCTCACGATTGGATTTGGCGGCCCACCTACTGATCCGAACCTAACTTTCCCTTGGGCATAAGTCAAGCCAGGGAATGGTTCTTTGCAAAGAACCGAACTGCATGGGGGCAGCCTGAAGACGGACAGCGAGGTCGGTGTCAGACATTCGCCTCCAGTTGATGCGCCGGTGCCGTGGGACACGACCGCGACAGCTCAAGATGGTTGGCTTGGGATGCAAGATGAGGCGGAGGCGGCTTATGGAATGCGGTGTGTGCATCGGCGGGATCGTCGGGCCCAAAGAAGACAAGGCCACGACCCAATCGTGGCCTTGCCTTGCTTCACCATACGGGCGTTCGTGATGTGAGCTGATGGAGTTCTCGCCAACGACGATTTATCAATGTGTATACGTCACTTCACGGTATACCCATTGATCTTCCATTCCGTCCCAGCCGTCCACCATGACCTGAATGCGGAACTTGTTCTCTCCGGCGGTCAACGGCACACTTTCGAAACGGATGGTGACGTCCCGGATTTCGGTGCACGTACCGTTCTGGCTCCATGTGCCGTACTGCCACGACGCGTGCTGGTTCGTGGACTGCCATGACGCCGCTTGTGGATTCCACCGGTCGAGCCAGGCGGATATCGCATAGGCGGCCGAGGCGCTGTGTTCCTCCGTGCCGGTTACCGTCAGCGTGACGGTATCGGTCGAAATGGGACCGCTCGGCGGCTGTATCTCCTGCAGCACGACTTCGGCCGTTCTTGGAGAACACCCCATGCTGCACTGTGGCGGCCACGTCGCCCCGGTTCCGGTGATCAACAGTATTCCCAGTACCAGACCTTTCACAATCCTTCCCGACATCTCTCTCAGTCCTCCTGATTCCTTGACAACGGTATCACTGCGACAGTTAGAACGCTTCACGGAACCGTGATCTCCGGGCTCCAAACCTCGAACGGATCGAACCCCTCCCGTTCATCCGAACGGATGCGAACCCTGAACTTGTCTCCGGATATGAACGTCAGATTCGGCCATGTGATCGTGAAACCACGGTATTGCCGCTTGACCGTTCCGCCGGTTGTGCACGGCATCCAGGCGCCGGTGGGCCAACCATACGGGCCGATCTCAGGATGGTCCGTGCCACCCGTGCCTGTGTGATACAGTTTGGCATAAAGGTTGTAGTCATCATACGGTGGGTAGTTCGTCGGCTGACTCTCTTCACCCGTCACGGTGATCGTCACCGTGCTGCCGCTCTTGACCGCCGTCGGCGTGTTCAATTCCACCAGAGGGTCCGTCTGGCAGGAGTTGACGCACACCGCGCCCATCGTCAACAGAGGTACGATCAAGATCAGCCTTCCTGCAAGCGTCTTGTGCATGTTCTCATTCCTTTCTTCCATCAGCGACTCATCACGAAGCCCGTACCAACAGGTTGGGCATGCACCGCACAGCCATTTCGTGCGGAGGGTTCCCTTGTTTCCGAAGAACTGCTGCCGATTCGCTTCTGTCGTTCGGGGGGCGGACCTGCCCGCCTCGTGTTACGGCACCGAACGGATCGCACGCCGGCGCCGGTCGATCACCGTCAGGGATGGGCGCAGGTAACCTCATTGCTGTAGGCATATTGATCGCCTATGTCACTGGCGATGATCTGACAGTAGACGCGAAATCTGTTCGGTCCGGTCATGAGTGGCACGTTGGAGAACGTGGCGGTCACGTTCCGAATGTCACTGCAATCACCGGTGGATGTGGCCGGGCCCCAGGTGGACGGCCAGGAGGTCAGAGACTGCACCCAGATCCACTGCGCCCCATCCCATCTCTGGAGCGTGGCATATACGTCGTAGTCGGCGCGGACCATCTTTGCGGTGTACTCCTCCGTCCCGCCAAACGTCAGGGTCACGGTGTCGGTGCGAATGATGCTCCCGTCGGGGGGGGCGACGGAGTCGAGTACAATGTTGACGTACTCCGGTCCGCAGGGACCCAGGCACCTGTCCGGCCAGACGGCCCCTGTTCCAGTCAACAGCAAGAGACCCAGACTTGCACACTTCAGGGTTCTGATGCGCACGGCTCGCCTCTCCTATGTGATAGTCTCTGGCTTGTGGACTCTCGGCTGCGTGTGAGTCCGCATTCTTCACTGTATCCGTGGCTCAGGGTGAGCCACTCAACCTGCGCCAATGGGAAACTATCACCATCTCGTTTTGGCTATCCCATATGGTTGGTCGATACACCAGTGTTGCGAGTTCCAGAGACTCCTTGTGCTGCATTGACGAGTCCGTATGAAACCACCGATACTCAACTGTTGATACTGAGTATCACCTATGAATGTGCGTGATTCTATCGATCGGCAATGCGATAAGCAATGGCGTAGATTTCTGGAATTGTAAGAGTCTGTATGATTCTGCCAGGCGGATTCGCAAGTGTGGACGAGCGGATTCCAGTACCAGCCGAGAGGAAACCGCTGCCTTTCAGTCGAGGGCCCAGTGACCGTCGGTCTCCTTCTGAGCCTCTGTTCAGGGGACCTACACGTCTGACCGACAGCCATTCTCCTTGTAGCCCGGGTGGGCCGAGGATTAAGGATGCTCGGCCAAGGGCTGCCGTCGACCGGGCGAGAATGGGAACGGTGTTGGCGGGCCGCGAGAGCGATCCTATTGCCGCGTCTCGTATCGATGCCTGAAACATCCGGAGTTGCATCAGGAGCTGATAGGCTTCCAGTATCTTGGCTCTGTTGGCCTGGGATCGCAAATCGACTGCGGAAGCGAACCAGAATCGCCGTGCCGTTCGTGTCGCAGCCGGCACAATGTCCAGCTTGTGAGCGGACAACTCGGTGTCTAGAATGACGGATTCCGAGCGGATGACTCGTGTCGAACGTCGGGTTCCCGGGGTGCGATACCACGGGGCCTGTGAGGTCCGGCAGGGTCCTTCACCGACCCCACCATACGGCGTCGGGGGCAGAAAGGATTCGTGGACGATGAGTGCCGAACAATCGGCGGGAGCCTACAACTTCGCGGAGATAGAGGCCAGGTGGCAGGCCTACTGGGCCGACCACAAGACCTTCCGTTCGCTGGGTCCCGGAGACCCCGGTTTCGATCCGAACCGGCCGAAGTACTATGTCCTTGACATGTTCCCCTATCCCAGCGGGGCCGGGCTTCACGTCGGTCATCCGGAGGGCTACACCGCCACCGACATTGTCGCGCGATACAAGCGGATGAAGGGGTTCAGTGTGCTCCATCCGATGGGCTGGGACAGCTTCGGTCTGCCCGCGGAACAGTACGCTATTGAACATGGCGTCCACCCGGCCGTTACCACCCAGCAGAACATCGACAACATCCGGCGTCAGATCAAGGCCCTCGGGTTCAGCTACGACTGGGACCGTGAGCTGGCAACCTCCGACCCGCGGTACTATCGATGGACTCAGTGGATCTTCCTTCAGATGTACAATGCTTGGTACGATCCGGCCCAGGATCGCGCCCGGCCTATTTCAGAACTGATGCACGAGCTTCAGAACGGCCGCCGAATGGTGGACTTCAACGGCGAGTTCGTTCTGAATCCCACTCCGGAACTGGAGGGGTACGGTGCCCTGCCGGTCGGACTGCGGCATTTCAGTACTCTGTCGCCTGAAGAGCAGCGAGACCTCATCGATGATCAGCGGCTGGCTTACGAGGCCGAGGTTCCGGTCAACTGGTGTCCGGCGCTGGGTACGGTTCTGGCCAACGAGGAGGTCACCAACGACGGTCGAAGCGATCGCGGCAACCACCCGGTCTTTCGACGGCCGCTCCGACAGTGGATGCTCCGCATCACACGCTACGCCGAGCGATTGATCCGCGAACTCGAAGGGGTCGACTGGCCCGAGCCGATCAAGCTGATGCAGCGGAATTGGATCGGACGGAGCGAAGGGGCGAATGTGGATTTCGCCCTGGCCGATGAGGCGGCAGCGGCGGCCCGTCGTGCCGAACTCAGCGAGGAGATTCGCGTCTTTACGACGCGTCCCGATACGCTCTTCGGTGCCACCTACATGGTGTTGGCACCCGAACATCCCCTGGTAGATGTGATCACCACACCTCAACAGCGGGCGAAGGTCGAGGCGTATTGTCAGGAGGCGGCCCGCAAGAGCGACCTGGCAAGGACTGATCTGGCCAAGGTCAAGACCGGTGTTTCGACGGGCGCCTTTGCGATCAATCCCGTCTATCCGGAGGATGATCCGCGGGCACGCATCCCCATCTGGGTGGCCGACTATGTGCTGATGACCTATGGCACCGGCGCGATCATGGCCGTTCCGGCTCACGACGAGCGTGACTACGAGTTCGCCAAGGCCTTCGATCTGCCGATTCTCGATGTGGTTCATCCCTGGCCACTGGTGGCAACCCGATACTTCTGCCGGCACGCCGGCAAGTTGCACGACATCGAGCATCACTGGCGGGAGTATCTGGCACAGTTCTGGGCCCTCAAGATGGCTCATTCCCAGGAAGACGACGCAGCCGTACTGACCCGGTTGTCCGCCGAGTGGCCGGCGAAACTGTCGGTCATGCCCGACGACGTGGTTCAGAACTGGCGAGCGATGGCTCCGCAGGAAGGCGTGGACGTCAAGGGAATGACCGCTGCTCAAGCGGCGTGGCTCACCGCAGTGAATCAATGGTTCCCGATGTCCGTCGTCGGCAGTGTAGAGTCGCTTCGCGAACTTACCGGTGACGCCCGGTTCTTCGCGATCGCGGGGGCCGCCTGTCCGTGTGACGGTTTCGCGGTCAACAGCGGGCCGTTCGACGGGTTGCCCACGTCGGAGTTCAAACAGAAGATTACGGCCTGGCTTGAGGAGCAGGAGAGTGGCGATTTCGCCGTGAACTACAAGCTGCGCGACTGGGTCTTCTCGCGGCAGAAGTACTGGGGCGAGCCGTTCCCGGTTCTTCACGACGAAAGCGGCGGTGTGGCGTCGTTGACCGACGGCGACCTGCCGGTGGAACTTCCGCCGATGGAGGATTTCAAGCCGGCCTCCGTGCCCGAGGGCAGTGATGCCCTTCCGGAACCGCCCCTGGGGCGGGCCAAAGAATGGGTGCGCGTCGAGCAGGACGGACGCATCTTCCGTCGCGATCTGAACACGATGCCTCAGTGGGCCGGAAGCTGCTGGTACTTCCTGCGCTATGTCGACCCCACCAACGATTCTCAGATGGTCGATCCGGCGAAAGAACAGTATTGGATGCCGGTCGACCTGTATATCGGCGGGGCCGAGCACGCGGTTCTCCATCTGTTGTATTCCCGGTTCTGGCATAAGGTGCTGTTCGATCTGGGACACGTCTCCACGCCCGAACCGTTCACAAAGCTGTTCAATCAGGGCATGATCCGCAGTTTCGCCTATCGCGACAGCCGCGGAGTGTATGTGGGTTACGACCAGATCGATTTCCGTGAGGACGGCGCGTATCAGAAGCAGACGGGCGAGAAGCTCATCGAAGCCGTCGAGAAGATGAGCAAGAGCCTCAAGAATGTGATCAACCCGGACGACCAGGTAGCCCAGTACGGGGCCGACACGTTCCGGCTCTATGAGATGTATATGGGGCCGCTCGACGCCGCCAAGCCATGGAACACGAGGGACGTGCCCGGGGTGCATCGCTTCCTCCAGCGGGCGTGGCGACTCGTGGTGGATCCCGAGAGTGGCGATCTGGCGGCGGCGGTTCAGGACGTCGAGCCCGATCAGGATGTCCTGCGGATCCTGCACCAGACTATCCGCAAGGTCGGTGAAGATATCGAGCGGCTGCGCTTCAACACCGCCATCGCCCAGATGATCGTCTTCGTCAACGAGATGACCTCGCGATCGCTGCGTCCGAGGAAAGCGCTGGAGCAGTTCATTCTGCTGCTTTCGCCCCTGGCGCCGCACGTTGCCGAAGAGATGTGGCAACGATTGCGTGGCAAGGCGTGGAAGGATTCGATCGCCTGGGAGCCGTGGCCGGCCTTCGATGCTGAATTGGCCAGGGAATCCGAGGTTGAGGTGGCCGTCCAGATCGGAAAGAAGGTCCGGGCTCGCTTCACCGTGCCGGCCGATCTGAGCGACGCGGCGATTCAGGAGAAGGCCCTGAACGACGCGGGCGTTCAACAGGCAATCGCCGGCAAGCCGGTTCGTCACATTCGGGTGGCCGGCAGCCCGAAGGGCAAGCTCGTGAGCATTGTCATCTGACGCTAACATGAACGGAGGGTGGCTCCCGACGCAGGAGCCGGTGCCCGTAAACGCCGGGCTGAATCTTGAAGAGGTCGTCAATGCCGCGTTGGCTGAGTGCGGGGGTGATCATATTCTGGTTGGCCGCCATGGCGGGGCTGGTCTATCGTGACATCTGGCCCCACTGGGTCGCCGGCTCGCCGCCGGTTCAGGTTCCCAACCCCAAGTCACCCGACATTCCTCGTCGGTATCAGAGCGGCATCTTCACTTCCCGCGGGAGGGTGGGCACGAGTTGGACCATGTTCGATACTGCCGGTGGCAATACGCTGGTTCACACGCAGACGGCCCTGGAGGGTCTGCCACTTCTGCCGCCGATCGTCATGGACTCCAAGCTGACCTACACGTCAGCCGAGAAGCTCGACAGCATCGAGATCCGTATCCTGGGCATTCCGATGCGGCTCGAGTTTCGCGGCGAAGACTATGGCATGGATTTCTCGTGCGAACTGATCACCGGACCGGGACCCAAGGATCGCTACGGGTTCAAGCTCGACGGAGCCGCGGCGGCGACCATGAACGAGGCCTTGCGTCCCTTCACCCTGCTCAAAGACCTTCATGTCGGAAAGACCTGGCGAATGCGGCTGGTCAATCCGTTGCCGGCGATACGAGGCGGCAAGGCGGAACTTGACGCCTTTCTGGTGAAGGTGACCGCCATCGAGAAGATCGAACACCAGGGACAAACCATCGATTGTTTTCGCGTCGAATCGCGCGACGTGCGGGCATGGGCGGCTCCGGATGGTCGTGTTCTGGTTCAGCAGGTGGACCTGCCCGTCTTCGGCACACTGACCATTCGCGAGGAGTCCTTTGACGAGGGGGCGAGAATCGAAACGATTCAGCGGATCGCCTCGGGTGGTGTAGACTCATCGCAACGACTCAATATGCAAAGTCTGCTGGAGGGCGGTCTGGATCGTTCTGGCCGAAGGGGCACCGACGATGGGGTCGCGCCGGGAGAGACCTCAAGGGGCTTCTTTCGGCGGGGGGCTCTGCCTTCGACCCGGCCGGCCGAGGCAATCAACCGGGACCGCAAGACAAGGTGAATTCGATGTCGATCGTTCTCAAGAACGTGACGAAGTGTTTCGGGCGAACCGTGGCCGTAAGTGATCTGACCCTGGAAGTAATGTCCGGAGAACTGTTTGCCTTTCTGGGTCCTAACGGTGCCGGAAAGACGACCACCATCAAGATGATTGCCGGTCTGCTGCGTCCCGACAATGGTTCGGTTCACGTCTGCGGCCTTCCGGTTGCAACCGATGGACTGGCCGCTCGCTCTCAGCTCGCGTATGTCCCCGATCAGCCCTTTCTGTACGACAAGTTGACCGGACGTGAGTTTCTGGATTTCGTCGGACAGATGTACCACGTTCCGCCGGATCTGACGACCCAGCGAACCAATCAACTGGCCGAACGCCTTGGTATCAACTTCCTGGATCAGCTCACCGAAGGCTATTCCCACGGGATGAGGCAAAAGGTGGCATTGGCGGCCGCCCTTCTGCACCGGCCGAAGGTGCTCGTGATCGACGAACCCATGGTGGGTCTGGATCCGCGAACGGTTCGGATCGTCAAGGATGTCTTCGTCGAGCTGGCGCACTCCGGATCTACCGTCTTTGTCAGCACGCACACGCTGGCGGTTGCGGAGGCCATCGCCGACCGCATCGGTATCATCGATCGCTCCCGTCTGATCACCGTGGGCACTTTGGAGGACCTTCGCCACACGGTGAAGTCGCAGAGCAGTCTCGAGGATGTGTTCCTGACTCTGACGGACGGTCAGAACGGCAATCACACCGAGACAGTCCCCCTCTGAGAATGGCGGAATGCCTCGGAGGCATGCTGAGTCATGCGCGTGGACAACCGGTTTAGGGAGAAGGGAGTGAAGGATAGGATCTAAACTACTCCATTGGCATCCTCCCACATCTCTTGACATAGGAATTTTTCTTATTAGCATTCTCTCTGCAGGTCTCTATTGGGTGAAGCTCCTGTTCTGCGATTACATCCGGTCAGGATGGGACCCATGGGACTTCGTCCCGATGTGGCGGGCTGGGGCTGGACTGGAAGGACGTATCGTTGTCTCTGTCGGACAGGTCACAGGTCGACAATGGCGGATGCCGCACGTCCGGTGTAGAGCAAGGGGCTTCTTCGCCCCACTTTCAATTCGGTACTGAGACCCGAATCGAGTCGGAGGCAGCGTGGGAGTCTGCCTTCAATGCCACTCTGGCCGAACTGGCTACGATGATCGTTTCGACGGATTCCATCGAAGACCTCTCCGCCGCTTTTCTGGATCGCGCTCGGCGCTTGACTGACAGCCCTCTGGGCTATGTGGGGTTCATCGACGAGGTTACCGGTTGGCTCGTTTGCCCCACGATGACCCGTGACGTCTGGAACATGTGCAGGGTGGCCAACAAGGACATCGTCTTCAAGGAGTTTGGCGGGCTGTGGGGGTGGGTGCTTCGCAACCGCCTCTCGGTGCTGACCAACGATGCGACAAACGATCCTCGATCGGTCGGGACACCGGCCGGACATGTTCCGATCTTCCGGTTTCTATCGGCGCCGGCTATCGAGGCCGGAGGGTTTGTGGGGCAGATTGCCCTGGCAAACGCCGAGCGGGACTACACAGAGCGTGACCTGCGAGTGGTCGAGAGACTGGCGTCGATGTACACCCTGGCTGTGGAGCGTCATCGGACGACGGCTCGTCTTCGAACGCTCGAGAAGGCAGCCCAACAATCGATCGACGGGATCGTCGTAATTGACCTGGAAGGAGTTGTCACCTACGTCAACGGCGCGTGGGCCAAGGCGCATCACCACTCTCCAACGTCACTCACGGGGAAGTCGCTGAGCGTCTTTCATACGGCCGAACAATACGAGACGCAGGTGAAGCCGGCTCTGGCGGTTCTCAAGGATCGAGGCTTCTATGAGGGGGAGGTGGGGCACGTCGATCGTGAAGGGCGAACGTTCACGATGGCGATGTCGGCCACGACGATCGTCGACGAGAGGGGGGCTCCCGTCGGCTACATCGGGGTGGCCCGGGACATTGCCGCCCAGAAACAGGCCGAGGAACAACTCAAGGCCAGTCGTCACTTCATCGAACGCGTTCTCAAGGCCACACCGAATCTCATCTACATCTACGACTTGATCGAACAGAGACACATCTACCGCAACTTCGACATCGGTGAGGTCCTTGGGTATGACACCTTGCCAAAGGAGGCAATGGGTAAGGATTTCCCCGATCATGTGGTTCATCCGCACGATCTACCCAAGCTGACCGATCATCGTCGGGGTTTTGCCGATGTGTCGGAGGGCCAGGTTCTTGAGGTCGAGTTTCGGCTTCGGCACGCAGACGGAATGTGGCGAGTATACCGCAGTCGCGACACGTTGTTCTCGAGAACGGCCGAGGGTCATCCGCGTCAGATCATCGGCGTGGCGATGGATGTTACGGGTCTGCGTCGCGCCGAACAGGCCCTTCGCGACAGTGAGGCGAGATTTCGTATGCTCTACGAGGACGCACCCCTGGCGTATCAGTCGCTGGATGAGACGGGACACATCCTCGACGTGAACAATGCTTGGATGCGATCGCTGGGCTACACGCGTCGAGAGGTGATCGGGCGATGGTTCGGCGAGTTGCTTCCGCCCGCCGAGGCGGGACGATTCGAAGTATCGTTCAATCGCTACCTGAGTGAGGGAGAAATGCACGGCGCCGAATGGACTCTCGTCCGAAAGGACGGCAGCCGATTGATCGCTTCGTTCGAGGGACGCGTTGCTCATGACAACGAGGGACGTTTTCGGTGGATCCAGAACATCTTCCATGACATCACAGACCGCAAGCGGATGGAGGAGGAGCAAGACCGGCTCAACGAAAGACTTCGGAAGGCCCAGCAGATGGAGAGCCTGACCGTTCTGGCCGGAGGCGTGGCGCACGACTTCAACAACCTCCTTGTGGGCATCCTCGGCAATGCCAGCCTGCTTTTGGCCGACCAGCCGGCGGACTCTCCCCTTCGCGAAAGCATCGAGTTGATTGAGATCTCTGCGCGCCGTGCGGCGGAGTTGACCCAACAGATGCTGGCATATTCCGGCAAGGGGACGTTTGTGTTGCGTCCCCTGGACTTGACGCGACTCGTCGAGGATATGGCGCACCTGTTTCATGCCACCATGCAGACACGCGGTGAATTGGTGCTGAAATGCCGGCAGAATCTGCCTATGGTCGAGGCCGACAGCGGACAGATTCGCCAGCTTCTGATGAACCTGGTCATCAATGCCGCGGAGGCCCTGGAAGGTCGTCGGGGCAAAGTCACGATCCGTACCGACGTGGTGGATGCCGATCGCACGATGCTCAGCGACGCGCACATGGACGACAACCTGCCGGAAGGTCGATACGTCTTCCTGGCCGTTGAGGATACCGGCGTAGGCATGGATGATGCGACGCTGGCGAGGGTCTTCGACCCGTTCTTCAGCACGAAGTTTGTGGGACGAGGGTTGGGACTCCCGGCGACACTGGGAATCGTTCGAGGACATCACGGCGCTATCCGGGTCCGCAGTGTTTCGGGCAAGGGAACCATCGTGACCGTGCTTCTGCCCAGTGTCACGGAGAGTGAGCCGACGGTCTCGGCGCCCAGTCCGGCGACGACTTCGCGATCATGGCAGGCAACCGGAACCGTTCTGGTGGTTGACGACGAGGAGACCGTCCTGATCGTTGCTCGTCGCATTCTCCAGAAGGCGGGATTCACGGTTCTAACGGCCTCCGGAGGTCGAGAGGCCGTGGAGACCTTCCGGCAATACAAGAATGACATTCGCATCATTTTGCTCGATCTGAGCATGCCGGACCTGAGTGGTGAGGAGGTCTTCCGCATGTTGCGGCGGATCAGCCGTAATGTGAAGGTTCTTCTCTCCAGCGGCTACAGTTTGGAGGAGGTCGTTCAGCGTTTCTCCGGCAGGCGTCCCGCGGGGTTTATCCACAAACCTTATGACCCACCAGCATTGATCGAGGCGCTACGCAATATATTGGAAGCCTGAGGTTCTCGGGGGTTTTCCAAGTCCTGATGCGGCATCTGTTGCCGACGGAACTTCCTTCGCTGCGGCCATTCTGATACTGTAACATCACCGGCGGCCTGTAAGGTCCGGGCACTGCCGTGCAATTGAGGTCAATGCTTCTGATGCTCGTTCGCTTGGCGTCCACAAGGTCGTTGTTCCGTGCCGCTGCCTCATGGCGCGGGGGCGTTCTGATACTCGGTCTGATCATGGGTCCCTTCTTCTGGACGGGTTGCGTTGATCCGCCGTCCAATTACGGACCGGTGCAGGCCGACGTGGTGGTTCAAGACGAGAACGAATTCGACGACCTGTGGGAGACGATCCTGCGCGTGCTTCGCCGGGTCAGCCTTCAGCCGGATCGCCAGGACCGCCGTGAGGGTGTGATCACGACTCTGCCGATCACGACTCAACAATGGTTTGAGTTCTGGCGCCACGACGCCATGGGGCCCTATCAGTTTCTTGAATCGAGCATGCACACCATTCAGCGTCAGGCCACGATCCGCATTCATCGCGGCGAGGCCAATCGTTATAGAGTCTCCGTGCGAATCGATGTGTTCCGCTTCAGCACGCCCGAACGTCAGGTGACCACGCCTTCAGGTGCCTATGGGATGTACAGCGAGAAACGCCCGACTGAGGCGGGCGAAATGGCCAAGCAGGCAGGCTCAGCGGCGCACTGGGTTCTGCTCGGGCGCGATCCGCGGATGGAGGGTGTTCTGCTTCGACGGATCCTGGTGCATTACCCCGGGGCCTACGAGCTGATCGAGGAACCCGAGGGATGGGGTGAAGAGTCGCCGACCACTGCCCCCACCTCCGAATCGCAGCCGGCCGCGGGAACCCAGTGATGGCAAGCCGGTCGCTGAGAGACTACGCATTACCGGCCGCCTGTGCCGCGGCATTTCTTCTGACCGTCTTTGTCTTCTCTCCGTGTGTCCACCACGAGTGGCTCCATTGGGATGATCAGGAGAACTTCATCCTCAACGAGCGATTTCGAGGGTTGACTCCACAACACGTGTGGTGGATGCTCACGACGCTTCACATGGGGCCCTATCAGCCTCTGAGCTGGTTGACTTTGGGCATCGATTACACCCTCTGGGGCATGGATCCCAGGGGCTATCACCTGACGAACGTCCTTCTGCATGCACTGAATTCGGCACTGACGGTCTGGGTCACGGCAATGCTCTTCGGTGCGTGGGCCAGGCGATCGGCGTCCGCCACTCTCCCGACGGTATGGATCGCGGCGGGGGCGCTAGCCGCCGGACTGATCTGGGCGGATCATCCGCAGCGGGTCGAATCCGTGGCCTGGGTCACCGAGCGGCGTGATGTGTTGTCCGGTCTGTTCTTCCTGCTGTGCGTAGGGTTCTACCTCCGTGGTCACGAGCCGGGGCTGGATTCTCGCACGGCCGACCGTCGAAGCCTCATTTCGCAGGTCTGTTGTCTTCTGGCCCTGATGAGCAAGGCCACTGCGGTCAGTCTTCCCGTTGTGCTTCTGGCACTTGATGTGTTTCCGCTGGGTCGTCTGGGCGGACCAGTGCAAACGTGGATCAGAACGCCGCTGCGGAGTGTCCTGACGGAGAAACTGAATTACATACTCTTCGCGGCCCTGACGGTTGCCGTGGGGTTCGTCGGGCAGCAGCGAGGCGGCGCGCTGCAGCCTCTGAGCGAGGTCGGCCTGTTGGATCGGGTGGGACTCGCTGCTCACTCCATCATGTTCTATCTCTGCAAGCTGATCGCTCCAACCGACCTTTCGCCGATGTACCCCCGTCCGCCTTCGTCGGAGATGCTGTCCGGTCGATTCCTCATCAGCATTCTCGGGTTGATCACGATCAGTGGGGTTCTGCTGGTTCTCCGGCGTCGCTGGCCGGCGGGGCTGACCGCATGGGTGTGCTATGGGGCGGCAGTACTGCCGGTATCGGGGCTTCTGACCATTGGAAACGAATTGGCGGCCGACCGGTACAGCTATCTGGCCTCGATGGTCGTGGCGATCGCCGGGGGAGGCATGCTGATCTGGCTGCTCACCCACTGGCCAAGCGTGGAACTCCGGGCCGGACTTGCCATCGTCACGGGCATTGCCTTTGTTGTCTATGCGGCGTCGGCTCGCAGCTACATGCCGGTTTGGCACGACAGCGTCTCCTTGTGGGAATACGCGGTACAGGTCTATCCGTCATCGGCTCGGGCTCAGACCAACCTCGGCGGTTCGTATGCCCTGGGCGGCAGGTACGATATGGCGATCAAGTCGCTCGACACGGCCGTTGCCCTCGATCCGTCTGCTTACAAGGCCCACTACAATCGAGGTCGCGTTTTGTTGGATCTGGGGCGCCCCACCGAGGCACTGGAGTCCTTTGCCAGGGCCATCGCCATTCGCCCGAACTACCTCTGGGCCCACGAGTACCGGGGAGATGCCCTTCTGAAGATGGGACGAGTTGACGAGGCGATCGGTTCACTCAACGAGGCGCTCAAGATCGATCCCAACTCGATCTCGGTCCGACTGCGATTGGCGGAGGCGTGGGGCAAGAAGAGGGACTTCCCCAAGGCGGTTGCGGCTTACGAGTCTCTGCTTGCGTCCAACAGGCAGCTCCCCGAGGCCTATGCCGGTCTGGTCGAAGTGTACCTTTTGGAGAACAAGCCGGATCGCGCCGATCAGGTCTGGCACTCGGCTCCAACGCCTCTAAGAGGTCATCCCGACATGCTATACGCCCTGGGGCGGATTCGATCGCGGCAGAACCGCCTCAGCGAGTCGCTGGAGGCACTTCAGCCGGTTCTGACGATGATTCCCAGACTTCGCATCGAATCTCGTCGCGATTCCTTGTTGGACAACGTCCGCAAGGATCCGCGATTCGATCGGATGCTGGCCGGTATCGAAGTCGACGCCTCCATCCGACGACGTGGGGCTCAGGGACAGGGCAGTCCGGGACCCCGTTGAGCCCTGACCGGCGAGAATCTCATTCCTCAGTGCAGGGCTTTGAGAGGCATGTCCACGAAACAGGGGCAACCCATCGCGCTGCAGACCGAGTCACCCGATTCCTTCTGATCCACCCATCACGCCGCTGTCCACCCTGCAGGTCGTATCTGTTGTCCTGCCCCCGATTCCTGTGGGCCATCCGTTTTCCGGCCTGAGGGGTCTATTGTGGCATATTCGCACCGCATGCCCACCTTTCAGGATCGCTGGTTGAGGTCAGCAGAGGGCCCGATTCATGTTCTCACGGCCTAAGTACCGATAAAATAACGTGATGCGGTCTAGAAACGCCATGGTGGGCATCGGTTTCGCCCTTGAATCGCGCCTGTTGAATACGTACAATGCGAGTGTGAAGTCAGGGTGCAATCGTAAGCTCCGGCACGGAGGCTAGCTATGGTTGCGCGTTCCAGCGCTGAGGCCGGGGTGTTACAGGCCCAGGCCATCGGGGGCGTCCTTGGAGGGCGTCAGTCGGCCACGCAGTGGATTATCGTGGTCTTGCTGACGGTGATTGCCACCTGTTGGGTCATTCACCTGGCGGAAGGTCCTGCGTGGGTGTCCCAGGCGCAAGCTCAGACGATGCGGATGGGTGCACAAGGGATCTTCGCATTCCCCGCGCAGCTTGGTCCGAGGAACCATGGCCTCTTCATGGTCGACGTCGACGCCGGCAATGTCTGGTGCTATGAATACATGCCCGAAAAAGGCAAACTTCGGCTCGTGGCGGGTCGATCGTATCTGTTCGACCGATACCTTGAGGAATTCAACACGGATTCCCCCACACCCAGCGAAGTGTCCCAGCTTGTACAGCAGTTGCGGGCGAACAAGTCTCGACAGTCGGGTGCCGGTTCTGGGAACGAAGATCGGAAACGATAGGACGCCTCTCAGTTCATTGTGGAGACAAAGGGGGTAGCGCGATGGCGACCCAATTCTACAGCATCAAGGACACCGCTGCCAAATTGGGCAAGACCGAAGACGAGGTCAAGGCCTTGGTTCGCGATGGAAAGCTCCGCGAGTTTCGCGATCGGGGGCAGTTGTTCTTCAAGGCCGACGAGGTGGATCGCCTGGCCGGTTCCCCTCCGTCCTTGCCCACGCCCGAGTTGTCGCGAGCCGGTGAGAGTTACGCCGGGGGTAGCAAGATTGGCGGAACGGCATTGGGCGAAGACATCCTCAGCGATACCTCGATCGGGGCCAGCCAGGCGGGCGCTCCCGCGGTTCCCAAGAGTCGCACCGGTTCCACCGCCGGTGGACTGAAGCTGCCGGAGGATACGGCACTGGGTCTTCTGGGTTCCGGTGAAGGCAGCGCCGTCGGGTTGTCGCCAGTGGCACCTAAGGGGAAGTCCGGTTCTACGGCGGGCGGGATTCCACTGGCCGATGAGACCGACCTGGGGCTCTCTACGGGTCTGGGGGGGTTGAAGTCCGATTCGGTGGGCGAGCCAAAGGCCAAGGGTGACAGTGGGAAGACGGATCTGGGCCTCAGCGGAGCCGACATGCTGACGCTGGACGAACTCGAAGAGGCCGCTGGACCTGCCGGTCGGGCCGGGGGAAAGGAAGACACGGTCATCAGTTCGGTGGGCATCAGCGTCTTCGACGAAGACGAGATTCAGATCGACGTCGACCCGTTGGGCAAGACGCAGGTTGCCCCCTCGATGGAAGATCAGATATCGCTCGAAGGCGTCGGCAGCGGGTCCGGTCTGCTCGACCTGACACGCGAGAGTGACGACACCAGTCTGGGCGCCGAGCTGCTTGACGAGATCTATCCGGGTGAAGAAGCCTCGACCGTTCAGGAAGATATGCCCACGGAGGTGGTGCCGGGGATGGGGGTTCCCAGTCAGGGGGCGGCTCCGGCCTTCGCCGGGGCTCCTCAGGGCCAGTGGGTTCCGATGGGCGTTGCCGCTGCGACGGTCGTTCACGATCCGATGGTCGGCTGGCTGGTTGGCGTGATGGTGATTGGCATCCTGATGCTCGGCCTGGCCGGCATGGTTCTGGCCGGTGCCATTCAGGGTGTGGTGCCCTCGTTCCTGCTGAGCATCTACGGACAGTGGGTGATCATGACCGCCGGCACGATGGGACTGGCGATCGCGATCTGTGTGGTGGGCTGGTTGATGGGCAAGTCATCGACGGGCAAGAAGCCGGCTCGTGCGGCGGCGGCTGAAGCGGCGCCGTCTGAGAAGTCCGCCGAGAAGAAGAAATAAGCATCCAGGCCGTGGGTCCCACGCGGGGGACCGCGGCGATGGTCCGGTCAAGGGAGTCGCCTTCGAATTCGGCTTCGATCCGCGCGGGAAGATCGAGCGGTCGGCGCGAAGGCGACAGTTGAAGTCCTGGGAACCCTACTATTCTTAAGGAGCCTCTGATGAGGACGCGGGGTGTCGGGGTCGCTTTAGGAGTCATCGTACCGTTACTCGCTACCATGGTGGGTTGTGTGTCGAAGGAGCAGTATGAGAAGCTCGATGCGGCGTATCGCAAGTGCAACGAGCATCGGGAACAGTTGCAGCAGGAACTCCAGGCAGAGAAGGACAATATCGCTGCCCTGAATGCCCAACTGGCGCAACTGAAGGATCAGCTTTCCGGTCGCGATGGCGATTCGGATCGTCTCCGCAAGGAGAACGAGGCACTTCAGGCTCGCCTGAAGGAACTTGAGGCCGCCGCCAAGGCTGCCTTGGACCAGCCCGTTCCCGATCCGACGGTCATCGTCCGGAAGCTTCCGCCCGAGTTGCACAAGGCCCTCCAGGAATTTGCGCAGAAGTATCCCGGGATGGTCGAGTACGACGCCAAACGCGGCGCGGTTAAATGGAAGGGCGACCTGCTCTTTGCCTTGGGCAGTGATATTGTGAAGGATAGCGCCAAGGCGAGCCTTCAGGCCTTTGCCAAGATCGCCAGTTCCTCCGCAGCGGCGAAATTCGACGTGATCATTGTCGGGCACACCGACAACGTCCGCATCGCCCGGGATGACACGCGGAAACAGCACCCGACCAACTGGCACCTGTCGGCACACCGGTCCATCGCGGTGAACAACCTGCTCATCGGCTACGGCGTGCCCAGCAACAGGACGGGGGTCATGGGTTATGGCGAGTTCCGCCCGATCGACTCGAATACCAGTGAGAAGGGGCGTCAGCAGAACCGGCGCGTCGAGATCTTCCTGGTCAACCGCGAGGCCCTCGGGGTCAGCGACGCCAACGGCATCACCTGGCTGAAGGACCATAGCTTGGCGTTCCTCCGTATGGAATAGCGATCCAAGCGCCTCGCCACAACCCGAAGGTCCCGGCTACAATTCACTGCGCCAACCTTCCGCCTGACGCGAATGGCGGATCGTTGGCGCAGTGTTTTTGCGCGAAGCGGCAACCTCTCGGCCCCGGATCTCTTGTCTGTAGTTCGGATGAGCCGAACATGAGACACTCCGGTTTCGTAAAGGGTCTGTGGCCTGGGTGTTGGCTCGCCGTGTTGTGTCCGGCATCTCGGAGTGGCTATGGATGATCCTCTCGCTTGCCCGCAGTCTCTGGTCATCATTGGGGTTGTCAGGACGGGTTATTGCCACGATTCTGGTTCCATTGCTTCCGTGGGGACTGGTTCGGGGGGACACAGGGGAGTGGCTCTGTCACCGCGGGTCGCCCACCCAGGACGGTCGGGCTTTGATCAAGGGCCGGATCACCCAGCCGCACATTTTGTGGAAGCACTACGTCGGTCAGATCGAATCGGTCGTTATCGTCGATCCCGTGCCCGTTGATTCCACCGTGGACGTGCCTCTGTCCAACCTGACGGACGGTTCGCTCGACGCCAAAGACCCGCGATGGGGTTTCGTGCCGCCGGAGGTGGACCTCGAAGGGCGTCGCCAGAATGTGGGCAACACGACCACTACGATTTACGCCGATGTCCTGCCGGACGTCGGCGGGCTTGAGAAGATCGAATTCGAGAGTGGATTCGGTCTGCCGACCGTCAACGGCAACTGGCAGCCGGCTGTCGGACGGTGTTTCGCCTGGAAGAACGGCGCCTGGGTGAAGGTCTGGCAGACCGACCCGATTCAAATGCTCTTTGTGCCGTTGCCGATCGCCGGTGATTTCGACAGTGACGGCCAGCCGGAGGTGGCGATCCTGCCATGGAAGGAACTTCTAATCCTGGATGCCCGGACGGGACGGATCAAGGACCGATGTCCGTTCACCGAAGGACGCAGCTACGGCTTGCTGGGTGTTTATGATCTCGACGCCGACGGATCGAGCGATTTCGTGGTTCAGGCGGATTTCGCCAAACATGTCGACGTGTTGGGCTATCGCGACGGGAAGCTCAAGGTTCTCTGGCAACGAAGCATCGAGCCGGATATCTCGAATCCCCGAAAGATCCTGCACGTGCATCCGACGTCCGCGGCGGATGTGGATGGCGACGGTCGCCTTGAGGTGTTTGTGAACCTCTACGACGACACCGGAGACCACCGCTGGCACTTGACGGTTCACCATGGCACCACGGGGCAGGTCATCGCCGACATGGCCGACGAATATCTTCAGGGTGTGGTCGACATTGATGGCGATGGGGTCTCTGAACTCCTCACCTGTCGGACGACGGAACAAGCCGTTCCCGAGCACGGCACGATTCGGGTTCGGGCGATTCGGCGAGGCCAGGTCACAACGATGTGGGAATACCCCAATGCCGCCTGGCAGCTCTGGGATCCGCCATTGCCCTCGAACGTCAACAGCGGGGCGACACTGCCGCAGCGGACTGTTCTGTGTCGCAACGTCAGGGGACGAACTGCGGTGGTTGTGCGCCAACCGGCGTCCGGGCAGCCAGACGAGATCGTCGCGCTGTGCCTTCGGTGGGGAGACGGCAAGTTTCGTCTCAGCTCGAGCCTGCGAGGCCCCCGTCTGCAAGCGATAGGGCTTGATTCCGACGGCCGCCTGTTGGTTCGAACCTTCACGTCGCCGAACACGTCAAGTCGGCTGACCCTGACCCGCGGGACGGGACGTGTGGTTCACTCTCGTCAAACGGGCACTACTCCCTCGTCACCGGTTGTGTGCTTTCCCAAAGGGGCTGATCGCCCCTGCGTGATTGTCCAGGGCTACGGCGAGGAACTCGTCGTGGTTCAGGGGGGCAAGGACGGCGCCGCACCCACCGAGGTCAGACGTTTCGTGGGGCGGGGCCAGGCATCACAATGGCCAGCATCACTCGGTGCGGTGGCCGCCGATCTCCAAGGCAACGGCGGGCGACAGGTGATCTATGCCACACAGGCACCGTCGGGGTGTGCTCGGCTTGTCGTGAGAGATGCCGGTGGGCAGGAAACCTGGCATCACGATTTTGCGACCCTGCCGGGGGGGGCTCCGATATGGAACGTGGGGGGGGTGATCCTGTGGCAGGCCGGGCATTTCACACATGCGTCACAGCAGGATGTCCTGGTGACCATCCGCCGATCGATGATGCACAGTGAGGAGACCCTGTTGCTCTCGGGTCGAGACGGAACGGAGGTCTGGCGTCGTGATCGACAAATCAGCCAGCGAGGCGTCGGCGGCATCCCCTTTGCAGTGTCTGATTTTGACGGCGACGGGCTGGACGACGCCGCTTCCTTCCATCCGAGCCTTTTCTACATTCTCAAAGGCAGTACGGGCAAGGACATCATTGCCATGGATGCGACGTGGAAGGATGTGCCGATTCGGCCGGTGTATTGGGGCTTGCCCGTGGCCGGCCGGTTCGAGGACAGCCCTCGAGCATCGGTCCTTATGGCGGGGGCGACCATGACCGCCCTGATTCGCGCCGACGGGACCTGCATCTGGCACGATGCAATCGAGAAGAGCCCTCGCGATTTCGCCTTTGGCGATTTCGATGGTGACGGTCGAGTCGAAGTGATGGGTTTGGGCTATGAGGACGGCATTCGATGCTACCGCGCCAGCGACGGGAAGGTCGCCTGGCGGATCGCCAATCCGGCCAAGGGTCCCCTTTCGGGCACTGCCAGTGCCGATCTGAACTCCGACGGACGAGACGAGGCCCTGGGGGTCAGCGGCACGTCTCTCTTCTGTCTTGGCATGGCGTCCGAAGGTGAAGGCAAACTGCTGTGGAAGCTGGACCTTCCGGTAAATGCCGGCCCGCCGTCCGTCGCCGATGTGGATGGTTCGGGGGTTGCCACGATTCTGCTGGTGGGCGATGACGGCTGCCTCTACGCCATCCGGTAGCACCGGCCATCGACCTGCGACACGATATCAAGTCGCGTCCGGACGCATGCTGTCTACTGGCGATTGACGGCCACTTGCGGTGTGCCGTTTGCGTCCCATCCGCCGCCCAGTGACTTGTACAAGCTGACCAGGCTGACAATGACGGTTCGTTCACTCTGAATCGATTGATCCTGCGACAGAAACAGGGCGCTCTGGGCCTGGAGGACTGTAAGGAAGTCGGTCAACCCCTTGCCATAGAGCTCGCTGGCCAGTTCAACGGCGCGGCGATTCGCCGCTACCGCTTCGGTCAGTTCGCGGTAGCGGACCTTCTCCTGCATGTAGGCTATCAGGGCGTTCTCAACCTCCGCCAGTGCGGTCAGCACGACATTCTCGTATCTCGCGGCGGCTTGCTCCTGTCGGGCGTTGTGGGCTTCAATGTTCGCCCGAATCCGTCCGCCGTCGAAGATCGGCCAGCGCATTCCCGGTCCTACCGACCAATACGTGCTGTTCTTGTCAAAGAGCTTGTTGCTCTCGGCACTTTGCAGGCCAAACGATCCGGTGAGCGAGAACTTGGGGAAGAGGTCTGCGGTCGCCACACCAATCCTTGCGGTGGTGGCGGCCAACTCGCGCTCGGCCTGCCGAATGTCGGGGCGACGGCGCAGAAGATCCGACGGCATACCCAGCGGCAGGTCCGGCGGGCTCGCCGGAATGGGGGCAGATCGGGATAGCTCCTGCCAGAGGCCATCGGGCGACTGGGCCAGCAAGACTCCCATACGATGGACCGCCGCCTGCAAATCGCTCTCCAGGGCCGGGATCTGCGATGTCGTACTTGAAAGCTGTGCCTGGGCGCGCACGACGTCCAGTTCGCCCGTCAGACCGGCTTTGAATCTCGATTCGGTCAACTTGAGCGTTTCGGTCTGGCTGGCGATGTTCTCACGCGTGATTGTCAGCCGGCGCTGAATCCCGCGCAGTTCGACATAGTTGCGGGCCACCTCCGCCAGTAGTGTGACCAGTACATCGCGTTGGTTTTCCTGGGCGGCGGCGATGTCGGCGTCTGCGGCCTCGACCGAGCGACGGATGCCCCCGAAGACGTCGAGTTCCCACGTGGCGTCGAATCCGGTCTGATACAGGTTCTGATCGCGATCACGCGTGACGCTGGCTCCGGTCGTACCCCCGCTGCTCGAACTGCTGCCCGATCCCTTGGGCGGATTCACAGTGATCGTGGGCGGATTGGTGGCATCGCCGGGCTTGATCGTGATGCTCGGGAACAGGGACCCGATCTTCCCGATCGTGCCGAACACGCCCCCGTTGCCGCTCGAAGAGGATTTGGCCTTGGGTGTGGCATTGTCGCTCGTTCCCTTATAGGCGTATGAACCGCTTGCATTCACAGTGGGGAACAGAGAGGCCATCGCCACGCCGCGCAGCGTCCTCGCCTCGCGGACCCTCGCCTCCGCCACCTTCAGATCGAGGTTCGACTGCACCGCACGAACGATCAGAGAGTCCAACGTCGGGTCGTTGAGGGCCCGCCACCAGTCAGCCAGGCTCGCAGGCTGAGTCGTCGGGGCTGCATCGGGAAGGGGACCGTGTTCCTCGGGATGGCTCCAGGCAGTCGGCATCGTCGTCGGTGAGGGCGTGCGGTAGTTCGGGCCGACGGCGCAACCGGCGCAGGCCGTCAGGCCTCCCACCCAGACCATCACTGCGGCGAACAACCGGCCTTCTGACCAGACCGCACGAAATGGAATTCGGATGCGGGCCGGTCTGACGCGGGTGCGAAGGTTCGATACGGCGAAGCATTCATGGGGGCGTCGGCTCATCTCTCTGTCCTCTCCTTGACCGGTTGTGATGCGGTTCCGCTGCTGATCGGTGGGGCCTCTATGAAGACGTCCACCTGCTGTCCGACATAGACGGGCAGACTGCCTCGCTCGAAACTGTAGAGGATCTGCAGCACCCGCGTGTCTACTCGTTCGGAACTGTCGCCGGTCAGCGATTTCTTCGGCACGATGTACGGTTCGATGCGGACATACTTCAGCGGAAAGCCGATGTCCCGGTTTCCGCGGACAAAGGCCTCGCCGGGCGAATCGGGACGGATCCGCCACGCGTCATTCTCGTCGACATCCACCCTCACGTGCAGGCGGTCGACGTTGCCCAGCAGAATCAGCGGTGTCTGAAGCACCCCGATCTGGGCAAACTCGCCCAGACGGATCTTGATCTGCAGCACTTCCCCATCGACGGGGGCCCGCACTGTCAGACGCTCAATGTCGGTCTCGGTCGCACGCACCTGGGCCTCGGCCGAAGCCACTTCGCTCTTGGCGATTTCAATGTCCTGCTTCCATGCCCCGGCCTTCAGCAGGACCAACTCGGCCTTTGACTGACGCAACCGGGCCTGGGCCGCCTGGACGGCGAATCGCCGACGATTCAACTCCTCCTGGCTGACGGCACGCTTGTCCGTGACGCTGTCGTAAAGGGCCAGCTGATTCTTGAGGTCTGCCAACGACGTTTCAGCCTGTTCCACCTTGGCCTCTGCTGGCGGGATATCCTCGGGACGGGGCAGATTCTGGAGTCGCTCCAGTTTCTGACGGGCGCCCCCCAGGGACGTCTGTCGGACCCCCAGTTCTGCCTGAAGTTGCCGATCGTCGATCTTGAACAGCGGGTCGCCCTTGCGGACTCGTGACCCCGGTTTGACATAGAGCTGCGTGACGATTCCGGCCACGTGGGGGCCAATGGCGATGTTCTCGCTGCTTGCCTCGACGATACCTGCTCCGGCGACATACGCCTCGAACGGCGACTGGGAGGGCTCGGCTACCGGCTGGGCCGCCGGCACGGGGCGACTCGTCGTGACTACCAGCCAGATGGCGAAGCCCATTCCCGCCACGGCCAGGATCGCCAATACATATTTCCGTATCATGAGTACATCCTCCACTTCCACAAGGCGGCCGGGAACTCGGGGGCCAGCCGGACTCGCCTATAGGTCCTCCGAAGACCGGACGACCTTGTCAATCGTTCCATCGTCCATGCGGGCGATTCGGTCGGCAAAGCTGAAGATCCGGGAATCATGCGTGACGATGATCATCACGCGCCCGTCGCCCAGCGCCACTTCCCGCAACAGCTCCATGATCTTGTGTCCCGTTTCGTGATCCAGTGCACTGGTGGGCTCGTCGCAGACGATCAGTCTGGGGTTATGAACCATCGCTCGGGCGATGGCCACCCGCTGCTGCTGTCCTCCGGAGAGCTGCGCCGGCAGCGAATGGGATCGATCCCCCAACCCGACACGGCCCAGCACGTCCGTGGCGCGGCGCATCGCCTCACGACGCGGGATCCCATTGATCAAGAGCGGTACGGCCACATTCTCCGCCGCCGTCAGCGGCGGCAGAAGGTTGAAGGCCTGGAAAACAAATCCGATGTTCAGCCCACGATAGCGAGTCCGCTCTCGCTGGCCTATGTGCCTCAGGTCGTTCCCGAAGACCAGGCACTCCCCGTCGTCGTGGTCCAGGATGCCGGCGATGATGGAGATCAGTGTCGTTTTGCCGCAGCCTGACGGACCGACCAGCATCATCATCTCACCCGGCGCAACGGCCAGATCGATGCCGCGAAGGGCCTTGACGGCTGCTCCGCCCGTGCCGTAGGTCTTGGTCACCCCTTTGCAGAATACCGCGATGTCGTTCGATGCGACCATATCCCTAACTCTTGAAGACGATTGCGGGCTCCAACCGCACGACCTTGTACATGCTGATCACCGCCGACAGCAGGCAGATGAACACGATCGTACAGGCGCTGATCGCCAGGAGTTCCCACGGCAGCCGAAACGCCAGTTCCGTGTTTCTCAACAGGTGGCCCAGCAGCGACGCCCCGCCCACCCCCAGCCCGTAGCCGATGAACCCCACGAGCATCGCCTGAAGCATGATCATCATCAACAGACGCCCATTGGAGGCGCCCATCGCCTTGAGCACGCCGAAGTACCGCAGATTGTCCAGCGTGAAGTTGTAGAAGGTCATTCCGGCGATCACCGTGCCCACCACAAAGCCCAGCGTCACGGCGATCCCGAAGTTGATTGGAATGCCCGTATACTTCAGGAAGTATATCCTCGTCTTGTCGGCAAACTCCTGTCGCGTATAGGCGGCCAGACCGGTGGTACGCCGAATCCGCTCGCAGAGGGCATGGACATCCTGCCCCTGTTTCGCCTTGACCAGGATGAACGTCAGAAGCCGTCGTTCGCGCGGTGCGAAGCTTGTCGCTCGCGAATAGGTCGTATAGATCATCGGCTGCGACTGAAACGTCCGGGTGACCCGGCAGAGCCCCACAACGATGGCCCGGTGGTCATTCAGCTCCACCGTGTCTCCGATCTTCAACGGGACTGGCTTGTCACCCGGGAATCGCGGCGGTTTGGCCAATTTGGTCGTGGCGCCCACAATGTCCACGATCACGCTGTCGCTGCGCCGCAGATCGGCAATCTGCCCCTCGATCATGTTCGGCGGTCCCCCGATCAGCGTCGCGTCATCCAACCCGACCACAATGCAGGTCTGAAACGTTCCGTTGGCCATCCGGGCCTTGAGGATGCTTTTGTAGAGAGGCACCGCCCAGCCGATTCCCTCCAGACCTCGCACTCGAAACAACTGCGTGTCCTGCAGCGGCTTCGTGTCGTCGACGAACAGCACCTTCTCGTCCATCACCCAGATGTCGGGGTACGACGTATCGGTGATGAACCCGCATGTTCGCATCATGACTCCGACAAAAATCGCCGACTGCTGAGTGATCAGCAGCGAGGCGAACGTCAGACCGATCACGATGCCAATGTACTTGGCCCGATCGCCAACCAGCATCTTCAAGGCAATTCGATTCACGCCGACTTCTCCGGACCGGTCGACATCTCGCCATAGTGTTTGATGGCGGCCAGGGAGAACCGCGTGATGTGATCCGCCAAGCCCTCGATGTCCTGGAAGGGCGGCTTCTGCTCCGGATACAGTCGTTGGATGATGGTCCGTCCATGGTGATGGTATAGACACTGTCCCACGATGCTCTGGACGCAGAGTCGAACTCTGCCCGGATCCGAGTGCTCACCCAAGAGGTCCCGGACGATCGATTTGAGTAGTTCCGTCTGAGGTCGTAAGGAGTTTTCCACCAGGGCGTCCAGGGCCGTCGTCGGCTCCACCATCTCGCGAGCGATCAGTTTGGCGTGCCATGCAGGGCGACCTTGGTCCAGAAGTCGAGATAGAAACGAATGGACAAATGCCAACAATCGCTCCTCCGGGCTCGCCCCCTCCATCTGCCGCGGAAGAGGGGGATACTTCTGGATCGCTGAGGCGTGAGCGTACTGCAAGACTTCTGAGTAGAGCCTCTCCTTGTCGCCAAAGTGGTAGTTGACGGCGGCCACGTTCGCTTCAGCTCGCTGACAGATGTCGCGGATCGTGGCGGCACGGAACCCGCATTCAGCAAAGATCTCTCCGGCGGACTCCAACAGACGTTCGCGGGTAAACGGTGTTGATTCTCGAACCAGACCCATCGCCGACCTCCACCTTATGTTTCAAACGCCAGTTTAGAGCGCGTGTTTGAAACGTGTCAAGGAATGCCAGCGGTGTCGGTGGATCATGCCAGATGTGATCTCCTGAGGACGAGGTATGCACCATGCTAATATGTAAGTGATTATGCGTTAAGTCTTTATGTTCTCTGGTGGTTCAGTCTGCCTCCATATCCCTGGGGGCTGGGTCTTCTGTTCCTGACAGAGAGATCATGTAGGGTCCTCTCGGTTTGCGGGCGGTTGCCCATGCTCGTCGGCTGATCGCAGAAGTTATCGGACGTTGTTGTGGGACGATTCTCGGTGTCCTTCGCTCCTGTCTGTACAAGTTCATGTCTGTCTATTCGTCCACCCTGCAACTTCACAGCAGCCTGCAGTCTGGGATGAGATGCCTTGGCACCAGCCTCCGATTACCTCAAGTCAATCTGTCCCCAACCGATATAAGTGATGGCTGAAAACCTCTGCGCTGTAATGCTGCCTAAAAGCCCATTCGGTGTGGAGCGGGTGCTGCCAAGAGGCCGGAACGTGTGGTTGTGTAGTGGCCTTGAGTGATGGCAGGTCCCCAAGGGCAGCAGGAGTGTCGTCGTTGTGATGGATCGTCCCGGTTTCATTTTGGTTGTTGACGATGACCCGACGAATGTTCTTCTGCTGAGCAAGATACTCACGAAGGAAGGTCATCGGGTCGAGACAGCCAGGTCGGGTGCCGAGTGTCTGGAGCTGCTCCAGAACGAGTTGCCCGATCTGATTCTGCTGGATGTCCGCATGCCGGGCATGGACGGCTTCGAGGTCTGCCGTCGTTTGAAGGCCGACACGCGCACTGCGGATATCCCCGTCATCTTCCTGACGGCCGAGGGGCGAAGCGACGAAAACGTCTCCGCCGGTTTCGGAGCGGGGGCGTGCGACTACGTTACCAAGCCTTTCAGCCGGGTCGATGTGATCGCCCGGGTTCAGGTGCCGCTCAGACAACGGGCCGTGCAACGAGCCTACATTCAGCTTGCCGGACAGGATCCCCTGACGGGCCTGCTCAATCGGCGCGGCGCATCGGAACGAATGGCCGAGATCTTCTCGTATTCCTCGCGCCATCACGAACCCGTCAGCATCATCATGGCGGATCTGGACAAGTTCAAAACCCTGAACGATACGTTCGGACACGACTTCGGCGATACGGTCCTGATCGCTTTCGGCGAATTGCTGCAAACGGATAGCCGGACGGAAGATGTCATCTGCCGATATGGCGGCGAGGAGTTCGTCATCGTTCTGCGCAATACCGACGAGGACCTTGCCTACAGCATGGCCGATCGTTTTCGCTGCCGATGGGCCGAGAAGGTCCACAAGACATCCGACGGGGGAATCGCCCGAGTCACGGCCAGCTTCGGCGTGGCCAGTTGGCAGCCCGGTGAAGGCACCCCTGACTGGCAGGACCTGCTCAAGAGGGCCGACATGGCCCTATATGCCGCTAAGAACGCCGGACGTAATCGCGTCGTTCGATTCGGTCGAATCGCCGTACTGAGTCAATAGTCACTTCTTCTTACGATTCAATGCCTGACGAAATCACGGAAGGTGTATGTTCACCTGAATGAGGCAGGGGGTACGCATTCCCTTAGTTGAGGCTCGAGTTCCGTCTTTCACGGATTCATCCCGGGCCAGGGAGCGCCGAATTCCTGAACCCAGTAGGTGCCGTACTTGCCACCCTTGCGAATCGACACGCCGATATGAACCCACATCGGGTTGAGGATGTTCTCTCGGTGACCGGCGGTCGAGTTCATCCAGTCGGTCATGGCCTGAAGGGAAGTCCGCTGGCCGGCCGCCAGATTCTCGCCCACCGCGCGGTAGAGATATCCCGCCTGAGTGGCTCGCTCGCCCGGACCCTGTCCCGTTACGGGATGATAGTGCCCGAAGTAGTCGTCGGTGATCATCGTACAGGCGTAAGACTGAGCGGCTGCCGTCAATTCGGGATCGATCGTCACAGCGTTCAAACCGTTTTGGGCCCGCTCCTCATTAACCCTCGCGACGATTTCGGCGACCAGTGCCTCCTCGTCTTCGGGGGTGGAACAGATGTTGGCGTCGACAACGGTGACGGCCGCTACCGGTCGGCCGAACAGCGGCAATTCCGAAGTTGAACCGCACCCCACGGCCCCCACCGTGAGGGTCAGCCAGAGGATGCCGCCGACAAGCAACATCGGACGCGTGCGGTTCTTCATGCTTCTTTCCCTTCCCTTGAGCGCCACCTTGGGCGTCGCAAGAGTCTATTCCCGCCCGCATGCCGGTTCAACTTGGTTCGTGCAGAGATATGCATGGTTTACCGACGCATGTGCCAAACGACCGATAATCCCCCGTCGACAACCTCCGTATCTTCGGTTCGGTGCAAGGAGGCGTCAAGCGGAGGCCATGCTGACTCATCCCCAGTTTCCCGTGAGGAGTTCTCGCCTGAGGGCATTGGCCAG
>CAYUQT010000066.1:0-51848 GCA_964446835.1 uncultured Planctomycetales bacterium | reverse complement strand
CGGCGGCAGAGGCGAGACGTGCGAGGTCGGTGGGTAAGAGAGAGCGACAGGAGAGGGCCATGAGGACTCGGTGGAGGATCGTTGAGATGACCTGGTCGAAGGGTGGGCTGGGTTTGTGCTGGGCATCGGTTGGGGTGGTGGATCCTGGTTTTGTGGATGACATTGTTTGCTCCTTCTGTGAAAGGTCTCTATTGGTCCATAAGTGAGAAAGGGGCGTACGACCGGCGATGACATTTGGGGAGGTGTGTGTGCGAGTCGCAGGGGGAGAAGTTTGTTGGAAGGATCGGCCGATTCATGGGTTCGACCGGGGGCGCAGACTGAGGCGGGATTTCGAGCCTGGAGGTGCGCGGTCGCCGAGATGTGGAGCGGCACCGTTTCGGGTGGGAGGGCGTTTAATTCGACACGAGCTGCAATCTTCCATGCTCACGTCATTACAGAATCGAAACCGTATAGGGTTCTTCCTGAGGCGTCGTCGGCAGGGGTGGCGGGAGGAACGGGAATCGCCGGGTTTTGCAGCCCAGAGGTGGGAGGCTTGACCGATGGGGGGCTTTGGGTTGTAGTAATGAAGAGACTCCTCCGGCGTGAATTCTCTCGGAGGGTGTTCTGTCCTTGTGCCGTACGCTGCTGTGATGTCGCGTCGTGAGTTCGGAAAGGAACGGACACATGCCTCTTGGTGCTGCTGGGGGTGTGGTTCAGGTCGCCGGCTCTCCAAGACGTAAGCCGGTTGCCGGTTTCACACTGATCGAACTGCTGGTTGTCGTGGCGATCATCGGGCTTCTGATCAGCGTACTGCTGCCCAGCCTGTCGCGGGCGCGGGCCCAGGCGGATTCCGTGAAGTGCCGGTCGAATCTGCGCTATATCGGTCTGGGGCTGGTGATCTACAACAACGAGAACCAGGACTACAACGTTCCTTCGTACAATCTTCCCTGGGCGCCCGGGGCGTCGACGAACTTCAAGGGCGGACCGGATCAGCCGCTGGAGGGGTGGGCGTCTATTCTCGATCGTGACCGGCTCGTTCCCAGTAAGGAGCAGAGCACGAACACGATCTTCTACTGTCCGAAGACCCTGGACGTGGAGGGGGTGAAGGACGGTCAAACGGGGACCGATCCGGACAAGCCGAAGGGGTGGACCGACTGGCCGCTGAAATTCACGACGGTCAGCGGTGACAGTTCGCCCAAGGTGGCGGTGACGATTCCGGACCGCGGTTTCAACAAGATCATCCGGGTCAGCTACTGGATCAATGGCTATAACCCCATCGGGAGTCAGCCGTCGGATATCGAGGCCTCGGATCAGCATTACACGGCGTCGGTGGGGCTGGGGCCAGACACTCGTGGCAAGTTCGTGCCGCTTCATCGGATGACCGCTCGGCGTCCTTCGAGTTTTGTCGTGGTGTCCGATGGGATCTACATGGGTCGGCAGGCGGTCACGCATCTGGGCGATACGAACAGCCGCATCGGATATCGGCATCCGGGCATGAAACCCGCGGTGCCGTCCGCCAACGTTGCATTTGCCGACGGGCACGTGGATGGGATTCAGGGCGACCGATTCCCGCGAGCCCTCTCGAGCGGCGATTCGGCGCAACTGATTGCAGAGAAGAAGCAGGAGAATTTTACGGTGGCTTCCATCTACTCCGATCCGGAGAAGGTATTTCCTTGAACATCGAGCGATCGGGGTAACGAAGGCGCTGCGCGTCCGGCGCGGGGCTGTTGATTCCGTGATGAAAGGATCGGTCATGAGGGTGCAATTGCATGGCAGGCTGGCAGAGGCAGGGGGCTTGGGGTTTGCGGTTCTGGCGATGATCGGGACTTCGGCTTTGGCAGAGACGTCTCCCACCGTTACTTCCAGAGGCCATTCCGAGTCGACCACACGCCCCGACATGTCCGCGGTGGTGGCGCCGGGCAGCCGGGTTCTGAAGGATGTGGCCTATGTGGAGGGTGGCGGGGTTCAGCAGAGGCTGGATGTGTACGCTCCGGCCAATGCCAAGGCGCTTCCGGTGGTGGTTTTCGTTCATGGGGGCGAGTGGACGAAGGGCGACAAGTCGGAGGTGAGCTACAAGCCGAGGTTCTTCAACGAGCACGGCGTTGTCTTCGTCAGCGTGAATTACCGGCTGAGCGGTACGGCCAAGCACCCCGCCCAGGTGGACGACGTGGCGTCGGCGGTTCGATGGGTCCGCGATCACGCCGGCGAGATCGGCGGCGATCCGCGGCGACTGGTGCTGATGGGACATTCGGCCGGTTGCCATCTTGTGACGCTGGTGGGGTTGGACCCTCGCCCCCTGGCGAAGGTGAACCTGAAGCCGAGCGACCTCTGTGCGGTGGTGAGTTGGAGCGGCGGGGCGTTCGACCTGGTGGGCAAGGTTCGCAGCGGCGGCATGTATGCCGGGTACATCCGGCTCAATTTCGGTGAGGACGAGGGCGCGTGGCGCGACGCGTCGCCGATCGCACACGCCGGGGAGGTCAGGCCGACGGTTCGGTTTCTCTTGGCCAGTGCCGAGAACGGCAACCCCGCGTCGCGGGTCATCAGCGAACAGATGGTCTCGTTGATTCGGCAGGCAGGCGGCAATGCACAGGCCGTGCTGCTTTCCGGGAAGACCCATTTCACCGCGAATCACGAGGTGGGCATGGCCGGGGACAAGACGGGGGAGATCCTTCTGCGGTTCATCGAGGGACTATCTGTGACTCGCTCCGGGACCGCTGGGGGTGAGGGTGCCTCCTCGAAGTGAGCCGTGTCGGAAGGCCGTGGGCGGGCGTGCCCGTCTCTGCGGGGCGTCGGGCGACTTGTCGCAGGTGGCGAGGGGGGGTGGGCCTACGCCGATTCCTGGGGCGGAAGGGCTCGAAGCAAGGGGAGCCATGCCTCATCGATGAGGTCTTCCGCCTCGTCGACGGCGGGCAGGAACAGCAGGCCGATGGCGACTCCTGATGGACATTTGCAGGTTCTCGTCAGGGCGGTGAAGTGAGAGAGCACGCCATCTCGGCGCAGGAGTGTCACCGATTGGGTGTTCCGCTCGTTGTCGATGGCCTGACGGATCAGTCCCAGGAGAAGGGGGTCCATGCGACGGACCGGGCAAGGCAGTTGCGGGTTGCAGACGGCATCCAGTGTTTTTTGAACGATCGGCGTGGCATGCAGGACCTCCCCGGAGCTTGAAAGGCAGGCGAGGGCCCAGCATTCGTAGGTTTCGATAGCGATGTTGTGTTCGGGCAGGCGGGCTTGTGTGCTCCGGTCGGTCGTTTCCTGTGAGACCGGGCTTGATTCTGGTGTTGTGCTCGCGGTCTTTTGCATGGGGGAAACCCATTCTGTGTGCTAAAGCCAAGATGCACGAATCCAAGTGATGCTGATTATCAGATCGGCAGCGTACAGGGTAATTCAGTATCGATTTCGATGTTTTATAGTATGTTAGCAATAGCAGAATACAAACAATGTATTAGCAGATGCTATCTTCTAATATTGTTGGAGGGGGGCGACGTTTGTCATGACGAAGGGGGCGGGCGCCTGAAGTGCCTGGCAGGCATTGATCGTGTTATGCGACCCAGAGGATGAGCACTACCAGGGACACGCCGCAGGCGGCGAACAGGAGGTAGTGGCGGACGCGTCCAGTCTGGGTTGTTCGCAGGACATCGCCGAGGTCCCATGTGCCTCGGGCGAGGCTTTCGACGATGCCATCGACGCCGAGGAGGATCATCGACAGGACGGCGCAGACTGCGGCGGAGGCGAATCTGGCGTGCAGGAGGGAGTGGAGGGTCATGCCGCTGAGGACGGCGGCACCGATCCACATGAGCAACTGGGTTCGGTAGCTGCGATCGTCTTCGATGCGTCCGAGGAGTCCGGCCGCGTCGAGCACACGTCCGACGAACGCGGCCACGGCAGCGGTGACCGAGGCGGAGAGGTTGACCAGGAGATCGACGATGTGGGCATCGATCCATCGGCAGGTTTGTCTGAGGAGTGCGACCAGGCCGGTGAGACTGAAGAAGCTCGCTTTGCGGAGGATGTCGGTGCCGTAGAGTTCGTCGAAGTAGAACTTGTTCCAGAGCAGGTTGTGGAACGGCCAGAGGGCCCTGAGGATCTTGCGTGGGAGTTCGAGGCCCTGGCGATAGATCCACCAGGCGACGAGGAACCCCACGGCGAATGCGGGCCAGACCTTTCGGGCGAGGGCGTAGTGGGCGGCGTGATGGACCGCCTTGCTGTGTCCGTCGATGGCTTCGACCAGGCCCACCCGAGGCGCTGCGGCGGAGACCATGTCTCTGAACAGGAACCAGCTTACGAGGCAGGTTCCGACGGCCAGGACCGCCAGGGGGACGACCATGAGCTTGGACTCGTGGGCGTGTTCGTGGACATGCGGGTCGCGAGGCTCGCCCATGAAGGTGAGCCACCACACGCGGAACATGTAGAACGGGGTGATGTAGGCGACGATCGCGCCGATCCAGAACAGGACGGCATAGGGTGACGTCTTGGATGGCCGGGGAGGGTCGGGCGTATGTCCGTTTGCCGCGTCGGCAGCGTCTTCGGCGACGGTTTCGTGATCGGCCGTCGTGGCACGGTAGTAGGCGACGGCGAGGATCTCGTCCTTGCTGTAGTAGCCGCCCAGCCCGGTGAAGGGAGCGGTATTGAGCAACGGCAGCCCGACGCCGCTGATCGCCAGCACGGCGATGAAGAACGTCCAGCAGGTGACGGGCATCTTCCGGTGGAGCCCGCCCATTCGGGTGATGTCCTGTTCGTGGTGGCAGCCCTCGATGACCTGGCCGCTGCCGAGGAACAGCAGGGCCTTGAAGAAGGCGTGGGTCAGCAGATGGAACAGGGCTCCGACCCAGGCACCGACGCCCATGCCGAAGATCATGTAGCCGAGTTGGCTGACGGTGCTGTAGGCGAGCACCTTCTTGATGTCGGTTTGAACCATGGCGATCAGGGCCGCCATCGACAGGGTGATCGCGCCGATGACGGCGATGACCCGTTGCGATTCGGGTGTGAGGAGGGGGAAGATCCGTGCGACGAGGTAGACGCCGGCAGCGACCATGGTGGCGGCATGGATGAGGGCGCTGACGGGCGTCGGGCCCTCCATGGCATCGGGCAGCCACACGTGCAGCGGGAATTGGGCGCTCTTTCCGATGGCCCCGCAGAAGAGGCAGACACCCATCCATGTGGCGAGCGTCACGCCCAGGAAGCGGTCGCTGAACATGACGTGTCCCGTCTGGGAGTACTGGACGAAGCGGGATGCGGCGCCGTCGAGGGTCAGGTCTTTGAGGAAATAGACGACCATCATGAGCCCGATGAGGAAGCCGAAGTCGCCGACGCGGTTTGTGACGAACGCCTTGATGGCGGCGTTGGAGGCCGATCGTTTGTGGAAGTAGAAGCCGATCAGGAAGTACGAACACAGCCCGACCAGCTCCCAGAAGATAAACAGAAACAGGATGTTGTTGCTGACGACCAGGCCCAGCATGCTAAAACAGAACAGGCAGAGGTAGGTGAAGAAGCGATGGTAGAGGCTCTGTCCGTCGACCTCGTCGCTGTGGCCGCTCATGTAACCCAGGCTGAAGACGAAGATCCAGAAAGACACGAAGGTGACCATGAAGAACATGATCACGGTGAGCGAATCGAGCTGGACGCCGATGATGATCGGGAGGGAACCGAGGTCGGCCCAGTGAAACCGGAGGGCGCGTTGAGCGGCCAGGGGTGCATCGGGCAGCCGATGCCACAGGATCACGGCGGCGGCGGCGAGGCAGGCGCTGGTACCGATTGCGGCGCAGGCCAGGTAGCCGCTCCGGGGTTTGCCGAGCCTGGAGCCGAAGAGGGCCAGGACGACGAACCCGATCAGCGGGACCGCGACGCCCATCAGGAGCAGGATTTCGATCGCATGGCCGGTCATTGTGCCGGAGTCGCTTTCTCGGTCGGCGACGCAGGCCGCCGGGGTCGCCCGTCCGTCGGTTCGGGTGGGCGGTTCATCCTCTCAGCCTCGATGCCTGGTCGACATCGACGCTTCCGATACTGTTGTAGTAATTCATGAATATGGCGATGGCGACCGCGGCCTCGGCAGCGGCCAGCACAATCACGAACAGCGCGAATACCTGTCCATCGAGCAGGATGCCCTCTCCGGCTCCGGCGCGGTAGCGGTTGAATGCGACCAGGTTCAGGCCGGCGGCGTTGAGGATCAGCTCGACGCCGATGAGGATGCCGATGGCATTCCGTTTGACGATCATCGTCATGACCCCCAGGCAGAACAGCGTGGCGGCCAGGACGATGTAATGTTGGAGTCCGATCGGCGCGAGCATATTACCTCTTCTCCGGCCGGGCCAGATATGCGGCTCCGATCATGGCCGCCAGGAGCAGCACGCTGATGATCTCGAACGGGATCAGGTATCGGGTCAGCAATTCCCGCCCCATCGTTTCGATCGTCGGGGCCTGGACCATGGGGCTTGCCCCCTGATTCCATGCCGCCCGGCGGAGGGTATAGAGTAAGCCGGCGAGGATGAGGCCGCACACGGCGGCTGCGGCGATGACCTCGACCGGACGCGTTCGGAAGTGGAGTGCCATGGTCTTACCGGTGAGCATGACGCCGAAGATAATCAGGATCATGGTGCCGCCGGCGTAGACAATGAGCTGGACCGCACCGACGAAGTTGGCGGCGAGGAGGAAATACAGCCCTGCCACCGCCATCAGGGTGATCAGCAGGCAGACGGCGGTTCGGACGATGTTGCGGCTGAGGACCACGCCGAGGGCCGACAAGAGTGCCACGGCGGCGAAGCTGTAGAACATCAGCATCTCCAGCGAGCCGCCGGATTCGAGCCGTGTGACTGCCGTCGACAACAGGGGGGCCATGGCCCGCTTCCTCCTTCTTACGCTCCCGGCAGATGGTTCACCGCCAGATCACCTACCAGACGGCGACGGTTCCACCACGCGTGCAGAACGATCACTACGAATCCCGCCGCCAGGGCGGCACCGCACACGGCGGTCAGCACGCCCACACCCTTGGCGAGCAGTGCGAATCGCGGATACGTGGCGGCGTTGTTGAACAGTTCCCACACGGCGTTGCCCAGCAGGAGCACCATCGTCATCGGCAGCAGGACCTGGATGCAGGCGTACATCACCTGGTCGATCCGGATTCGCGGCAACGTCCATCGCAGCCACATCTGCATGTAGATCATCAGCACGCACTTGGCGACGAACCAGAGCGGTCCGCTGAAGATCAGACCGCGCACGGCATCGGCGATGATACCCGATCCGAGCGTCGCGCCCCATGCGGACGGCAGCGGGGAATGCCACGCGCCCAGGAAGAGGATGACCTGAAGCCCCGCGACGATGAACATCGAGGTGTACTCGGCGAAGAAGAACACGCACCAGCGGAAGCCGCTGTATTCGGTCATGAAGCCGGCGACGAGTTCGCTTTCGCCCTCGGGAAGGTCGAAGGGTGCCCGTTTCAGGCTTGCCAGCGAGGCGGCGAAGTAGACGAACATGGCGACGAAGCAGAACGGGTTGGAGAACGCCAGCCAACTGAACCAGCCGCCCGATTGGAGGTCGCCGAGGGTGGTCAGCCGCATTGTCCCGGCGGTCATCACAGGGATCATCAGGCTCAGCCCCATGGGGATCTCGTAGGAGACGACCTGGCAGGCTTCCCGCATGGCGCCGAAGATGCTCCATTTGTTATTGCTCGCCCATCCCGCCAGGATGATGGATATGACGTCGATGCCGAGCATCGAGAGGATGAACACGAGCCCGACGTCGAAATCACGGAAGACCCACCACGCCCCGAAGGGCAGTGCCATGAAGGCCGTGAAGACCGGGGCCAGGGCCAGGTAGGGGGCGATTCGGAACAGGATCTGGTCGGCCTCGGCGGGGATCAGGTCTTCCTTACTGATGAGCTTGAGGCCGTCGGCCGGCGACTGGGCCCAGCCGTGCCAGAGTCCGACGCGCATCGGACCGAGCCGAGACTGTATGTGCCCGCTGACCTTTCGTTCCCACCAGATGCAGTACATCGCCACCAGGGAGATGACGATCATGAAGCCGATCACGAGCAGGAGGTCTCGGACGACGCTGAACTGCAGTGGCCAGAGGATGTATGCGATCGGCATCCACCGTGCCGGAACCGGCAATGCGTTGTAGAGGGCCTGGGGATCGAGGGCGGCATGGAACCATGTTCCGCGATCGGGTGCGGAGGGGATGCTGCTGATCCATCGAAACAGGCCGGCGTGGAGCCAGGCGGCGACGATGAACCCGAACGTGGCCGCCAGACACACCAACGCAGTGAAGCGGCTCAGCAGCCGGCCGATCAACTCGGCCCATCGCAGCACGGCATAGATCGCCAGCAGGGCCAGCGATGCTACGACCGGCAACGCGACGAGCAGCAGGAGGCTCAAGGGGTGCCGGTGGAGTACGGCGAGTGAGAGGATCAGGCCGAGCAGGGCCATGCCGCCGGCGGCTCCGGCCGCAAGGAGCGACCCTCGCTGCCCGCGCGCGCGCATCGCGGCGAGTTCTTCGGCGGAACGCTCTGTATAGGGCAGTCTCATAGGCGCTCAGCAGTGTGGCCGCATCCGGACGGCGCTACCGGTCTACCTCTCCCATCACCACGTCGATCGAGCCTACGATGGCGGGGATATCCGCCAGCAGGACATCCCGGCAGACATGGTTAAGTATCGACAGATTGCAGAAGCTGGGGCCACGGATCTTGACCCGTGAGGGAATCGGCTCTCCGTCGGTGGCGATATAGAACCCCAACTGTCCGCGGGCTGCTTCGATTTCCTGATAGATCTCGCCGGGTGGAAGCTTGAGGGTGCGAGGCACCTTGGCCCGGAACTCGCCGCCGGGCAGTCGATCGAGCCCCTGACGGACGATCCGCACCGATTGCCGAATCTCAAGCATCCGGACGAAGTATCGGTTCCAACTGTCGCCCAGGATGACCCCTCTGGGGATGTCGTCGTGTCCCCCATCGACGCCGACGGGCACTTCGAAGGCGAAGCGGTCGTAGAGGTCGTACGGGGTGCTGCGTCGCAGGTCCCATTTGACGCCGCTGGCCCTGAGGCACGGGCCGCTCAGCCCCCAGGCGACGGCGTCGTCCGGGGAGACCACTCCCACACCGGCCGATCGCTTGATGAAGATGTGGTTGAAGCTCAGCAGCGTGTTGTACTCGTCGAGCTTCGGTTCGAAGTAGTCGAGGAATCGCCGGCATCGGTCGACCCACCCGTCGGGCAGGTCCCGCCTCGGTCCGCCGACCGAAATATAGCTGTAGGTCAGTCTGGCGCCGCAAAGCTCCTCAAAGAGGTCGAGGATGTACTCGCGTTCGCGAAAGGCGTACAGAAACGGCGTGAAGGCGCCCATGTCGAGCCCGTAGGCCCCGAAGCTGACCAGGTGCGAGGCGATACGGTTCAGCTCGGCCATGATGGTTCGGATGTATCGGCCTCGCTCCGGGACCTCGATGCCGCAGAGTCGCTCGATGGGCATGGCATAGGCGGCGTTGTTGTTCATGGCCGCCAGGTAGTCCAGCCGGTCGGTATACGGTATGAACTGCACGGGGGTCAGGCGTTCGCCGATCTTCTCGGCGCATCGGTGGAGATAGCCGATGACGGGGACCACGTCGAGGATCAGCTCACCGTCGGAGTGAAGGATGATCCGCAGCACGCCGTGGGTGCTGGGGTGCTGCGGCCCCATGTTGACGAAGAGTTCTTCGGTGGCGACGTCCTCGTCGACCACGTCGCTGCGGGTCAGGTCGGCCATATAATCAGACTGGGAGGTCCATCGCGTGGAGGTCATGGCGCACCTCCGTCGGTGGTTTTCGTCACGGGGGCATTGGAGGTGGGTTCGGTGATGCCCTCGTATTGCGATGGAAAGATATAGTCTTTTCGGAGCGGGTGACCCTCCCAGTCGTCGGGGCAGAGAATTCGCGTCAGATTGGGGTGATCGTCGAACACGATGCCCATCAGGTCGTAGGCCTCGCGTTCGTGCCACTCGGCCGCGGGCCAGACGCCGGCCACCGACGGGATATGGGGACGATCTCGCGGCACGACGACCTTGACTGCGAAGGCGTGACGTTCCATCCAGAGACCACCGGCCCAAGGGCTCTGCGTGGCGGTTTGTTCGGCGGACCAGCCTGCCGGGCGTGTCATCGCGTGAAGGTCGTACACCGCCGCCACCAGGCCCTCAGCGGGCAGATCGACGCCGGAGATGCAGCGAAGCCATGCGAAGCCCAGCCGTTCGTCGTCGCGCAGGAAACGGGCGACCTCCGGCCAGGCCGGCGCCTCGACGACCGCGTGGGGATGAGGCGTGTTGAACCCCGCCGGGCGAATCTTCGCTCCGAATCGTTCGGTCAGGATGGCGGCGATTTCTTCCGGGCTCATTGAGACTCCGCAAGCGATGCGGTTCGGGTACGTTTGCCGGTGGGTACGTGGGCCCACCGTTCGGCTCATACGACTTCTCGGGCCATCGTCTGGTGCGCTATCTTGTCCTGGAGCCGCATGAGGCCTTCCAGCAATGCCTCGGGACGCGGCGGGCAGCCCGGTACGTAGACATCGACCGGGATGACCCGATCCACGCCCTTGACCACATGGTAACCGAAGCGGCAGTAGGGCCCGCCGGCGATCGTGCAGGCGCCCATCGCCAGGACGTACTTGGGATCGGGCATCTGATTGAAGAGCCGCCGGATCCGACTGGCCATTTTGTAGGTGACCGTACCCGCGACGATCATGAGATCGGACTGCCGTGGGCTGGGGCGGAACGCACCGGCTCCGAACCGGTCGAGGTCGAATCGGCTGGCTCCGGTGGCCATCATTTCAATGGCACAGCACGCCAGTCCGAAGGTGACCGGCCAGATGCTGCTCTTTCGTGCCCAGTTGATCGCCCAGTCCACCGAGGTGATGAACAGACCGGGTTCGAATCGGTTTTCGATCAGTCCCATGTCAGGGGCCTCGTCGATACCACTTTCTGAGTCTCCGGGGGGAGTCTCTCAGAGTGGACCCTTGGCGGGTATACCTGAAAGAAAACATGAGTCAAGAGGCCTGGGGGTTTTTCTTCCGGGTCGGGGGCGCCGGCAGGGTCGGCAACGCGTCGATCGATCATGTCAGAGCGTTACCTGCAAGCCGTCGTAGGCGAGCTCCATTCCGTGCGGAAGGCCTTGGTTGGTCGTTTCGTGCATCAGTTCGTGGGCGATGTGCGTGAACAGCGTCCGTTTGGCCCCGATCTGACGGGCACAGGCGACGGCCTGTTCGAGGTTGAAGTGGGTGGGGTGCGGGCGGATCCGCAGGGCGTTGAGTACGAGCACGTCCAGATCGGTCAGGAGTGCCATGGATTCCGGGGGGATGGCGCTGGCGTCCGTGCAGTAGGCGAAGCGGTCGAATCGGAATCCCAGAATGGGCAACCTGCCGTGGCAGAGCGGAATGGGTATGATCCGCTTGCCGAAGAGTTCGAACGGTCCGTCGATCACGCGGTCGACCAGGTGTGGCTTGGCACTGGGATAGTGGGGGTCGTGCGTGAAGGCGTAGTCGAACATGTGCCGGAGCCGGTGGAGGGTGGCCGGCAGGCCATAGCACTCGATCTCGCGAGCGTGGATCCAGTTGAAACGTCGAAGGTCGTCGAGTCCGACGATATGGTCGGCGTGATGGTGAGTGAAGAGCACGGCGTCGCACTCGCGGATGCCGTTGGCGATGCATTGCATTCGGAATTCCGGGCCGGTATCGACCAGGAAGGACCGGTCGTCCCACTGTACGACAATGCTCACGCGGGTTCTCTTGTCGCGTGGGTCGGGTGATGTACACACCGCGCAGTCACAGCCGATCATGGGTATGCCGTGCGATGTTCCCGTTCCCAGGAAGATGACCTTCACCCTTCACCTCGTCCCGTTGAGCCAGACGGTCGGACTGAGACACCCGAACGTCGAATCGGCCGTACGACCGACCGAACACCGCATCGGCGCCTACGACGGACAGGAGGCAAGTCTACAGCCGGCTCCCGTGTGTTCGCCGGGCCTTATCTTACACGGTTCGCACGATGATGCATCAGATGGGATTCAACTTCTCGCCATCCGGATATCGCTACTTGACGAGTTCTGCCGGAAGCGGCTTGGCGTTGCGGCATTTCGGGAAGGTGCTGCAGCTCAAGAAGCTTCCGCTTCGTCCTGCGCGGATGACCATGTTCGCCCCGCACTGATCGCACTTGATGTCGGTCGGTTGCGGTTTGGGTTTGGGGGCCGGCTTGCCGAGTTGTGCATCGGCCTGTTCGATTGCCGGGCCGGCCACACGTCCTGTCATGCGGCATTTGGGGAAGCCGCTGCACGACAGGAAGGGGCCCCACGGGCCGCGTTTGAGCGTCATTTCACTGCTGCACATCGGGCAGATAACCGCTTGATCCAGTGATTCGACAACGAGCTTGCCGCTCTTGGTCGTGCGAACTCCGAGGTTTCCTTCGTTGTTGGGTACCGTTCCCGGTTTCATCAGGCCGCTGGGGGCCGCGCCGTTGGCGGCGGGCGCTCGCGTTGCCGCCTTCTTGGAGGTCTTGCGGGAGGTCGATGCATCGGCCGACGCCTCGGCCTCGGTGTCTTCTGCCGGGGCCGCGGGTCCTTGTGGGGCGGCGGCCTTCAGTTCTTCGAGCTTGTCGAGTGGTTTGGCGTTGCGGCATCTTGGGAAGCCCGAGCAGGACAGGAACTTGCCTCGACGACTGTCCCGGATGACCATCGGCTTGCCGCACTTCTGGCAGTTGACTCCCGCCGGTTCGGGTTCGGTTTTGGGCGGCGGTTCGAGGTAGACGCCGGAGGGCAGCGAGGCGGTGGCCTTGCACGTCGGATAGGCGCTGCAACCCAGGAAGGCCCTGCGTCCTTTCCATTTGACGCTCATCGGGGCGCCGCATTGTTCGCAGGGCTGTCGCAGTTCCTCTTCTGTGACGAGCCGCAGCGGTTTGCCGGTATCGTCGCAGGGCATGGTCTTCTTGCATTCGGGGTAGCCCTGGCAGCCGAGGAAGGGGCCCATTCTCGATCGGCGCAGGATCATGTCCTTGCCGCAGAGCGGGCATTTCTGGTCGCTGACCGTCGGCTTTATGGGTTGTCCGTTGGAGTCGACATCCATCGCCGCATCACATTCCGGATAGGCCGAACAGGCGAGGAATCGACCGTTCTTGCCCCACCGGTAGACCATTTGCTTTCCGCACTTGGGGCAGGCGTGCGGGCTCGGTTCGGACCGAACCTTCTGCATTTCCGATCCCGCCCGCGTCAGATCGCGCGAGAAGGGCTCGTAGAATTCCTTCAGCACGGCCACCCAATCGAGATGGGCGTCCTCGATCTTGTCGAGTTCATCCTCCATGCGGCTGGTGAACCCAACGTCCATGATGTCGGGGAAGTGGCCGAGGAGCTTGTCGGTTACGACCTCTCCCAAGGAGGTGGCGTAGAGTCGCCGCTCTTTCTGCTCGACGTAGCCGCGATCCTGGATCGTCTGGAGGATGGGGGCGTAGGTGCTGGGGCGACCAATGCCCTGCCCCTCCAGTGCCTTGATCAGCGAGGCTTCCGTGTAGCGTGACGGGGGCGAGGTGAAGCACTGAATGGGTTCGATGGCGAAGGGTGAAACCCCCTGTCCTTCGTTGAGGGCGGGCAGCCACTGCTCGCCACTGGTGCTGCTGATGCCGGCGATTCGGAGATACCCATCGAAGACGAGTTTCCGGCCGCTGGCCTTGAAGACGGCGTTGCCGGTGCCGGTCTTTGCCTCGATCAGGGCCGTGGTGCTGTCCCACTGGGCCGGGGGCATCTGACAGGCCACGAAGCGCCGCCAGATCAGGTCGTAGAGCTTCCAGTGATCGTTGGGGATTCGTCCCTTGAGCGATTCCGGGGTTAGAGCCGGTTCGGTGGGACGGATGGCCTCGTGGGCCTCCTGGGCCCTCTCGCCGCTGCCATAGCGGTTGGGCGACGGCGGGACGTATTGGGGTCCCAGGCTCGACCCAATCCACTCCCTTACGGCCTGAAGCGAGTCGTTCGACAGATTCGTCGAGTCGGTACGCATGTAGGTGATGAGACCGACCTGGCCCTCGCCGCCACCGATGTCCACGCCCTCGTAGAGGTCCTGGGCGATCCTCATCGTTCGGGTGGCCCCATATCTCAGTTGTGTCGAAGCCGCCTGCTGAAGGGCAGCGGTGGTGAACGGGGCGGAGGGTTTGCTCAGCGTCCGCTTCGTGCTGACGGAGGATACGCTGTGGGCGGGAACCTGTGAGGGCTCCACGTGTCCATTCAGAGAGATGCGACGCAGCTTGGGGTATTCGTCCCAGGCCTGCTCGCTCTGTTCAACACACACGAATCCGAGTTCTTGCGCGGCCTTCAGGGCCTCGCCGACCTGGGTGGGCTTGAAGTCCGCGCCGTTGATCTCGACCAGGTCGGCCCGGAAGCACTGATGGTCGGCCAGCCAGGCGGCCTTTTCCTTTTCCGTCCGGTCGGCATCCCCGTCTTTGGAGACGCTGGCGAAGGATGTCCACTGCCGGGTCAGTTCGGCGACCTTGTCCTGTTGCAGGGTGAAGCAGGCGGTGATTCGCCAGTACTCGTCCGGGACGAAGGCGCGTATCTCGCGTTCGCGTTCGACGACCATCCGTACGGCCACCGATTGGACGCGTCCTGCGGAGAGTCCCTTGGCGATCTTCTGCCAGAGCAGGGGGCTGAGTTGATAGCCCACGATGCGATCGAGGATTCGACGTGCCTGTTGGGCGTTCACTTTGTCCAGGTTGATGGCGCGCGGTGTCTGGAAGGCCTGTTGGATGGCCGACTTGGTGATCTCGTTAAAGATAACCCTGTGGACCTTTTCGGGTGGAAGCTTAAGTGCTTCGACGAGGTGCCAGGCGATGGCTTCGCCTTCTCGGTCAAGGTCGGTTGCCAGATAGATTTCCGACGCGGACGCGGCGGCCTTCTTCAACTCACCCAGGAGCCGTTTCTTTGAGGCCAGCAGTTGATAGGTGGGTTCGAAGCTTTTGGTCAGGTCGATGCCCAACTCTCGCTCGGGCAGGTCTCGGACGTGCCCCATGGAGGCCTGGACATGATAACCGGACCCCAGATACCGGTTGATCGTCTTGGCCTTGGCGGGTGATTCGACGATCACTAACGCTTTTCCCGAGGCCATGTTGGAACGCCGCGAGGCCTTGGCTTCTGGTTTGGAGGTTTCCGTCATATCCCTTCTACTTCCACATCTATGTACCGTCGGCGGACCTGGAGACAGACACAATCCTAGACCTATATCGGTCCGACAGGCGGATTGCTCAAACGGGATTATAGGACTCCCAACCTCTGGAAGCACCTACAATGCTGGATCGAAACTACTGTCCTTTGTGAGTCAGTGTCAAGGGTCGAATAAAAAGTGATTTTGGATTTGTTATAACTCAGCATGCTTGGCGTCTCGTTGGGCACTATGGGGGGCAAGGTGTTGTGTACTCAAGGGGATGGTTACCTATCTGGGGTGTGACGAAGGGATCTCCATGGGCTTCAGTCGGAACCGCATTCCGGTCATCTGATGTTGGCAGGTATCACGGTTGGGAGTCAGGCGCCATGAGCGGGATGGTCTTCTGACTGAGTGTCAGGTGTCTATACACGGCAACGGTCTCGTTGACCATACTACTAACTCTGTGGTGCTCACGGATATATGTTTGCGATCGCCCAGCCAACTGGCATGATTCGGAGGGGGTGGCGATCGTTTCGGCCAAGGCGGCCGCCAAGAGGTCGGCGCTGGGCGGATGGTAGAGTCGGGCCGTCTGCCCATCGATCAGGCAATCGTAGGCGCCTTCACCGGCGGCGACCACGACCAATCCTGCCCCCATGGCCGACAGCGGATGGATCGTCATTCGGGTCTGGCGAGCGGGCATGACGAAGATGTCCGCGCCGGCCAGGACGGAAGGCCATTCCCTGACGATGCCGGCAAAGGTCACCCTCTCGTTGAGTTTCAGCTTTGCGGCGTGTTGGCGAAGGCCCTCTTCAGCCGGTCCCGTCCCCAGGATGAAGAGCATGGGGGGCAGGGGCAGGGAGGACAGTCCACCGACGGCCTCGATCAACTGGTCCAGGCCGGAATCGGCGGTTAGTGGGCTGATGGCGACTATGGTGGGATTGCGCTGGGTCTCAGAGAAGGACGCGGGCTGCTGTCCGGGCAGGAGGCCCCATCGAATTCTCACCAGATGCTGGGCGCCCAATCCGAGTCGCTGCATGACATGGGCCCGGATGGGTTCGCTGATGGCGATGACACCCGAGGCCGATCGAAGCGCCGGTTCGGTTTCCGGAGTGATTTCGTCGAGTCCGGTGACGGATACGACATAGGGTACGTCGTTGGCTTTTCCGAGTTGGGCGGCCAAGCGACCCAAGGCAGGCGACATTGCGTGGAAGAGGTTGGGAGGTTGTTCACCGATTCGCTCGATGAGTTCGGCCAACACCCTCTTGCCGCCCCAGCCGGTCAGGCGGTCGTGGGTTTTGACCTGAATGGGGCCCATGGCCAGGGATTCGATTCTGGGCACACGGGGTCCGATGATGGTCGTTCGAATTGCCTCATCGATGAGCCCCACGCTGAGTTGCCGAACGACCGGCTCGAACCGCTCGATGCAGTCTTCGTCGACGAGCAGAGAGATGTGCAGGAGATCGGGCATGGTCGCCATACCGCCATCGAGCCATGTTCACTGGGAGAATTACAGACAGACCCGGGGCGGTTGTCAATCGCTTGGGAGGGCTGGACAGGGCATTCCATGTTGATTGCGGTTTGTTGCGACTACCGTTGCGATATCGCCGGCCACCATGGAAGGCAGCTTTGATAGATGAGCCGTCCGATCCGAACGTGGCGGATGAATCGGTCGGGTTCGGTTCCCTTCTGGGATTGTCTGAGCTTGCGGTGGGCCCATCGCATCCGCATGAGTTCCCAGACTGTTTTCAGTGTGCTGCCCAATGGTGAGCGTTGTTTGCCCTCTTCGACAGACGCATGGAGGTCGACATACGCGACCTGATAGCCGAGCCGGTCGGCCAGGATCAGGTGTTCGATGCCGAAGGTACGTCCGGAGGTGCTCTGAAGCCCGGCGATGTCCCGGGCGGCGGATCGGTGATAGAGCTTGGGGGCGGATCGCGCTTCGGTGAGGCGTGGCAGGGCGAGTTCGTGAGCGATCCACGCAAGGGATTCATTCAGTTCGGCGGACAGTCCATGCCGGTTTCCGGCATCGTCGGGTCGGGGTGAGCGGCATCCTATGGCGACGTCCGCTCCGTTGTGGACCGCCGTGAGGAGCCGGTCTATCTGGTCGATGTCACCCAAGGCGCCGGTATCGAGGATGAGGACCCACTGTCCGCGTGCGATGAGCATTCCCTGCTTCGAGCTGTAACCCAGTCCGCAGGTTTTGTCGTTGCCCAGGATTCGGATCTCGACGTCTTCGGTGTTTCCTTCGAATTCCTGCCATGAGGCGATGCAGCGGTCGACCGTTTCGTCGGAGGAGCCGTCGTCGACCACGATGATCTCGCTGCGGAAGGGTTCCTGCATGAGCTGTCGGGCAACTCGCTGGAGTTCGTGGGCGATCTGTGCTCCCCGGTTGCGCAGGGCAATCACTATCGAAAGGAGCACCGGTGCCGTGGTCGATTCGGTTCGTTCTGTTCGAAGAGGGATGGATAACGCCGTCATGCTCAACGACCTTTCCCTGATTCGCCCCATTCGACGGGCCTATCCCGCCGTGCCTTTTTCGTTCGGAACGATGCACGCGTACGGAGCGCTGCGGGCCTCGTCCCAGAAGTCATCGACCGGTAACTGCATCGTCTTAAGATAGTTTGGTCGGGGCGGGCGAATTATCGGCACCCGAATCGCCGAGCCCATAGTTATCGGACGAGGCACGTTTACGGGGCCGCGCACGAGGCTCCTGCGTCGGCGAAGAACAGGCGTTTTCGAGATTCGGATTCCATGGCAAGGGGCTCCTGTCGTGTCGGGAACATGCGACCGGTTGAAGGGCGATCCCCTGTTGGTGGGTCGGTGGGCTCGGGCTGCCAACTGGACGAACCGGTCGGGAGCGGACAAGATTGAGGCATGCCCGTGTTGCCCTTTGTCCATCCGGGGATCGCGCTGTCTGGTGTGCTGCTGGCCGCTCTGCCCATCCTCATCCACATTCTGAACCGCCGCCGGTTTCGTCGGGTGGTGTGGGCGGCGATGGATTTCCTGGCCGCCGCCCATCGTCGCAACGCCCGTCGAGTCCGCATCGAGCAGATGATCCTGCTGGCACTGCGGGTGCTGATTCTGGTGTTGGTGGCGGGGGCGATTGCCCGGCCGCTGATCGGGCGGTCGGGGATCGGCGTGCTGGGTGAGACGACGTTTCACCGCGTGATCGTTCTCGACACCTCCTATTCGATGCGGATGAAAGACGGGAGCGGTCGGACGGCCTTCGATCGCGCCCGGGCTGCGGCCGAGAAGCTGGTGGAAGGTTTCGGGCGGAACGACGGGGTGAGTCTGATCGTTGCCGGTGCGGCGGCGCGGACGATCCTCGATCAGCCGACGTGCGATCGCCCGGTGGTGTTGAATCAGGTGCGGCGGTGCGAACCCTCGGACGCGACGACCGACATGGTGGGGGCGTTGTCGCTGGCGGCCGATGCGGTCGGCAAGGCTCGCGCTCCGCAGGGCAATCGCATGGTGTACGTTCTGACCGACGGCACGGCGGTCGCATGGTCCGGCGGCGACGCGAGCCGATCTCGACGGCTTCGGGATGTCTCGGAACGTCTGGGCAAACTCGCGCGGCTGTTCGTCATCGATCTGGGGCCGGTCCGTCGCGAGAACGTGGCCCTGTCGGGGCTTCGACTGGCGGGGCCGCTGCTGTCGGCCGACTATCCGGCGGTGCTGGAGGCTCAGGTTTCGAACTGGGGCGCGCAGGCGGTGGCGGGGGCGAGGCTTCAGGTGAGTCTGAACGGCCAGGGGGTTCGGGTCGAGCCGATCGAGTCTGTTCCGCCGGGTGGGTCGACGCGCATGCGTTTTCGCCTGCGGCTGCCCGCGTCGGGCAGCCACCAGATCATGGGGAAGATCTCGGGTGTCCCGGCGGATGTCCTGGAGACGGACGATACGCGGTGGCTGTCGTTGTGGGTTCGGCGGGAGGTTCCCATATTGCTGGTGGACGGCCGACCGGGTGGGGATCGCTACTCGGGTTCGACCGGGTATCTGGTGGCCGCCCTGTCGCCCGACAGCGGATCGGGCGAGCCGACCCGGATCATCCCGCGGACGATTCTTCCGGCCGAACTGGGCATCGAGCCGTTGGACGACTATGTGGTGGTCGCCTTGTGCAACGTTCGTCAGCTTCCTGAGCCGACGTGGCGGCTGCTGGACAGGTATGTTCGAGGGGGCGGCTCGCTGTGTGTCTTTGCGGGCGATCAGCTCTTGGCGGATGACTACAACCGCAACATTGTTGCAGCGGGGCGCGGTGTGCTGCCGGGGCGTATCGAGGGTTTTGCGGGGAGCCTCGAGAGTCAGGAGAAGTTCGTCCGGGTTCGTCCGGCGGATCTGACACATCCCAGCGTGTCGGACTTCGCGGAACAGCCGCAGAGCGGGCTGTTTCTGGCGAGGTTCTTCCGCCATGTCCGGATGGCTCCGGTGGGCGGTGACGCCGGTTCGACGGTGGCGCTTCGGTTCGACAGCGGTGATCCGGCGTTGATCGTGGGGAGCCTCGGACTGGGGCGCGTCGCGATGGCGGGCTTCACCGCGAACATGGATTGGACGAACCTTCCGGCCAAGGGCGACTATGTCTCGCTGGTGCTGGGGTTGACGACGTGGCTGGCGGGCGAGCCCGCGTCGGGTCGGAACATCCTGGTCGATCAGGTCTTCAGCGAGCCGCTGACCGAACAGGCGGCGGTTCGTGCGATCGAGATCACCCGGCCGGACGGACGGCGGAGCGAGGGGCTTGCGACGAGCCGTCCCGGGGCGGAGAAGCGCGTGCTTCGCCTCGAGCAGACCGATCGGGCCGGTGCGTACACACTGAAGCGGGGTTCCGAACTGATCGATTTTGCCGTGAACGTGGATCCTGCCGAGGGCGATCTCCGAGCGATTCGCCCCAATGCCTTGAAGGAGGCCCTGGCGTGCGATGTTGAATACTCGGCGGATGTGGAGGGGACGCTCGAAGCCTCGGTGATCGGGGCGAGGCGTGAAATCGGCTGGATTCTGTTGTGTGTGGTGCTGGCACTGCTGATCGTCGAGAGCGTGCTGGCCATGCGATTCGGGCATCATCGGGATTGACTGTGCGGCGATTATTGGAATGGCTACTGGGTCTGGATGCGATTCGCCTGGGCGGGCCGGGGACGCTGGGGCTTCGTTGGCAGAGTCCGCTGCCGGCCTGGGCGACGATTGTGCTGCTGGCGATCCTGGTGATTGCGGTGGTGTGGGTCTACCGTCGCGAAGGGGGTGGACGGAGGGGGCGGCTGATCGGCGGGGTGCTTCGCTGTTCGCTTCTGCTATTGATGGCGGGGCTCGTGTTTCAGCCGGTGCTCGTCTTGCGCCGCGAGCGGATCGAACCTTCCGACGTGGCCCTGCTGGTGGACGTCTCGGCCAGTATGGGTGTGTGCGATCGTTCGTCGGCAGCCACGACGACGGCATCGACTCGTTCGGCGACGTCTACCCGGGCGCCGGTTACGACCGCGCCGGGTGGAGCGAGTCGAATGGAGGGCCTTGTTTCGGCCCTGACGGAGGACAACGGCCGGAGGCTGCGGGCCCTGGCCGCCAGGAACAGGTTTCTGGGCTATGACTTTTCGGATCAGGCGAGGGCCCAGGTCTCGACGGTGGGGGGTGAATCGCTCGAATCGGTGTGGGCCTGGTTGTCTCGCCTGCGGCCCGTCGGGGTGTCGACCGATCTGCTGGGTGCGGTTCGGCACGTGCTGTCCGAGCCGCGGACGGGGCGGTTGTCGGGTATCGTTCTGGCATCCGACGGTCGGCAGACCAGCGGCGGCGACGTTGACGACGTGGTGCGTCTGGCTCGCGAGGCCGGAGTTTCGATTCATACCATTCTGCTGGGTTCGGCCGACGCTCGCCGGGACATTGTGGTGGGTCCGACGATGGCGGAGGAGACGGTGCTGGTTCGCGATCCACTGGCCGTCAGGACCCAGGTGTCCGCCGAAGGCTACGACCGTCCTGTGCCGCTTCAGGTGGAGCTGCTGAGCGAAGAGGGGCAGGTTCTGGATCGCCGGGCGGTCACGCTCGACCCCAACGCCCGCGACACGGTGGTGGAACTGCGCCATCGTCCCGAGCAGGCGGGTCTGCTGCGGATGCGGGTTCGTGTCGAGCCGAAGGGCGGCGAGGCGAATGTGAACAACAACGCCGATCTGGTTCAGGTCAACGTGATCGAGCACAAGCTCCACGTGCTCTATGTGGAGGGCTATCCGCGATTCGAGTATCGCTATTTGAAGAACCTGCTGGTTCGCGAGGAGACGTTGAGTGCGGCCTGTCTTCTCCTGTCGGCGGATGAGGGGTTCGTGCAGGAGGGCACGGAACCCGTTCGCCGGTTCCCCGATTCATTGGAGGAACTGCGGAGCTACGACGTGGTTGTTTTCGGCGACGTCGATCCGCGGGCGGATTGGCTGTCGGATCGGCAGTCGGAGACGCTGGTTCGATGGGTAGGCGAACTGGGTGGTGGCTTCGTGATGATCGCCGGGCCGCGGTGGTCGCCCAAGGCATTTCTCGGCACGCCATTGGAGCGTCTGATCCCGGTGCGAATCGATCCGCTGCTGGGCGAGGACGGCGAGACGCTTCGAACAACGACCTATCGGCTTCGCCCGACCGTCGAGGGGAAGCGTTCGGCGGTGTTTCGGTTCGATGCCGATCCGAACGCAGGCGCTTCCGTCGTGGCGAATCTGCCGGGGATGTACTGGTATGCACGGACGCAAGGGGCTCGCCCGGGCGCCGAGGTTCTGGCCGAGCACGCCACCGTGAAATCGGTGGAGGGGCCGATGCCGCTGCTGGTCAGCGGCCGCTATGGGGCGGGGGTTACGGTGTTCTCAGCGTTCGAGGAGACGTGGCGGTGGCGGCGTGATGTGGGGTCTGTCTTCTTCGATCCGTATTGGATTCAGGTGTTGCGGCATGCGGCTCGCGATCGGCTGCTGAATCGCGATCGTCGACTCCGGCTGCACGCCCATCGCTCCCGATACGACGTAGGGGAGGTGGTGGTGCTGTCGCTGGTGGTTCGCGATGCGTCGGAGGCGGCGGCCTGGCCTGAGCGGGTGTTTGCCGAGGTCAGCGATGCCAAGGGGCAGTCTGTGGCTCGGGTTCCTCTGACCCGGATCGGCAAAGGGGCCGACACGTACGAGGGGTCGCTGGCGGCGTCGTCGGCGGGGAGCTTCGTCGTGCGTGCGGAGTCTCCCATGGCGGCGGGCAGCGGCGCGCCGGCGAGCGTGACGATTCGGGTGGACTCGGGCGGCGTGGAGCTTCGGCGTCCGGAGGCCGATCCTGCCCTGCTTCGATTGCTCGCCGAGAAGACGGGAGGTTTGGCGGAGGCTCCCGAGCGGATCGATCGCATTGCCGAGCGACTTCTGGATCGGAGCGTGCACATTCCGGACGACATCTCCGAGCCGCTCTGGGATACGCGATTGGTGCTCATTCTGTTCGTCCTTATAATCGGGGTGGAGTGGGTTCTGCGCAAGGCCTCGGGGATGGTATGACTCGTCGACACAACGATCCTTCGACACGCCGGCCTGCCGATGCGACGCCTGGCTCGCGGGTGCGCGAGAGCCTCATCGGGTTGCGACGGCGTATTCGGTGGGTCCTGCTCGCCGAGGGGGTCGGGTGGCTTCTGGCGGCGTGCGGGGGCGGGCTTCTGCTGGCCTGTGCGGCCGATTATGCGCTGCGCCTTCCTCCGGCCCTGCGATTCATCCTCCTGCTGGCCGGTCTGATGGTGTGGGCGTGGGCATGCTGGCGTCGCGTGGTGCATCCTCTGACGGCGCGGATCGGGCTGCCGGAGATTGCCGTGGCGGTGGACGGCCGGTTTACCGAGCTGGAGGACCGGATCGGCAGCGCGGTGGATTTTGCCGCCCGGCAGCAAATCGCCGAGGGTGGCATGATGGACCGCGTGGTTCGGCAGGCGGAGGAGGCGATCGGCGGCCTGCCGCTGGGGACGATGGTCAGGACCCGCCCGGCCGTGACGGCCGGGACATCGGGAGCCTTTCTGGTTGCGGCGGTCGCGGGCGTGATGTGGGTGGTGCCGTGGTTCATTTCGACGGGGGTGCGTCGCTTTGTCTCTCCTTTCGGCGGTGTGGAGTGGCCTCGTCGCGTCCACCTCGTGCCGGTGACGGGCGATGCCCGGCGTCCGGCGGGCGAGTGGTTTGAGGCGCGTGCCACGGTCGATCGCGGGGCGGACGCGTCTCTGCGGGTTTTTGTGACGCGCGAGACGGGCGGTGGGCGTCGGGAGCGGGTTGCGGCGAGCAGCGATGCGGCGACGGGTCAGTATTACCACATGTGGACCGATCTCGATCGGGACTTCAGCTACTGGTTCGAGGCCGGCGACGACACGACCATCGATCGCGGACGGTTTCGGGTTCGGGTGATTCCCCGCCCGGCGATCACCGAGACCGAACTGAGGATTACCGATCCGCCCTATGTGTCGGGCGGCTCACCGCGTGTGGCGATACTGGGCGATTCGCCGGTGAGTGTCATGGAGGGCAGTTCGCTTCGTCTGGCCTTTCGAACCAGCAAGGCGATCGCCCGTGATGCTCAGGGGCGTCCGCAGGCATGGTTGATCTTGCCCGGAGGTTCGACCCTGTCTCTGGGATTCGCCGACGGTTCGCATCGCCGTCTGGCAGGTTCGTTCGAGGCGGTGCGTGGCGGGAGTCTGTCGGTTCGCGTGGTCGATGAGGACGGTTTTGAGAATCGAGGGGGAGCGGCCGGCGTGCTGGCGGTCAGGGCCGACGAGCCGCCGCGCGTGGTGATCACCGAGCCCGCGGCCGCCATTGAGGTGACGCCCGAAGCGACCGTCGAGGCGGTTCTGGCGGTGGAGGACGATTTCGGGGTGAAGCGGCTTTCGGTCGAGGCCGTGGTCGATCGGAAGCCTGACCGTCCTGCGCGGTTCGATCTGTCCGACCGTGTGGGGTCGCGTCGCGGGGAGGGCAAGCATGCGGCCTCGGTGAACTGGAGCTGGGACCTCCGGCCGATGCAACTGCAATCCGGCGACGGCGTAGCCTACCACGCCAGCGTCGAGGACAACTTCGAGCTGGGCGGCCGGCGTCACCCGCCGGTGTCGTCATCGACGATGCGGCTGAAGGTGATCTCTCCGGAGCAGTTTGCCGATCGGATTCGCGAGGAGCTTCTGGGGCTCAAGGGTGCGGTTCGCCAGATACTGACGGCCCAGGAGTCGGCGGTGGATCAGACGGAAGCGATCCTCGCCGATGTGAACAAGGCAGCGGGAAACGATCGGCGTCGCGAGCGGGCCACGCAGGCGGCGGCTCGTCAATCGCAGCTTGGGGGACGGGCTGCCCAGCTTTCCGGCCGGTTCGCCGATGTGGCGCGGCGGATGGACGCGAACCGCGCTCGGGAGACGGATATTCGCGATCGGAGCCGGTCGATCGCCGGTTCGCTGACCTCGGTTTCACGAGGGCCCATGAACACCGGCGCCGATCGGTTGCAGCAGGCGGCACAACCGGGGGGCGATGTGAAGGAACGCGCCGGCGACCTGGCCGCGGCCAAGGCGGCCCAGGAGGCCGCTGTGGCGGGGCTTCGATCGGTTCTGGCCGAGATGGATCGCTGGGGCGATCTCCAGGACGTTTTGCGACAGGCACAATACCTTCTCGATCAGCAGGAGAAGCTGAGCGAGTCGACGGCCCAGTTGGGACGTCGGACCATGGGCCGGCGTCCGGAGGAGCTGAGCCAGCCACTGGCGGCGGAAGTCGACCAGCAGGCCAGGCAGCAGCGGCAACTGGGTGACGACGTCGGACGGATGACCGAGAACATGGCCCGCGTGGCCGAGCGGCTCTCGAAGTCGGATGCCTCGACGGCTTCGTTGCTCAATGCGGCATTGCAGGCTGCCGAGAGCGGTCGGATTCGATTGCAGATGGGGCAGGCGGCCGACGCCATCGCCGGGAACCGGATGACCCAGGCTCAGACCGGCCAGAAGGCGGCGGAGGAGGCGCTTCGGCAGGTGCTTTCCACCCTCGAACGCAGGTCCTCGGAGGACCTGGCGGTGTTGAACCGGCAGATTCGCGACGCTGCGGCGAGGGTCGAGGCGATGCTGGGCGATCAGCGGAAGCTTCGCGAGCAGACGGACGGCATGAAGGCCTCGCCGGACGCATCGCGATCGGATGCGTTGTCGCAGCGGCAGGAGGGTCTGTCGCGATCGGCCCGGGCGGTCGGCGAGCAGGTGGCCAAGATGAAGGGTGCCGAGGGGTCGACTCGGTCGGTGGCCCAGGCGGCCGATCGGATGACCGCGGCGGCGGGTCGACTGGGTCGCAACGACCCGGCCGGTGCCGTGCCCGAACAGGATGAGGCCATCCGTCGTCTGACGGAGTCGCTGGAGGAACTCCGGAAGATGGGTACCGCTGCGGAGGCCGAGCAGGCCGCCGGGTCGACTCTGGCCATGGCGGAGGAGCTCAAGCGGCTTCGCACGGTTCAGAAGGGGGCGAACGATCAGCTCAAGGAGATCGTCGACGCCACGCCGAAGGGCGGCGAGATTCGTCGGGCCGATCTGCGACGTGTGGACCGTCTGGCGGATCAGGAGCGTCAGGCCGCGACGGACCTGGACAAGCTTCGGAAGCAGGCCGAGGGGGCGCGGGTCTACGACTATGTTATGGGCCAGGTCGGACGGGACATGCGGAGTCTGGCCGGTCGTCTGGACGAGCGGCGGGTGGATGTGGGCAGCCGGCGGATGGGTGAAACGATTCTGCGGCGGCTGGACGATCTGCTGTCGGGCATGGCGGTTCGGCCGGCGGATTCGCCGGATGCCGCGTTTGCCGAGGGTGGGGGCGGGCAGGGCGGTTCGCAGGGCAAGGTGAAACCCGTTCCGACACTCGCCGAGCTGGTGGTGCTGAAGTCGTTGCAGGCGGAGATCAATCGGCGGACGGCGGACCTGGATCTGTCGGGCGCGCTCGGGGGTGCCCAAACCGAGGGACGTCTCGAGGAGGTTCGGCAACTCGGGCTCGAGCAGGAGCGGGTTCGCCAGTTGACGGAGGAGGTCTGCCGGCGTGCGATGCAGTAAGCCGAGTCAGAACAGCAGCACTCAGGCTTCCGTTGGCCGGTCGAGTGGCCGGCTGGGGCGAGGGTGTCTTTGGGCGTTCGGACTTCTGTGTCTGACGGGGGCCGTGCTGCGGGCGGGCGAATCGGCAACCCGTCCGACCACGTCGAGGGCGGCCAGTCGTCCCAGCGCGGAGGACGAGGCGCTGATTCGCAAGCTGCTGGACGACGCCACGGGCCGGCGGAAGGATACGGCGATGGACCGCGTGCTGGACGGGATGCGCGGCTCGCAGGTGAAGTTGACGCGCTACTTCGACCCCGGCAATCAGACACAGAAGATACAGCGGCAGGTCCTCCGCGACATCGACGAGGCGATCGAGGAGGCGCGTCGCTCGCAGCGTTCGAAGCCGGGTTCAAGCACGACGGCCCGATCGGACAAGGAGCAGACGGCTGCCAGCCGGCCGGCCTCATCTCAGGAGGCGTCCGGCGAGCGGTCCCCGAGCGGGGATTCGACGAAACCGAAGACCGACGACAAGGCGACTCGCGGGCAGGCCACCTCCGGACCCGCACGGACGGCGGGCGAACTCCGCGAGCTTCGACGTGGGTGGGGCTCGCTGCCCCCGCGCGATCGCGAAGAGGTCCTTCAGGGATTCGATCAGGACTCTCTGGAGAAGTACCGTGAGTGGATCGAGCGGTATTACCGATCGCTCGCGACACCTCGAAATGAGTGAATGCATGGGTTCATGGAGATGCGGCACAGTGCCTGGAGCCATCGGCTGCTCGCCTGCCGGCGCGAGATGTCGTTATCTGCCATTGGCAGCGATGATCGTCCTGACGACGTCTTCGACGGGTTTCGGGCAGACGAGCAAGCCGGCGGTCTCGGAGACGACGCCGGAGCTGGAGCGGGCTGTCACCCGGGGGATGATGTGGCTGGCCGCGCAACAGAAGGAGAACGGTTCATTCGGCGGTGGCTCCAGTTACGGCCAGAACGTGGCGATCACGGCGCTGGGGAGCATGGCCTTTGTGTGCGACGGGCACCTGCCGGGGCGTGGCAAGTACGGCGGCGTGGTGAAGAAGGGGATCGATTTCACCCTGTCTTCGGCGAGCGAAAGCGGGCTGTTGGCGGCGGGCACCTCGCACGGCCCGATGTATGGGCACGGTTTTGCCACCCTCTTTCTGACGGAGGTCTACGGCACCACGCAGATGCCGGGTTTGCAGGAGAAGACTCGGCAGGCGGTTCGGCTGATCGTGCGGACTCAGAACGATCAGGGGGGGTGGCGCTATCAGCCGGTCAAGAGTGATGCAGACATCAGTGTGACGATCTGTCAGGTTATGGCGCTGCGATCGGCACGGAACGCCGGTATCGCGGTTCCGAAATCGACGATCGATCGTGCGGTGGACTATGTCCGCAAGAGCCAGAATCCCGATGGGGGGTTTCGCTATATGCTCACGCCGGGCGAGTCGGCGTTTCCTCGGTCGGCGGCGGGTGTGGCAGCCTTGTACTATTCGGGGGTATATCAGGATCCGGTGGTCGAGAGGGGTCTGAAGTATCTCCATCGCTTTCGTCCCGGGACGAGCGGGGCCTCCCGAACGCCTCACTACTTCTATGGGCAGTACTACGCGGTTCAGGCGATGTTTCTGGCCGGGGGCGATCATTGGGGTCGATGGTGGCCGGCGATTCGAGACACGCTACTGAGTCAGCAGAATCCGGATGGGTCCTGGCAGGGCGAGGCCGGCGCCGAGTATGGCACGGCCATGGCACTGATCATTTTGCAGGTGCCCAAGCGGTTGCTGCCGATTTTCCAGCGGTGACGTTCATGCGTGAGACAGGCATCCTATCGGAGATCCCGTCGGGCCGATTGGGCGGGCGAGGGCGCCTCAAGGTGCGTGCATGGCGGCTGGCGCCGCTGTGCGTCCTTGTCTTCTCCGGCTTGGCACACGCGGAATCGGTGGTGATACCGGTCGTGTGGGTGAGCACGGTCGATTCCGAGGGGGTGTCGGGCACGGTGGAGTCGTTCGCCCCGGACTCTCGGCTTGTCCTGAAGACTCAGGGGCCGTCTCGCGAGATTCCGGCCACCGATGTGATTCGCATCGATCTGATGGATTGGTTGGCGGAATCCGACGCCAACACGGTGCTCTGGACGACGGTCGATGGGGATGCGATTCGCGGGCGGATCGCCGGGGGGTCCGATCGTTCGGTGACTCTCCGCCGGAAGGACCTGGGTGATGTCGAGCTTCCTCTGACCCAACTGCGGCAGATCGCGCTGCCGTCGGCCGTTCGGATCGAGCCGACCTCCACAGCGCCCTCGGGCAAGGACGACGAGATTCTGCTGGCCAACGGCGACCGCCTGGTCGGGTTGGTCGAACGGATCGACCCGAACGGCCTATCCGTCGAGACGTCGAACGGTCGAATCGTTCTGCCCTTCGATGTCCTGCGGCTCGTACGTCTGGTGGCCACCGATCGATTGGCGGCGACGTCGAGTACGCGTCCGGCCGTGCGTGCCCGGCTCACTCTGCGAGACGGATCGACTCTGACCGTCTCGGCCCTTCAGTGGAATCGCGATGAGCTTCGGTTCCGAATCCGGGGCGCCCAGGGGGATACGGAGTACCGCTTGCGGATCGAACAGATCGTGCGACTGGAGGTGGTTGGGGGGCGGTGGCAGGGGCTGGACGCCCTGACGCCGGAGGTGGCCGAACACACACCGCTGTTGGACGTTCGATGGCCGTATCGCGTCGGACGGAATGTCCTGGGCGGACCGCTTCGCGTCGGGGGGCGATCTTACGAACGCGGCCTGGGCGTTCACAGCCGATTCCGTCTGGTCTACGACGTGCCTCAGGGCAGTGAACGGTTTGTCACCGGTTATGCCCTCGACGACGACAGCGGCGATTGGGGTCATGTCGCGGTGCGCATTCTGGTCGACGGTCGGGTCGTCCATGAGGCTCCGGATGTTCGGAAGGACGGACAGCTCCGCCACGCTTCGGTCGATCTGAAGGGGGCCCGGAGGCTCGAGCTCTTTGTGGACTTCGGGAAGAACGGTGACGTTCAGGATCGTCTGGACTGGATCGAGCCGGGGATCGTGCGGGTTCGGCAGTGAGGCTAATCATGGGGATCGGGGCACGCGGAGCCCCTTTTCCCTTCAGGGGGTACTTGGTATTCTGGTGGACATGGAAACGTTGCATTTCCTTCTGGTTCTGATCTGTCTGGCGGCGATAGTGGCCGTCGGCATCCGGCGGCGTTTTGGCGTCGTCGGGCGGATCAGTCCACTTGCCCAGAGGATTCCGGTGACCAGGCATTCCGTGTGGGACTTACGCAGTCGGTTGGGCCGACGGCGTTGGGGCCCGGGAAGGCACTGAGGTTTCGGCACCGAAGTCCATTTGTCGAGATTCCGACCATGCACGAGGCCGTGAAAGGGTGGAGTCGTGTCTGATCGCCCCCATGAGTCGGCCCCATTGGGGGGCAGGCCGATTGAGGCGGTATCCGACGGTTTTCAGACCGATCGGAATCGCGAGCCGCGTTTTTCGGCGGAGCGGCGTCTGCCGCCCTGGCTGAAGAAGCGCTGGCCTGCGGCGGGGTCGGGTTGTCAGACGACGGCGACGGTCGAGGCCTCTGGAGTGGCGACGGTGTGTCAGGAGGCCCGCTGTCCGAATCGCACCGAATGTTGGTCGCACGGGACGGTGACCTTCATGATCCTCGGCAGGGTCTGCACGAGAGGCTGCCGGTTCTGCGCGGTGGAAAGCGGCGTACCGTTGCCGCCCGATCGTGACGAACCGCGGCGATTGGCCGAATCGGTCGGGGCGTTGGGGGCACGGTACATCGTTCTGACGTCGGTGACGCGGGACGACCTGCCGGACGAGGGGGCGGGTCACTTCGCCGCCTGTGTTCGCGCCGTGCGGGAAGCGGTGAGCGAGGTCCAAGTGGAGGTGTTGCCGTCGGACATGCACGCTCGATCCGAGTGCATCGACGAGGTTTGCCGGTCGGGGCCGGTGGTTTACGGCCACAACATCGAGACGGTCGAGCGGCTCACTCCGCTGATTCGTTCGAAGGCGGACTATCGGCGATCGCTGGAAGTTCTTCGGATCGCCAGACGGCTGCATCCGGAGATTCGGACCAAGAGCGGCCTGCTGTTGGGCATGGGCGAAAGCCGGTCGGAGATCGATGCCTGCCTGCGCGATCTCCGCGAGGCGGGGTGCGACCTGGTGGCGATCGGTCAGTATCTTCAACCGACGCCGGTCCATCAGCCGGTAGCGAGGTATTGGACGCCGGAGGAGTTCGACGAGATCGCCGGTGCCGCGCGGTCGCTGGGGTTTGTCGGTGTGGCATGCGGGCCCTTTGTCCGATCGAGCTACGGCGCCGCCGAGTCGTTTGCTGCGTGCTGAAGCGGCTGTTGGGTGCATGAAAGGACCCACGGATTGAACGAGACGTTGCGTGACAAGCTCAGGGGCAAGTTCATCGTACTGGATGGGCCGGACGGGTGCGGCAAGACCACCCAACTGGAGCTTCTGGCCGGGGCGTTGACGGCAGCGGGGCTCGACATCGTGCGGGCCAAGGACCCCGGCGGCACGCGGGTGGGAGATCGGATTCGAGAAATCCTTCTGGGCAAGGACCTCGATGGCATGGACATTCGGTGTGAGACCCTGCTGTTCATGGCCTCTCGGGCGCAGCTTGTGACCGAGATCATTGCCCCCGCGCTGAAGGCGGGGCGGTGCGTTCTGTGCGATCGGTTCATCTCGTCGACCTGTGCCTATCAGGGGGCTCGCGGCTACGACGTGGCTCAGACGCTTCATCTCGGGCAGGCGGCGGTGGGCCGGACATGGCCGGACCTGACCTGCGTGTTCGATCTGCCGGCCGAGGTCGGATTGGATCGGGCGGCACGGCGGACGTCGCCGGCGAGGGCATCGGGCGGCGGGGCAACACCGGCGGCGGGGGCCCTGGATGCCATGGAGTCCAGACCGATCGAATTCCACCGGCGGGTTCGTGAGATCTTTCGTGCGTTGGCGGACCACTATCCGCGGACGGTGACGGTCATCGATGCGGGCGGAACCGTACAGGAGGTTCACGCTCGTGTGATGGAGGGGCTGGAACGTGTCGATTTTTGAGGTCCGACACCAGGCGCGAGCCCATCGAATCGTCCAGCGGGCGCTGAGCAGCCATCGTCTGCCGCATGCCTACATCTTCCATGGCCCGGACGGTGTGGGGAAACGAACGCTGGCGATGCACGTTGCGAAGCTGTTGTTGTGTCCGCAGTCGCCGACCATCAGTCCGCCGCCGGAGGTGGGTTCGGTCGAGGGGATTGTCTGGAAGGATGCTTGTGGTGCCTGCCAGGATTGCACGCTGGTGCATGGTGGCACGCATCCGGACCTGCACGTGGTGCGCAAGGAACTGGTTCGCTATCACCCGGCCCCGGAGGTTCGGGCGCGGAAGGCCCTGGATTTGAGTGTGGACGTGGTTCGCCACTTCATCATCGGGCAGATCGGCGATCGCCCCGCTCGCGGGCGATTCCGGGTGTTCATCGTGCTCGATGCCGATCAGATGAGCGTGTCGGCGCAGAATGCGCTGCTCAAGACGCTGGAGGAGCCGCCGGGTTCGGCGTTCATCATCCTGATCACGCGGTCTCTGGATCGGCTGCTGGCCACCACGCTGTCGCGATGTCAGCCGGTGCCATTCGGGACGCTGCCTGATGAGTTTGTCGGGGAGCAGCTTCGGGCCCGTCGCTCGGATCTGTCACCGGGGCAGGTTCAGTTCCTGTCGCGGTATTGCAGCGGTCAGTTGGGGCTGGCACTGTCGCAGGCAGAGGCCGGGCTCTACGATCTGAACCTTCAACTGGGTCGAGCGGTGGCCGACCTTCCGGCGATCGGACCGAGCGAGTTTGCCGCAGTCATGCAGCAGTGTGCCGGGTCGCTGGCGGAGAGGTATCTGGCCCAACTGGTCGAAGAGGGTGTGATCGAGAAGGCGTCGGAGGCTTCGACCGCCGAACCCACGCGTCGCGGTCTGTATGACTGCCTGAGCCTGCTGGCCTGGCTGCTGCGTGATGCCATGCGATGGGGCTGCGGGCAGCGAGACGGCATGGTCAATGCGGACCAGACGGCTGTGGTGGAGTCGCTCTCCGGCCGGTTGACGTCGGAAGCCGCCGCGTGCGCCATTCGAGAAGTCCAACACTGTGAGACAGAGATTGCCGCCAACGCTGCCGTGGCGTTGGCGTTGGAGGGGTTGGCAATTCGCATCATGCGATTGGAGACGCCGTCGGCCGGTGGGTCCGGCCGGGCGCCGCAAAGGACGGGTGTATGACCGAGCCATCAGAAACATCACAAACCGCGCAGCCTGTCGCGCCGGAGTCGCCGCCTGTTCAAGACGAGGGGGGCGCGTCTGCTTCGGTGGCGGCCCCCGTGGTGAACGGCGGGTCGGAGGTACGACCCGACGCGCCACCTCCGCCGAGGGAGGACCGGCGCCTTCGGCTGATCGTCCGTTACGGACTGCTCAGTGCCGTCGGCGAGTTCACCTGCTCTCCGAATCTTCCGATCGGCAACGGGGACAAGCTGGTGATTCAGACGGATCGGGGCATCGAGATCGGTGAACACGTGCTGCTCACGCCGCCGTGCGGGGGCGAGCAGACGATCAACCCCGAGTCCATCCGTCGCTATATCGAGCAGAGCGGGCAGGAGTATCTCGTTTCTCATGCCGGCCGTATCCTTCGCCGGGCGACCGAGCAGGATCTGGCCGAATGGCTGCGGATCAAGGAAGACGCCGGCGAGGAGCTGGCCTTCTGCCGGGAGGCGGTCCGTCAGCACGATCTTCCGATGAGACTGATCGCCTGCGAGCACCTGTTCGGAGGCGAGCGGGTTGTCTTCTACTTCATGGCCGAGGGGCGAGTCGACTTCCGTGAGCTGGTTCGCGATCTGGCGAGGCAGTATCAGACTCGGATCGAGATGTTTCAGGTGGGTGCCCGCGACGAGGCGAGGCTCCTGGCCGACTACGAGATCTGCGGTCGGGAGTGCTGCTGCAAGAATTTCCTGAAGACGCTTCGTCCGGTCAGCATGAAGATGGCGAAGATGCAGAAGGCGACGCTGGATCCCTCGAAGGTGTCGGGGCGGTGCGGGCGTTTGAGGTGTTGCCTTCGGTACGAGCACGAGACCTATTCGGAACTGAACCGGAATCTGCCGAGGATGGGGGCCTGGGTTCGCACGTCGCAGGGCGACGGCAAGGTTTTCGACCGGCACATCATCTCACAATTGGTTGCGGTGCAGTTTTCCGATATGCGTATCATCAGCTTCCCCGTGGAAGAGATCACGGTGTTGGCCGACAAGGCTCCGGTTCCTTCACAGGAATCGGACGATTCGGGACGGCCTTCTCCGGAGCGTGGGGGGGGTGAAGGATCGGCATCGCGTCGCGATCGTCCGGTTCGTCGCCGTCGCGGTCGATCGGAACAGGTCTCTGCGCCGGTTTCACAGGACGGTCCGATCGAGGAGGAGGACACAAGCCCGCCGGATGACGACGACACCTCGGTTCAGGAGGTCTTGCCGTCGGAGGCCGACGAGTCGCCGGTCGAGGAGGGCGATCAGGAGGAATCAGGAGAGGTGCCGCCGGCGGCTGCCTCGGAGAGGTCGGAGTCGGGGCCGTCGCCTCGCCGGTCGAGGGGGCGTCGGAGGCGCCGACGGGGACGCAAGGGCGGCGGATCGGGGGGAGGCGAGTCATCACAGGGTCGGTCTCCGGACGGTCCTGTGCGGAGTTGAAGCGGGAAAGGACTGTTGTCGAGTATGGCGCGACAACCCAAGAAGACGATCGAGCAAGTTGTAGCAGAGGTCGGCCGATATCCGATCGAAGCCTATCAGTTCGTTCGCGAGGGCCTGTCTTTTACCGTGGACAAGGTTCACGGCAAGGAGAAGCCGGCGCAGCGCAAGGTTCATGACTGGATGGTCGAGCAGGGGCTGAGTCTCGACGATCTGCGCAACCAGATGGAGGAGGAAGGTCTGCCCGAGCCCATTGCCCGGCAGATCGAGAAGCTGGGGGGCGTCGAGGGGCTTAACCGCCACGTCAGCGGGAAGGACTTGTCGTGGGGTCTTCACGACTATGCGCTGAAGAAGTACGGCCTGCTGGCCGGTGCCGTGTTGCGCCGGTGGAACATCAACTGCACGGAGGATTTCGGTCGGATCGTCTTCGCGCTGGTGGAGAACGACTTCATGCAGAAAGAGCCGGAAGACACGATCGAGGACTTCCGCGATGTCTACGACTTCCGGCGGGCCTTCGAAGAGGGGTTCAAGATCAATCTGGGCGAGTCCTAGACACCGGCACACGAGGTTGAACCAATGAGACTGCACGCACGGCCGTCTGCGCTGAGGGGGAGTGTGGCCATTCCCGGGAGCAAGTCGCACACGATTCGTGCGGTGGCGATCGCATCGCTTGCCGAGGGCGAGTCACGCATTCTGGCACCACTGGAGTCGCAGGACACCCGTTCGGCCCTGGTGTGTTACGCGGCGCTGGGCGCTCGGATCGACACGGGCATTTCGGGTGAGTGGCGGGTTCGGGGGTTCGGCGGCGTTCCGCAGACGCCGGACAACGTCATCGACGTGGGCAACAGCGGCACGACGCTTCGGATTGCCCTGGGATCGGCCGGGTTGATCCGCAAGGGGCTGGCGGTTTTCACGGGCGACGATCAGATTCGCCGGCGTCCGATCGGTCCGCTGCTCGAGGCGCTTCAGCCCCTGGGCGTCTGGGCTCGGACGACGTGCGACAACGGCAGTGCTCCGGTGGTGGTGGGGCCGCATCTGGTGGGAGGGCAAACGCGGATTGCGGCGGTTTCGAGCCAGTATCTGACGAGTCTGCTGATCAATGTACCACTCGCCGATCGCGAGACGGACGTTACCGTCACGCTGCTGAACGAGGCCCCGTACGTTCAGATGACCCTCGACTGGCTCGATTGGCAGGGGATCGCCTACGAGCACGAGGGGCTGATGAAGTTCCGCGTGCCGGGGGGGCAGCGGTATCGCCCGTTCGAGCGTCGGATTCCGGCCGACTTCTCTTCGGCGACGTTCTTTCTGTGTGCCGGGGCGATGGCCCAGGCGGACATTCTGCTGACGGGTCTGGATCTGACGGACTCTCAGGGCGACAAGGCTGTCATCGACTATCTTCGCGCGATGGGGGCGACTATCGAGATTGCACCCGAGGGCGTTCGTGTCGCCGGTTCGGATTTGAAGGGCATCGACATCGACATGAACGCCACGCCCGACGCCTTGCCGGCGATGGCGGTGGTGGGGTGTTGTGCCCGCGGGACGACGCGGCTGCTCAACGTTCCTCAGGCGAGACTGAAGGAGACCGACCGGATTCGGGTCATGGCTCAGGAGCTGTCGCGGCTGGGTGCCCGATGTGAGGAACTTCCCGACGGGCTGGTCGTCCACGAGTCGCGGCTGTCGGGTGGTCCGGTCTCGGGGCATGCCGACCATCGGGTTGTGATGGCGCTGTCGCTGGTGGGTCTTGCGGGGCGAAGCGAGGTGGTTGTGGACACGGCCGAGGCGATGGCGGTGACGTTTCCGGAATACGTCGATCTCATGCGGGCCCTGGAGGCTCAGATTGAGATGGTAGCGGATTGATGTCCGATCTCGGGTTCGCAGCTCGCCGGTACGCTCGTCCTCCCAGACTCGGGAGCCGCCCTACCCAAACGCGAAACGCTCTATAGTTCCAGCACGGTGGCGTCTCGTTCGGCGAATGCCTTCAGCGTGGCCTGGTGGCACGTCAGATAGATCACCTGCCGATCCCGGCCGAGGTCGGCGATGAGGTCGGCTGTCGCCTGCAGGCGGACGTCATCGAAGTTGACCAGCACGTCGTCCAGAATGATCGGCAGCCGTTCGAGTTTGCCCAGTTCATCACAGAGTGCCAGCCGCAGTGACAGGTAGACCTGCTCGCGTGTGCCTCGGCTGAAGGCCTCGGAATCTCTCTGCTGATCCCGGTGTGGGACGACGTAGATGTCGCCGAGCTTCTGCGAGCCCTCCAGCAGATCGGTTTGGAGGGTGTCATACTTTCCGGCCGTCAGACGCCGGAGGTGGTGCTGTGCGGTGCGGATGATGGCGGGCTGGCGTTCCTGCTGATACCGCTTCATGGCGCGTTCGAGCATGTGGCAGGCGAGGACGAGGGCATCGAATCGTTCGCACGCCTTCACCCAGTCGTCGGTGGCCGCCTCGACCGCTCCCTGTGCGACGGCCAGGGGCATGGCGGCTTCCTTCTCCGAGAGATCGTGAGTCAACTGAGACGCCTCGTCGGCGAGCCGGGAGAGATCCGTCTCGATCTCGTCGAGTTGCCGGCGCAAGTTCTCCGCCGAGGGTTCGCCCTCGGGCGTGGGAGAGGATTCGACGGTCTCGGGCATCCAGTCGTCGGGCAGGCCGGCGATTCGGCGAAGGTGCTCGAACTGCTCGCTCAGCGTTCGGAGCGAGGCTTCGGTCTCGCGGCGTTCCCTCAGCCGCTCCTGCAGGGCCGGCAAGGCGTCCGGCGTTTCCAGGTTCAGGCGGTGGAGATGCTCGTCGAGCGTCCGGCCTGTCCGGGCGAGGGCTTCCTCGATTTCGGCGATGCGGCGTTCGAGGGGTTCCAGGTGAGCCTGGAGCCCTTCGAGCCGATCCTGAAGCGATATGTGGCGTCGCACGAGGCCGGCGGCGTGCCGGACAAAGGCGAAGGGCTGCTCCAGAGGCACCGGGCTGTTGCCGACGAGCAGTTCCGGCAGATCGTCCGCCAGCCGGTGGACATCGGTGAGGAATCGTTCGTGCTGCTCGCGAAGGCGCAAGAGTCGCCCCTGTTCGCGGCGCATCTCGGCCCATCGCTCGCCTAATCGGGCCAGCCGTTCGATGCGGTTGCGCAGGACGGCCGGCTTCCAGTCGTCGGGCACGATGAGTTCCGCCTCGGTGAACCCCTTCTGGATTCGCGCCGTCAGTTGTTCGAGTTCTCTGTCGAGCCGATCCAGCTCGGCCTTGCGCTCGTCGGCGAGCCGCGACAACTGCTGCCGCTGCTGCCGGAGTTCGGCGAGTCGGCGGAAGTCGGCGGCGACGTCGTCGAACCGCTGCAGGCGCAGGACGGCCTCCTCGATTTCATCGGCATCCAGTTCGTCGCCGAGCCCGGCGATGGCGCAGCGGTCGACGAGAAGCTTGCGCGTCTCTTCGAGTGAAGGGGTTTGCTCTGCGAGGTGTTTCTCGCCTCTCTGGATGCGATCGCGCTGGGACTGGAGAAGGGTGCTCGTTGAGACGAGTTCGTCGGCCTCGATGGCCGTGCGGCGCCTCTGGTAGAGGTTGTAGACCATTGCCAGGGCGATGCCCGTCAGGAGCAGCCCGCCGAAGGCAGGGATGGCCTGCTGCACCTTGGCGTAGTAAACAAGGGCGGCCAGTCCGACCAGAAGCGTGGCGCCGGCACCCACCCAATGCAGCGGCGGCGCGGCCTTGCGAAGCAGGCCTGTCTGTTGCGCCACCTCCTTGCGGATGAGTTCCATCTGCTGCCGGTCCGCTTCGAGCTGACGATGACGTTCCTTGAGGGCATTCTCCTCGGAATGGTAGAGATCGACCTCTCGCTGGATCGACAGAAGCTCCCGGAGCTGCGCGGACCGATACTTGGGCGGAAAATCGTCGGGGACGCGGTGGTGCAGCGTTTCGATCTGGGGGTCGAGTTGGGCGATCTGCGTGTTGAGGTCGTCACGGTAGCGGTTCAGGGCGCCCTTCTGGGTCGATCGCTCCTCGTATTGGTCGATGGCCGCGACGAGGTTCTCGCGTTCGGTGGCCGAGAGATTCAGACCCGGGCACTCGGTGGGTTCCGCCGTTCGAACGAGGTCCTTCAGCTCGTGGACGAGTCGCGTCCGCCGATCGTCGAGGTCGGCGAGTTCATGGGGCAGGTGCGTTGCCAGGCGTTCCTGTTCGTCGCACTCGCCCATCAGACGTTCGATATCCGCCACTCGCCTGAGTACGGGTGCCAGGGCCTCCAGTTGTTCGCGCTGCGATGACAGTTGCCGCAGGGCGGCTTCGCGTTCCCGTCGGTACTGTTCGACGAGCCGTTCCATGGCGGCCCGCTCGTCGGCGGTTCTCTGCACCTGGCGCAGCACGTCGTCGCTCACACCGGCCAGGTCCGCCGATTCCTGCAATCGGGCTCGGGTGCGGATGAGCTGGGGGTACACCTGAGCCGCGGGGCCCAGATTCTGACGACGGTTCAGTTCGTCCATCAGGGTGCGCCGCCGGGCGGTCAGGTTCGTTCGGGCTTCCTTGTTCTCGCTGAGGGCGTTTGCGAGTCGTTCGGCTTCTTCCGCGGCTTTGCGAGCCGCACTGAGATCGGATCGGGCCTGCGACAGGGCCTTCTGGCAGGCCTCGATCTTCTTGACCTTGGGGCCCCCGCGACCGGCGAACTTGCCGTACTCCTGGGCCCGTGCGGTCAGTCGAGCCAGCACATCGCTGGGGTTGGCCACCTCGCCGAGCGTCGACAGCTCTCGGAAGAAGACCTGAGACAGCTCTTCCTGCTGCTGAGGCTCCAGGGCTTTCATGGCCACCAGCGCCCCCAGATCGACGGCGAACACCGTTCGGAAGATCGTGCGATGCTGATGCAGGTGGACGTCACCGATGCGGCTGGGGGGCAGCTCGGCCTGGCCGCCGGTTCCGTCGGCACCGATCAGCAGGACGGCTGTCTCGGCGTTCTTCTTCGGGCGAACCGTGTTGTCGTAGTGGCGGCGAGCGAGAAAGACCTGGCCGTCATTCAGTTCGTAACACAATTCGCCGCCGAAGGCGTTGCCGTTCGGCCGCCAGGGGAGATACTGCGAAACGTCGGAGTCGTCGAACCCATAGAGCAGCGTTTCGATGTATCGTTTCAGCGTGGTCTTGCCGGCCTCGTTGCTGCCGTGGATGACGGTCAGGCCGGTCGACAGGTCGAGCCGGCGATCGACCAGCGTTCCGTAGGCGGTAATACTCAGGCGTTGGATGCGCATAGTGCCCCACGACGTACGACCCGGCGTCTTGCGGCTATTTTCGCAACAATCCGATCCGAACCTTGACGATGTCCTGCTTGAGCAGGTAGCCCTTCTGGCCTTCCAGCGTGCCGGTGGCCACGATGCCGGGGCCGATCAGCGTATCGCTCCCGACGCGCGTTCCCGGCGTGAAATTCACCATGACGGCCGAGCGGACCTTGTCTCCGAAGAACGTGGCGTTAGAGACGGGTTCCTTCGGCGTGACCAGCCGGCCGCGGATCAGGTACTTCGACGCCTTGCTGTCGAACCGCCAGGTACCGAAGTAGTTGCCGGCGCCGAGGTCGCAGTCGCAGCCGGTGACGATCCAGCATTGTCCGGGGTGCATGTAGATGGTACCGGTGCCGGCGACGCCTTCGACGTCGGCGGCACACTCGACGCGAGCCTTCGTGCCGATGACCGTCCGGCCCCGCACGATGCCGGAGCGACGGATCTCTGCCTTGGGGCCGAGGATCACATCGCGTTCGATCAGCGAGTCGTCGACGCTCGCCTCGGGCCACATGTACAGCCCGCCCTCAATGAGGGAGTTCAGGCCGATGTGGGCACCAGCCCCCATATAGAGATTGCCGCGGATGCGGATCGGCGCGACCTGTCCGGAGGCCTCGCGGATGGCCTCGAGATGATCCTGCAGGGTGTCGTATGGGCTGATGAACGCCCCTTCTTCGAAGACCAGCGTCGAACCCTTGTGAATGATCGTGCCGGGGAAGATGTAGCGGGGGTCCGGCTTCCCTTCACCGCCCCGATAGACGTACTTGCCCTTGAGCTGCGGGATCGACGCGACGGCGAGCCGCACCTGTTCCTGGTTCGCCTCGAGGTAGTCGAAGCAGCGGTCGACGTGGACGACGGGGGTTGCGGCCAGGACGGCGGTGATCGGACGCTGCGATCCGATGAGGCTGCCGAGCTGTCGGGCGAGATAGACCCGCTCGCCCTCGGCCGGTATTGGGATCGCGCTCAGGCTGCCGATGAGGCCGGACGGGATCGCATAGAGCCCGCTGACGCGGTATTCGCCGTTCGCTGTGGCCCCGTTGAAGGCCGCGATGGTCCGGCCGCCCTTATCCAGTTCGACCGTATTCCAGCTCAGTTTGTCTTCTTCAGGGGCGAGCCGGTCGACCAGGGCACAGGCCGACTGCCTGCCGCCGGCGGCAAAGGTGTCGACAACCGCCTGATACTCGCGGGGCTGGGCGCAGAGGTCGCCGTTGACCAGCAGCAGGTCCTGGTTCGCGGGGGCCTGCTTCAGAGCGGCGGCCAGGGCGACGGCGTCTCCGCGATCGAACGGGTCGATACGGATGAATCGAGGTCTTGCAGAGGCCGGATCATCGGCGAAGAGTCGCTCGATCGTCTCGCCGCGGAATCCGACGACGACGGTGATGTCCTTCACACCCGCCTGGCGAATCGCATCGACGACCCGCCGGATGAGGGGGACGCAGTTGACTTCCATCGCGTACTTCGGACGGAGCGCCTTGTCTCCGCCATAGGGGAAGCAATCATCGCCGCGACCGTGTGCCAGAACGATCGCCTGTTGCAGGGTGCTGGATGACGACATGACTTCAGTTACTCCATGACAGGGGTCACTACGTTTGTTCGAGCATCACCGACCGGCGATCGCGAATCCGTCGCATCTCGCGGTGGACGTGCTCGGCCACCTCATGCGGTCCGGGAATGCCGACCATGCGTATCTGCGGGTTTGAGACGTCCGAGGGACAGTCTACCAGGACATCGCCCACGTTGAAGACCCGCTCCGCGAGCGTCTGAGTGACACGGACGTCGTTGACGCGGATCAGATCGGTCTGATTGCTGGTTCGGCTGAAGATGCCCACCTCATAGAAGATCCGCTGCGTGGTCAGGCGGTATCGCTTGGACAGTACGAAGAGTTCCGTCTTGGCCAGCAGGACCAGGCCCGCCAGGGCGACGATGACCAGCATGACTTTGAGTGGGATTCTGTTGCCGGCCGGACTGTCCAGCAGGACCCCCACCACGATCAAGACGATCGCGAGCAGGGCGTACAGGATCCACCATCCCGTAAAGGCGCGGGCGCTTCCTCGCCCCTCCCAGATGTTCTGTTCCTTCGAGGGGGCGTCGGCGTCGGGCTGGGGAGTCAGCCCCTCTGTCGGCGGGGGCGGGGTGGACGGTTCCATCGGCGACCCGGTAGTCTCGTCAGGCATGGGGCTCTCCTTGATTGATGCACCGCGGTGCACATCATAGCATCGAGGTTCGCAGGTCGACAATACGGGGCACATCGAGTGGAATGGGTGCTCTGTGGGCGTCAGGAAGGAGCCGACATGGAAACCGGGTTGCCCCGAACGTGCATTGTGAAGCTTCGAAGAAGCCCGGTGCCTGCTCGTCGGTGTTGTCGATCGCAGGGAGGTCATGAATGACCCTCGCAAGGTCTTGTGGTGCGTGTGGCGTCGCAGCGGTGCTCGACCTGACGGGCGGGCCGCTGGTGATGGGCGTGCTGAACGTGACACCGGATTCGTTCAGCGACGGGGGGGACTATCTCGACGCCTCGACCGCGGTGGCCCGTGGGGCACAGATGATCGAGGAGGGGGCCGATCTGATCGATATCGGCGGAGAGTCGACCCGCCCGGGCTCCGAGTCGGTCTGCCCCGCCGAGCAGATTCGCCGCACGCAGCCGGTGATCGCCCGGATTCATCAGCAATACCCTGCGGTTCCCATTTCGATCGACACGCGTCTGTCGGAGGTGGCGTCGGCGGCGATCGATGCGGGGGCGTCCATCGTCAACGACGTCAGTGCCCTGCGGGACGATCCCGCCATGACGTCTCTGGTGGCCGGACGGCATGTTCCGGTGGTTCTGATGCACATGCAGGGAGACCCCAAGACGATGCAGCAGGCGCCGCACTACGGCGACGTGGTGGCCGACGTCGTGGCGTTTCTTTCGGAGCGAATGGCGGCGGCGGTCGCGGCCGGCATCGATCGCTCGATGCTGATCGTCGATCCGGGGATCGGGTTCGGCAAGACGGTGCGGCACAATCTGGATCTCATTCGGCGCCTGAGCGAGTTGGTGCGGCTGGAGGCCCCGATTCTGATCGGCGTGTCCCGCAAGCGATTCATCGGATCGATACTCCAGATCGACGATCCCAGGCAGCGGGGGCTCGGCACGGCGGCTGCGGTGGCGGCCTGTGTCTTGGGCGGTGCGAACATCGTCCGGGTTCACGACGTCGAGCAGACGATTCAGGTGGTACGGATGTGCGATGCGATCCTGCATCCGGAGCGTTTCGGATGATTCCGCCGGACTCCGTGCGTGTTTCCCTTCCTCATCCAGGGCACGGCGGGTGACTACTTCTCGTCTCCGCCCTCCGGGGCGTCTTCGGCCGGCGGCGTGGATTCGGCGGGCGGTGTTGGTTGAGCCGGTGGTGGGGATGCCTCGGGTTGTGCCGGTTCGGCCGGTATCGTCGGGGCGGCCGCGGGTGGTGGCTGTTCCGTCTTGGGCAGCGCCTGCGGCGCCGGTTTGGGCGTGGCGATCGGGGGCTCGGCCGGTTTCCGGCGCGTTCGCAACGGCGGGAAGGTTCGCTGCGGCGTGGCGAAGAACAGTCCGACGTCGTCCGCCATCTTGAGCGTGGCGGCGGCGTTGGGCCTGGCCTCGAAGCGGGCGCTGAGGATGTAGTCGTCGCTGAAGAGGCTCTTTTCGCCCCGGCCCGGCAGGAAGCCGCGGCAGGTGACCAGGAACGACCCGGTCACGTTGTTTTCCTTGTCGCCCAGAACGATCACGCGGCCGGGTCCGCCGGTGAAGCACATGCCCCGATCGGTGTAATCGTCATAGGCCTGGACCATTCCCTGCTCCAGCGTGTGCTCTCGCGTGGCTCCGCCGGTGGAGATGACCTCGGGCAGGTTGATGACGAGTCGGAGGTATCGGCTGCGGACGCCCTCGAGGATGAAATTGCCCGCATGCGTGTCCCACTGATAGGTCAGTGCGAGGATCGACTTGCCGTCGGAGGTGTTGGCCCACGTGCACTCCTTGGCGGTGAGCTGGAAGTAGTAGACGCCGCTCTTGCCGCTCTGTTCGATGTTCAGCCGCGTATCGACACAGCCCGTCAGAAAGGCAACGAGCATCGTCGATGCGGCCGCCAGGCTCATCGGGATTCGACGGGGGTTCGCGTTGCACAGCAAGGGTCGTCCTCCTGATCAGGGTCGAGTGGTGGCTGGGCCGAACTGGAGCCCGGGATCGGGGGCGCTTCCGGCATGCGACGGCCAGGACAGCGGGCGTCCCGCCTTCTGGTACAGCCGCTTGAGCCGAAGATCGTCCTCACCGAGCACCTGCTCTCCCACGCTGAGTACGGGTTGCGACTCGCGGAGCGAGTCGACATCTTCCCAGAGCTGATCGAACATCGGCCGAAACGCGTCGAGTGGGGCATCCGTCTCTTTGAACGAGCAGATGACCCACCGGTTGGAGTTCACGATCCGTCCGCTGAGATTGGCCGATCGGAGCGCCACGTACGCCGCCTGAGCGACCGAGGCCGAGGCCAGGTCGACCTGGGCGGTGCTGTTGGCGGGGATGCGATGGGCGTTGATGACCTGTCCCCCCACGGTCTTCATCAGGTCGGTCAGCACCTGGACAGTCGGTCCCTTGAGGTGGAACGATTGCGTCTTGCGGTAGACGTCGGCCCGGACCATGAGAATGACTCCCATGCCCTGCCGATGCGGCGGTTGGCCCTCGAGCCACAAGACCTCGGGCTTGCCGGCACAGATGGTGGCCGGCATCTGCGACGCATACTGTTTGAACTGCTCGACCACGAACTGTTCGGCGGGGAGGTCTTGTGGAGGAGTGTCCGGCCTGACCACATCGGCCCCCGCGAAGGGGACGAAGTTGTCGTCGTTGGCCGGCGGCGTCGGTCGTTCGCACCCGATCAGGACACAGACCCCCACGATGGCCGGACGGACCAGCCGTCGGACAGCGAACCGTTTCGTGTCTGTGGGACGTTGGAGCATGTTTCTTTCGAGCATTCAGACCGGTGCCACGCCAACCAAGACCCATTCTATCGAAACCCGCAGGCCGATGACAACGCGGTGCGACGGTTTGGGCTGGACCGAGGAGGACAGGCACGTCTTCCGGGTCGTCGGTCTTCCGACCGCCGCCCTCGGTCCGGGGCGCGAAGCCCCGGATATCCGGGCAGAGGACCACCCGGCTCGGGGGTGGCTCGCGGGTCCGCTCGTCCTCCCATTCAGTCCCCCTGCGGCATCAGAAGTATCTCAGCCCGGCCGCCAGGGCGCCATGGATCGATACCAGCATGCCCGGGTTACGCCGGGGCAGGCGGACCTTCCTCTGGGGATGGAACAAGGGCAGGTAATCCGCCTCGGCCGCCAGCAGCTCCCGGAACATCTTCTCCGCGTCGTCCTGGTCGCTGACCAGGGGGTCGTTCAGCAGCACCTGGAAGGCCAGGTCGCGGTCGCCGCCCAGGGCGGCCTCGACGATGGATTCCTGGTTCGTCACGTGTCGCAGATACAGCAGTTGCAGGCCCGACGGCAGGGGGCCGCCACAGATCGGGTCGACGCGATCGTAGGCCAGCCATGCGTTGGTCTCGACGATGACGTCGGGGGGCAGGCTGGCGACCTGTCCGATGTTGGGCCGGTTGACGTTGGTTCTCATGTTCATCCGGCCGGCCAGACAGGCGATGATCTCGCTGACGTCCTCGCCGCTGCACTTCAGCGGCTTTCGCATTTCCGTGCGCAGGTTGCGCACCTTCCTGCGGAGTTCGGCGAGCCCTTCTTCCTTCTCCCTGATGCGCTCGTCGATGGTCGTGACGCGGACGCCCCAGCGCTCGCCCTCGAGCGTTTTTGGGGTCAGCAGCCCCGGGAAGAACTCGATCAGGTGGCGGTCGCCCGCCGCCCCGAACGCCCCGTATCGACGCAGCATATCCAGCTTGACCTGGTGCCTGGCGAAGGGCCCCTGGGCATCCTTCAGCTCACCCGCACGATATCGGCGGACGACGCCCGGCTGCTTCGCGTGCCGGCGAAGAAGCTCCATCGCATCGTGTCCGGCCACGACACCGGCCGTGATGACGGTGAAGTGGTTGATGCCGTTGACCACCGCGTCCACGTCATCCCGGGTCAGGTCTTTGCGTCCGAGGGTCTGATTGGCCAGATCGGCGATCAGCTTCTTGGCCCCGAAGACCTCGTGGCAGCATCCGATGGCCTTGACGCCGTGCCGGCAGAGGGTTCGGGTCAGCACGGACATCGGATTGGTATAGTTGATGACCCAAGCCTTGGGGCAGTGCCGGAGGATCTCCTCGGCGATTCGCTTGAAGACCGGGACATTTCGCAGTCCGCGGAACAGCCCGCCCGGCCCCACCGTGTCGCCCACGGTCTGGATGATGCCGTATTTGCGGGGGATGGTCAGGTCGTGCTTCATCATGGCCAGTCCGCCGACGCTGATGGTGATGACGACGAAGTCGGCCCCTTTCAGTGCCTCGGCGCGGTGACGGCTTGCGACGATCTTGAAGCGTCCGCCAGCCTGTCGATGGGCGGCCAGGGCGTGGCCGAAGCGGCCCATCATCGAGAGCGGCCGGTCGTCGATATCGCACAGGACGATCTGGCCGCCCAGGCGGGGGTTGAGCACCAGATCGGTCAGGATGTTGGGGGTCCAGCTCAGTGCTCCGCCGCCGATGACGACGACCTTCACATCGGCCCAAGGGGTTTTGCCACGACGCTTGCTGATGGTCACTCTCTTGCTCCTGTGACATCGGGTCTGGATCGGATGGAATCGTTCTAATGATATCGGCTGGATATCGTCACGGCCCAAAGAGTTGCTTTCCGGGTTTGGGGGGTGTTCGCGGGTCGAGACGCTGGGGGACGGGCGTCGGGGTTGGTGCACGTGACACGTGTTCGGAGGCACTTCGAGGATTCCATGCCGGGTTCGGGGCTGTTGTGCCGGGCGGTGCTCAGTGGCTGTTTCCTCGTGGGCCGGCTGTCCTCCTCTGCTTAGGAGAATGGGGCGGAGGGGTGTGTTTCGCGGCAGGTGGAGGGGGCATCGGGCGCTGGGGGTGTTCTTGCGGTTGAGCGGGGTTGGTGGGTATTGCGACCCTGTGTGTCGGCGAACGTCTCACTTTGTCCCGTATTGTCACATGTTCGGCGGGGCGGGGGGTAGAAGGTAGGAGTTGGGAGTTAGAAGTCAGGAGTTGGAAGTCAGAAGGCGGCAGGTGGGCGGGCGAGGCGGGTGTATTCGGATTGGGTTTGTCGGCGAATGTCTCACTTTGTCCCGTATTGTCACATGTTCGGCGGGGCGGGGGGGTAGAAGCTCGGAGTTGGGAGTTAGGAGTTAGGAGTTGGGAGTTAGAAGCCGGTCGGTGGGCGGGCGAGGCGGCGGATGTCTCACATTGTCCCGTATTGTCACAGATCTTGGACGGCAGGGTATCAGGGATAGATGATGGAGGATGAGGACTGCTGATACCTGGAGATTCGATCTTGTCGGGTCGTTTCTCGGGGTTGGGTGTCTCGCGTCGGGTATCCGGGCAGAGGACTGCCCGGCTCGGAGGGACGCATGTCTCACTTTCGACACGTTCTTCACGCGTTTCGAGGGGGGTGTCGGGCATCGGGCGGAGTCGCGGGGATGATGGCGGGGAAGCAAGGTGCGTATTCGGAGTGGGCGTATCGGTGAATGTCTCACTTTGTCCCGGAATGTCACATGTCTCGGGAACGGCAGGGGCAAGGGGCGATGGGTCAGGGTGTATGAAAGCGGACTGGGTGGCGGTGGGTTGGTGAGTCTTCATGGTCGGTGTTCCTGGTCTGGTTGCTCTTCTTGTCCATCGGGGACAAGGGGGGCGGTGATCGGCGGGGGTGGGGAAGGGCTTGCAATGGTTGGCTGGAACGCACACCTGTATTTGATGACGATTGTGGAGGGTATATGGCTTCTATTGCATGTACGAAAATGACGTAAAGCAGGATGGGTATTTACCTCTTTATGGAATTATGTGTTGGTAAATTCATTTCGTAGATTTCCAGTATTGACCTTCACATGGTTCTTGTTAGTATTCTCTCAGCAGTCCGTGTGGTCCTATAACTCTGACATGCGAATACGCATCATCGAGAGGGCAAGGCATGCTCCCTAAGCTTCAACTGTTTGGTGTTAGCAGTCTGGTATTCTGCCATATTGCATTCTATTCCAGCATTATTTTTGCCCAGTGCTCGGGCGATTCTGGACGCGGGTCACTGATAACGCTGACCACAGATGGGGATGGCGGGGGCGGTGATGGTGGCGGCAGCGATTCAGGCGGTGGCGCTTCGGACACCGGCACCGATGGTATCCCCGGGATCGATCCGATAGATGGCGGCGGGGGCCACTGCAGTGATGAATGCAGCAGTGGGTCGTGCAACCCTGACATGTCCAGATCGGCGAATCCTGGGGATCCGGTCTTGTTGCCCTACCGATCGTTCGTGCAGGTCGAGACGGATTTCTCGATGAAAGAGCGAGGGGCCCGCTTCGTTATCCAGCGTACTCACATCGCCAATGAGTTCGTGGACCCGTTTTATATGGCCGATTACCGCTCACGCGGGCGCTATCGGTTCTGTTTGGGGCCGGGGATAGATCCGAATAGGCTTGATTTCTATCTTCTGGCGGGCGACCCGAACAGGCCACGGATGAGCCCGTTTGGGTTGGCATGGAACTCCACACTCGAGATGTACGCCTACTATCGGAACCACGGCTGCGGGCACAGCGAGTATGATCCCTGCGAAGTGATCGAACACATCAATCTCGGGGGTTACTATCATCATACGCTTTTCGGGTGGGCCCGTGGTGAAGCCCGGGACGGACAGTTTGGTACTATCGGCAACGTCGATTGGTTTCGCTTCGATGCCTACCCGGGCTACAGCTATCCTACCATTGATGGACACGACGAAGCTCGACGCTACCGAAATCCTGGCGTTCTGACGAATCGCAACGGTGACAGGTACTTCTTCGACTACAGTCTGCCCCTCGACGCAAACGAGCCAAACTCCAACGCTGCCAATGAAGACAACGCAATCCAACTGCTGCGTCGCAGGGAGAACCGTTTCGGCGTCGGCTACGACTACGTTTACGCGACGAGGGGGACTTGTGGATACGGCAATGTGAGGTACCGTCTGGATCATGTCCGGACCCCAAGCGGCAGAAACCTGGTATTTCGGTATGACCCGAACTACTACGGGTATACGGACCCGAACGAACACGATCCGAACACAGAATATATGGAACCGGTTACGAGCATCGATTTGGCTGATGAGGGCGGAACCGTCATCTCCGAGGGGCTGGTGCGATACGAGTATTACGGCCCCAGTCACCCTAACTCACCGAGACAGTTGCGCCGCGTAGAGAAGGGGTGCAACTGCACGGGAGGTGGCAAGCACGTTCGGGAATATGTCTACGGACAGGCCGCGTTCAATCCGAACATAGCAGGCACGGAGTCGTGGTTTCCTGCCTATCCGCTCGTTCAAATCAAAGACGGAAACGGCAATACAGTGCTGCACAATCACTACGATCCGAATTACCCGGACCGGAATATGGGGGACGGCCGACCGTGGTACGTTCGAAGTCAGGAGGCTCCTCACCCCAATGACGCTAGCCAGACAGTGACGTGGAAGTACGAAGAGAAGCTGCAGTACCATGAGAACTACCTCCCCTGGTTGAATCTGCCCGAAATTGTGTCCAATGTTGTGCAGCCCGATGACACGAATACCGTCTACGAAACGTCGGTGGGATACAGGGCGTATTTGCCACTCTACTTAGGAGTGTGCCTTCCCCAAGGGTTGACCAGAGTCGAAAAGCAAGCGGGCGGACGGACGCTTATGTGGGACGAGTACAAGTACAACCGCTGGCGCGGCGTAACCGGGATAACGCGCCCCGATTCCGCCACCGAGACCTACGTCTACGATGGTCGGGGGCGGAAGACCCAGACCTTGGTCCAGGATTCCGCGAGTGGCAAGTGGTATCAAACGGAGAAGCTCGAGTACACCGGCTTCGACGATTTCAGCCAGCTCAGCAGACGCTACGAGCCGAACGATCCGAACATCTACTGGAGCTACACCTACGACGCACAGGGCAATCAGACGGCTGTGACGGGTCCCCAAGTCACCAAGGGGCTCGCGGAGGGGCTCCAGAGCTATCAGCCCGTCGACACCTATACGTATCTGACCAGTTCGGACGCCAACCATCCCAACTTCCCCGGCAATTGGGGTATGACGGACACGCATACCGATCCGAACGGGATGGTGACCAAGTTCGAGTACAACCAGTACGGCTACATGACCCGCAAGATCGACGATTACGGCGGTCAGAACCTCGTGCACACCTATGACCCCGACCCCCTCGGTCGAACGCTGCAATACACCGATCCCAATGGTGCCGTTACGACCTACGAGTACGAGGGACTGCTCGGCAAGATCAAGCGGGTTCAGACTGCTCAGGGGCAGGTTACAGAGTACCGATACGACCCCAATACCGGCTTCCTCAACCAGGAGATCGTCTTTACCAACACGGCGGCCTACGACCCGAATAGCGCCGACCCCAACGACCCCAATGCCGCCAGGGTCACGACCTATGTCCGCCATCCGAGCCTGGGCAAGGTCTTCTCGGTTACGCAGACGGGCGTGGGCACAACCACCTACGGCTATGACGCCATGGGTCGCGTGACGTACATGAAGAACGCGCGAGGGCTCGAGACGCAGCGCATCTACGATGGCTTCGGCCGAGTCACGGAGCTTCAGGAACGCGAGCCGGGCGCATCGAACTTCGTCAAGGTGGCCGGGTACACCTATGATGCGATGAGCCGTGTTACTGAACAGACTCGTTACGACGACCCCAACAACCCGACTGTCGGGCGCACCATCAAGTTCGCCTACGACGCGATGGGACGGAAGACTTCTCGCGAGGGGCCGGACGGTACCACGACTCATATGGTCTACGATCCTGCCGGACGCGTCACGCGACAGTACGTGACCGCTACGCCGAGCCCGACCAGCACGTGCCTGAGCGACACGACGTTCGAGTACGACGAACTCGGTCAGGTTTGGCGCCAGCGCGACCGCAAGACCCCCGGTGTGGATGATAATAGCAACGATCGGATCGTTCGCACATACCGGTTCAGGGACGGAAAGACCCAACGGGTGGAGAACGGTAGCGTCGGCACCGACAACATCGTCACATACGCCTACGATTCGGCCGGGCGGGTGATCCAGACCACCCTGCCGGGCGGGACGGTCATCGAGCCGAACTACTACGCCAACGGTCAGGTAAACATCCAGAAGATCACCTACGCCGACGGCACGGTTCGGAAGGCCGAATACGTTCGGAACGCCACGGGCCAGGTCGAGCAGATGAGGGTGTACTACGACCCGAATCTGCCCCGAGACGCCAACCTGCCGGCCTATGAAACGACCAGCTTCACGTACTACTCCACGGGGCAGGTCAAGACGCGAACCGACGCACGCGGCATTGTGACGCACCAAGAATACGACGCTCAGGGGCATCTGGTCAGGAGCTATGAGAACTATCAGGGTCCGCTTCAGCGCGAGATACGCTATGAGTACGACCCGAACAACGGCAACCTCAGTAAGTACATCGGGATGAACGGGACGCAGGAGCAGACTACCGTCTACAGTTATGACTATCGGGGCAACGTCAAGACCACCACCTATCCCGGCGGCGACACGGTCAGTATGACCTACGACCGCGGCGGACAAATTCTGACCCGAGAGGTCCTCGGCGGCGCGACGGTTGGCTACGAATACGACGATAGCGGCCGGTTGTCGAAACAGGTGGGTGTGGTGCCGAAACAGGGGGGAAGCGACACTTACGATGATACGTTCCACTACAATGGCCTCGGCCGAATGGTGACGGCCACGCGAAAACTCAATGGCACGGAGAGGTCGAAGGTTGAGTTCACCTACGATGGGCTCGGCCGCCTTTCGACGGAGAAGCTGACGATCGACGGGGCGTCCAAGACGATCGAGTATCCGCTCTACGATCAGGCCGACCGGCGGCTGAGGATGACGTTGCCGGAGGGGGAGCAGTTCAACTACAGCTACACCGACGCCGGGCAGGTCGATCAGATTCTCCGCGGGACCACTGCGCTGGCGGATTACGATTACCTCGGCCCGGCCGTGCATCGACGGCGGGTGTATTCGGCGCTCGATCCGAACATCCACGTCGACTGGGTGGCGGGCCGCGACGGGCTACTGCGGCTCCGCGAGTCGGCCAACAGCCGGACCGACCCGGGCGACCCGAACTACGATGTGCTCTGGGCGAGCTACCAGTATGCTCGGCAGGCGACAGGGCTGCCCACCCGGGAAACCTTCAGCCTGTTCTATGATCCGAACGGGACACCGCGACAGTTTGAGCACGACGAACTGGGGCGGCTGGAACGGGTGATCTACGGGAGCGACCCGAACCACTCACCGCAGGAACGGTTTATCATGGACCTGGCGGGCAACCGAACGAAGTACTATGGGCGCCATGGTGAAGAGCCGAACTACACCCTCGACCCCAATGGGGCGAACCAGTACACACTGATCGTGCCGGGCGCCTGCGAGCCGAACTACGACAGGGCGGGCAACCTGGTGATCGATCATCGCGGGTATACTTATGCCTATGACCACGACAACAAGCTGATCCGGGTGAGCAAGGGCGAGACGACGCTGGTCAGCTACGAATACGACTCGCTGGGCCGGCGGGTGAAGTCGATTGGGCTGCCGTCCGCGGGCGTGGTGCGCTACTACCTTTCGTCGGGTTACAATGAGGAGGCCGAGTATGACGGGGCTGGGCAGCGGCTACGGTACTACGTACACGGCCCGACGTATATCGACGAGCGGGTGGTGATGCACAACGACCCGGTGGCCG
>CAYUQT010000065.1:0-51911 GCA_964446835.1 uncultured Planctomycetales bacterium | reverse complement strand
GTGGCGTCTTGCTGGGAGTGAATCCCGGCGATCCGGCTATCCTACCCACCCCAACTCAAGCCTCACCCGTCAGCCGTCGACGTGCGCCACAATGCGAGGGCTCCTGATAGGAGATTGGGTTCCGCGTGGGACGAGGGCGTGGCCTCGGGAGTTGGGGGCGCTTGCCCCGTTCATGCGTCTCTCCCCCTGGATGATGAACTAAGGCTTCCAGGAATCTTTGCCGTCGGTCAGCCACGTCAACGAGAAATGCTCGAACGCAATCCGGCTGCAGCCCGCCGTCTCGAACAGACAACCAATCTCGCCGTCCGGCATGACGGTCAGGCACGAGTATCCGAAGTAGTCCTTGCAGATCATCTTGGCCACCGGCCAGGTCTTCCCCTCGTCGTAGCTCAAGCGAACCGTGCCCTCGCTTCGACCTTGCTTCACCGGATTGCAGAAGAGGATTCGGCTCTTACCGTGCGGGTCGGCCCACGTGTAACGGAGGATGCTGGCCTGGCAACACGTATCGGGCAGTTCGCGAACGTCAAACGGTGCGGACCATGTCTTGCCGCCATCCTTGCTGGTGGCGCCGATCCGGAAGCCTTTGACGCTGTCGCTCCGCATGTTCAACAACAGCGTGCCGTCGGCCAACTCGACCACCTGCGTCTCATTGACGCCTGGGCCGACCTCGTTGTCGCTCAGTTGCCAGGTCTTGCCGTGGTCGTCGCTGTAGATCGCAAAGTTCCACGACGTCCCCCACTTCCCGCCCTCAGGCTTGGTCTCGAAACAGGGAATTACCAGTCGGCCGGAGCGGGTCTGAATGCCCACGCCCGGGCCGTGACCGGCCTCCGCCCACGCGGCCTTCTTGGCCATCGCGGTGATGTCGACGGGCGTGGACCATGTGGCGCCGTCGTCGCGGCTGATCGTGATCCAGGCGGTGATGGAATCCCTGCCCAGGCCCGGCGACCTCTTGAACTCTCCCAATTCACGTCCCTTGGGCATCTCGGGCCACAGGTCGTAGACGAGGATGACCGCGCCCGTGACGCGGTCGAACACCGCGGTGGGATCCATTGCGGCTTCGGGAACCGCCTTGACGATTACCTGCATGGGCAGCCACGTCTTGCCGCCGTCGCGGCTTCGTCGGAGCACCATATCGGTCGGACTCTGATCGTTGCCTCTGCGCGCCTCGCAGAACGCCAGCAGCGTGCCTTTGGGCGTGCACATGAGCGAAGGGATGCGATACACGGGATAGCCATCGGCGCCACCGATGAACACATCGACCTTTTGCGGTTCGGCCGCTTCGATTCGGTCCTGGCCACGCCCGGCCCAATCCACTGCGCAGAGAAGCAAGAACGCCGAAACGAGTCGTGCTGCCATCTTGGCTGTCATCTGAAGACTCCGGAAACAGGGTAAGAAGTTACCACAATGATACATCCTACTTCTCATGGGTTGAGACAAGTAGGGGGTCCAGCTCATTTCCTGCCCCACAGGCATCCTGCAAGTCACTCCTTGTACGGGTCGGTAGATGGAGGAATTCATGAAGATGCCCACTGTAAACAACCGCTTCCCGGCCAGAACCGTCGCCCGCTTTCTGCTGCGAAGACGCAAGGAGCTTAACTCGCTTGGGGCGAAATGCCAGCAGCACGATCTCGTCTGTCGGTGGATGTCTCACTGTGTCCCACAATGTCGCACATTCGAGGGACATCGCCCCCGCTGTCGAATCCTGTCAAGCCCGTCCGTCCATTCAGTGCGTGACGTCTTCAATCCACCCCACGAGGAGGATGTCTGTGGGCAGGCCCGTGATTCGGACGGGGTCGCCTGACTCTCCCGACAGCATGATGATGGACCTCTGTACCGTCGGTTTGAGATCGGCGTAGGAGATCACCAGCAGGGCGGTGTGCTTGTGTGATCTCGACGTTGCACAATCGAGGACGACTGCATGTTTGCCCGTGAAGACCACCCGCTGTCCGACGAGTATTCTGTTCTGTTCCTTGTCGGCCTTCTCGATTGAGTGGGGACGCTTTTCTCCGGAGCCGGGTTGGGAGTCCGTGCTCCAGATCAGTTCATCCAGTGAGTCTCCCTGGCCGGCCAGGGGCTTGGTCTTCCTGGCTCGCTCCGAGATTTGTCCCGTTCTGGTGTTCACGCATCGGAGCACGTGCTCCCGATCCTGCCAGTTTGCGAGCGGGTCTCCTCCTTTGGGCACAACGTGTTGATATGCGATCTCGTCCGGGCCAATCCAGCGATAGGGCGGGGCTACCGACCAGAGCGATGACGGGCCTGGCAACTCATTGAAGACCTCGTCGTCGAGAATCCGTGTCTTCAGGGTTCCGATGTCCAGACACACGAGCCTACACCAAGTCCGATGGATTTCGGATTTTCTGTTCCGATCCGGTTGCATCGCGGCCAGTCTTGTCAGGTCTGGCGACACCTTGAAGTTCGGTGCGACGAATGCTCCTTCCACGCCTTCCTTGGGCAGTACCCGACGCACGGTCGTATCCAGCGTCTTAAGGTTCACATCCAGCAACTGGGTGTCGGTAGTTCCCTGGCCGTAACGAACGAGCATTGCCTTTCCCTGCTTGAGGTCGGAACCCAGGTAGAAGTAGTGGATGAGATTGTCTCGGCCCACGCTTTCGGCGAGTTGGACCAAGATGCCGTGGTTGAGGTCAAGAAGGTATTGGCTCTGGCGCCACTGAGTTCTGTCCTTGGGGTAGTTCGCGCTGTTCAGCAGGAGCACAGATTCCGACAGCAGGGTCGCCGTGGCGGGCGGGTCGGTCATGATCGTGTCGACCTTCGCCGTGCCGCCAGCAAAGGATGCGGCCTTCAGGGCGTGCTGTTCTCCCGTCGGATGGCGAGCGTCGCTCACGGTGAATAGCAGGGCAGGGCACCTGTTGGGATCCAGTTTCGGGCCGCTCCGCTTTTCCCCTACGGCACATTCGGACGGCGTCCCTGAGATGACCAGAGCGAGCAGTCCTGACAGACACCATGGCGTCAACCGGCAGGAGGCGGGAAGCATCTTGGCGTTCCTCTTCCGTCGAATACCCCCATACGCACATAGACTATCATGGGGCAGCATTGGGCCACCTGCAACTCCGAAGCACCCGTTCCGTCAGTTCTCTCGATGACCGTCGGGATCTTCCCCTTGCCAAGGACTTTGCCTGCGATTCCATCGAGAATCGAATGTGTCCATGAGGAACTGCGGTGAGGGAGGCGGTATTCCATTGCCTTCACCGTTGCCTTACACTGTCAGGTCTTGGTACTGCGGTCCGAGCCGAAGTGGCGTGCGTGAACCGCAGTCCGGGTGGTGAGGCATGAAGGAACATCATCGGCGATTGGCCGGCCACATTTTCGGGCTGCTCCTGTTCAGCGTGGCGGTCTACGTCCTCTACAGATCGATCCGGCAGTACGACTACGACCAGGTGGCTCATCAGCTCAAGGCGATTTCCTCGCATCAAGTGATGATGGGACTCATCGTCACGACACTCAGCTACCTGCTCCTGACGCTGTACGACACCTTTGCCTTGCGACATATCAAGGTGCCGCTGCGATACGACCGAGTCATGCTCGGATCGTACGTAGGCTATGTTTTCAGTCACAACGCGACGCTGCTTGGGGGGGTGGCCGCTCGGTATCGCGTCTATTCGCACTGGGGTATCACGCCCATGCAGACGGCCGAGGTGGTTGCGTTCTGCGGCATGACCTTCTGGCTGGGATTCTTCTGGATCGGAGGGGTGCTGTTTCTCGTCGCTCCGCCGGCGATTCCCTTCTTGGACAAGCTGCCGTTCGCGACCATGCGCCCCTTCGGCTTGATCTTTCTCGTGATCACGATTGCCTATCTGGCGTGCGCGGTGCTGCGGCGCCGACCGGTGAAGATCATCAAATGGCATTTCGCGGTGCCCACTCCCTCGTATGCCCTTGCACAGATTGTGCTGTCGGCCCTGGACTGGAGTCTGGCGGCTGGTGTGCTCTACGTTCTGATCGATCCGTCGGCCGGAATATCGTTCTGGAAGGTCCTCAGCGTGTTCCTGTTGGCCCAAACTGCGGGGATGGTCAGCCACGTTCCCGGCGGTTTGAGCGTCTTCGAGGTGGTCGCGCTTAACCTGTTGGCTCCACCTTTGACGGAACTCTCCGTCATTGGCACCCTGCTTGTGTTCCGTGTGATTTACTTCCTGATCCCACTGGGCGTAGCAGTCATCGTCCTGGGTTTCTGGGAGCTCATCCAGCGCAGGCACGAACTCAAGCGGTTGGCCGGATTGTTGGGGCGATGGGGAACATAGAACAATCCCCCCTGATGATTTCGAGACAACCGGACAAGGGAACTCAAACGCCGCACCAGGAGGTTCAGCATGCATTCGGGACTTCTTCGATGTGTCCTTCCAGCCCTCGTCGCGACAATCGCAGCATCTCGCTCACTGATGGCCGACCTCCAGGCGGTCGTGACCCCCTCGCCGGCCGGAGCAAGCCTGACGATCTCCGACGGCGACCAGACGGTTTTCGAACCGGTTCGGCCCGGGGCTACCCTTACCGTGCATCAGCCCGCCGGATCGACGGATATTGCCTACAAGGAGACCGACAGTGACAAGGACGCCCTCCGCCTGATGGGGGGGGCGGCGCCGGGACTGACGATCGGTGAGACGCTCAAGCCCGTGTGCCCGGGGCTGATCGAACGGACGGTCACCGTGTCGGCTCAGCAAGATGGGCGGTATTGGCTGGACTTCGGCTGGAAGGTCGGCGTTCAGGGCGATTTCTATACGTTTCTCGGCAAGGAGCCCGGTCCCAAGACCTACAGCCCCTCGTGCGGCGGACCCGAGTTCAAGGACCAGTCGTCGCAGACATTTCCCATGGTCGGATGCTGGTCGGGCGACCGCTTCTACGGCATGGCCTCGGACTCGCCGGGGCTTTGGGAAAACCGATCCTTCATGCGGCTGGATCCGACGGCCCGAACACTCAGCCTGAGCACCGGCGACGGATCGGCCCGCCGCGTGATCTCAATCCCGCGAGAAGTTGATGCGACGAACATCTATCGCATCGCCTTTGACGGTTGGCAGCACATCGAGATGGGGCAGACTCACACATACAAGATGTGGTTCTTCTCCAGCCCGGTGCGATCGCTCTATGACATTCAGCTCGCTGCCCACGTGGCATTGGCCAACGGCAAGGGGTTCAACCGATCGAGCCTGGAGGCCATTCTGAGAAATACCTCCTACCTCCTGCTGCGACGCAATCTGCTGCGAACCGAAAGCGACTACATCTTCATCTCGGGTGTTGGCTACGGATGGAAACAATGGGTCAGCGACGGGTTCTGGATGGCGCGCGGTCTTGACGATCGAAAATATGACGCCGAATCGCAGGCCGCCGTCTTCTTCGAACGGGTCAACTACGAGGACAACGCGCAGTACCACCTGATATGGTCGCTGATCGTCAAGAAGGCCGGCGCCGATGTCGACCCTCGCACCGTCTCCCGTGCCTATTACTTCATCCGGCAGCATGAGAAGGAAGGGCTCTACATCCCGCCTCGCCTGAAGCCGGAATGGGCCCACATGAAGACCTATCACGATCAACTGCCCTACGACGATGACGACGCGCCCTCATCGAACCAGGGCTTCCACTGCGGCGCCCTGATGGCGGCCAAAGAACTCGGCCTCAAGGTCACCGATGCCGACATCGAGAAGGCCATCGAAGGCTACAAACGCATGTTCAACGAGACCGGCGGCTACATGGCCACCAGCCTCAAACAGCAGCAGAACGTAGGCCAGGACAGCCTCTACGGCGAGGTCCTTACCTATGCCGTCTTCGGACGCAAGCTGCTGCCGGACGACATCGTCCGCAAACACCTGGAAACCACGATGCGCATTCAGACGCCCTACGGCATGCGGGTCATCTCCAAGGCCAACGGCGATCTGCTCGACGGGCACAGCGGTGTCTATGTCTTCGGCGGCTCCTGGTTCCTCAACGATGCCGCCAACTACCTCGACGGACTCATCCACGGTATGGATCCGAACTGGGTGGACGACCGCCTGATGTGGCGGCTCGAGAAGGAACTGGCCTACATGCCGGCATTCCACGAATCGATCAGTACGGTTACCGGCAAGCCGCATGGACACCATCTCTATTCCTGGAACTCCGGTTACTGGTGGCTGCGCAAGGAGATTCGAGCACGTCTCGGCATGTCCGGCCCCGATCCGTTGGATGCCCGACTGGACAAGGCCCTTGGAATTGAACGCCGCGATGGGTGGCTTTCCCTGAACCCCACCGTGGCGACGCTGCGCCCCAAACGCTGATAGGGCTTTGCCATCCGGCGTCGAGACGCCCGTGGCTCGGACGACGGCGGCCGCAAGGCACCGACCCCATTCTGTCGATATGTGCGGGGGCGAACGGGCGCCGCCCTCCGGGCAATCCCGAGGGCATGTCCTGAGCGAACGGATTTGGTGCTTGCCCACCACCCCGGCAGGTGCTTATAGTGCGCTTAGGCACAACATCTGGGGCAAGCAGCAAACGGTTGTCGGGGGCATTTCGGGGCGACGTGCCGATGGAGCGATAGTGGCTTGTCCGCTGTGGAAGACGCCTCGCTGACGAGAGAGCGTCGGACAGTCTGCAAGGCCCATCCAACACGGAGAGGGACGTTGTGTATATGAGGTTCATGCCGACAGGGCCTCAAGGTGTTCAGTCCGGACTCGGCTTGCGGCGTCGATCCGCATCCGGTTTCACGCTGATCGAACTGCTCGTGGTGGTGGCGATCATCGCCCTGCTGATCGCCATCCTGTTACCTTCGCTGGCCCAGGCCCGAAAACAGAGTCGAACCGCCCTCTGTGGCTCGCGAATGTCTCAACTGACCAAGTGCATCATCCTTTACGCACAAGACTACGATGAGACCCCGCCTTTCCTGGGCACGGGATACGAGAACCTGACACAACTCAACGATTCGAGCATCGTCTATTGGGGCAAGCCCGTGAAATTCTGGGCAGAACAGGAGAAGTGGGCCATCCCCAACTGGCCCGACTACTGTCTCAAGCCAGAGACCCAGTGGCCGGCGGACATGACGTTGAGGAACGGCAGCCTTTTTCAGTATGCCCGTTTTGAGAGCCTCTATCGCTGTCCCGAATTCGAGCGGGCGGGCATCGGTCAGAAGTCGCAAGGCCAGTTCAACTACACACGTGCCATTACCTGTCGCAAGTTTCTGTCCAAGTACTGGAAATCCGACGGAACCACATTACCGATCGCCCCGGGGCCGATCATGAAACCAAGCGCCCTGGCCGCGCCGGCTCAAATGTACATGTTGATGGACGAACAATGGGACTACCATGTCGCTACTCCAGCCGACCAACTGGACGGCACCGGAGGAGACGGTTTCCCGGCCGGTGCGATCTGGCGATTCTGGATGGGGATCGACCCGATCCAATGCATCTGCAACGACATGATGGGCTCGTATCACGGCATGCGCGGTAAGGACCTCAATTTCGAGGCCATCCGCGCTTCAGAATACGGCTCCATCTCGTTCTATGACGGACACGTGGAAGTCATCCGCGACCCTCTGCCGTATCGAGAACTCAATGCCGGTTCGCCGGACTTCTACATGGCCATTGAACCCGGCGCAAGTAGGCTGTTCGGTATTCTCTCGCAGCTTGTCTTCGCCCAACGTGGCCAGTTCATCCCTCTGGATGAACTGATTCGGCTTTTCCTGCCCATTGGGTTCTGATCTCCCGGAACACCTTGTCCGAGGTTCATGGACGGATGTTGCGGCAGGTTTGCATTTTCTGCCCTCACTGCCTAGAGTAGAAAGGCCGCGCGCCCGGGCGCTACGGTCAAGGCGAAATTGTGCTGGGACGGCACCCTGAAGTGGCTGTTGCTCATGAATCCGTCTTGGCGCCGGCACGAACGCATGGCGAACAAAGGGGTTTGGGGCAGGGCTTCGTGAGCCGTGTCCGTTCGTTCGATGGGACTCGGGTAGCTTCGTTGGGGATAAGCATCCATATCAGTACAGGATGAGATGACGAACGCGCAAACGCCGGAGAAGTCGTCTGGACGACGTATCGAAGAGCTGGACTCCCTGCGGGGCTTGGCTGCGATGGTCGTCGTGTTCAACCACATGCTGAACATCCCCCCGTCGGTTGCTGATCCGGCGAGTCCATGGGACTACTGGGTGATCAGGTACACGCCCCTGCATGCCCTCTGGGGGGGGCATGAGGCTGTCGTGTTTTTCTTTGTCTTGAGCGGGCTGGTTCTGTCGATTCCCTTCTTCTCCCGCAAGGTGGGAACCACCGGCTTTCTCATCAAGCGCGTTTTCCGGATTTGGGTTCCGTATGTTGTCGCAGTGGCCGTTGCCATGGCGGCCTATTCGCTTTTCAGCCGAGGGGGAATCCCCGAACTCAGCCGGTGGTTCAATCAGGTGTGGGTTACACCGTTGTCCTGGAAGATCGTCCTGCAGCACTTGCTGCTCATCGTGAGCTTCAACAATGAAGTCTACAATCCAGTGCTCTGGTCCCTCGTGCATGAGATGCGAGTCTCCCTGATATTCCCTTTGCTCATGCTCCTCGTCGTGAAGCGAGATTGGAAGACCTCTCTGCTCGTAGGAACATTGATTTCCGGGGTGTTCTTTGTGCTCTCGCGACTGACGGTTCGCGGCGTCTTCCCCGCCAATGACTATCTGACCACAGGCCGATACATCGTGATGTTCATTGTTGGTGCCCTTATCGCGAAGCATCGGGGCGTGCTTGTGGCATGGTTCAACAGCCACAGCAAGGCCTCGAAGTACCTGCTGCTGGCCGCGGGAATGCTCTTCTACACGTACGCGTGGTGGTTTTTTCCGAGCAGACGAGCGTTGCATCTGGGATTCGTCGAAGATGTCATGACCACGGTGGGTGTGTTCATCTTCGTTATTACGGCACTTTCGTCGACGGTTGCCTCCAAGTTTCTGAGAAGCAGACCGGTGCTCTTCATCGGTCGCGCGTCCTACAGCCTGTACCTGTATCACGCCATTCTCCTGTTGACCTTTGTGAATCTTCTGTACGGTTCTGTCCCACTTTGGGCCATTTGCGGGCTGACGCTCGTCCTGTCAGTTGTGGTGGCCGGCTACGCCTATCTCTACATCGAGTTGCCCTCGATCAATATTGCCAAAAGGCTGTCTTCCGGCTTGTGACATTCCTGATTCGGCTTGCCGGTTCGGTAGCGTTCGCGACTTGGTTTCGATCCAAAGTGATGTCGCTGCCAACACACTCGTGAACGGTGCGCATGTTGCTGACACCATTTCCTGTCGGGAGACGCTGGTCGGCCGGTGCCGGACGTGTTAGTGTCTGGCTGTCACGTCGGCGTTCGCGAACGGGTGTCACGAGGACTGGTGCGGGAGATCAGACGATGTTCAGAAGATTCGCGGTTCATCTGGCGATGGGGGCTTTGTGGTTGGGTTCAGCCATGCCGGCCATGGCAGCGGAGGCCGCAGGGCCGCCGGAGGCCGAGGTCCGTATCATGGTGGTTCACCCGGAGTCGATGTTTGATGCCGATTCGACTAAGGGGAAGCAACAGGTGAAGGATCTGGTCGGCAAGATCGCCGGGGCGAACTTCAACCTGATCCTACCGTGGACGCAGAGCGGATATCTGGCGGCGTTGGAAGATGCAGAGTGTCAGAAGGATCACCCCACGGCTCGTTGGGATGCGCTGGGCATGCTGATCGACGAGGCCGCCCAGCGGGGGATCACGACGCACCTGTGGTACTCGTTTACCGACTACAAGACGGCCCGGAGCCCGGAGTTCAACCCGCGAACGAAGGGCGATCCGCAGTGGGCCGCTCGCAGGTTGGACGAGTTAGTTCCTGATTCGAAGACCGGCAAGGTGGTTCTTCGCCGCATGGACTGCGTGTGCCCGCAGCATCCGGGCGCGCGCCGCTGGCACATCGAGACGTTGTCTCGGGCCCTGGATCGTTACCCTCGCGTGACGGGCGTGCACATAGAGGAGCCCGGTTACGGCTATCTCGGCTACTGTGTGTGCGATCTGTGCCGGGAGGTTTTTCCGAAGCTCTACGGCATGCCGATGGATAAGGCGGTGAACACGCCCGAGGCCGAGGATTTCAGCACGATGGGCACGAGCGCGTTCATGCGCGATCTGCGGAACACGCTGCTGAAGCGAAATCCGAAGCTGATCTTCTCGACCAACGGGGGGTACAACTGGCGAGGGGACCGTCGCCTTGGCCGTGACTGGGGCCGCTGGGCCCGCAACGGCTGGCTGGACTACTATCTTTCGCAGGTCTATCTGCAGCAGGTGGACGAGTACGGCAAGAGGCTGTCGGTGACCGTCAAGGACTTGAAAAGCGACTGCGAGGTCTACGCGGTGATCGCGTTCGCCTGGAGCGGTGGCCGGAATACGGTGGATGCGATTGTCGGTCAGATCGAGGAGACGCGTCGGCTGGGCGTACGGGGGATCGGGCTGTTCTCTGCGGGTTCCTGCACGGACGAACTCTATGAGCGGCTGCGGACGGGTCCGTTCCGCCACCCGGCCAAGCTGCCCAATCCGCCGCGGTAGACTGCATCGCAGGGGGCAAGGGACGACTGATCGGGGCAGGTGCATGAGCAGGGACAGTAGGGACAAGGAAGAACAGCCGATTCTGAGGGGCGGTTGGGCTTGGGCGTTCGCAGCGGTGGGGTTGGGCGTCTGCACGGTCTTGTCGGCCGGCGAGCGAACGGGACGGGACTACTTCGGCATTCGGGTCGTGGATGGGCAGACGGGGCGGGGCGTGCCGTTGGTCGAGCTTCGAACGGTCGACAACGTGCGCTACTACACCGACAGCTCAGGTCTCGTGGCGTTCTTCGAACCGGGCCTGATGAATCGCTCCGTCTTCTTTCATGTGAAGAGCCACGGCTATGAGTATCCGGCTGACGGCTTTGGGTTTCGGGGCAAGTCACTGGAGACCCGGCCGGGCGGGCGTGCCGAGTTGAAACTCAAGCGGACGAATATCGCCGAGCGACTGTATCGCCTGACCGGCGTGGGCATCTATCGCGACAGCGTTCTGTTGGGCGAAGGGTGTCCGCTGCGCGAGCCGCTGTTGAACGCACAGGTGGCGGGGTCGGACAGCGTGATGTGCTCGCTGTTTCGGGGGCGGCTTTTCTGGTTCTGGGGCGACACCAGCCGGCCGTCTTATCCGCTGGGCAATTTCCATGTGTCGGGTGCGACATCCCTGCTGCCTGACAAGGGGGGGCTGGATCCGGATCGGGGCGTGGATCTGACGTACTTCACGGATGAGAAGGGATTCGCGGCGCCGTGCGCGCAGATGCCGGGCGAGGGTCCCACCTGGATCGATGCGCTGATTGTGCTGCGAGACTCAGCTCAGAAGGAGCGGATGTTCGCGAACTGCGTAAAGGTGCACGGTTTCCTGGAGGTCTATCGGCGCGGGCTTGCAGAGTTCAATCCGGATCGGCAGCGGTTCGAGCAGGTTACCGAATTCGAGATGGGCAGGCCGGCGTATCCTTTTGGGCATCCGTATCTGCGAACGGTGGGCGGCACTTCGTACGTATACTTCGCCGACCCGTACTCGATGCTGCGGGTTCGCGCGACGGCCGAGCACCTGAAGAATCTGGCGGAATACGAGGCCTACTCGTGCCTCAAACCGGGGGCTGGGCTGGACAAACCTGCGCTCGACCGCGGCCCAGGCGGTCGGCTCAGATACGGATGGAAGAAGAACACGCCCGTCGTGGGCCAGGCCGATCAGAAGAAGTTGATTCAGACACGGCAGATGAAGGCTGGTGAGGCATTGCTCCAGTTGCAGGATGCAGACACCGGCCGCCTCATCGAGGCTCACCGTGGCTCTGCGTGCTGGAATGCCTATCGCCGCCGGTGGGTGATGATCACGGTTGAGACGGGCGGAACGTCGCCTCTTGGCGAGGTGTGGTACGCGGAGGCAGACACGCCGTTGGGACCCTGGGTGTACGCTCGGAAGGTTGTCACCCATGACAAGTACAGCCTCTACAATCCGCTGCATCATCCGGAGTTCGACCAGGACGGTGGCCGGGTGATCTATTTCGAGGGGACGTATTCGGACTTCTTCTCTGGCAGTCCTGAGCGGACGCCCCTCTACGACTACAACCAGATCATGTATCGGCTCGATCTGGCCGACGAACGGCTGAATCTGCCTGTGGCATTCTGCCAGTCTTCGGAGGGAGTCGGGATCGAGCCTCTGATTCGCGGGAACGGTGAGCCTCGGATAGCGGCCGGGCGAATTGCGTTCTTCGCCTTGGGAAGGCTGGGGCCAGGAACGGTGGCCATTCATCAGGTCCGGACATCCGGAGGAGGCTGTTCGCTGGTTCAGGGTGGGGCAGTGCCCTCAACGACGGTGCAGGGTTCGGCGCCGCTCTTCTATGCGCTGCCCGCAGATGCCAAAGCGTCGCCGGCCACGAGCGTTGAATTGTGGGAATACCTTCATGAGGATGGGGCTCGCCGGGCGTATGCGACAGAGTGGCGCACGATGCCGGGCTATCGACGGTTGGATCGCCCCCTGTGTCGTGTCTGGAAGAGCCCGTTTGAGGACGCCATAGCCTGGGAGTGATCGTATCTGCGGCGCATGAGGTGTTTCATTTCCACATCCCTTCTTGGGGACATTGGGGTTGAACTGCTGACATTTCGGGAGAGCTGATGATGGTTCCGATTTCCATGATCTTCAGCACATTGGTGCCGCCATCTATCGGTGTGGAGTCGTCCGGGCAGTCGCCTGGCACGAAGGGGCCGGAGGTCTTCTGGCATATCCCCCACACCCATTGGGAGGGTGCGGTTTTCAAGACCCGCGAGGAATACCTGGAGATGGGGCTGCCCAACATCCTGAGGGCTCTGAAGATGCTGAAGCAGCACCCCAACTACCGATTCGTGCTGGATCAGGTGTCTTATGTGAAGCCGTTCCTGGAGCGGTATCCGCAAGAGGAGGCGACGTTTCGCAAGATGGTGGCCGACGGGCGGCTCCAGATCGTCGGCGGTACGGACGTGATGCCCGACGTGAACATGCCCGGCGGCGAGTCGTTCATTCGTCAGGTGCTCTACGGGAAGGGGTACTATCGACAGAAGCTGGGTGTAGACGTGACGGTAGGCTGGCAACTGGATACCTTCGGGCATCACGCCCAGATGCCGCAGCTTCTGAAGCTGGCGGGTTACAAGTCCTTCTGGTTCTTCCGCGGCGTGTCGGGTTGGGATGTTCCTTCGGAGTTCTTCTGGCAGGGGATCGACGGCTCGCAGATTCCCGCGTTCTGGCTGTCGCATGGGTATGCGGTGACGTATGGTTCGCCGAAGAAGCCGGCGGACTTCGCGAAGTTCTTTCGGGAGAAGTTCAAGCTGCTGAAGCCTTACTTCCGGGGTTCGGATTGCGTGGGGCTGGCCGGGGCAGATGTGTGCGAACCGGAGGAGCACGTGCCGGCGCTGGTCGAGCAGTTCAACCGTCAGCCGGGGGCGCCGTTCACGCTGCGGATCGGCGTGCCTGCCGATGTTGAGGCGGTGGTGGCCCAACGTTCCGATCGGCCGGTGGTCAGTGGAGAGCTGAATCCCATCTTCCAGGGGACGTACAGCAGCCGGATCGAGGTGAAGCAGTGGACCCGGAATAACGAGCGACTTCTGACGACGGCCGAGAAGCTGTGCGTGCTGAGCCGTTGGCTGGGCATGCCAGCCGATGAACACGAACTCTGGCGGGCCTGGGAGCCGACGCTGTTCAATCACGCGCACGACCTGATGTCGGGCGTCATGACCGACCGGGTGTACGAGGACTCGGTTCGGAGTTACGCGTTTTCCAAGCGTCTGGCCGATGAGATGGTGGAGCAGGGATTGGAGAACCTGGCCTCGAAGGCGGACACGCGGGGCGACGGGCTGGCCCTGATGGTGTTCAACTCGCTGGGGTGGTCTCGAACGGATGTGGCGGTTGCTGACGTCGGCTTCTCCGATCCGGGGGGGGTGGGACTGAGGCTGCTGGATGCTGCGGGGCAGTCGGTTCCCGTTCAGATCCTGGCGGAGCAGCGATATCCGGGCGGCGGGCTCGTGCAGGCGAAGATTGCGTTTGTGGCCCGGGATGTTCCGGCGATGGGGTACGCGGTCTACCGGCTGATTCCGGCGGAATCGGGGGGGACAAAGGGGGCCGGGGCAGCAGCGGCGAAGGGTTCGAACGTTATCGAGACGGACCGCTATCGGGTGACGTTTGACCAGTCGACCGGTGCGATGAGCAGCCTTGTGGTCAAGCCGGAGAACCGGGAGATCCTGAGCGGTGCGGCCAACGTTGTGTCGCGTGAGGCGGATCATGGTGATCTGTGGGAGCCCTACAAGCCTCTGGACGGCGGAAGCCGAATTGCGATGAAGCAGCCGCAGCCGGTGCCTCAGCCGGGCAAGGCGGTGTTCAGCAGCGAGTTCAAGGGCACCGTGGGCTCGGTGTCGGTGGGGCCGGTGGTGAGCGAGTTCAGTGTGTCCCACCCGTTCGGCAAGGAGGGGCGGTTTGTCACGCGTGTGCGGCTGTATTCCGGGCTGCCGCGCATCGACATCCACACGCAGATTCTCAACCAGGAGAAGTTCGTTCGATATCAGGCGCTGTTTCCGACGTCGATCAAAGGCGGAAAGAGCGTTCACGAGATCCCGTTCGGGGCGATCGAGCGGCCCATGGCGATCGAGTTTCCGGCGCAAAACTGGGTGGACTACGGCGACGGACAGTGGGGCCTCGCACTGCTGAATCGTGGTCTGCCGGGTAATCTCGTGACAGACGGCACGATGATGATTTCGTTGTTGCGCTCCACGCAGATCGTGGCGTATGGGTTCGGCGGCGGCTACGAACCGGGGATGTCTTCCGATTCCGGGTTCGAACTGGGCAAGGAGCTGGGCTTTGACTATGCGCTGATCCCCCATGCCGGCGACTGGCGCGATGCGGGGCTCTACCGGCACGGGTTGGAATACAACAATCCGCTGGTCGTTCGCACGGTAGGTGGGCATGCGGGGCCGCTGCCCTGCCGGTGGGGGCTGCTGGGACTTTCGCATGCGAACGTTGTGCTTTCGGCGGTGAGGCCGGGGCAGGACGGCGCGGCGGTGGTCCGGCTGTATGAGGCCTCGGGGCAACCCACAAAAGGCGTCAGGTTGAGAATGAATGCCAAGGTCCAGTCGGCCGAGGAGGTCAATCTGATGGAGGACGCCGGCAAGGGGCTCGAGATTCGGGACAACGCGGTTGGGTTTGACCTGGGCGCGTTTGAGATCAAGACGTTCAAGCTGAAGCTGGGGCACGCTGCGTCGGACAAGGGAAACTGAGCGGAATTCCGTCTTTCTTGGCAACCCATGCCCTTGGTGTTGCTGTCCGTTGGCACTACCTTTCGTAGGCCCCCATGTCGTATCCCTTGCCTTTGGGGCGAGTGTTTCCTTGGAGGTCCGTGCCGGGGGCATTCGTGGGTGTGCCGGCGTCGATGGCGTGGCTGCCGTCCTGGAGGTGGTAATCGCCGTCGGAGCCCCAAGCGGGTCTGACGAAGGCGGGGTCCCTGCACACGTTTCCCGTCCCCAGCGCACCCTGTTCGATCTCGGTTGTGCCGTAGCCCTTGCCCGCAAGCTGGACCTGTTCCGTTTCACCGCCGCCCCGGTAGAAGAGATTGTTATCGGCGGTGAGGTTCACACCGCTCCCGAAGAACACGACGCCGAACCCGTTGGCGACGATGCAGTTTATCATCACGACGGTAACGGCCTCAGGTCGGTCGTACTGAACGTACATCGGATAGGCCTGTCGGGTTGGGTTGTCGTGGACCGTCGTGTTGATGATCTCAAAACGGGCGTTCGCCTTGTCCGTGCCGATGACGATGGCGGCCCAGGGTGAGGATCCGCCGACGCCATCACCCATGCCGTAGATCAGGCAGTTGATGACCTTGCCGACGCCGGCCCACAACTTGATCCCGTCGCATGAATTGTTGGCCACGATGCAGTCGCGGAGGGTCGTGTTGGCGGCCTTGGAGTCCAGGCCGTCGCCATAGTTGTGTTCGGCGACAGTCTGGCGGATCTCGACGGGGCCTTGGGATTCCTCGATGCCGAATCCATCCGGGCGATCGTAGGGTCGACCTGCGCCGTCGGTGCCTCGATAGTAGTGTCCGCTGTATGAAAGACGACATCCGCGGATGAGCAGATTCCGCACCCCTCCCTGCTGGCCCGTCGGCCCGCCGATCCCGCCGAAGCCGCAGTACTCGATTCGACAATCCGTTACCTCCATGCCGTCCACTTCCTGAATGTTCATGCCGAACTCATCGATATGGTGGATATAGAGGTCCTTCAGAACGACATGGCTTGCGGTTCTGTCGAAGGCCACCACTCCGTCCCGGAACTGCACGTCGCTGCCGGCAGCCCTATCATCATGTGTGATCTCGAGATTCTCCACCCGCAGATAGCTCACACCGGATAGATCGATTGCATGCGACAGATTGGTCCTGCCGGCCAGAACGGGCCGGCTGTCCGCCTGCCCTTTGATGGTGATCCACGCGTCGTGTCTGCCGGATGGCGGGATGAGGATGTCGTCATCGTAATGGCTGAGGATATACTTTCCTTCGAGAATGATCAGGGTGTCCCCGGGTTTGAGTTGGCGCGAGGCATGGCCGGGCGTCGCCCAGGGCCTTTCCTGAGTGCCAGGATTGGCATTGTTGCCGTTGGGCGACACGTAGTACGTGTTCGCGCCTGCCGGTGAGTTGGGTGTGTCGTCCGGCTGGTTGGGCTGGACGTCCGGTGGCGAACCGTCGTCGTCGGTCTGGCTGGGCCGAGTCTGGTTCTGAAGACAACATTGGGGTCCAAGCAGCGGTGCGAGGATGAGAATTGCCAGGCATGAGGCGTACATGTAGCGGGACTTCATGCGCTGTCCTCCTTCCGGGCAGACCCCGGATACACGCGAGTTCCCCAGCCTCATATACAGTATGACACCTTCCTACCGGCGGAAGATAGGGGGGAATGTGAAAGGCGCAACTCCGGTGGATCAGATCGCGACGCGGCCGCACCGGACGCGACGCATGGCAAGCCAGGAATGAAACAGGATTCTTCGGATGAATGTGAAGACAAGAAGCACGGTCTCTCTCAATGCCGCTTGGATCGCTTTGGTATGTGCCTGCTTCGTCGGCCGGTCAGCCGATGGCAGCTCACTGGAAGGAGCTGCGACGACTTCGTCTCGGGAATCGCGGGTTCTGTCCAATGGATGGGTGCGGGTGATCATCGGCCAGACCACGACACAGGGGCGGTCGGGGTTCTTCGTGGACGGCGTGGAGATGAGCACCGGGAAGGCCTGGCGGCAGATCGTTTGGGGAACGGCTGGGGCTGAATTCTCCACATCGCTGGGATCGACGGACGCAACGAGCTGCGAGGTGTCCAGGAATCCGGCGGGTGAGTGGGTCTTGCGATTGTCCGGCAAGCAGGAACGCTGGAGCGCCGACGGTGTCATCACACTCCTCGCCGATCGGCCCGTGATTCGGCGGGAGCAGACGTATCGATTCAAGTCCAAGTGCCGGGGTGCGATCCATCCCGGCTGGCGCGTTCCGGCTGACAGTCGCCTGCGTTACACATTCCCGCTACGGGCATACGACAAGCCGTTTTCGGAGGTGCCGCCGCTGCGCGCCGATGTATCCTGGGCGTTGCCGCTGCCCTTCCATGTATGGCATGGGAACGGCTGGGTCGCGGCGTACGGCATCGACAGGGGCAGGTCGAAGGGGACCATCGATTATGTCTCTCCCGACGCAAGCGGTTTCGCCTCGCTTCGCAGCTACTACCCCGACACGACGATCCAAAAGAGCGATATGGCGGCCCAGGCGCAATCGACACCGCTGGCGCCTCAGGATGCGGAGTTCGAGGCGGGTGAGACGTTGACGATGACGGAGATTCTTGCGGCCAAGCCATTGGCCGGCGGTGAAGAGCCTCTTCTGGAGGCAGAGAGAGTCGCGGCGGACATCCTTCTGAGCAAACCGCGACCGGAGGCGAATCTGCCGGTTGTTGCTGACGGGATCACCGACTTCTACAAGCGCTGCCAGCTATGGGAGCCGGATGCCTTGGGCAAGGGGCGCGGGTGGTTCCTGAACATGTGGGTGTATACGCAGGCGGGGCAGGCGCAGCGAAAGGGGCCGGGCGGCGGGTACTTTGATCTGGGCTGGGGTGAGGGGATCGCCGCGGAGACCTTCGTCGCGCTGACACGGAATTGGAACCGGACACGGCGCGGCGATTTGCTGGTGTACGTGGATGAGATGACGCGGAACATGGACCTGTTCAAGCGGGGTCCGCGGGCGGATGATCCGTATTTCGATCGCTCCGACGGAAAGCGGTTCTTCGACTTCACGGGAGGGCGGCGGATCTGGACCCACTCGCTGGGCCATACCGGGAGCCAGTTGATCCAGGCCTATGTCGATACGCCCGACTACCCGAGACCCGAGGTGCGCCGGCAGTGGTTTCAGGCGGCACAGTCCATCGCCGCGTACTTCGCCAAGCACCAGCGGGCAGACGGTGATCTATGTGACATCTTCGATGACAACGACCGCGAGGTGAGCACGAAGAGGCATCGCATAGCGGCCAGGATCGTGGTGAGCGGTTTGTGGACGCGACTGGCCGGGGTGATCGGGGACAAGTCTTATGTCGACCGCGCCCTGCGGTTGGCAAAGGCAGCGGCGCCGGAGGTCCTCCGTTACGCGTTCTACAACCAGATGCTGGACACGTTGGGTTCGCCGATCGAATTCTCCGACGGCGAAGCGGCGTACTATGTCCTGGAGGGCGTTGTTCCGCTGTACGAGGCGACCCAGGACCCTCTTGTGCTGACGTTGTGCAAGAAGGCGGCCGCGTTCGGAATCAGTTGGACCTACTTCTTCGACCTTCCCAAGGCCCACAACGGCATCACGCGGGGCGGGCAGGCCTGCCGTATGCCCGATTTCCCGCTGATCTATCCGATCGGGCCGGCCAAGGCTGTCGAGCCGCTGGTTCGTTTGTCCAAGGCGACCGGGGATCCGTTCTACGCGCGGATGGCACAGGAGATGGTCACGTTCATCGCGAGCTATCAGTTTCGTTGTCCCGGAAAGCCGTGGGACGGCGGTATGATTCACGCCCTGGAGCAATCCACCGGCAAACACTGGGGACCGGACAAGTGCGGACAGGTCGACACCGGAATGGCCACGGGGAACAGCCTCGCGGCGATTGAGTATTGGATGAGGTGTCGCTGAGACATCGTTCTGTCACGGTTGGGCGTATGGACCCCCGGCTACTATTGTCTCAGGCCTTCGGTCTGGTGGGTGCGGCGGTGTGGATTGCATTGCATTCTTTCCGGAGTGAAGGGGTATAATCCCGCGCGGTCCGTTGATCCCACGTATTCTGGAGTGTCCCCGACATGTCGAGCTTCATTCGAGGCACCATGGCATTGGCAGCAGTGACGTGCGGTGTGTTCGTATCGGTTCTGGAGGCCGGCGAATCCGCGGGAGAGTCGGCATCCGTGCGCCTGACGGTTACGTCGGAACTGCCGATGCCCAGGGTGCCGATGGACCCGTCTATCGACTTCGGAGCCCTGATCAAGGCGGCCGGCATGGCGGGCGTGCTGAATCCCAACACGATTCGGGTGGTCAACGTCGCGACGGGCCAGTCCGTGGCGCATGCGGTCAACGAGGATTTCGCATACGCCGACAGCGGGCGGATCGAGTGGGTCATCCAAGACCCCAACCACAAGGAGTATGATGTTCGGTTCTCAACGGCCGCGGTACGGCCACCCCAGGAGCCGGCGGCCTGCATCCCATTGATCGGTGTCGGCGACCTTCTGAGATACAACGCCGGCGAGCCACGCCCCATTGTCATGAGTTATCTCAGTCGCCTGGTCGACCTGACCGGCGACGGCAAACCGGACCTCGTGGGATGCTGGAACTACGCGTACCGGCCGGGCTCGCCTTGGGACGGCGTGATCTGCTATCCCCGCGTAGGGGGAGACGACGAGTTTCTCTTCGGCGATCTCGTTCGAATTCGCTATGTGGAGAATGCCGGTTCGAGCGATTTCAAGCATCTCAGCCACACGTACATGTTCGCCGACTTCGCCGATTTCAACGGCGACGGACGCCCCGATCTGGTCTATGCCCCTGGCGGGGCGGATAAGGTGTACTTCTATCTGAATTCGGGGCGGCGCGACACCGGTGGCATGCCGGTGTTCGTAGCGAGCGGATCGGCTTCGCGGCCGAGCGGGTCGTGGTCGTCGGGGCCGTGCCGGGCGGTGGATCTGAACCGGGACGGGGCGATCGATCTGGTCGTGGGCAAGACGTGGCTGAAGAACACGAACGCCAAAGGGTGGCCCTTTGTCGCGGCCCCGCCTACCGAGATCGATGCGGGCTTGGAGCCGTGCTTCTACGACATTGATGGTGACGGGGCGCTGGATGCCGTGTGCCTGGTCAACAGCGACGACGGCGATCTGATGGGTACGTCGCTGCGATGGCAGCGGAATCTGGGCGGGGATGTGCCGAAATTCGGGCCGCCTCAGCCTGTGCCGGGCATCGACGCGGAGCGCCCGAACTACATCGGTGTGGTAGACAGCGGCACTCGGCGGGGGCTTCTGGTGCTTCACGAGGTGTACCAGGTCGTCTCCTTCTTCGAGCAGACCCGCGACGCTTCGGGCAAGCCTGCGTTCAAGCGCTTCGGTCGGGCCCAATCGGTGTCCGCAGTGGCGTCGTTGAGCGATCAGGCCTGGCCGTTTGCTTGCGACTGGGATGGCGACGGGGACTGGGACCTTCTGATCGGCGGCGGGTATGGATGGCCTCGGATCGTGATCAATCGCGGGAGCACACAGCGTCCGGCTCTGACGGAGCCCCAGGCGATTCTGTCGGAGGGCAAGCCGATTCGCATTCTGCGGAACGACATTCTGGGCGGCAAGTGCTGGCACAACATGGGGTATCCTTACCCAACGTTCGTCGACTGGGACGGCGACGGGCTGCCGGACCTGGTGATACCCAACGAAACGAACCGCATCTTCTGGTACAAGAACATCGGTATGCGACAGGAGCCTCGTTTTGGTCCGCAGCTCCAGGTGATCTGCGACGGCTATCCGGATTCACCCGAGAAGCGGGCCCAGAGCGCCCGTCTGGCGAACAACGACAAGACACCGAACGCCCCTTACCCTCATGAGAAGGACGAGCCCTTCTTCTGGCGGACGGGGGCGGCCTTCGGGGACTACAACGGGGACGGCCTGATCGATCTGGTGACCCTGGATTGCCTGACGAGCAAGTGCTGGCTGTTTGCCAGATATCGCGATGGGCAGGGTCAGCTCAGGCTTCGTAAGGATCGTCCGATGAAGCTGGCCGACGGGCGGGTGATCGACGATTCGATCGTCGCGCGATCGGCGCACTGGACCGAGTCGTTCAAGTGTGTCGATTGGGACGGGGACGGGCTGCCGGACCTGGTCTATAGCTGTGCGGGCACGGAGACGTCGAAGGGCAGCATCTACCTGCTGAGGAACGTCGGGACGCGGACCGATCCGGTGTTTGCCAACCCGGTGACGCTCTGCTGTTTCGGGGTACCGATCAAGGTGACGGCCCACGGGCCGCATCCGTACGTCGGGGACCTCGACGGCGATGGAAAGCCCGATCTCCTGACCTGTGTAGAGTGGAGCGTCTACCCGTTCTACAGCTACCCGGCCATGCAGATGAAGCAGCGGCCGACGTTCACGCTGGGGTCGGTGAAGCGGTAGGGGGCCGTGGGCGCCTCAGAGTCGCCACGAGATCGCACGTTCAGTGAGTCGGTACCTCGTGGTATCGGTCAGGCCATCCACATTCCGCCGTTGATGTCGATTGTCTCGCCGTTGATGAAGCCGTTTCGTTCGCCGGCCAGGAAGGCTACGGCACGGGCCACGTCTTCGGCGATGCCGAGCCGGCCGACCAGGATGGTCCGGCGCAGCGGTTCGAGGATCTCCTTGGGCGTTGCGGCGTGGAAGGCGGTCTCGATGACGCCCGGGGCGACGGCGTTTACGCGGATGCTGTAGGGGGCGAGTTCCTTGCTCAGCCCTCGTGTGAGCGTCATGGCAGCGCCCTTGGAGGCTGCGTAGACGATGGCACCGGTTGCCGCTCCGTTTCTCGCCGCGACAGACGACATGATGATGATGGAACCGCCGCCCGATTGGCGGAGGTGGGGCACGGCTGCCTTAACCGTTCTGAACACGCTGGTGACGTTGAGGTCGAAGACGGCCTGGAACAGCGCCTCGTCCATGTCGAGGAGGGGGCATCGTTTGATCATGCCGCCGGCATTGGCGAAGACGATGTCGAGCCCGCCAAGGAATTGGGCTGCGGCATCGACGGCGCGGTTGACGTCTTCGGTCTTGTGGACGTCGCAGGGCACGGCGAGGGCCTTGCGGCCGAGGGCCTGGATCTCGGCTACCACCTGCTCGGCCCCCGACTTGTCGGAATTCCACGTGACGACCACGTCGCAGCCGCACCGGGCCAGTTCGATGGCCGAGGCGGCGCCGATCCCTTTCGATCCACCTGTGACGAGGGCGCGTTGGCCTTTCAGATCCGTGCTAGTGCTCATGTTCTGCTCCCGCGAGATAGTCGGACAATACTCGCATATTGCTGATGAAGGTTTGAGTTCGAATACGCTTGCCCGACACCACCCATCGCCCCTGGTCGTCCAACGACCGAAGGGTCTTTTCGACGGTGCCGGGGTCGACGGCGGCGCGTCGCCGTGCATGTTCGGCGAGCGTTTTGGCTTTTGCGTGCCATTGGTCCCTGGGGGCCTGTGTGACCTTCTCGTACCACTTCTCCAGGGCGGCCGGGTTCCAGTCGGCCTTGAAGCAGTAGTGCGTCGGGGTATTGCCGCCGTCATAGGTCAGGACGTAGGTATCCTTGACGAAGTAGAGCGGCTTGTTGGTCTTGAGCTCGTAGAAGCGGGCCCACTTACCGTCCGGCAGGCGGGATCGCTTGTACCATGCGAGGGCACGGGGCAGCGGTTCGAGGTATCGCGCGTCACCGGTCTTTTCAAAGAGGACCTTGAGCGATTTCATGGCGCTGATCGATTCGCCGGCGGTGACGGAGGGAGGTTCGAACTTCCGAGCCCAGGCGGGCTCCATTTTCGGGTTGTACTGTTGCGCCCAGACGGGTTGGGGTTCCGGCATCTGGGCCAGGAGGATGAAGTCGCCACCCTTTCGGGCCGACGCGAGATACTCCGGCTTTCCGTACAGTTGGTGGGCCATCAGCATCATCTCGATGCAATCGGCGATCGTGCTGTCGTTGAAGGTGTAGTAGTGGGCGTAGGGGGCCTTGGGATACTGCCGGGACCAGGTTTCGGGGTAAGTGGCCTTTCGGACCGGAAACTCGTTTGGATCGTGCCTGGCCCAATATCGCTGAGGCCATGCCCCATTGGGATACTGCGCCTCGATGAAGTGATCGAGGGCGTAATCGACCGCGCGGCGGATCTCGGGATCGGCGCCTTTGAGTGTCGTGTCGAGTTGCATGAGGAAGCGCAGGGCGCTCTGCGAGGTGTCGTCATCGAATACCGTAATGCACTTGCGTTTGTCCCGCGCCTTGTCTCCGGCTTCCACATCGCGGCGATAGTGCCAGGCCTTGCTCTTGGTCGCGTCGAAGTCGACGAGGTAGTCCCAGCCGCCTGTGGCAAGTTGTCCCCATGTCAGGGCGTGGCCCGCATCGACCGCGGCGTCGAGAAACTCCTTCTGCCCGGTGGCCTTGTAGGCCCGCAAGAAGGCCTCGCCGACCGACGGGGTGCCGGGCGGCTGAATCCAGATTTGCGATGGGGTGGCCTTGTTCTCACCGGCCCGTTCCTTAAGGTCGAGCGAGTAGTCCCAGAGGTATCCCCCGTGCTCGGCGATGTGCGATCGGAAGAAGGTGGTGGCTCGCTTCATCGCCTGCAGCGTCTCTCCGCGGAGGTCGGGTTGGGAGGTAGACCGGTCCTGGGAGGCCGTCAGAGGGAACGTGAGTATCAGGATGAGGTTGAGCAAGGGGAATATCTCCTCTTTCGGTGTCACTCCTGACGCGGTGTGATGGGTTCAATGACGACGGTGCCTGCCAGTACGTCGCCCAACCGCTGACGATTCCGTGTGAGCAGAACGAACACGAGCAGGGCGATCAGGTCGGGGTGAAGTTCGATGACCCGCAGGACATTGCGGATGACGACTTGCTTGAGATTCGGCGCGGTCAAATCGTTGCCGGCAACCCATAGCCGCATGGCCCGCTTGCCCAGCGTCGTGCCCCAGCGATACTCTGTCACTCCGCAACTGAGGGCGTAGAGGATGCGTGTGTAGAGCCAAGGCCAGGCCAGTCCGGCATACCGCTCGGCCATTTCCGATTGCGTGAGCTCCTCAAACATCAGGTCGTGATGTAATTGACGGAACGCCGGCAACCACAGGGGTGCGGTGATTACAATGGCCGGGATCAGGTCGATGAGCGCCGCCAGGAGGCGTCGCCAGAAGTCCGCCAGTTGGAGGTGGGGGGGCAAGATGATCGGTCGGGTGAGGTTGTCCTGTCGCCACCAGAGCGTCAGCGCGATGACCGCTCCCAGAATGGCGAAGACAATGATCTGAGGCAGGCGGGGATCCGAGGTGGAACCAGTCTTCTCGGGCCAGCGAGGCAGTGTCTTGGGCGCCTCCTTGACGGTTCCGTCCATGGGCGACCACAACCCGACCTGGAGCGAGCCTTTCCGGCCGAACGTGCCCGCCATGGCGACAGAATCGTGATACGGGGCGATTCCGATCCGGCGGGGCGGGCCCTCGATCGGCAGGTCGGTGGGGGGTCGAAGCTCCGAGGCCTGCCACTTGCCGCCGGTGTATCTCATCGACGTTACCACGCACCTGCCCTGTGCGACCGGCTTGACCGCGATCAGGATCAGATAGGTGTTGACGATCATGGCCTCGCCCAGGGCGGCTCCCTCGGGCACGGGGACGGATTCGGGTGCCGTCCAGCCGCGTTCGGACCAGCGGAAATATCGTACGGGGGCATCGGCGTGAGGAGGCCGACAGAACAGGTGGATCTGGCCGCCGTCCGCGCACATCTGCTGATCGTCGCCGGCATTCCATGCACCCGGCATCTTCGCGACGACGGTCCATTGTCCGCGATGGAATCGGAACATGGCGCAGGTGGGTTCAGAGGTGGCGGTCGTGGTGGTCAGACGAACGGCGCGATCGGCCTTCTCGGGAGCAGATGTCGGATGCGTCGTGGGCAGGGGGGCTCGGCGTCCTCTTGTGGGCAGGGCGGTTCGGGGCTGGGTCGTCGAGCGGGTGGTTGACGCGACCGGCGGCTCGACGGCGGGTTTGAGCTCCGCGATGGCATACAGCGTGGTTTCGGGCGTGTCACCGGCAACGGCCAGAGGGACGGCGCGTCCCGGCAAGACGAGTTGCGGGCTGGTTCGGCGTCGCCCCACACGATTGTGGGTTCCGTCTGCGAAGAAGAGGTGGATGTCCTGTCCGCAACAAGCGGCTGCGACCACGCCGGGGGGTTGTGGTTCCGACTTACGTGCCCGGAAGAATCCCTGGTCGATCTGTCGGCTCCACAGCCGGGTCTGGGGGCCGGTGGGGCTACCGGCCTCGTACATGATCCAGAGGGAGTCGCGACTTCCGACGGCTCGGAAGCCGGGCCATTGAGCGTGTGTTGCGGAGGCGAGGAGTCCCAGAAGGATCATCGAGACCGCGGGCAGACGGTGGTGGGACAGGATTCCGATAGGGCGAGGCGACCCTCCACCGTATGAGTATTGTATCGGACAGCCGGGGCGGCGGGCCGTGCGGCCTCTCATGGGGACTCGGCGGATTGTGACCTGATCTTCATTCATGGGCGGTCCCGTCGTTCGTCACCGGTACTTACGTCTCGGTGGGTGCCATTATCAAGGCTTGCAGGGCAAGGTCAAGCGAACTGCTTCCGAAGGCACGCCACCGCCTGTCGGTCGGAGGATCGTCTGTTGGCCCATGCGTTGCATTCGGTCGGTCTGGCGCCGCCCCGTTACTTCGCAGCGGCAGGTTTAGCCGACGTAGACGGCGCTGCCGGTCCGGACGTCGGCGCGGTTGTCGAACCCCGATCGTACTCCTCGTCGATCTGTACGACTCGCCAGTTGGCTGGAGGATCCATGGGATACCACCCTTTGGCCTGCCGGGCAGAGGGGGACTTGATCAGGGGCCTCTGCACGGTCATCCGGAAATAGGCTTTGCTTCTAGCCCATCGCAGCCAGACCTTGTGAGGCATCAGCGGCGGAGGACCTGTGATGACGTTGCCTTCGACCCGGGGGGCCTTGAGGTCGGCGAGTGTGGCCTCGCAACTCTCCCGGCCAAATTCGTCAAAGAAATTGATCCGATCGATGAGGTGGGGGGTCCCACGGCTCAGCCAGTACTCCCGGTCGTATCGAGGGACACCGTCGTCGAGGCGCCAGAAGCTCAGAAGATACTCCGGCATCGGGTAGCGGACCGTTCGTCGCAAGGGGCCCTTGAGCCAGCCGGAGCCGCTCGGCAGCGGCGTCAGCCCGAGGGCGGCGATCAGTTGATCCGGGCGGATGGGCATCTCGCGGATGACCGGACGGTCGATGTACTTGTGGTAGCCCCACCATACAGTCTGTCGCTTGTCCCACCAGAGCCAGTATCGGGTTCCGTCCGAACCGATCTCGACCATCTTGCCCGCCAGGTCGTGCTTGAGTATGAGGTAGAGCTTGTTCGGCTTGACGAAGTAGAGCTTGCCTTCGCCCTGAAAGACGTGTTCGGAGCCGTCATCTTCGATGTAACCGCCTTCGACCTCGACCCGCTCGCTGGTGAGCAGGACGTTTTCGGGCAGGCGGTCGGCGTTGGCGTTGTAGCGGTCGACCAGGAGGGGGGTGGGTTCGGGTTCCTCGGGGATGACAACCGGCGGTGGGGGCGGCGGTTTGACGCAGCCACAGGCCGCCACGAGCAGAGAGGAAGCGACGACATACGCGGACCGGCAGCCGGAACAGATCCGAGCTCCCCGCTGAGGCATTGCGGCGCGGCCGGCCGGCCGGAGATGCCGAGCATTTCTCCGGTGGGGTTGGCTCATCTGATGGATCATGCCGTCTGGTGGTCCGAATCCGTTTCTCATTGGACAGATTGCTCCTGTGAGGGGGGCTTCTCTTCGGAGATCACGTCATCGACCCACGGGGTTTGGGAAGGCGTCCCGAGCATCTCGTCGAGGTCATCGGGAACGTCTCCTCTCAAGAGGAACCCGATCTGTTGGCTGACTTCGGCGATCTGCTGATCGTTCATCTGGGGATTGGCCACGTGGTGGATGGCGTTGGTTCCCGCCAGACGCATTTGCCAGTGTTCCTGTTCGTCGTTTCGCACCGTCTGCTCGTAGCGGAGCAGCCGTTTGCGCATGAGGATCAGGGCGAGCACAAAGCGAAACCGCTGCCGCATGGGGTCTGCTTCGCGTCCCAGCCGCTCGAAGAAGCTGATCAATACCGCGTCATTGACCTGTATCTGCCGCTTCTTCTTCTCATGGACGGGGACCCGGCTCTTCCAGAAACAGAAATGCCCTTCCGGCGGTCCTTGCCAACACTTCAGGCAGAGGTCCTTTCTTTCGAAACCGGTCGGTACCTCCGACAGAACCGCGTAGTACTCCTGTCGTTCGGCGAGTTCCTGATCGCATTGCGCGCAGCGTCCGCTGGCGCGAGAGACTGCCCAATCCTCCATGCCAATAATGCCTCCTGAAGATGCCTGCATCTCATCGTGGCCAGACGGATCATAATCCCAAGCGAGATCGGATTCCAGGATCGCGGGGAAAACAGCAAGAGGCCAAGGCGCATGCTCAGGAGAAAGCATCACCCCCTTTCGTGCAGAGGGGGCACCTGAAGAGTTGCGTCCGATAACTCCGGAGCTGGAAAACCCTTCTTCAGCCTCTGCGGTTCCGCGACGGACAACCGTGAGGCTAGCGCCGCTGGTAGTTCTGCAACTGAGCGCTGGTTGCGATTCCTTCGACGCGTCCTTTGAGTTCCTCGAACAGATCGTTGATGGGGGCGTTCAGGTCGCCGAGTTCCTTGCTGGCCTGGGCGACCGCTTCGGGGTTGGTTTCCTGAACCCGTTTGGTGAGGCGGACATAGTCGTCTCTGTGGGCGTCGCGATGTCGGTTGGCCCGGTCTTTGCAGTCTTTCAGTATTGCCTTAGCCTGACCGGTCTGCCCCTCGTCCAGTCGGCACTGGCGGACAAAGTCACTCACCCAGGCATCCCAGTGCTGTTCGGGGTCGGTGGGGGCCTGAATAGCCGAGCCCGCAGGTCCGGAGGTCGGGTTACGACCCGCGGTTTCTCCGATGCGCATGGGCGGGCCTCCCCCGGGTCGGTTTGCCGGCGGTGTCACGGGCATCTGGGCCTCGTTACGTTTGGCGAAACGGTTCGTCGGGGGATTGGGTTGTACCGGCTTGCCTGACGGTGGAGGTGTGGCCGGCCGATTGGCGGCCGACTGGGGTACGATCCAGTCTTTCTTGGGCTCGAATCCACCCTGGCTCCAACGTGAGAGCTTCTGTTCATACTGAACGAAATCGATCTTCATCATTTTCAGATCGATCTCGTGGGTCTTCTTCTGATCGGGGGTCAGGATTTTGCCCCATTCTTCATTGCCGTCGATGATCTGCTTCTTGGCCTCTTCGTAGACGGGCAGTGCCCGCTGGGCCCACGACTGGATGGCCTCATTGGTCGGTGGTTTTCCCGCCAGCCGCATGACCATCGCCTCGCGGAAGAGTTCTCGGACGGTCTTCTCGTGCTTGTCGAGGAGTTCGTTGACACGTCGGGCCATCAGCTCGCGGGTGAACTTTGACTGTTCCTCATTGAGCTTATAGCGGCTGATAATCTGATCAGCGGCCTGTTTGACCATGACGTCGGCATTCCACATGCCCATGCCACGGTCTTCGGCGGCCTTATCGCCTTCGGCTCGGAGGCTAGGGGTTGCGACAAACAGGAAGATCAGTGTTGCCAGGCAACGATTGAACATGGGTTAGACCTCAGGAGCAGCACCGAAACGAACCACATCACCCATTATTATACGCGTTAACGGCTACAAGTTGCACGGGGCGCCGATCGGAGCCGATCGTGGATACCGCGCCGAGCTCAGGGGCGCCTTAACCAGTCTATCGGCCAAAGAATCGCCCGAAACCACTTGCCGAGGCGATACCAGCGGAAACGCCGGGCGATTTGCTGCATCTGGACATTGTTGGGATCCACCGACAGGGCTCGACGGATGAACTTGTGGGCATCGCTCCAGCGTTCGAGATGGATGTAGGCCAAGGCGAGTTTGTGCATCGCCATGAGATAGTCCGGCTGGATCTCCAAGGCTCGAAGGCAGTGAGCGATTCCCTCACCGAACTTTCTGCGGAGGAAGCAGCAGACCCCTAGATTGTGATGGGGCCCAGGGAGATTGGGTTCAAGTTCGATCAGGCGTCGGAAGAAGGCGGCTGCATGTGTCGGACGTCCGGTTTCCAACAAGCAGTTGCCCATCGACATCAGGGCATGCCGACTGTCGGGGTCACGCTGAAGGGCCAACCCCAGGTGGTAGCGCGCTTCGGCATGATGTCCGAGACGCAGGTGGACCTCACCGAGGAATTGATGGACGCCGGCACAGTCGTCATCGAGTGAGGCGGCCGTCTGCAGGGAATCCAAGGCCGCATCGAGATCGTTGTTGGTCAGGGCTATCTGGCCCAGGGCCGAATAGGCTTCGGCGTTTTCAGGATCGAGTTCGACGATCTGCCGGTATTTTTCCGCGGCGGCCGCCGTCTCTCCCATGTCGGAGAGCAGCTCGGCCAGATCGGCCAGCAGATCGACATTCCCGGGGTCCTCGCGGACTTCGGCCAAGTAGTAGCTCTTGGCCGACTCAAAGTCGCCCTTATCTCTGAGCGCCTCGGCGATGCGGGCTCGGGCACCCATGTAGTGGGGGTCGATCTCGAGCGCCTTCTTCCAGCACCAGATGGCCCGATCCCATTGTTGGCGATCGGAGAGGGAGACGGCGACGTTGTAGTAGCAGTGCGGGCAGTCGGTTCGGATCTGCTGGGCGAGGTAGAACATCTCCTCAGCCTTCTCATGCTGTCCGAGTTCGGCGTAGGCGATGATTCGATGACAGTAGGCGGGCTCGAAGTCGGGGCGCTGGCGGGCACATTCCTCGAAGAGTTCGAGTGCGCGGGTATATCGGCCCGTTCTCAAGAGGTCGACACCGAGGGCGGTGATCGCCTCGCGATCGCCCTGATCGAGTTCCAGAGCTTGCTCGTACACCTTGATGGCTTCTTCGAACCGCTCCAATTGATCGAGGATATACCCCTTGTTGCAGAACCACGCGGGGTTGTGTGGATTGATCTCGATGGCAGCAGTGATTTCCTCGAGGGCCTCAAGCCACCGCTGCGACTCGTATAGCTGCTGCGCCTTCTCGACGCGCTGCTCAGCCTCAAACCACTCGTTCATGGCGCGGACGTGCTCCGTCTGACCGGCAATTGCCCGGTCATTCCCTAGTCACGCGTAACCGCCAACAACGGGTTGTCATGGACGCTTGTGACACCCTGTGAAGCCTGCCGAAGAAGTTCGCCAGGCACCGTGTGTTTCTGTTCTCGACCGCTAAACATATTCTAGCGATCCGCCGGTCGTGTCACAAGTCGGAGGTGGTTCCGATGGCGTTCGGCCATGGTTCATCGCCGGGAGTTCTGCTAGAGTAAGCACCGCTCTGTATCGAGAGCGAGTGTATGTGCGGAAGTGCATTCAGCAGGAGAGTGTTTCATGAGTCAGAAGCAAAGGGTACTGATCACAACGACGTCCTTTCAGGATACGCCCGGCAGCCACCATGATCTGCTTAAGTCACAGGGTTACGAACTCCTTTCGGCCCGGGGGCCGCTTCCAGAAGACGATATCTACCAACTCGTCGGCGAGGTGGACGGGATCATCTGCGGCGACGATGCGTTCACCCGGAAAGTCCTGCAGAAGTGTCTGCCTCGGCTCCGAGTTCTCAGCAAGTACGGCATCGGACTGGACAAGATCGACGTTGGGGCGGCTACGGAACTGAAGATCCCGGTGTGTTTCACCCCCGGCGTGAATCACACGACGGTTTCGGAACACACATTCGGGCTTTTCCTCTGTCTGATCCGGCAGATTGCCGAACAGAATGCGATTATCAAGGGCGGCGGCTGGAAGCGGATGACGGGAAACGAGATGTGGGGCAAGACGATGGGCATCCTGGGGATGGGGCGGATCGGTCGCGAAACCGCCAAGCGGGCCCGCGCCTTCGGCATGAACGTCATCGGCTACGACGTCTTCTGGACCGACGATACCGATTACTTCGCCGCGGATTACGGCGTGGTGCGTGCCAAGGCGCCTGAGGATGTGCTCAAGGCGGCTGACTTTGTCACGTTGCACATGAATCTCAGCAAGGACAACCGAGAGTTCATCAACGCCCAACGGCTGGCCTTGATGAAGCCGGGGGCCGTGATCGTGAACACGGCTCGCGGGGGGTTGGTGAACGAGGCTGACATCGCCGCCGCGCTCCAGGCCGGCAAGCTGGGCGGGTACTGCGCCGATGTGTTTCATGATGAACCGATTGCGAAGGACAGCCCGTTGATCAAGGCGCCGAATACGATCCTTACGCCTCACGTGGGCAGCCGGACCTTCGAGAGTGTCGTCCGGCAGGCGACCAAGTGCGTGCAGAACCTGATTGCCGTGATGAACGGCCAGCCGCCGCTGGCACAGGCGAATCGGTTCTGAAAGGGTCGATCGAAGACGGAATAGGCGAGCCGAAACGTTCTTTCAAAGGGGCGGATTCTCTGCCGCCGATGCATATTCTCTTCGAGTGCGCCGGCGGCACAAATCTGAAGCACTTCTATCAGGAAGTACATCGCGACTTGTTACGTTACTCGTACGCTCCGAACTCGTAGGCCGCGTCGTACAAGGCGAGGATGTTCTCCGCGGGGACTCCGGCCTGAATGTTGTGGACGTTGTTGAAGACGTATCCGCCACCGGGCTTGAAGGCCTCCATGTTTCGGCGGACATGCTCGCGGACCTGGGCCGGGGTGGCCGTCGGCAGCACATGCTGGGCATCGATGGCACCGCCCCAGAACGTGAGCTGCTTTCCGAACTGGCTCTTGAGCGTATGAGGGTCCATACCGGTCGCGCTGATCTGAACCGGGTTGAGGATGTCGATGCCGTTGTCGATCAGGTCCGGTATGTATCCGATGCACGCTCCGCAGGTGTGATACCAGATCTTCGCCTTCGTTCGCGATCGGATGTATTGAACCAGCTTCTTATGTCGTGGCTTGACGATCGTGCGGTAGAAGTCGGGACGGAACAATGGGCCGGCCTGTCCCGCCAGGTCGTCGCCGATCATGATCACATCGACCACGTCGCCCACTTCGCCGAGGAACACACCGAACCAGTCCATCCAGAACTTCAGCGTCTGGTCGAGCATGGCTTCGCAGAAGGCGGGTTGCGTCAGCATGTCGATGAACCAGTTCTCGAGTCCCCGCATGTACCAGCAGATTTCGTAAACGACGCCCGAGATTCCGCTGATGACGGCGTAGGGCGTTTCCTTGCGGAGGGTCATCGCCCGATCGCGCAGGCCGGCGAATCGCCCGGGATCGCCGCCCTTCGGCCAGGGATAGCCCTTGATGTCGTCGAGGGTCGCATCGGCCAGGGGATGGTGCGATATGTCCATGTAATAGGGCTCATCATCGGGCATGGACCATGTTACGCCGAACTCGTCGGTCAGGTCGTGCCAGAGGCGCCCCTCTCGCTGCCGCTGAACGATTCCTCCCTTGAAATCGGCTGCCGCGCCGGCCGCGACGTATCGGGTGTCCACCCGAAGACGCTGGAGGACCTGCTCGCTGGGCTGCGCGAGCTGCTGGACGGCGTCCATGATCTTCAGGTCTTCCCGGATGCCCAGGTGCTGGATGAGCGCCTGATAGGCAAACTTGTGGATACCCGTCTGGTTGCCGCCGAGGTCGATCGGCACCCGATCGGGCTGCTCGTGGTTGATCGCCTTGATCACGCGCTGCCGGGGCGTCATGGTTTTCTGGTCCATCTCGCTGATCTCCTGAAAGTTCGACGAAACCACCCCGCCGATTGCCTCTCTGGGGGGCATTCGGCTACCGGTTCGTTTGCGACACGACTCCCGCCGACATCACCGCGTGAAGTCGAAACTCGTTTCCTGTGCTGGATGGGTTCTTTTCATCGAGCACGCGTATTCGAAGGATATGGTGCCCGGCCTTGAGGTCACGGGCCACCAACTGATAGGGCGTGTAGCCCCCCCAATCGGCCGAGAACCATGCGTCCATTTTGACCGGCCGGGCGTCGTCTACCCAGGCCTCGGCGATGCCCATGCCACCCTTGATACGGTAAAAGATCACGCCGACAGCCGAGCCTTCAACGTCGAATTCCAGGACGCTGCCCGGAGCCGTGGCCTTCCAGCCCGGACCGAAGAGTCCGGCGAACGGGTGATCCTTCAAAGGCTGCCAACCCTCGTTTCGTTGTGGCCGGATCGTCTCTGCGTTGAAGAAGGCGGTGCGCTGGAAGGTGTCGCTGATCTTGGGCGCCGGGATCGGTTTGATCTCTGAGAGCCGATCGTCGGCGGGCAGCTTCGCCTTGACCTCTTGGATTACGCGGGTGACGCAGTCGGCGGCGTACTGATGACCGCGATCGTTGGGATGGACCTCGTCGGCCTCGATGTCGTTCCAGGCGATCCGTTTGTTCTGCACTTCGGGCCAGAGCGCATCGCGGAAGCTGACCATCGCCAGCCCATAGTGGCGTCCGATGGGGATGTGGCGGTTCTGAGCGTTGCTGCCGGTCTTGGTCATCATGAACAGGAGCATGACCGCCGGTTTGTTCGGCTGGCCGAGGGCCTGGCGGATAAGGCCTTCGAGCGTTTCAGAAGCGATCGGGGCATCGGGGTCGTTCACCGCGAACTCGATGACCACCAAGTCGGGCAGACGGTTGAACAGGTGTATCTTGGCCCGGTGAGAGCCGATGTCCGATCCTGTGGCGCCGATTCCGGCGTTGACGAAGCCGATGTCGGTCCTGGGGAAGGCTTGCTTCCACCACGCCGCCACGCGATTGCCCCATCGCTTCTCCTCGGAACTCGCACAGGCCCCCGCGGTGATCGATCCGCCGATGACTCCCACCACGACCTTCTCGCCGCGTCGCGCCTTGGCCAAAACGTGTTGCAGTCTGGCGGCATCGCCCATGTCGACGACAGAGCGATCTGCCAGGGAGGGCTCCAGCGTGGCCGGCGGTTCGGCTCGTGCGGGAAAGGCGTTGAGACCGCAGAGCGTGAATACACACAGGGCAAAGCGGATCGACTGCATGGACAAGGAATTCACTCCTGAAAGCATGTTGTCGTGCAGGGACGACACGAGGGCAATGGGCCGTCGGTGGATCGGTGCCGAGGGCGAAATGGGCCGAATCGGCATCGATTTATTCCTCTCGATTCCGACAGATGTTACCGGCGTTCCGGAGGTATTCGAAGACCTTGGCACAAGCAATCCGTGGCGATCAGTCGTGATGGAACACCTCCTCCATGTCGGCCCACCACTCCCCTTCGGCGCGGGTGGGCAGAGGGTCGTGGCAGGGTTTGCAGACGGCCCACCACTTCTGGGTGGTGGGGTCGGCGGCCATTCGGGCCATGTCGGCCTCGAAGTCGGTGCCGTGGTATTCGAAGTAGCTGAACAGAAGGCCGTCCTTGTGATAGATGGAGTAGTTGCGAATGTTGCACTTCGTGATCATGTCCAACACCGCCGGCCATGCGGCGGAATGGAGCTTCTTGTACTCATCGAGCTTGCCGGGCTTGACGCGGATGACCATACCATATCGTTTCATGTGTGGCGCCCTTTCCGAGCCTTCGGTGAATCTGCGGGGCAGAACCGGTTCATTTCAGGCCGAACCGCCCATACCCGCCTAGATTCTATGGGGGACGGTGCGGCGGTCAATACACCTCGTGCTCTGTGTCCATGCCCATCGGTGCTCGGCCGTCTCGCTCGCGGCTCACGCATGGCTTGTGAGGCATTGTCGTTCGACCGAACTCCGCTTCCGTGGGCGGACGATCGCCGTGTCGCTCGAAACAAAGGGTGTTGACGACGGCACGTGCGACGATTCTGATTCGCAAGGCATTTGCCGGATGCCCTTGGCAGAGCTCCGTCGGATCGCTTATGATGCGTTCAGTGATTGACCGCATTATCCATTCGATTGTGCGTGTTCATCGCCCCGTGCTGACGTTTGCCCTGGCGGCGGCGCTCATTTCCGTCGGCCTACTGATCAGGCCGGGACTCCGACAGGACTATAGCATTGACTCTCTGGTTGCCGGCAACAACGAAGGTTATCGCCGATTCGTTGAGTTTGGGCGCCAGTTTGTCAGTGGCGAGATGGCCCTGATTCTGGTGGATGCCGGCGATCCCCTTGAGAGAGACAACCTCGAACTCCAGCATTGGATCTGTCAGGAGTGCAGCAAGATCGAAGGAGTGGAATCGCTTCTGTCCCTGAGCGAACTGCCCGAATTGGGGTTGTGGGCGATGTTCAGCGGCAAGGGGCGGCTTCAGACCATCTACGAACGTCTTCGCGACTCATCCGTCGATCGGGCCCGGATTGCGGCCGACTTGCGCAACAATCCTCTGGTGATCGGCAGTCTCGTCGGACAGGATCCCAAGACCGGCGAACTCACGTCTACTACAGGGATTGTCGTTCAGGTTTCCGGAGACGCCAAGAATCCGCTTCGCAGACAAGTAGTTCAGCGGCTTCGCCGGGTGGTGGCGGAGGCGCGCCTCCGCCGATCGGATGCGACGATTCTGTTGGGGGGGCCGCTGATCGGCCTGACGGAGATATCCGAGGCGATTCGTCACGACATGGCGATCTTCTCCGGGGTCGTGGCGATCCTGACGTGCGTGGCGATCGGTCTGATCCTGCGGCGTTGGTTATGGATTCTCGTGACGTTTGTGACGGGCGCCGTCGCGGTGCTGATCGTTCTGGGGTTGAGCATCGTCGTCGGAATGCCGATGTCGCTGGTCAGCCAGACAGTCGTGGTGCTGGTGGCGGTGATGGCCGTCTCGATGTGCATCCACCTTCTGGTGGGCCATGAGGAGACGCGTCTTCATCTGGGGGACGTCGCCCATGGTCCCCTGTTCGATTCCCGTCGGACGCTCGGCGGTCTGCTTGTACCGTGCTTCGTTTCGGCGCTGGGAGCGGTTCTGGGGTTCGGGACGCTGGGGGTCTCGCAGATCAGACCGATTCGCGATGTGGCGATTCTGGGGACGGTGGGGGCGAGCCTGGCCTTGATCCTGGGGGCGATGGTTCTGCCGGCGGTGTCTCGTCTGGCGGCCAGGAGGCCTCCGGTTCGGAATGATCGGGGGAAGCTCTCCGAGGGAGTGGCTTGGCTGGGTCAATGTGCCGGTGTTTCCGGCACGTGGAGGGTGGGAGTCCTCGCCATTTGCGCGGGGCTGGTAGGATTATGTGCGATCAAGGTGCCCGCGGCGTTTCACAATTACGAGGGAGACTTCGTTCGCAGCTTCCGAGAGAACAGCGATCTCGTCAAGGTTTCCGAGTATATCGAGCATCACCTCACGCCTGTCGGCAACATTGAAGTCGTTGTTCGTCGCAAAGATGGCGGTCCGGTCATTGGTGAGAGTGCCATGGGTGCGATCGAGGCGGCGCGCCGAGAGCGGCGATCGATAGACAGATTGCTGTCTTCGAAACAACAGGAGGTTCCTGAGCTTCAGGCAATGATTGCCCGTCAGCTCAGGATTCCCGTCGATCAGGCATTGGCGGGCGTGGGACTCATTCAATCGATCACCGATATTCAGGAAAGTGTCCTGAGGGATCTGAACCCGCCGGTACGCAAGGTGATCTCCCTGGCGGACGTCATCGAGATGGCTTCCATCGGACGAATGCTCGGATTGCCAGGACTGCGCGGCCCGCTGTTTGAATCTCAGTTTGCCCTGACGATGGTACTGATCGATCAACGGCTCAGCGAAGAGCTGATTCGACACTTCATGACGCGCGACGGCAAGTTCCTGCGGATCAACCTTCGGGCGATGGAATCGGACGATGTACGCCGCAAGGTAGATGTGGCTGAGCGGGTGCGCAAGACCGCCGCTCGGATTCTGGGGCCGGATTACGCGGTTGAGGTCACGGGGCTCTATCCGCTCCATGCCCAGATCACGCTGGGGTTGCCGGGCGTTCAGGCCAAGTCGTTCGTGCTGGCATGGGTCGGCATTACCGTATTGATCTGTGTCGTGACGCGGTCGGTGGGGCTTGGGCTGGTCGGCATGCTGTTGAACCTCATTCCGATGATTCTGTGCCTGGGGATCATGGGGTGGGCCGGTATCCCGATCAGCATGGCGACGGCGATGATGCTCTCGATCGCCTTGGGCATCGCAGCGGGCAACACGACCCATTACCTCTGGCGTTTCCGTCGCGAGCTGGCGGTGGATCAAGACTATGCTTCTGCCATCGTTCGATCACATCGAACGGTGGGTACGGCGTGCGTATTCAGCGGCCTGGTGGCCCTCGGTGGCTTCTGGGTGTTGTGCCTGAGTGAGATTGTCTCAACGAGCCGCTTCGGACTGCTGGGGGGCCTGTTTGTTCTGGGGGGGCTGCTCAGCGTGATCGTCCTTCTGCCGGTGTTGTTGATCCTATTGAGGCCGGTGTCGGCGGGGCGATTCGAAGTGTAGTAATAAACACGAACGCCGTTGCTCTGCCGACATCTCCGACCTGTCCTCCGTCGCCCCCCTTCTTCAAAGGCATCTTGTTGGACGGGAGTATCTCTTCCGACGATCGTCCGGCCCGATTCAGGATGTGGCAGGTGACGGCCGGGTCGGAGGGGCCATGGCGCATTGGCGGGGCGGCGCGCAAAGAAAAAGCCCGGTTCGGCGGTGACGCCAAACCGGGCTGTACGGTTCACATTATCGGCTTCCGTTACGTCGTCGGGAGACAAGCGTCATCATCAGCAGGCCGACTCCGCACGCCATCGCCGCCGAGGGCACTCCGATACCGCAGAATGCAAACGAGGGCGTGTTGGGTGAGGGCTGAGTTGTCGAACCCGCCTGGAAGACGGCCGTGATCACCTTGTTGCCGTTCATGGTCAGGACGAGCGGATTGCTGGTGCCGCCGGCATCGCCGCTCCAGCCGACGAAGACCATTCCTTCCTGCGGTGCTGCCGGAACCTGAACGCTCACCACGTCACCTTCGGTGTGGGTTGAGGTCTTCGGTTCACCGGAAGCGGGTGAGGTGGCCAGCGTCAGAACGAAGGTTTTCGGGACCGCATAGATCGAGACGGGGAGGCGTCCCGACAGGGCGATACCATCCCGCTCGTAGCTGGCGTAGATTTCGGCGTAGGACGCCCCGGCGACATCCATCGTCGAGAAGAGCCCGTCCGAACTGATCACGGCAGGCCATGAGGAGGAGGACAACCACCATCGCACGACAGCGGTCACGTCTTCATTGGTGCCGTCGCTCTTCTTGAGGATGGCCTTGTAGGGTGTGGTGGTCTTCTCTGCCACACGCTCGGGACCGGAGATCGTCAGGCCGGTAATGGAAACGCCGCTCATCTGAGCGAAGTAGCTCTTAACGTCCGTTGACACAACGATGGTCCTGGCCGCAGAGGCCTCTCCGTCACTCCATTGACGAAGCGTGTAGGTAGCCATGTCGGTTCCCCGCTGGGGAGAGATGACCGAGAGCTGATGCCCCGTTCCGGCTTCCCAATTGAACTTCTGAATGCCGCCGAAGGTTTTACCATCAACGGTGAGCTGGAGGGCCACGTTGTTCGGCTCGACGCCTACAGAGACTTCGACCATGGCCGGCTTGACCGTGACCAGCCAGCCCTTCTCATCGGCACCAACGGCGTTTTCAGCCCTGACACGGGCAGTAAACGGGCTGCCATTGCCTGTTACTGTAGGCCAGGTCACCACTCCGGTCGAGGCGTCGATGGTCATGCCCGAAGGACCGCTGACCATGGACCACGTTACGGGTTGTGTCCCTCGTGTGAGCCGAATCGTAGTCGTGGGATAGGCACTTCCTTCGCGGATCGTCTGATCGGCGATCGTTGAAATGGTGGGCGAGCTGGGCGGTGCATTGACCGTGAGTTGCCAGGAGGCATCAGCCGAACCTGCCGAGTTGCGGGCCCGGATTGCCACGATGAAAGGACTGCCGGTCGTGGTCGGATTGCTCCAGGTCACGACGCCCGAGGTGGAATTGATGGTCATGCCGGTCGGCGACGTGATCAGCGACCACGTGAAGGGGCTCGTCCCGCGTGTCAGCGTCGGGGTTTCGGTGTAGGCGGTGCCGGCCAGAATCGTCTTGTCGGCGATGGGCTGGATCACGGGCGGACCGGACGGCAGCACAATGGCGATCTGCCACGTCGCCTCACTATAACCGATGGTGTTGGTAGCCCTGACCTTGACGGTCTGGGTCGAGCCGTTGGGACCCGGTTGCGGCCAGGTAATCTTCCCCGTAGAGGAGTCGATCGTCATTCCTTCGGGGAAAGTCTCAAGCGACCAAGTTACCGGCACCGTTCCCTGGGTGATGATGGGGGTTTCGGTATAGGTTTGTCCGGCGGTGGCGTTCCGGTTTGGAATGGCTCCGACCACCGGGGGGCCCGGCACGGAATAGACCGATATCTGGAAGGTGTCCTGCGCCTCGCCTGCATCATTTCGGGCGGCAACCGTGATGGTGTAGGTGGTGTCGGCCGGTGAGGCGTTGGTCCACTGAATCATTCCCGTGTTGGGATCGAGGGTCATGTCGCTCGGGGCGCCGGACTTGAACGTCCACTTGACCGGCAGGCTTTCGGTGTTGACCGAAGGTGCCAAGGTGAAGCTGCTGCCGAGGGGGATGTTGGCATCCGGGATCGGCGCGATCACGGGGACGGCCACGACAGCCAGATGCCACGACTCGCTGGCCTCTCCCACATCCGTTGTTGCTCGTATTTCAATGGTGAACGGGCTTCCGCCGGTGCTCGGACTGCTCCATGTGACGGCTCCCGTTGAGGCGTTGATCGACATCCCACTGGGACCCTGTCGGAGGGTCCAGTTGGCATCAGGTCCTCCGGCGGTCAGCTCAGGGATCTGAGTGTAGGGTTGTCCGGCGGTGATCTTCTGATCGTCAATCGCCTTGATGGTGGGCAACGCCTTGACAGTCAATGTCCAGGTTTCCTGATCCGATCCCACGGTGTTGGATGCCTTGACATTGATGATGTATGAGCTTCCGGGCACGCTGGGATTAGCCCATGTGACCTCGCCGGTTGCCTCGTCGATGTTGACTCCGGACGGCGGAGAGACCAGCTCCCACTTCACGGGTGAACTGCCCTGCGTGAGTGTCAGAACCTGACGATACGGCTGCCCCACCGGAATGGAGCGGTCGCCGACGGCGGTTATGATCGGTGGAGCGCTGACCGTCAGCTTCCAGGAACGCTGAACGGAGTCCACGCTATTCTGGGCCATAACCGTAATCGTGTGAGGACTGACAGAGAGTACGTTGGGATCGTTCGGGTCGGTCAGGCTTGTGCAGACATCCTTGGGATGCTCCCACGTAACCTTTCCGTTGTTGGGATCGATCGTCATCCCCGGTGGGCCTTTCCTCAGCGACCATGTGACCGGCAGGCTGCCGGTGGCCAGATTCGGCTGGTAGCTGTAAGGTGTGTCCATCGTGATGGTCTGGTCTGAGATGGGATCAACAACGGGAGCGATCTTGACCGTTACTGTCCATGTCACTGGTAATCCCTGCATCTTGTTGGCCGCTCGGACAGAGACGGTGGCCGGCGAGTAGTTTGGATCGGGGGACCACTCGACCACGCCGCTGTACTCTCCAACGGTCATGCCCGGAGGTCCGGTGACGAGGGACCATGTCACGGGTGCCGTTCCCTGGTCGAGATGCAACTGATGCGTATAAGGATAGCCCAACAACACATCTCGGTCCGCAACGTGTTCAATGACTGGGGCTTTGTAGTACTCAAGGTAGATGCCACCGCCCGCCGCGATGTTTGAGGTGCCCCACTTGATGTACATGTAGCCGTTCTCACCCCATCCCGTATCCCACGAATTGCGCATGATCCAGACGCCATGCCCGCTCATGTTGTCGTTCCAACCCACCAGGACCACGGCATGGTCCGTCGGGCGCGGGTCGTTGACATCGTCGTGGATGTAGACGCCTCCTGTGTAGGAACTGAATTCCGGATAGCCGGCGGCGCAGGTTACGTACACCGGACCATAGTTCTTGATCGCTTTCTTGATGGCAGCGATGTTTCCGCTGCCCACGCTATAGACACCGTCGATCCAGTAGTTTCTCATGTAAGGACATTGGCAGGCAACATCGGCGGCCTGGTAGGGGAAGTGGACTTCCATCACGGCACCCGTCGCGTCGCACTTGTCCTTCACCGCACCCGAGTTCGTTGAAGGCAGAAAGTGCGAGAAGGCCGCATTCCCTCCGTTGCACGTTCCAAAGCGGCCACAACTGACCACCCACTGTTCGGAGATGTCCACCTCGACCAATTCGTAAATCTTGATCATTGCTTCGACGACACCGACGGTTGCAAAGGCCCAGCAGCTTCCACAACCATCCTGATTCCTGATCGGGGTCAGGCCGTTGAAACCGTCGTTATTCCTCCAGTCAAACTGGGTGGGAAGGTCGTTCGGATCCGTTGCACCCCCGGCTTCCACCTTGACGGGCGGGATTATCTCTTCAGGTCCTGACTTGTAGCCGCACAACTCGCGCACCGGGCGATGGCTGGCGGAGGTGTGCCCGACGGTGAAGGGCCAATTCTCAGCCCTGGCGCGATCCTGGAGTACTCGAATCTGCTCATCACTGACTTGTCCCAAGGCTGCCGGGCCAGTAAACCAGGAAAGCAACAGCAAGGGGATCCCGACCGTCCGTAGCGTCTGTCTCATTGGACATCTCCAGGAAGTTTCTCGATCCTCAGAAATCGGGGAGGGCGCGACAGTGGACTGCCCGCAGATCCTCTGCAGGGTCAGGATCTGAGCGCGCGAACAAAACCCCCGCACACCGAACCGCGTGGCGGGTGTACCTGTTGCCCCTCACTCTCGCAGGGTCGCTCAAAACGGACCCCCTCGGCCCCATCACTTATCGACCTTCATCTGAGGTCAATCCATTCTAAGCCCTTGCCAGAGAGGAAGTCAACCACCTCCCTCAGCGTTATATGGTTTGTACTAAGGCGGTTCTGCCCAAGGCAAATGGATATGGCTAGTAAAGTGTATGTGAAGTTCCAGAATGAATTAGAGTATCAGTCTTCATGCTAACTTTGAATGTGTATCGAGTAGGGAGTTCTGTCGTGTCAACTCCTGGGTGATCGCGTAGCCGACCAATTCTACGATCCGGAGAACGGTGGGCAACGTCTTATGATTGAATTATCCCTCTGGTCAGTGTACGTTGGGCCCGAGTCGTCGGGAGGTGGGGCTGACTGAGGGTAGGAATCGATCGGGAGTTCTCCTAATGAGCCATGGGCCATCGAGTGCGGGACAGATTCCGACGGTCACCGTCGCGATTATGGGGTGCCGATTTGCGGCCAGTTTCCATCTCGAAAACTACCGCAAGGTCTACGGTGTGAACGTTCGAGTCAAGGGAGTGGCCTCGCGAGACCGGGCCGATGCCGAGGCCTTCGTCTCGAAGCATGGTTTGGAGCAGGCCTATACCGATCTGGCGGCTGCCGCTGCCGATCCTGAGGTTGACATCATCGATCTGTGTGTTCCGAACCGGCTTCATGAGTCCATGGCCGTCCAGGCGTTGAAGGCGGGCAAACACGTGGTGGTCGAGAAGCCGCTGACGGCCTACTGTGGCGACGGCAGCGCCAAGTGCGGCATCTTCCACGAGGATGCGCAGAAGATGTATGAGAAGGCCCTCGGCAGCGCCGATCGGATGATCGAGGCGGCCGAGGAATCGGGTCGGTTTCTGATGTATGCGGAGAACTGGGTTTACGCTCCGGCGATTCAGAAGGCCAATCGCCTGCTCGGTCAGACACAGACCACGATCTTCCGCATGGTCGGCGAAGAGTCGCACAGTGGGACGCACTCACAGTATTCCAAGGAATGGCAGTATTGCGGCGGCGGCAGCCTGTTCAACAAGGGCTGTCATCCTGCCGGGGCGGCATTGTACCTGAAGGCTCAGGAGGGAATTCGGCGAAACGGGAAGCCGATTCGCCCGATCGCGGTTCGGGCCCAGATTGCCCAACTGACGCATATCGATTCGTTCGTCCGCGAGACACCCAAGTACGTCAAGACGGGTTGGGAGACCTGCGAGGACTGGGGCAGCATGTTCGTCACGTTTGACGACGGCAGCGTCGCTCAGATCACGGCTTCGGACACCATCCTCGGCGGCATCAGCAACTCGATCATCGTTTACGCCAGTAAGCAGACCGTACATTGCTCGATGGTGCCTACCTCCTGCGTGATGGCCTACACTCCCGACGGGGCGAACTTCGGCGACGAGTATATCCGGGAGAAGGTCGAGACCCATTCCGGTTGGCAATCCGCCAGTCCCGACGAAGACTGGATGAACGGCTTTCCGTTTGAATGCCGCGATTTCTGCATGGCAGTCGTCGAGAATCGTCCCCCGATCAGCGACGGGCGGCTCGGACGCGACGTCGTCCAGCTCTGTTACGGGGCCTATGTGTCCGCCCAGACCGGCACAGAGTTCCGGTGGGTCTAGGATGCACTGGGCCGGGGCCGGTGGGTTGAAGGGGATGAGAGGGAGGGTCACGGACCGTGAGTGAAGCAGCCGCAGACATCTCCGAACTGATGCGCGTTCCCGACCTGGTGGGGGTTGTCGTTCCGACCGAGTCGCTGTTCAGTCTGCTCCGCCGCTCGTGGCGAATCCCGGCCGACTGGCTGGCGCTGATCGGTGGTCCGGAGGGTGAGAGGACGGTAGCGATTGCCGGTACAGAGATCATCGCTTCTTCGACCCGAGAGGTTGCGTTCTTCCGGGCAGCGGCGGTGCCCTTGACGTTTACGCTTCAACGATTGACATCCGTCGACGGCTACCTGTGCGAGGTCGTGGTGGAACAGGCCGTGCGCCTTTCCGACGCCCCGGCCGATCTGGCTGCGGTCCGTTCGATCCTGATGAGGTCAAGCGATCGGATCACGCGTGCGCACGTCGAGCAATACCTGCTCAACGACGTTCGGGCGGGATTGGTGGCCTGGGCGGGGCGGCACCGTGCGGCCGATCTGGTGGACGGTCGAGCGGTGGACGACCTTTCCGCGGCTGTGAAAGAGGCGACCCAGGCATCGTGTTTCGCGGTGGGCATCCGTCTTCTGGACCAGAAGGTCGTGCGATGTGTCTCTCCGGCCTACGAGGCAGTGCGAGTTCAGGCCGAGCGGGCCGCCGTCCATCGCGATCGGATCGAGATGGATCGACAATTGGCCGAGGCGGCAAACGCTGCGCGACGCGAACACCTCGGCCAGGTCGAAGAGATGCTCGACAAGCTCCGCAAGATGGCGGAGTCTTCGCCCGGAGTCTCGATTGCCGAACTGATCCGCACCTTCGGTCAGGACCAGCGCGGCCCGCTGTATCGCAGCCTGGTTCGGTCGGCAGAGGGCGCCCGATCCTGTCAGAGCGTCGTCGTTGCCACCGGAAACGAACTGCTCTGGTTCGATCCGGCCGATCCAACGAAGCCGCGGACGCGACAGCCGATTCAAGAACCTGCCCGAGGCATCCGGTCGTTGCGGTGGGTTCAGTCGGCGGGGGGGGAGCCACTGCTGGCCGTTGGCGGGAGCGATTGGGTGCTTCTGCTTGCACGTGACGGTACGCCGCGCAGGACGCTCGCATGGGGTCGGACGGGCTCAGGGGAAGTGTCTGGGGGCGTCAATAGCGTTGCATGCAACGGTCAGCGATTCATGGCCTGTCACTCGCAATTGGGTGTGGTCTTCTGGCAGCCCGATCTGTCGGAGGCCGCTCGGCCGTTGCTGTCGGAAATGACCCGAACCGCGAAGGCGGTTCGCAACGCGTTAACCGATTCCCAGGGCCGTTTCTGGTTGTCTGTTGATGCCACGGTCGTGTGCCTGAATTGGCCGGAATCGGGTGAGCCGCAGCCGGTGAAGTATGTGGGAAGTCGTGCGCCCATTGCCTCAATGGCAGTGACTCCATCGGGGGTTTTTGCGGGAAACGAGGCGGGGGAGATCGTGGTCTGGGAAACCGACCGGCCCGATGCGTGTACAATCGTCTACAGCGGTGGGGTGGGGGTCTGTCGATCGCTTCATTGGGTCGAGGTGATGGGATTCCGTCGATTGGGATTGACAGACGATTCGGACGCCGTGAAGGAATTGGTACTGGGAGACACGGTTCTCGAACGGTATGTGGCGGCCGACAAGAGGCGGTTTCGACAAGCGTGGTGGTCGGACGAAAGCGTATATGCGATAAACGACCTTCGAACGCAGTTGTCCATGTGGTCGATCGGACAGCCCGATGCCCCTCACACGACGGTGGACATCGGTTGGATGTGCAGCAATCGAATTCAGGACGTGTGTCCGATTCCAGAGGGCCGCGCGGAGGTCTCTGTTGTGCCGGGTGGGGCGAAGCGGGTGGAGGCTGCATCCCTGGAGGATGGCGTATCGTCTTGAGTTCCCAGGGGCTGTGTCTGAGTTCGGCATCAGGGCTCCGAAGCTTCGTTGGTTGTCGCCTCCCAGTGGGTTTGCTATATTAGCCGCTTGCTCGGTGGCCTCGTCCATCGGATCAGCCGTGCGGAACCGCCGATGGCTGGGAATGTTGGGATCGAGGCAAAGATTCAGTCGGAGGATACAGGCCTTGCGACTTCATGTGACTTTGCTTGTCCTTGCGTTGGCCCAAGCGGTTTGGGCGGGCACCACCCGTCCGTCCGCCAGCCAGCCGGCGAAGACCGAGTTCAAAGAGGATCTTAAGGCCGTGCGAGCCGTCATCAGTACGGAACACGGATACTACAACACTAACGATCCGGTTTGGATCGACATGATGCTGGTCAATACCTCCGATCAGCCCGTAACGCTGCATGTGCCGGGGGCCGAACCGGGCGTTTCCAAGGATACGGCCATGGGGCTTTCGGTGGACCACGTGTTCAGCGGTGAGCGATTTCGAGCGTTATGGATCGTCGACGGATCGGGCAAAGAACTGGGTCGTGACGTGATGATGCGACCTGCGGACAAGGTTCCGCCGGTGACGCTGGCTCCGCACGGGGTGGTGGGGGCTCGTCTGGAGATGGGACAGTATTACACGTCGCTGAGGCGCAGCGGGATGTACTTGGTGGAATGGCATCCTTATGGCGGGGCCGTCAAGAGCAATTCGCTCCGGCTGGAGATTCGTTCGCTGAAGGATCTGGTTTTGACGACCAATTTTGGCCCGATCCGCATGACGCTGCTGTATGACAAGGCTCCGAATCATGTAGCTAGCTTCCTCGATCTGGCCCAGACGGGGTTCTACAACCGGCAGCGCTTCTACCGGTTGTTTCGAGGTGTGGCGATCATGGGCGGATGTCCAAACAACGATGGTTCTGGACTTCGCAAAGACGGCCGCACCCTCAAGCCCGAGTTCAACGATACGCCGTTTGATGAGGGGACGGTGGCGATGTCGCTCGCGGGCGACGACGTGAATTCCGCAAGCTGCCAGTTCTTCATCTGTTTGCGCCGCATCAAGCTGTGGGACGGCAAGTACACGGCGTTTGCCAAGGTGGTTGGCCAGGAATCACTCGAGACCATCCGCAAGATCGGGCAGCTTGACGTGGATGCTGATGATAGTCCCGTTCAGGAAGTGATCCTCGAGCGTATCAGTCTGGTGGAGGCTACGAGAGATAAGGCGCTGCAGGAGTCGGTGCCCATGCCGCTCCGATGAGCGGCCGGCGGGGCACGCGTGCTCTTGCGGACGTTGCGATAAGGACCGTGCTAGGTGGGGCGCTACCGGTGCCCTGAGTCCGTCGAAAGGCGGAGGACCCGAAAACCGGTTATGCGGGGCCGAACGCACTCATGAGGTTCAGGAGGTCACAACCGCTTTGGCGCGTGGAGGCGTTGAAGGCCGGGTCCCATGCAATGAGGTACGTGGACAACGGGTCAGGCCTTGACCGGAGCAGCCCACCCATGGCGCTTCATGTGCCGTGGGGTCACCTGGCCTGAGCGGAAGCGCGTCGAATGTTGCGATGACCTGAGTCGACGAGTGTTGCACGGTTCTGTTTTTTTTCTGTGGTTGATGTGTCGAGTTGCGGGATCTTTGGGCCCGGCATGATGCAAGGCCCGACCGGTGTGCGGGGGGGCGTGTTCGAGCGGCGGGTCCGGGTGCAGATCCACGTGGGAGGTTGCTGGACCGATGAGTTACACGGTGCTGGCCCGCAAGTATCGCAGCCGCACGTTCGACGACGTGGTGGGGCAGGAGGCGATTGCCACGACCCTGAAGAACGCGGTGGCGACGGGCCGCGTGCATCACGGTTATCTCTTCACGGGCACCCGAGGGGTCGGCAAGACATCGATGGCGAGGATTCTCGCCAAGGCCCTTAACTGTCTGAAGTCGGATGCACCCACATCCTCACCCTGCGGGGTGTGCGAGCTGTGCGTAGCAGTTTCTGAAGGCCGCGACATCGACGTTATCGAGATCGATGCCGCGAGCAACACGGGGGTGGACAACATCCGCGAACTGCGGAGCAACACGATCTATCGCCCGGCGCGGGCCCGCTTCAAGGTCTATATCATCGACGAGGTCCACATGCTCAGTCAGGGCGCGTTCAACGCCCTGCTCAAGACGCTGGAGGAGCCTCCGGACCACGTGAAGTTCATCTTCGCCACGACCGAGCCGCAACGAGTGCCTGCGACGATTCAGAGCCGTTGCCAGCGATTCGATTTCCGAAGCATCAACGTCGATAAGATCGGCGGCCATCTCCAGGCCATTCTGGCTCAGGAGAAGATACAGGCCGACGAGGCGGTGGTCCGCCGGGTGGCGCGACTGGCCAACGGTTCGATGCGCGATGCCCTGTCGCTGCTCGATCAGTTGCTCTCACTGGGGGCCGACCGGCTCAAGGTCGAACTGATCGACGAGATCCTGCCGATTCCGCACGACGAGCTGCTGGCGGGACTGGTCGATCGGCTGTCGGTCAACGATGCGGCCGGGGCGCTGGCGGCACTGGACCGCTGCCTTTGTGAGGGGCACAGCCTGGAGCATCTTTGCAGCTCCATGATCGACTACCTCCGCCAATTGATGGTTATTCGGGTGTGTGGTCCGCAGACCGATCTGGTGGACGTTTCGGCACCGGTTCGCGAGCGTCTGTCGGAACAGGCGAGCCACTTCGACCCGACGAGCTTCACCTATATGATCACGCTGGTCGAGGAACTTCGGCGGAGCGTGCGGTTCAGCGGCTCGGGGCGGGCACTGACCGAGGCGGCCATCGTGCGACTGGCCTCTATGGAACGATTCAGCGACATCGAGACGCTGTTGGCAGGTCTCAGCGGTGCCGGCGCAGTGGCTCCGGCGGCTCGCCCTCCTTCGGTTCCGGCTCGGGGCAGTGCTCCGGCGGGATCCCCGACGGGCAGGGCCTCTGCGCCGCCAGCGGCGGGGCCTCCGCCTGCCTCAGCTCAGGGTCCCTCCCGTCCTCCGCAAGCTAACCGGCGTCCGTTGCCGCAGGGTCAGGCGGCCCCTCCGGAGACGGGACAGGCCGCAAGTGCCCGCGTGAACCATGCCGTCTCGGTCAATCGAGACGAGCGCAAGGCGGCTCTGGCCGAACCCCTGGTTCGCAAGACCATCGAGCTGTTCGATGCAGAGCTGACGAACATCGAGAAGGACGCCGGCGGCGGAACGGCGCTGTCGGGCAGTGAATGACCGAAGTCAAACGTGAATCATGGCCGGTTGTTGCAGGTGTCTCCTGCAGCAGGGCGTTAGGAGTGATGCGACCATGTTCGAAGGACTATCCAATCTCGGCGGCCTGATGAAGCAGGCGATGCAGATGAAACAGCGGATGGCCGAGATGCAGGCCGAACTCGAGCGGCAGGTGCACGAGGCCACGGTCGGCGGTGGAATGGTTACCGCCAAGGTCAACGGGCGTGGGGAACTCATCGACCTGAAGATCAATCCGGAGGTGTTCAAGTCGGGGGACGCCGAGATGCTTGAGGAACTCGTCAAGACGGCGATCGGTTCGGCCAGCCGGACGGCTCAAGAGTCGGCCAAGCAGGCCCTCAGCCAGATCACCGGCGGCATGAACATCCCCGGCATGGAGGGGTTGCTGGGCGGCTAGACCCTATGCCATGGGGCCTCACCGTGCCAGCATCGCAATGCGTTTGCGGGCTGCGGAGATTCGGTGGGGCCGCCTGGGTGGTGGTCTGCGATGGTTTGTCGTCGATCGCTCGGCCGATCAGGCCTCTTCGCTTCGGAGATCTCCCGGTGGCACAACCCGTCAGCGAGTCTCTGGTTCGTTTGCAGTCGGAGCTTCAGAAGCTTCCGGGCATCGGTCCGCGCAGTGCCGAACGGATCGCCTTCCATCTGCTCAAACTACCCACCGACGAGGCGATGAGGCTGGCGGATGCGATTCATGAGGTCAAGACGCGGGTTCATCCGTGTTCTGTTTGTTTCAACCTTACCGAGGCCGATCCCTGCGGTGTCTGCACCGATCCGCAGCGGGATCGGTGCCAGATCGTGGTGGTCGAACAGCCCAAGGACCTGTTGCTGCTGGAATCCACTGGCGCGGTTCGCGGCGTGTACCACGTCTTGATGGGGCACCTGGCGCCACTGGAAGGGGTGGGTCCGGAGCATCTGACGCTTGCAGCACTTCTCGAACGTGTTCGGGGTGGGGGTGTAAAAGAGGTTGTATTAGCCACTAATCCTACAATGGAGGGAGACACTACAGCGATGTATATTCAGTCACAACTTTCGGGGTTGGACGTGGTGGTCTCGCGTCTGGCCAGGGGGTTGCCCACAGGCTCTCAGATGGAATATGCAACGAAGGCGATGTTGTCGGATGCGCTTCAAGGGCGTCGCCCCCTGTAATCAAAACACCCTAGTTGCCCACGACCGGAAATAGGCACGCGAATTGCCACGATTCCGCTTCCCACGCCACCAATCCAAAAGTACAATATTCATTAACCCTTTCCCCTCATGAGGGATAGGATAGAGTAGGGATTCGTCCCGACCCGATTAAGGGTTCGGTCTGGGCGAATCAACAGGTTGAAATGTCGCAGTATCTGTCACAAGTTGCCTCGCAAGTCCTCCGACAGGAGCAGCGTCTCACGCCGCAACTCATCCAGTCGATGGATATTTTGCAGCTTCCTCTGCTTGCTCTGGAACAGCGTTTGCAAGAGGAAATGGAGACGAACCCGGCCCTAGAGATCGGGTCCTCTCGGGTCGAGGCCTCGCCCGAGGCGCCTTCGGAGGCCGATCGTCAGAGTTCCGCCGAGACCGACAGTTCGGAAGAGGGTTTTGAACGTCTCGACAACCTGTCCTCAGAATATGACGTTGACGAGGGGGACCGCTCGTTTCTGAGCCGGCCGTCCTATGACGGCGACCGTGACGCCAAGATGGATGCGATGGCGAACACGGCCAGTCGTCCGATCTCACTTCAGGAGTATCTGCTTCAGCAGTGGGCCCTGGTGGAGGAGCCGGACGAGGTCAAGCGGGCCGGTGAGGTACTGATCAACCAACTCGACGAGGACGGTTACCTGCGCACCTCCTTGGAAGACATCTCGACGGCCGTCTCGCCGCCGATCCCGCTGACGATCGTCGAGGACGCCTTGCTGACGGTTCAGGAACTCGAACCGTCGGGCATTGCGGCCCGCAGTCTCGAGGAATGCCTTCTGCTCCAACTCGACGCCATGCCGGGTCACCACGACCTTGAAGAGCAGATCATCCGGCACCATCTGGTGGACATCGAGAAGAACCGTTATCCGGCGATGGCCAAGGCCCTCGGCTGCACGATCGACGAGGTCAAGGAGGCGGTGGCCAACATCTCGAAGCTTCACCCGCATCCCGGTTATCTGGTGACCGAGCGACAGGTGCCGATGGTTACGCCGGACGTCATCGTCGATTACGACGATGAGGGCGATGGTTACACGGTTCGCCTGGCTCGCGGCAACTCACCGCGGCTGCGGATTTCACCGCTGTATCAGCGTCTGCTGCGGACCGGCAAGAACGATCGGCAGACGCGGGACTTCATTCGCAAGAACATCGAGGCGGCCTCGGCCATTATCGATGCCGTGCAGTATCGGCGGCAGCGGCTGCTCGAGGTGGCTCGGATCGTCGTCGAACGGCAGCGTGACTTTCTGGAAAACGGGCCGTCGGCCATGAAGGTTTTGCGGATGAACGATCTGGCCGAGGGGTTGCACTGCGATCCTTCGACCATCAGTCGGACCGTGGCGGACAAGTACATCCAGACACCGCGAGGCATCTATCCGATCCGCATGTTCTTCACCGGGGGGACCGAGAAGTCCAACGGCGAGTCCAAGAGCTGGGACAGCGTCAAGGCCCGGGTGAAGGAGATCATCGATAACGAAGACCCCGCCAAGCCCCTCAGCGACGGCGAGATTGCCAACATGATCATCAGTGAGGGGGTCAAGATCTCGCGCCGCACGATCGTCAAGTATCGCGAGCAGCTCCGTATCCCACCGAAGCAGCAACGGCTCAGGTATTGAATCGGCGGCGAGGGGAGAGCTGTGGGGCTGAGTCGGTCAGTCGCTTTCGGCTTGAGGTCATCGGCCGTCCGGTGGATCGGGGGACGCCACTCGATCGCCGGGTCTCAAGGGCTTTGCCTCGCCACATCTACCAGATCGTCGGGACGTTTGTTTCGCGGATGCGGCTGTCGGCCGTCACAAACGGGATGTCGAGGTGTATCGCCGTTGCGGCAATCATTCGGTCAGGGAAATCGGGCACCTTATCGCGGGAGACTTCTCTCATCCGATCGGCGATAGCGGCACTAAAGGGGGCTTCGAAGAACGAACCATCCGGCGCGGTCATCTCTCGCATCACATGATGGAACGTGCCCGCGCCCAGGCGTTTCTTCTCTTCCAGGTAAAGGATTTCGGCCAGTGTGACCGCGGAGACGTAGAGTAGTCCGCCGGCTTCAACACATGCCTTGATTGCCCCACGGGCGGCGACGGAAAGGGCCGGTGATCTTTCCAGG
>CAYUQT010000064.1:0-52219 GCA_964446835.1 uncultured Planctomycetales bacterium | reverse complement strand
CGCATACATCGAACACTGCGGCTATCGCGATACGCTCGGATGAAAACTGCTCTATTGCTACGGGCGTGCCGTGAAGATCAAGGATCTCCTCCTCCGCAACGCCGTGCATCCCCGGGATCTCCTTTGCGGCTCCAAGGCGCCGTGTGGCGTACTCAAGGCGGACGGCGGTTTGGACAAACTCCAGGAGTCTTTGCCCTGGTAGTAGTAGGTCAATTGCCGCATCTGTCGCGAGGATGACGAGGTGCTCGATAGGCTGGTCCTTCAGGAAGGCCTTAGCGTCGGCCTGGTACTGGGCGAGCGTGCGGATCATGTTCGACATTGTGCAATCCTCTCGGGTCGGGTCGTTGCCCGCGCACGTGTGAAGGATTGCAGACACAACGTACGCGAGCAACGCTTGACCAGTAGCTATCTGGCCTTCCCGATGTCATAAGTGTAGTGGTCTCTCCTCGGCTTCGCTCTTTGCCGGTGCCGGCGGTGTTGTCGGTTCGTTGGTGCCTGCTCTTGGTTTTCGCTTGCGTTTCTTCGGTTCAGCTTGTTGCGTGTCTACGATCTGTTCGGCCGGTGGTGGCAGTAGTCCCGGCATGTTCGCATCTCCCAGGGTCAACATGGTGCTCGTAGCCGTCTCCACTGAACGACGGACGGGATCCAGATCCAGCCGTGCATAGATCATCGTGCTGGTATGGTCCCGATGTCCCAGGGTCCGGCCGATGATGGGCAAGCTCGCGCCGGTTCCTGCTTGCCAACTGCCAAGGGTGCGCCTTAGGTCGTGGATTCTCAAGTCTGGTAGGCCTGCCCGCGTCTGGATCCGTTCCCAAGCCTTCTGTGGATAGCCCATATGACCGTGTTTTGATCGGGCTCGCGTCTCAGGGAACACATAATCAATCGCCGGCTCCTCGTCGGTGTCACTCTCAGTCTTGGCCTCGGCTTCCATCATCTCTTTTCGTTTGCGAAGTAGAGTCACGGCCGGAAGTGGCAGAACCACAAGTAACGGGCCTCCGGCCTTGGTGTCAGGTAGTCGCCATAGCCCGCGATCGAGTTCCAAGTCTGACCATCGCATGCTGCGGACATTGCCACCGCGAACACCGGTCAGCAGGCAAATGAGGAAGTAGTCCTTGAACATCGGCTCTTCTTCTGCAGCAAGGGCCTTGAAGAACCGTTTCAGCTCCTCCACGTTCAGGAACCGATCGCGAGACTGCTCATGGAACCGCTCGATGCCGGAACATGGATTGCGCCCCTCCCAACCCTTGGAGATCATCCATGTGAAGACGGCGGAGACCCCGGCGAGAATGCGATTCGCCATGTAGTGGCCGTGCTTCTTCCCAAGATTGGCGTGAAGGGTTGTAACGTCCATGGTCTTGATGGATGAAAGCGGCCGATTGTGAAGCGGCTTCAGGTACGTGTTGAAGATCCGCTCTGTCTCCTTCCACGTCTTCCGATGAGGCTTCGCCTTCAATTCGAGGTACTGACCGAAAGCGTCTTTGAACAACATTTCAGTTTGGACGGCGCGGCGCTCAGCTTGAGGGTCTATCCCCTTGGTCATTTTGGCGACAACGACCATGGCCTCCTGCCGGGCGTCAGCGACGCCCATTTCTGGGAACGTCCCCAGATGGTATCGTTGCGGTCGGCCGTTCTTTGGGCGGCGGTAGACATACCAGCTCTTGGCGCCGGTCGGCGTCACGCGGATGATCAGTCCCGGCACTTTGGCGTCATAGACGACCGTCCGCCCTGTCGCCGGCGGAACCAGTTGCTTCACACGATCCATTGTCAGGTTAACTACTTTTGACTTTGCCATGTGTGACGGGTCCTGATCTGAATCAGTTAGTCTAGAGGCCTCATTCCGGGCTACGCGGGGGCTACGTCGGGCTACAAAATCGGTCAACAGCCATCAATGCTAAGACATGCGAAATCTATAGGAAATACGCGGCTTTGTCAACGTTCGTCGACAACCATCATCAGGCGTCAATAGGCCAAAATTAGAACTCTGGATCAGTTAGTTAAGGTTCGAATCCTTATTCCCCAGTTAGCCAGAACCCGTTGTCAGCGACAGACAACGGGTTCTTTCTTGCCCTTTTCCCCCAGAGATGGTGCCCCCCGCAACCGCCCACGACATTGTTCACAAAGCGAAGGTGTGGTGTCGCTCAACGTGCGTACCAACGAACCTCAATGCCGCCACCTGCCACACGATCCTCGACGCCCGTAGGACGCGTTTTGAATCCATTCCGCCGCAAGACCCGATCGCTGGTGTCATCCCGTGCGCCAACCATGCAGCGGAGAGCCGCTTCACGTCCTCCGTCCGAATGGACGCCGTCGGCAGCAGCACAGATGAGTTCATCCAACGGTCGACCCCAATCACGCAACACGTGCAGACACAGGTGTCGCTCGCGCGAGGCGTCCCCCGTGACAATGCTCGCCGCCGCCAGAACCTGGTTGCGTTCGTTGACCAACAACCACATGCCGCAACCAGGGCGTTCGGCTCGCAGCAAGAGGGCCAAACCGACGGACACGGTGCGTTCCTGCTCCAGAACGCCGTCGTGCATGGTCAGAAGCTCCAGCCCGTCGAGGAGCCGCTGCGGTTGAGGTGTCAGATAGGCGGCCACAATCCCAGGCAGATCACCCCAAGCCGCCGATCTCACCTCAAAGGCGCTTGCACTCGGCACGTGAAGACCAATGCCGGCTGAACCGCTGACCGGCGAGGACCACATCATGGAGTTGTAGCCGAACCCGACAAACCCCTGTCGTTGATAGATCTTGCGCGCCACCGGATTGTGTGTCCCCAAGAGGATGCACCCGCAGCCCCTGGATTCAGCATGACAGATCGCCTCTCCCACGATCCTCCCGGAAATTCCCTGCCCTCGACACGCTGGATCCGTCCGCACAAGCCCCATCACCGCAGTAGGCGGATTGTCGCCGCCGATGGCCAACCAGGCACTGCCGCAAACCCGTCCCCCTGCCTCCGCAAGCCAAAGCGTGTCTTCCAACCGATCCAGGCGCCCGCGGACAATGCGCGGCAACAGAACTGCCTCGCTCTCGCCCAACCACGGCTCCTCCGGACATGCGATGAACCGAATCACGCCCTCCGCATCAACGGGCGGTCTCTGGTCCGGACCGTGACTCCTGATATTGACCTCCGCTTGCACGGTGGCACGCTTCGCTATGGCTCACGATACCACACGCCCGGCAGACGTTTCGAGGTCGCCAGTGCGATCGAGCGGTATTCCGAGCTGTCGGCGCACTTTCCGCATGGCGTATAGAAGTGATAGAAGACGTCCTCATGAAGGATCACGCACGGCTTGTGGCAGTGAATCTCGTCGTAGCTGCCGGCCGGCCCGGCGTCCATGATCGGATTCATCGGGCTCTTGGTCCACGTTTGCAGGTCGTCGCTGGTGGCCAGACATTCGCGAGCGTGCTGGCCGTCGAAGCCGAAGTAGAACATGTGCCACCTGTCCGCAAGCCGCATCACCCAGGGATCGGCAATGATGACGTGGTCGCGATCGCGCTGAGGATCGCCCTTGCGGATGATCGGATTGCCCTCGAACTCATCCCACTTGAGCAAGTCGTTCGACCAAGCCAGGCCGATCTGTTCGCAGCCGTCCATCGAGCCGTGGGCGTTGTAGAACATCCAGTAGCGCCCTTCGTGCTTCATGATGAACGCCTGATAGACGACATCGTCGTTCCAGCCGCCCTTCGGCCCCACACGGTGTACCGGATTGCTTGGTGATTTGTGCCAGGTCTGCATATCGTCCGTCCACGCCAGGCCATGCTGGCCGGGACCGGTCTCGTAGCCTGCCTTGGGGAAACCGCAGTACATCGTGTAGACCCGCTTGCCCTCCACCCAGGTGAACGGCCCGCTGAGTCCGCCGGCATCGAACTCCCCGTCCTTGCCGGCACTCAGAATCTGCCGACGGTTCCGCCAGTGAACCAGATCATCGCTTTCGCACAGACCGATCGACTCGTGGATGACGCCATCTCGCCGGGTAATCCCCGTATAGGCCATATACCATCTATCTTTCCAGCGAAAGACCTTGGGGCATTCGACCGCATGACCGTCAAAATCCTCTGGCTGCCCCGTGGGCCGGACGATCAACTCGGCCAGCTTGTATCGGTGCAGATACGGCGGCAGATCCTTTCGATTGACCTGTGACACGTCGCCCGTCTTGAAGACGGGATCAGGGTAGAGCCACTTCCGCGGCAGGGCGGTCACCTTCAGACGGTTCAGACCGCCTACCTGTTTGTCACCCGCGCAGTAGCTCAGGATCGCGCGGTTGCCGGCAAATGTGATCGATGTATAGCAGTACCAGCCGTTTGGATCGGGTTCGATGACACGGCTCGGAGACCACGTGCGGCCGTCATCCCTGGAGATCGACACGCACAGCGGGGTCCGCTTCTCCTTGGAATAGGTGTGCCAACCCGAGTGGTCGTTGAAGACCATCAGCAGATCGCCGGTCCACGGCACCCGCTCGACGGTGGCCGGCGAACAAGGCGAGAAGATGTGGGTGGGCTGCGGTGCGGTCCACGTCTCGCCACGATCCGACGAGAAGCATTCATACTGACACCCCGCGTTCGTCCGCATATACATCCACAGTCGCCCATCGCGCAATTCGATCGCGCCGGGTTCCTGCCAGGCGACCGTGCGTTGGGGTGGCGGCTCGACGATGGTCTTGTCCGCCCGCCAGGTGCGCCCACCGTCATCGGAGAAGAACGCGCGAGGGACACCGAGGCCAGACCATGTCTTGCGCGTGCCGTCCTTGCAGGGATGCAGGGCCGCCGGCACCACCAACCGCCCGTCTTTGAGCATGAGAATGCGAGCATTGTTGACGACGTGATAGCCATCGGCCACCGTCACTCGAACGGGCTCACCGAGTGTTGCCAGTTCGTCACCGGACCGTCGGACATACAGGTTGCAGTCGCTCCAACTGTTCTTCCGCAGGTAGAACACCAGGATGTCGCCGCCCTTCTCACGAATCGAGCTGACCGACATGATGTTCTCACGGCCCTCGTTGGGGATGAGGATCCGATCCGTCGTCCAGGTCTTGCCGTCGTCGCCGGATGTCCGCAGGGCTATGTCGGCCTTGGCGTTGTCGGCCCCGCCACCGGTGAACCGTGTGTAGATCAGCGCCAGTCGCCCATCCTTGAGCGTCAGAATGTCCCCCTCACTGTTCCGCGGATTCTCCTTGCCCGGCTCGATGACGAGCAGCGTCTGGGGCAGCACTGCGTCGGCCCACCCTGTCTGCCATATCGCCGTCGTCAGTACCCAGGCCATTACGACCGGTGTTGTCGCTCTCATATCGATCCTCCAGCCCCACAGGGTCAGCCGCCCTCCCGGCGTTTCGGCTGAGCATTCTAACCCCATGCCGCCTCAACATGCCAAGTCCCAATCGGCAGCCTTGGGCATGACTCCCCGCCCCACATGCGGTACGATCGGAGGCCAAAACACATGGCACAGGCACTGCGATTGACCTGAGGCGTCATCGGCGACGATATCCTGTTCCATGCGGCAATGGCCGACTGCCAGCCGACGAAAGGAGCACCTGCGGATGAAAGAAACCACTGCGAAGATCGAGGGCGTCGTACCCATCATCCCCACACCCTTCCACAAGGATGAGACAATCGACTACGACGCCCTGGCGTCGTGCGTGCGATTCGCCTGCGATGCAAGCCTGTCGGCTGTCTGTCTGCCGGCCTACGCCGGTGAGTTCTACAAACTCAGCGAGGCCGAACGACGCAAAGTCATCGAAACTGCAATTGCCGCTCGAAAGGGCAAGACTCTGGTCATTGCCCAATCCAATCATCCGGCACTCCTTCACGCCAAGGAAATCGCCCACGCCAACGAGGCGATGGGTGCCGACATGATCAGCTTCGCCCTGCCTCGTATCTTCGCCATTCCCGAGGCCGATCTGTTCACCTATGCCCGAGGCATCTGCGAGGCGGTTTCGATCCCGGTGCTCATCCAGGACTTCAATCCGGGCGGCCGGACGATCGGCCCGGAGTTCTGCCGACAGCTCCTGGATGCATGCCCCAACTTCCGCTACGCCAAACTCGAAGAGCCCCTCCTGGGCCCCAAACTGCTGGCTATCCGCCAAGCCACCCAAGACCGAATTGGCGTCCTGGAGGGCTGGGGCGGAATGTACATGATGGAACTCATGGAGCCGGGCATCTGCGGGCTGATCCCCGGTCTGGCCTTGGCCGACCTGCTGCAGAAGGCATGGCAACTGGGCAAGAGCGGACAGAAGTCCCGGGCTACCGACCTCTTCGAAAGGCTGTTGCCGCAGATTATGTTCTCGCTCCAGAATATGGAACTGTTCCTCTGGATGGAGAAGGACCTTCTCGTTCGGCGAGGCATCATTCCGCGTGCCAGTGCATACGTGCGTTCTGCGACGATCACCCCGGATGAACACACTTGGCGACACGCCCTCGAACTCAATGAACGGATCGTCAGCCTGGTTCAACAGGGCGACCGGGCACCATAGGCAGCGATCGACGACGTCCGACCGTCACAAGGCATCGGGGGGAATGGCATGGAAGGAGCACCCCTCATGTCGCGACACGTCCCCCTGTGGCTTGCCACACTGCTGTTCACCCACGTGGTCCTGAGCTCTGAACCCGGCAGCATTCTCCAGTCCAACGACATGGACCCCACGATGCCCTCCTCGCAACCCGGTGGACGATGGTATCACTGGCTCAGTTCCGACCCGGCCATCACGCACCTGGAGACGGGCCTGGCCATCGACTCGGATCGATTCGCCGGTCGAGGTCAGCGCATCGACCTTATGACCGATACGCCTATCACCGCCGTACAGGTCAAGATGAAACGAATCGGCAAACCGGGTCCGCTGCGATGGCAGATCGGCACCGCATGGGATCGCGACGATCTCGGAGCCGGCGAAACCCCCGCCGATCAGATCGGATGCTACTACGAACGCTGGATCACCTTCCCGATCCGTCCGGCCCAGGCCAAACGGGTCTTCGTTCGCCTGCGGTCCGCCGCGGGACAGTGCCCCGACGACTACTACGCCGTCTATTGCACATGGTCCGCCTCGCCGGCTGAGAAGGCCACGATCCACGCCTACGACGGCATCCGCAAGGTTGGAATGATGTACCGCATGCTGAGACCTGACCCCTATGGTGCCGCCCTGGAGACCGACGGAACACCCGTGCCGGAAGGCGCCAGCATGATGAATCGTTTGATCGGTCCCTCTTCGGTTGCCGGTGGACGTCCGCTTGGACCGCACGAAGAAGAACCGTACGCGTTCGTCGATCGGCTGGCCGCCGGCATCGATCCGCGATGGGCCGGCCTGCCAAACCCCGACGCCCGGCCGGAAAGCGGAGAGATCACGCTTACCGACGGCTGGACGATTCGTGTGGCCGCACCGTCCTCGCCGCCACTGAATACGGCGGTGGCCGATCTGGGCCGCTTCTTGAATAGATGCATGAAGGTCAACATCCGCATCGTCACCGGTACCCCCGCTCAACCCACACCGCGATCCATCACGCTCACCCAGGGATCGAACCTCCCAGACGGCCCGCGCCGGCCGGCCGGCTACCGCTTCACCGCTGCCGACAACCAGATCTGTATTCATGGCGTCGATGGACGAGGCCTGCTGCGAGGTATCTGGTATCTGGAAGACCTGCTCGCCCTTCGAGGAGGGCCGTTCCTCAAACCCGACTCGCGTGTGCGTGAGCCCCGATACAGTCCCCGGACCACCTGTTCGGCTTGGGGGGGGATGGGTGAACTGGCCACCACGGCACCGGTGTACACCGATGCCCACCTCTCGCTCATCAGCCACTACGGATACGACGCCCTCTGGATGTGCTGGTGCCCGGGACCCGAGCGCGATCTGCCGCTGCCGACGCGAATCGCTCCCGGCCGAACGCCAGAGGGCACAAGCTATCAGCCCTGGATGCTGCGTCTCCGCGAACTGACTGAACGAGCCGAACGCTACGATCTGGAGATCGTTCTTCAATATGCCGCCCCACACCCTGCAAACGCCGAGCAGGCCCGCGCCCTTCAGGAGGAGGCCGGCCAGCTTCTTCGCGACGTCCCGAAGATCAGGACCATCGTGCTGCTGGACGAGGGGATGGGCTCTGTCAACAAGGGACTGGACGCATGGGTCTCAACAAGCTCGCTGCTGGCCCAGGCATTCTGGAAGGTCAGACCGGACACGCACGTCGTCGCCTGGACCTACACGTTCGGCGCTACCGCCGGATCGCCCGAGAAGGCCGAATACGAGCGATACCTCAGCCGACTTCTCAAGCTCGATCGTAACATTGCCTTCATGGCGAACTTCGACAGTTGGTGGGCCCGGCGGCGAGACGGACTCCTTCAGCAGGCCTATGACTATTGCCTGAGCCTCAAGGGTCCCTCCGACGACTACACGAAATCCGCAAAGGCCCTACTCGCCGAGGCAGAGCACGACGGCAAGCCCCCGCGTCCGTTATGGGCCAAAATCGAAACCCGCTTCAGTCAGGAATCCAACGTTCAGCCGGAGATCCCCTGCATGCAACGTTGGACAGAACGGTACCAGGCGGTCAACGACTTCGGCCCGCCGCCGATCATCGCCATCTTCGGCAACTGGTATCATCAGGGCTTCTATCCCACCCCGGTCACTGAACTTTTTGGGGAGCTCAGTTACACGAACTCGACCGAGCCCAATGAATGGCTCCGCGCCGTCGCCCGTCGCGACTTCGGATCGGGCCAGGAAGACCGTGTCCTCGCCGCATGGGACGATTTCTCGGAGGCCATCCACCACCATCCGTTCTACTACAACCTCAGCCATACGATGAATACCGGCTACGCCCAGCCGTTCTGGCTGAACCCCAAAGAGCAGAACCCAAGGCCCTGGCGACGTGGATTCATCAACTCGCTGGAGCAGATGTCCATGAAGTCCACCGGGCAGGGACCCGGCAGCGGACCCGAAAACCGCGCACGACTTGCCCAACTCTTCCAGCACTGGCGATCGGGCCTGACGAAGCTCCGACAGGCCGCCGATGCCGCTCCGGAACGAACCCGAGCCGAGGTCGAGTCCCAATGGCGCACAGCCCGCGCCTTCGGCGACAAGGCAGAGGTCACCCTTCGTCTCGTACAATGGCTTGACGCGAGAGAACGTCTCTACGCCGCTAAGGACACCGCTGGCCGGCTGGCCGCACTGAACGATCTCGAAAGGACTGGCCGGGAAGAACTTGCCGCAGCCCGCGCCGCACTGCCGCTCTATCAGGCCGACAGCCGTATGGGACACCTCAATCACGGCCGCGGAGGCTTCACGGCTGCGACCATCGAATGGAAGATCGATCAGCTCGAACGAACACTGACAGAGGATATCCCGGCACGCCGCCAGGCCGCCGCTGCCCCGTAGGGCGCCTTGGTTTGGCCCAAGGCGTCATGAGGACACGCCCCCATGCCCGACATCACGTCACGAACGATCCGTTCCCTCGGCCGGTTTTGGCTTTCAACCGCTTTCGTTTGGGGCTTGATCGCTGAGGTTGTCCAAGCCCAGACCACCGCCTCAGCGCCCCGTGCCCCCACGATCCAATGTCGCCTCATCCGAGAGGTGTCGCTTGACCGCTTCGGCGGCATCCCCTTCTGCGTCGACCTCGACGGCGACGGCAAGAGCGAGGTCCTCTGGCTGCAATCGCCCGGCATGTTCGGCTCGAAGGTCTTCGACGTGAAGCCCTGGAAGGGAAGGTTCTCTCAGGCCGAGCAGCGCCACTTCTGCCTGACGGCCACCGATGCGACCGGCAAGGTTCTCTGGCAGATAGGACACCCATGGACGGGCAGCAGGCCGTTCGTCACACACGGGGCCGAACGCGCTCTGGACTGGGCCGACCTCGACGCCGACGGATCACTCGAAATTGTCTGTGCCCGCGGCGACGCGGTGCTGGTCATCGAGGCCCGCTCCGGTCGGATCCGCAAGACCGTTCCCATGCCGGCCGACAACGCCCAGATCGTCCGAATCGCCCGAACCGGTGCCCCACGGCGATACACCATCCTGGTCCAGAACTCCGAGCGGGCTTATCCGCCACACGACTATGCCAATCCGGCCTGGTTCTTCGACGCCGACCTGCGACTCATCCTGACGCGAGACCATCTGGGCTCGGGACACGCACCCCTCGTCTACGACGTCGATGACGACGGACGGGACGAGTTCATCATGGGCTACAACCTTGTGGATCACGATCTGACGGTACGGTGGACCTATCAACCCGTTCCTCCGGGCGAATGGAACGCAGGAGAAATGCATGTCGACGGAGCGGCCATCGGGACTGTCAGCGGCCGGTTGTGCGCCGCATTCGCCGGCAGCGATATCGCCTACCTCCTCGACGCGCGAACCGGAAAGCCTGTCTGGAAGCGCAAAGGAACCCACCCCCAACATGTGCAGATCGGCCGATTCGACCCGCGCGCGGGCGACGGCCAGGTCTTCGTCCACAACAAGCGGGCCGAACTTCAACTCTTCGACATCCATGGCAATGAACTGTGGCGAATGACCCCGCCGCTGAATTTCCCGCTCGGCCGCCCCGAGGCGTGCCGCAAGCAGTTGTTCCATGTGTTCGATCCGACGACCCTGCTGAGAGGCCTGGGTGCTGACGCCACAGACCTGCTGATCTTCACCGATGGCGGATGGCCCTATGTGATCGACGGCTGGGGGCGGCGCTGCGCCGAATTCCCGCACACACCGAACATCGCGCAGGAATGGGGTGACGTACCGGGGCGCCCCGACGACTACGGCTACGGCTTCTACGCCCGCTCGGCAGACATTGACGGAGATCGCCGCCACGAAGTGATCATCAACGACCGACGCTACGCCTGGATCTACCATGTTCGCTGAAGCCGATGATCCTCCACCCACCCTGAACCGCTGCACAAGGCAGAGGGCCGAGGGGCATATCGTTAGGCATACCACACTCGACGCGGGGCAGGCCCTGGCAGTATATATCCTGCATCCGAGAGCGGATGCCCCCGGATCGAATCGACAGATGACCTCTTAGGAGTCCGTCCCATGATGCATCAACCGACGCTTCGTTTCGCTGTGGTCGCGACGCTCCTCTGTCTGCTCGTCGCCGCACCCTGGTGCCTGTCGGCCGAAAAGACCCAGGTGCCGCCCAAGGTCGAGCCGTTTGATCTGAACCAGGTTCGATTGCTCGACGGGCCCTGTAAGACGGCGCTTGAGGCCAACCGAAAGTACCTTCACGAACTCGACTTTGACCGGATGCTGTACGCCTTCCGCATCACCGCCGGCCTGCCCGCACCGGGCAAACCTCTCGGCGGCTGGGAAGAGCCCAAGTGCGAGGTCCGCGGTCACTTCATCGGGCACTATCTCTCGGCCTGCGCCCTGATCATCCGCAACACCGGCGACGAAAAGCTCAAGGCAAAGGCCGATGCCATGGTGGCCGAGTTCGCCAAGTGCCAGAAGGCGATGGGCGGCGAGTACCTGGCCGCCTATCCCCAGGAATTCTGGGATCGCCTCGAAGCGATGGCCAAGCCGCCCTGGGCCCCCTACTACACCATTCACAAGATCATGGCCGGGCTCTATGACATGTACGACCTGACTGGTAATACCCAGGCCCTCGACGTCCTCAAGGGAATGGCCAGCTACTTCAAGAAACGCATCGACAAGCTGCCCCGCGCCCAATGGGATCGCATCCTGACCGTCGAGTTCGGCGGCATGTCCGAGGTGCTGCACAATCTGCATTCGGTCACCGACGATGCGGCACACTTCGACTTGGCCTGCAAGTTCGACCAGGGTGCGTTCCTCGGGCCGCTGGCCCTCGAGTGGGACAATCTCAGCGGAATCCATGCCAACACTAACATCCCCAAGGTCATCGGGGCCGCTCGGCGTTACGAGTTGACCGGCGACGAACGATATCGCACCATCAGCCGCTTCTTCTGGGACTGCGTCGTTCACAAACGATCGTACGCCACCGGCGGCAGTAACCGCTCAGAGCACTGGCCCGAGCCAAACGCACTGGCCGCCACACTTGCAGCCGACAACCAGGAATGCTGCACCACCTACAACATGCTCAAGCTGACCCGCCACCTGATTCAGTGGACGGCCGAGCCGGGTTACGCCGACCTCTACGAGCGGGCGTTCTACAACGGCATCCTCGGCACGCAGCGGGCCAGTAACGGACAGTTGATCTACTTCGTCCCCCTGGGCACAGGACACACCAAGAAGTGGGGCACCCCCAACGACTCGTTCTGGTGTTGCTACGGCACGGGCATCGAATCGTTCGCCAAGCTCGCCGACAGCATCTACTTCCACGACGAAGAAGGTGTCTACGTCAACCTGTATATCCCATCGGAACTCACATGGGAGGACGCCGGGCTGAAGCTCACCCAGCAGACGCAGTTCCCCGAGAAAGACACCACGACGCTCACACTGAACCTTTCAAGCCCGCAGGAAGGTGCTCTCCACCTCCGCGTCCCATGGTGGGCCACCCGCGGAATCGAGGTGAAGGTCAACGGACAGGCGGTGGAATCCCCGAACAAGCCGAGCTCCTACCTGACCCTCAAGCGAGAGTGGAAGGACGGCGACAAGGTCGAGGTTCGACTGCCGATGTCTCTCTACACGCAACCCATGCCCGATGATCCCGAACTGAGGGCCATCCTGTATGGTCCGCTCGTGCTGGTCGGACTGACCCGCGATGCCAGGTACTTCCTGGGCGATCCCAAGACCCTCGACACCTGGATCAAGCCTGTTGAAGGCAAACCGCTGACGTTCCAGACGAGCGGGCAACCTACCGACGTCACGCTCGTGCCCTTCTACAAGGTGCTCGACGAACCCTATGGCGCCTATTGGCTGTTCCTCAAAGAAGGCAGCGAGCGACTTAAGGCAATTGCCGCCGCAGAAGAGATCCGCAAGAAACGCCTAGCCCGCGTGGTCGATATGGTAATCCCTAATGATACCGCCAGCGAATCGGCCCACAACCTGCGGGGCGAGAATCACGGCGCCGGCGCTCATCTGGGACGCACCTGGCGACATGCCCCCGACGGGTGGTTCAGCTACGACCTGAAGGTCCTGCCCAATGCCGCGCAGGCCCTGGTGATCACCTACTGGGGCAGCGAAGGGGGCAGTCGTACCTTCGACGTCGTGGTCAACGGGAAGGTAATCGCCACTCAGAAGCTGAACAACGACAAGCCCAATGAGTTCTTCGACGTCGAGCACGCACTGACGCCCGAAATACTCCAGGGCAAGGAACGCATCACCGTCATGTTCAAAGCTCACAAGGGGAACATCGCCGGCGGCGTGTTCGAGTGCGCCATCATGAAGCCGCAGTAGTCGCGACAGCGACCTCCATGATGCAGGGCAAGACAGAGAACTACCTCGCCGGTTCCAGCGTCACCGTTACCCGGTCCAACGCCGGGTAACGGTCGCCGTTGTCCGACTTGAAGACGGCCCGATACTGCAGGCATCGATCCGTCGGCCTTAGCGAAAACCCATCGGACGAAACCGCCTGCCAAGCCCGCCCGGCCATCGCCTCTTCCCGATCGGCAGCACGAACGGCCACCTCAAGCTTCGTGCCCCCGGGCACCTCCGCGACGCACGCGATCCGACCGCCCGCTGCCGGTTCGCCCCATCGGAACACAGACGACTCATAGCACTGCTCCCACCGACGGTGATAGATGTGACCCATGTCCTGTTGCCACATCCAGTGCGAGCCGTGCGTCGGAAGCGTCGTGACGCGAGGGTTGGCAAAACGCCGGCCGTCGTTGTAGAAGACGCGAGAAACCGTTCGGTGATCGCCATCCACCGTGTGGCACGAGACGGCCAGATCGAGCCGGCCATCGCGATCGAAATCGGCGGCCAGGGCATCGTGCCCGGAATCACAAATCAGGATCGTCCGACACCGGGGGGCGAAACCCTCGGCCCCTCCCCAATACAGGTAGCTCGGCAGAGACTCCCGCGTCAGTTCGGAATGGTAGTGCGGGCAGAACAGGTCGAGGTATCCATCGGCGTCGAAGTCGGCCACGGTGAGCCCCACGGGCGTGACACCCGGCAATCGCTGCGAATCCCATTGCCGAAAGCCCTGCGGACCGCCCCAGAGAATGATCGTACCCGTATCGTGGCACCCGGAAATCACGTCGTGGTAGCTGCCGGTGATCAGATCGAGCCACCCATCGCCATTCAGATCGGCCGTCTCCAGATCGATGGGACTGGGCACCTCGACCGTGGACTGTCGGGCGGCACTGAACCCCGCCTGGCCACCCCAGAAGACGCGGATGCGATGCTTGCCGAAACTCGTGACGGCAATGTCGAGCCACTGGTCGCGGTTGAAGTCGGCGATGACGCAGCCGCACGATTCCCCCTCCGAAGGCAGTATGAGCCGATGCTTCTCATCGAACCCGCCCGCGGTTCCATAATAGATGATCAGGGGCTCGGGCTCGTTGGGCGTCGCCGAGGCGAACAAACCCATGACCAGATCGAGATACCCGTCGCGGTTCAGGTCGGCCGTATTGCTGCTCCATACCGCATAATGAGGCAGGATCGTCCGACGGGCCGCTGGGTCGATGCCTTTCGGACCACCCCAGAGGATGTTGACCCCCAGGTCGGTCGCCCCCTTGGCCCCCTCCAACCCCATGTGTCCGGAGTTCATCGCCACCAGGTCGACGAACCCGTCGGTGTTCAGATCGGCAGCCGTGGATTCATAGCCGCTGGCAAAGGGAATCTCCATCCGACGTTTGGCATCGAATCCTTCGGGGCCTCCCCAATAGAGCAGCAGCGGAACCCGCTCGCTGAGTGCCCCGCCGCGGCTGTTGCAGAACACCGCCTGGACAGGTTGTCCCTCACGTTGCCGGACGGCGATCACATCGGCTGCGCCCTGCGTAGCAATGCCCCGCTCGCCCCGTTCAAACTGCCGACGCCCCCGACCCCAGAACACAACCGATTCGCCGTCGAAGGTCTGGGCCCCCTGGTACACCGCCACCGCCAGGTCGGTCTGCCCATCGCCGTCGAAGTCACCGATGGCTGTCGCCCCGGCGAACCCGACAGCCAGCTCCGAAGAACGCGACGCCGAGAAGCCCCCCTTGTCTCCCCACAGGACATGGATGACATCGGGCATGCCCTTCTTGGCTCCGACGATTTCCCCACCGGCCGCTCTGGCCACACCGAACTCCGACAGCACCAGATCGGGCTGCCGATCAGCGTCGAGATCGCCCACCGTAATCCGTGAGGCATCGAATGCCTTCACCGTCAAAGGCACATCCCAGTTCCGTCCGCCGCGATTCCCAATAAGGTGGACAACTCCCTTGCTCGTTCCCACGGCCAGATCGACATTTCCGTTGCCGTCGCAGTCCGCCGCCGTCAGACACTGTGCCCCCTCGCCGGGCAAAGCGATGTCCGAACTGACCGGCTGGGTAATCCCCCCCTCCGCCGCCTTGGCCCAGAAGAACTGAATCTTCTTGTCGGATCGCAGGACCGCCAGATCGGTCACACCGTCGCCGTCCAGGTCCGCCGCCGCCAAGTCGATCGCCCCGGGCACCCCAAGATCCAGAAACCGAGTCAGCAGATAGCCCTCATCGCCGCCCCAGAAGACGCGAATGATCCGGCCTTCGGGCTGCCCTCGCATCCACGCATCACTGCACAGCACCGCGATGTCCGGCCGACCGTCGCGATTAAGGTCGGTGATGGCCAGTGTTCGGGCATCGCGGACCGGCAGCAGATCGGAGCTGCGGCGTGCCGGCCATCCGTCGGGCCCGCCGTAGATCACCGTCACAAACCGTCGCGGATTCTGGATCCCGCTGGCATTGGGGCAGAAGACCAAGTCGAGCCACCCGTCGCGATTCAGATCGGCCGCCACAACGCGGAGGCTGCCTTCAACCGCCAGCGGTCGTGTTTCGATGCGCCGATCCGACGTCACCCTGGACGCGGTCGCCGGGAGAAATGCGTGTTCATCGTGGGTACCGTTGAACAACAGATCGATGTAGCCGTCCCGGTTCAGATCAAATCGATGGATCGTCCGAACCTTGCCATCGCGGCTGACGTAGAGGTTCTGCCCTCCGCTGTCCAGCACGCCGTCGGCGAAGTCCTCAAAGCTATCCTCCGTCCAGACAGGCAACGCTGCCTCAGTGCCGATCGCCGCCGGAGCCGACCACAATGCCCCAACCAGGAACGCCATCGACCCAATCCACCGACGCATGCTGCGATCCTCCCAAGGGCCACGCCCGGCATGCTAGCCCACAGCCGCGTCCCGCACCATCCCGAAACGCCCCCTGCTGTCGTCCTTGAAAGTCAGACCGAACAGTACGATCATGCCACAACATACCGTCTCTCTTGGGAGGTCTGCTCATGACACACATACGTCGATTCCAATGGATCCTCTATCTGGCCCTACCCGCCGTGGCCTTCGCCCAGTCAGCGCCGTCCACGGAGACCGCTCAGCTCACGGTGGTCACCGATCGCCCGGACGCCCTCTATCACGCCGGCGATCCCGTCACCTTCAAGATCACGCTTCAGCGCCCGCCAGACACGGGCGAGCCCGGCCCGATCACCTACACCCTGTCCAATGATGGGGAGGGCAAGATCACCGAGGGGAAACTCAAGCCTGCCGCGGAACCGCAGACTGTCACGGGCACGCTGCATCACCCCGGCTTTCTCCGTTGCGACGTAATGTGGAAACCTCCCAAGGGCAAGCCGGTCTCCGCGCGTGCCGGTGCGGGGCTGGACCCCCTGAAGATCCCCCCCAGCATGCCTGCTCCTGACGATTTTGATGCCTTCTGGGCCAAGCAGAAGCGAAAACTCGCCGAAGTCCCCATGACCCCCAAGCTCACCTCTGTCCCCTCACCTGGCAATGACATCGAATGCTTCGACCTCCAGGTCCCGTGCCTCGGCCCGACGCCGGTGTCGGGATACTTCGTTCGCCCCACCAACGCCAAGCCCAAGAGCCTGCCCGCCATCCTCTCGGTTCATGGTGCAGGGGTCAGAAACTCCAACCTGGGACAGGCCGTTCAAGACGCCCGCCGTGGCGCCATCGCCATGGACATCAACGCACATGGCCTCCCCAACGGCCGCCCCAAGAAGTTCTACGAGCAGCTCAGCAACACCGAACTCAAAGAGTACCGTACGCGAGGCAGGGAAAGTCGCGAGACCTGCTACTTCCTGGGCATGTATCTCCGACTGATCCGAGCGATGGATTTCCTGACCCATCAGCCCGAATGGGACGGCCGAACCCTGATCGTGCATGGCAGCAGCCAGGGCGGCGGACAGTCCATCGTCGCCGCCGGCCTGGAGCCCCGCGTCACCCTGTTCTGCGCCAACGTGCCGGCGATGTGCGACCACACCGCAACCGTCAACGGTTGGCCCAGACTCGTCCCGCGAGGCCCCGACGGCAAGCCCGATCCCAAGATTCTCGATGTCGCGCGATACTTCGACGCCATGAACTTTGCCTCGCGCACCCGCGCCGAGGCCCTTGTCTCGGTCGGTTTCATCGACGATACCTGCCGGCCCAGCAGTGTTTATGCGGCCTACAACAACCTGAAAGGCCCCAAACGGATCATCAATGAGCCCATGATGCCCCATGCCTCCTGGCCAAACTTCAAGAACGCTGAGGCCGAGATGATCAGCGCCCATTTGAAGAGGGCAAAACCATGACATACCGGCAACACGAAGCAACACCACGTTCCGGATCACACCGACGCGCATGCCGGACAGTCCTCAGCCTCTGCGGCTCGGTGACCGTGCTCATAGCCCATCTGCTGAACGGGGTGTCTGCTGCCCACGGACTGACCGCCGAAGTGAAACCACAGCCCGACGGCTCCGCCCTGCTCTTCATCGACGGCACGCCACGAACACCGATGATGTTCTTTGGATGGGCTGGCGGGCCCGGAGCAACGATCGTTCGGCTGACCACCCAGTGGCAGGAATACCACACGACCTTCGACGCACCCGAAGACAACACGGGCCATTGCGGCGTCCATATTCGTGTCGGCAACACCGCCGGTTCCGTCTGGATTGACGATGCGAAGGTCTACCCGGGTGCCTATGATCCGAAAGGCACATCGAACATGCTCCGCCATGGCGACTGGGAAGCAGACAAGGCCACCACCTCGACGGCTTGGACGCTCTTCGTCAAGACCGACGACCGCGCTGCCGCTGACTGGCAGCCGGATGCCACGTCGCCCCACGGAGGCAAACAATCGTGCCGGGTCACCGTCACACAACCGGGTAGCAGCACGATGCATGTCCACTTTTTTCAGACAGGCCTGTCCGTCAAGAAGGGCGAGCGATACACCTTCTCATTCTGGATGAAGGCCGATCGGCAGCGGACGGCGGACATCCAGGTGCTGCACCATGGGCCCCCCTGGCGGATCTACTCCGGGCGGGAAGACTCCCCCCTGTCCCAGCAGGTGGAAATGGCCGGGGCTGCAGGCGTTCACCTCCACTCGATCGGAATCGACATGCCCTGGCCACGACCCGGGCAGGAGCCGGACTACTCCTCCGCCGACGATCAGATATCGCAAGCTATCCAGGCCGACCCCCAGGCAATGATCCTGCCCCGATTCGGCGTAGCCCCGCCTGATTGGTGGTACGATCAGCACCCCGACGATGCGATGCAGTTCGACGATGGTTCGCGCAAGCTCATCTCAGTGGCCTCGATCGCGTGGCGAAAGGAGATGGTCGAGCACACTCGTCGGCTCGTCGCACACTGCGAGGCGAAGTTCGGCGATCACATCTTCGGTTACCACCCCTGCGCCCAGCACACGGGCGAGTGGTTCTACGAACGATCCTGGGAGGCCCGATATCCCAGCTTCTGCCCCGCCATGAAACGCGGCTTCGCCGCGTGGCTGAAACAAAAGTATGGCTCGGTCGAGCGCCTTCGACAGGCGTGGGCAAGACCCGATGTCGACTTCGACAAGATCGACCTGCCCTCGGTCGAACAGCGCAGCAAGGCGACGCTGGGCGTGTTCCGAGACCCGGTAGCCGAGCGGTGGGTCGTCGATTTCTATGAGTATCAGCAGGTGGCGATGGTCGAGCCATTGGAGCTGCTCGCCCCGGCCATCAAAGACCAGACCCAACGTCGAAAGCTGGTGGTGTTCTTCTACGGATACTACTTCGAAATCAGCGGACTGCCGCACGGTCCCAAGGCCAGCGGGCACCTGGCGCTCGCTCGACTCCTGAAGTGCCCCGATGTGGACATCGTCTGCTCCCCCATCTCCTATTCTGATCGGCAAGCCGGTGGCTGCGGAGCGTTCATGTCGCCCGTCGACTCCGTCCGCCTTCACGGAAAGCTGTGGCTGAATGAGGACGACACCCGCACCTATCTGACCCTCCCGGAAGACGGTTACGGACGGGCCGAAACGCCGCAGCTCACCTATTGGGTGCATCGCCGCAACTTCGCCCAGATGCTGCCCCGGCGCCTGGCCTGCTGGTATATGGACCTGGGCGGCACGGGCTGGCTGGCGGGCAAGGACATCTGGGATCAGCTCGCAAGATGGCGTCAGGTCTACGACAAGAATCTGAAGCGACCGGCCTGCTGGTCGCCCGAAGTGGCTGTCGTGGTCGATGAGGCAGGGCCGCTCTATCTCGGCAACCAGCCCAATGTCATGGCACGGTTGGCCAGCGAGATGCGAACGCAGCTCTACCGCATGGGGGCGCCCTTCGCCATCTACCTGCTCAGCGACCTGACCGCGGGCAAGGTGCCACTGGCCAAGGCCTACCTCTTCCTCGGATGCTTCTGTCTGTCGTCCGCCGATCGCCGGGCAATCGCCGAACAAGTTCGCGACCGGACGACCGTGTGGTTCTACGGAAGCGGATATCTCTCCGAGCGAGCCTCAGCGGATCACATCGCCGAACTGGTGGGCATGAAGATCACACAAACCCCGCCTCCGCCCAACGGCATGGTGACCCCCGAAAAGAACGGCTCCCTCGTCGCCGGCCTGGCGGAAAGCCAGTTCGGCTGCGCCGATCGTCTGACGCCCGTGTGGACCGTAGGCGAAGGGCCCAACATCGAAGTCATCGGTCGCTTCTCGAACTCTCAGGTGGCCGCCGCAAGCACCGTCCGCGGTCGGGGACGATCCGTCTACATCGGAACCCTTACCGCCCCGTCGGCACTGCTGAGGAACATCCTGAAAGCCGCCGGTGTTCACATCTATGTGGACACCCCGGACGTCCTGTTGACCGATGGACGGTTCCTGTCGATCACCGCCTCGCAGGCCGGCCGTAAGGTGCTCAGGTTCCCATCGGCACGGCGGGTTCTCGAACTGCCCGAAGGGCAGGAGATCGCTGCCTCGATGGACCAGCTTCCCATTGAGATGATGCTGGGTGAAACACGAAGCTATCAACTGGAGGATGCGCCAACCTCGAAGTGAGTCCCGACCGAACGGCCGGGCCGTCGGAATTATAACAACGGGAGTTCAGCCTCATGGCGAAACCCTTAAGCTCTCGGGGTATCGGATCCTCTACCGTTCCAATAGATCACAGTGTCTCTGTGAGGTGATGAACCATGAAATACAGATCCCTGACCAGCCTGCTTTGCGGATGGATGCTATGTGCCACCGTTCGGGCAGAACAGCCCACCCCCGTCGCACGATATGTCTTCTTCGACACCTCCATCGTTGCCTCCTCCAAAGGCTTCACCCATCACATGAACCCGGCCGTCCGACTCGGACAAGTGATCCATCCCGATCGCCCGTGGGATGCCCATGGTGTGTGGGCTTGGACTTCGGTCGTCGAATACAACGGTCGCTATCACCTGTGGTATGACGGCGTGGGCAAGAACGGACGCTGGGGACTCTGCTATGCCGTCTCCGATGACGGCTTGAGGTGGACCAAACCCTCATTGGGACTCATAGAATATGAGGGGAGCAAGGCCAACAACATCGTCTACCTCGGCCGTCCCGGCGGGAACTATCATGGCGGCACCGTACTGTTCGACCCGGCCGGAGACCCGAACACCCGCTTCAAGTTTGTCCACGGAGGTGGGCCGAATATCAGTACGCACGGGCATCTGGGCATTGACGCGGCCGCGTCGCCTGACGGCATTCACTTCACCCCCGCCCCCAACTGTCCCATCGCACCCTGGTACACCGATACGGGCAACGTCGCCTTCTGGGACAGCCAGCGGAGCAGTTACATCCTGTACGTGCGGTACTGGACCGCCGGCTTCCACCTCAAGGAGGGAAAACTCACCCTGACATTTCCACTGGGCAAGCGGGCAATCGGTCGTTGCGAATCGAAGGATTTCTTCCATTTCCCCGAACCACAGCTCGTGCTCGCACCCGACGAATCCGATCCGCCCGACTTCGAGATGTACAACTCCGCCGCCCACAAGTATCCCTGGGCCCGTGACACCTATCTGACCTTCCCCTCCGGCTTCTACACCCAACCCGACACGGTCGACGTGCAGATCGCCACCAGCACCGACGGCATCCGATGGCGACGCGATCACCGCGAACCCTGGCTGCGAACCGGACAGAAGGGGCAGTTCGACTCAATGGAGATCTACCTCGGCACCGGCATGCTCCGACGGGATGGCGACATCCTCATGTACTATGGCGGTTTCAATGTCCCGCACGGCAAATCGAACTTCGGCCCGGGCATGGGGGGCATCGGGTGCAGCCGTGTGCGCATGGACGGCTTCTTTTCGATGGATGCCGCATACGCCGGCGGAGAACTCGTCACCCGCCCGGTTCGTGTGGAGGGACGAACCCTTCGCGCGAATGTCGATGCCTCCGCCGGTGGTTCGTTCCGGGTTGAACTGCTCGACGAGGCCTCGCGGCCGATCCCCGGTTTCACGCTCGGTGAGGCCACTGGCGTCTACGGAAACCGGATCGACCACCCCGTAGCGTGGAAGAAGGGCGGCGACGTATCGGCTCTATCGGGACAATCCGTGCGACTGCGCATCGTGGCCCGAGACTGCAAGCTGTATGCCTTTGAGTGGAAGTAGCCGCCCCGCACGCTTATTCGGCATCAGGTCGTCCGACGATCGCGCCACCAGCCGGTGATCTGGGCATGCTTCGCCGCAATCTGCAGCTTCTCGCGACTATTGAAGATCACGTCCGTTCGGACCACCAGAAGCCACAGCACACCGATCGCCGGCACCATCGCAACACCGGGCAGAACCAGTATGCCCGCCCCCCAGAGAAGAATCTGCGTCCCTATGTCGACGGGGCGATGCTCGATCCGCAGTAGGACCAGGCACGTCACCATCGAGCCCACCATCCCCAACGCCCCCGCCCACGAGACCGAACCGATCGGATCGCCCATGCCATAGTTGACCAACGGCCTCAGGATGCCCCCCCATCGCATCACCCCACCGGAGGCACCGGACTGCGGCACCAACAGAAAGGACAACAGAACCGTGCCGCCCAATCCGATCGCCCATGGCCAGAACAAGAACCGAGTTTTCTCGATCAGATTGAAGTGGATTGCCAGGAAGCCCATGTTGCCCACGATGATGAACGACACGAGCGACAGCGGGATGACGCCGGCACCCGTGCGGAAGCTTGGGTGAAACAGCATCGCTACCTCGTGGCGGAAGACCGACATGATGACGCAACACGTCAACAGCAACAGATTCGTCAGCTTGAACGTCAGGGCGAGCAGGCGGTCGGCCGATTCGCGGCCCTCCGACTCCCACAGCTTGGTGACCATCGTCATCACCACCGTCACCACGGCCACCGACGCCACCGACACGTATTGTGTCAGCGTTCGAACCGCCCCCAGCACGCCCGTCGGCCCGCCGCCGTGAACCCGGTTGAGATACCACAAGGGATAACTCTGCATCGCCTGCCAGAGCACCGCCGCCGCGGCCGCCCACAGGCTGAACGCCAGCATCCGACGAATGACCGGTTCGTCATGAATCGGCTCGGCATCCTCACCCCTCGACGCGATCGACAGCGACGCCGGCAGTGCCAGACACGCCAGCGCCACCCACATCGACATCATGTAGCACGCCACCACCGCCACCGCCGTGCCATGACCGTTCAACACGACAATAACCGCAAGGGCCGTGAAGACCACCCCGCTCACCAGTTCCATCAGGCTGATGGCTCGGAACATGCGGAGTCCCTTCAGGACACAGAGCGCCAGATAGTAGATGACCACCGTGAAGGCACACCAGGCAGAACTCTGCATGAGGGTCGTCGGGTGGCTGTGCATCGTTCTGGCCACCGAAAGGCTCCCCGTCGTGGCGAACACCCAGTCCCCCAGCGTGCCCGAGACGTAAAGGAGGGCCCACGATATGGCGGCCGATACCGAGCAGACCAGCACGACCGCACGCCTCAGGAAGCCCTTCAACATCCCCCGGGTTTCATACGTCGGCGTGTATCGCGTCACCGCCTCGTTCAGCCCGAGGCTGCACACCGGCTGAAGGACGTTGATCACAACCAGGGCCAATGCAAAGAGCCCGAATTCGCTCGCGTCGAACATCAGCCAGGTCAGCAGGATGTTCCTGGCCAACCCAATCAGACGGCAGATCGCCGTAGCCGACAGGTAAACGCCCAGCGCCTCGCTGAGAGTCTCACCCCGAAAGAGCCCGCGATGGGTGGTCATGAACCGTACACCCGCTTCCTTACAGGTGGCCTCCGACGAGACAACGATACGCGTCTGGGCAGAACCTCGCGCGATCCGGAGCCTCCGGCGACCCGTCCGCCCACCAGAAGCCTCGGGGCTCGGGCCAGCCGAACAGACGCCTTCGACCGCCAACGGCACAGAGCGCTATGCTCCGCTGCGCGTCAGCGGCTGCGACATCGCTTCACGGTAAGTGTCCAGGGCGGCGGGGAAGGGTGTCAAGGCCCGTTCGAGAATCCCCAGAGAATACGCAATGACCAGCCCATAGTTGGTCGTGGGCACGCCCGCCCGGCGGCATCGCAGCAGACGCGTGAGCATCTCGCGCCGGTTCATCATACAGGCGCCGCAGTGAATGACCAGCTTGTAGCTCGACAGGTCTTCGGGAAAATCGTGCCCCTGCATCGTCTGAAACTCAAGCTTGCCGCCGATGTACTGGGTGAGCCATCGCGGGATCTTCACCCGGCCGATATCCTCGGCGATCGGGTGGTGGGAACACGCCTCGGCCACCAGAACACGGTCGCCCGGCTTGAGGTGCTCGATCGCCAGCGTGCCCAAAACGGCCTCGCTCAGATCGCCCTTGAACCGCGCAAAGAGAATCGAGAAGCTGGTCAGCGGGATCTCCGGCGGGGTATCGGCCGACACCTTCAGAAAGGCCTGCGAATCGGTCACCACCAGCTTCGGTGGCCGCTTGAGCCGATCCAGAGCGCTGCGCAGTTCACGTTCCTTGACCATCACGCAATAGGCATCGCTGTCGAGCAGGTCACGAATGGCCTGCACCTGCGGCAGAATGAGCCGCCCCTTGGGTGCCTCCTTGTCGATGGGAATTACCAGAACCGCCATCTCGCCCGGGCCGACCAGATCGCCCAGAATCGTCGGATTGTTGATGAACTCCGCCGGGGCCGAGTCGAGTAACGCCTGACGAAGATCCAGAATCCCCTTGCCGGATATCGCTGCCGTTCGAACCGTCGGAACCTTGGCCCCTGCAAACTGGTCGATGAGTTGGGTATCCGGTTCCGCCTGATCCACCTTGTTGAACACCACGATGACCGGCACCTGGCGACCGGTCAGCTCCTCGACCAGCTTATCTTCAAACCACCCCCACTCACCGGCCACGGAGACCACCACGCCCAGATCGGTGCGATCGAATACCTGCCGCGTCCGCTCGACGCGAAGCTCGCCCAAAGCCCCCTCGTCGTCGATTCCGGCCGTGTCGATGAACAACACCGGCCCCAGCGGCAGCAGTTCCATCGGCTTTTCCACGGGGTCGGTGGTCGTCCCGGCAATGTCCGAGACGATCGACACGTTCTGCCGCGTGATCGCATTCAGCAGGCTCGACTTGCCCACATTGCGCCGGCCGAACAATCCGATGTGCAGCCTAAGTCCCTTCGGGGTGCTTCTGTCCATGGTCTTCCCTTCTCAACAACCCTGGCGGCGAACCGAGACGGCACACCGCCTCCGGACTGACCAGCTCATCAAATTGTTGGGCGGTAATCATGCTGGCCTCGATGGCCGCGTCCCGAATCGTCTTGCCCGTCGTCTGGGCAATCTGCACGAGCCGGCACGCCCCCTCATATCCGACGACCGGCACGAGCGCCGTCGCCGTGGCCGTCGATCCCTCGACGTGCCGCCGGCACCGCTCGACGTCGGCTGTCATACCCTCGACGCAGTGCCTCCGGAGAATATCGCAGCCGCGTGCGAGCAGCATGCAGCTCTCCAGAAGGCAGTTGGCGATCAACGGCAAGAACGGATTCAGCTCGAGGTTCCCCGACGACACCGCCACGGCGATCACCTGATCGTAGCCCATGACCAGCATCGCCGCCTGAGAGACCGCCTCCGGAATCACCGGGTTGACCTTGCCGGGCATGATCGACGAACCCGCCTGACGCTGCGGCAGTCGAACCTCCCCTAACCCCGCTTCCGGCCCGGACGACAGGAGGCGCAAATCCGTCGAGACCTTCAACAGAGAGACGGCACAGGCCTTGAGAATGCCCGAGACCTCCACGAAGACGTCCACGTTCTGCGTCGCCTCGACCAGGTTCTCCGCCCGTGCGAAACCGATGCCCGTCAGATCGCGAAGTGTATCGACCACGCGAAAGATGAACTGCCGCGGCGCCGCAAGCCCCGTGCCGATCGCGGTCCCGCCGAGATTCACCACACGGAGGCGCTCCTCACACTTGTAGATCCGCCACCGATCGCGGTTGAACGCCTCGGCATAGGCCCCCATCTCACGGCCCAGTGTTACCAACACGGCATCCTGCAACTGCGTCCGCCCCACCTTCACAACGTGCTCGAACTCCTTCTCCTTCGCCTGAAAGGCCTCCTGCAGAGAAACCACACGGTCCTCCAGCTCATGGATCAACCGGATGGCCGCCAGCTTCAGCGCGGTCGGATAGGTATCGTTCGTCGATTGGTGCAGGTTGATGTCATCGAATGGCGAAACCCGCTCATAGTGGCCCCGAGAATCGCCCAGAAGCTCCAGGGCGCGGTTGGCCAACACCTCGTTGACATTCATGTTCATCGAGGTGCCGGCCCCCCCCTGAAGGGTGTCGGTGACGATCGACGCGTTCAGCACGCCTCCGGCCATGTCCCGGCAGGCCTGTTCGATGGCGTCGGCCTTGGACTTGTCCGACCACACCCCCAGCGACCGATTCGTCAGGGCACAGGCCAGCTTGACCCAACCGAATGCCGAGGTCAGCGCCGGATGCGGCGGACGACCCGCCAGTGGAAAATTCTCCAGCGCCCTGGCGGTGTGAATCCCCCACATCGCCTCCGCCGGCACGCGAAGGTTGCCCAGAAAATCGGTCTCAGTGCGATAGGCGTCGTCCATCCGAGGCAGCGGTCATTCGGCCGGCGAAGGGGCCAGACGTTCACCGAGCCCAAACACCCCCGGCCACACGCTGAGGGCCTGCGACTTGGCGGGCATCTGGCCCTCCCGCGAAGCCGGCCGTCTCATGAGCGCCGGACAGGCTCACATATGGCTGAACACCATCTTGCGGACCTCTACACCCTCAATGCCCGTCAGGCGGTGTTCCAGTTCATTGCACTTGGCCAGATCCCCATACAGTTCCAGCACGATCAGACCCGCGGGTGAACAGTAGTTGTCGTGCACATCGTGCAGCCCCAATCGGGTCTTGATGTTGCAGCCGTATTCCGTCAGCAGTTTCTGCACATCGCCGGCCTTCTTGATGCGGTTGGTGATGTGGATGCCCAAGAGGATGTGATCGTTCATCGAAAAGACTCTCCAGTAGTAGTCTGCGCCCCGTCATGTGCAGGGTCGCTCTTCAGGAAACACAACGTGCATGACGATTGCAGCACATGCCCTGACTTCCAGGCGGCACCGCCCGGTATCAGCATGTTCTAGATGTACACGTCCCGCTGCCCCTCGCGAACCTTCTCAAGCAGCCTGGTCGACGCCTTCTGCTGCTTCTCGTCCATATCGGCGAGGGTCTTGGCTATCAGCCCTTCACCGACCTTGCGAGTCTCCTCGGAAGCATAGTCGATCAGATACTCCATGAAGGTCGACAGGGCGTTCGGATCGCATTTGTACTTGATTTGACCCGGCTTGGCGAGTTCCATGAAATCCTGTCCCGTCCGACCCAGACGGTAACACGCCGTGCAGAACGAGGGGATATATCCCAACGAAGCCACATCTCGGATCACCTCGTCCAGAGCCCGGTGATCCCCGAGCGAGAACTGGCTGCCCATTTCCTCCTGGTCGTCCGTCGAGTAACCGCCGGGATTGGTCCGGCTGCCTGCCGAGATCTGCGAAACACCCAGGGCGAACGTCTCACGGCGAATGTTCGGCGTCTCCCGGGTCGACATGATGATGCCCGTATACGGCACCGCCAGCCGTAGAATCGCCACGATCTTGCGAAAGTCTACATCCGAAATCGGATAAGGCGGCTGGCTCGCCAGGTCCGATCCGACCGCCGGTTCGAGACGAGGAACGCTGATCGTGTGCGGCCCCACGCCGAACCGACCCTCCAGATGCCGGATGTGCTGCATCAGAGCCAACACCTCGAACCGCCAGTCGTACAAACCGTAGAGCACGCCGATACCCACGTCGTCGATCCCGGCCTCCATCGCGCGGTCCATGGCCGTAATCCGCCAGTCGTAATCCCGCTTCTTCCCGCCCAGATGCACCTTCGAATACGTTTCTCGGTGATAGGTCTCCTGGAAGAGCTGGTAGGTCCCGATAAGGGCATCCTTGAGCTGGCGGAATTCCTCAGACGTCAGCGGGGCCAGATTGGCGTTGACACGCCGGATCTCTCCTCGGCCGCTCTTGACGCTGTAGATCGTCTCGATGGACTTCAGCACGTACTTGAAGCCCTCGTTGGGATACGCTTCGCCGGCCACCATCAGAACCCGTTTGTGCCCCTGCTCGACCAGGATCTGAACCTCGCGGGCAATCTCTTCCTGTTTCAGCGAACGTCGATTGACGGCCTTGTTGCGAGCCCGAAATGCGCAGTACAGACACTCGTTCGAGCACAGATTGCTGATGTACAGCGGGGCAAAGATCACCAGGCGGCGCCCGTAGATCAGCTCTTTCACCCGTCGAGCCGTTGCGAACAATTCGCCCATCAACTCCGGATCGCTGATGTTCATCAGCACCGCGATGTCCGGCAGGTCCAGCCCTTTCAGCTCCGTGGCCTTGGCCAGAACCTCGCAAACATGCGATGCATCCCGGTCTTTGTTCTGTGCCAGGGTCTCATGAATCCCGTCCTCGTTGATCGGAACAGCCGGTGATGTACACTCCCTGTTCATTCTCGTGATTTCCTTTCTACCCACGGACGGCCTGGAGACGACGGGCTGAATCGCCGCGCCCCACCCCCACCTTCCGGCCTAAGCTCACAATACGACGCGTCAGGCATCCGTGGCAATCCCTGGCCGTCTCATAGATGCATGCCTTGGCGGGATAGATCTCGTAACTCACGCGATACTCCGGCGGCGTGAGGTTCGGCATGACGACGTTCGCCCCCCTCATCAGGCCCAACTCGCGCCCTTCCGCCTTGTTCAGCGTTGCCAGAGCCGTGGTGCTCGGTATGTTGGCCTTCGGGCATACCACCCGAGCCAGGGCCACGACTTTGTAGGTCATCAGCTCGGTGTTCGGAACCTGCCCGTTCGGGCAGAGCGTCCTGCCGGCCATCTCGTCGCCCAACGGAGTGCCCGGATGCGGAATGAACGGCCCTACACCGATCATATCCAGATCCAGCGTGCGAAACATCTCGATGTCGGCAGCCAGGTCTTCGTACGTCTGGCCCGGTATGCCGATCATGACCCCGCTGCCGGCCTCGTATCCCAGCTCCTGAAGCCGACGGAGAATCGCCAACCGATCCGAACGCCGGTCTCCCAGCGGAGGATGGATCCGATCGTAAAGCACGCGGTTGGAGGTCTCGAACCGAATCAGGTAGCGATCGGCCCCCGCCTTTCGCCACGCCACCAGGTCGTCGTCCGGCCGTTCCCCCAGACTCAACGTGATCGCCAGCGGACCGATCGACTTGATGCGGCCAATCAGCTCGGCCATCCAGTCCGTGGTAATCCCATAGTCCTCGCCCGACTGCAGCACCACCGTGCCATAGCCGAACTCGATCGCTTGGGCCGCGCACCCCAGAACCTCGTCCATCGTCATCCGGTAGCGAACCAGATCGCGGCGACTCGACCGAATACCACAGTAGCCGCACTGGCGAACGCAGTGATTTGAAATCTCGATCAGCCCGCGAAGATGCACGAAGTCGCCCACGTTCTCGCGTCGAACATCGTCGGCCGTCCGCCACAGCGATTCCAGTCGCGAGGTGTCGCTTTCTACCAACCAGTTGAGAATCTCGTCGTGTGTCATCGTATCTGACCCGTCAACGGCAGCCACACCAGAAAGCGGCTGCCTTTGCCGGGCTCACTCTCTACAGTAATTTTACCCTGGTGCAGGTCCACAAGTCGCCGCGCCAGACTCAATCCCAGCCCCGTACCCGGAACATTCGCCGTAAAATCGTTCTTCGCACGATAGAACTCGTCGAACGCCCTTTTGCACTCTTCATCGCTCATGCCGATACCATCGTCTTCGACCAGCAGCTTCGCGTAGTCACCCTCTGTCGAAACCCGGACGTTCACATGCCCCCCTCGGGGAGTGTACTTGATCGCGTTGTCGATCAGGTTCGACAACACGCTGGTCAGCGCACTACGATCCGCCAAAACCCGTGGCAACGCATCGAGCGAACCGGTAGTTAGATGAACCTCGATCCCCCTTTCTTCCGCCTTTTCGCGATGGGCCGCAACTGCCGCCGTCATCACGTCGCCCAACGAAATCGGTGATCGAATCAGGCTTCGGTTGCCCGTCTCCATCGCCACAATGTCCATCAGCTCCATGACCATTTCGCGCAACGCGCGGGCACGGGTCAGCGCCTTGCCGACCATCTCATGAACCTGTCGCGGCTCCTCACCCACAGCCCCGCTGAGCAGAAGATCTAAATACCCCTCGATGGCGGCCAAGGGGCTCTTGATCTCATGGGCCACCATCGTCACGAACATCGACTTGGCTGTTTCAATCTTTTTCAGGGCTGTAATATCTCTCACCACCGCGATCGCCCCGAGTGTCTGACCGCTCGGCTCAACTACAGGACCAGCGTTGACCATGCATGACCGGTCATCCAGAAACATCTCCTCGGACAGGATCACCGGACCGGCGCTCGCCCGCAGGCTTTCCTCGAGCAACCGCTGAAGACGAGGTTGCCCGAGATCCGACAGCGGCGAGGGAATCGGCAGACCCACCAGACGCGGCACCAACTGATCGGCCACGGCGTTCTTCAACACGATCTGAGCGTCGCGATTCACCACCACCACGCCGTCGGCCATACAGTTGATGATCATGTGGCCCTGCGAACGTTCCTGGGCCACTTCCAGAAGACGATCGGCCCGCTCCTGACGGAGACGCCGGGCTTCGAGAGCCAGCGCCCGTCGCTCCAGGCCGTTGCGAACGGGCAACAGAAGCTCATCGGGCGTGAACGGTTTGGGAATGTAGCCATACGCCCCGCGTTTGATCGCCTCGACGGCCGTCTCAAACGTGGCATAGGCGGTGATCACCAGCAGCACGATGTCCGGGTCCTGCTTGCGAATCTGCTCGATCAGTTCCATCCCGCCCATACGAGGCATCTTCAGGTCGATTAGCGCCGCTGCGAAGTCCCGCCGCTTTGTAAGGACCTCCAGACCCGCCAGACCGTCCTCAGCCGTCTCCACCTCAAACCCCTCGGCCGTCAGGACGCGGCGACACCCCTCGCGCATCCCCAGTTCGTCGTCTACGACCAGAATCCTCGCCGGACTCCCGCTCATGTCCGCACCTCCACCGGCCGGACCCCCTGAAAGCCCCAACCCGCCCCCGACATACACCCGGGACTCGAAGCATCACTCGTGCTTCAACAACTCCTCGATTCGCGACAGCAGCGCCGGCGAAGAAACGGGCTTGCTGAAATACGCATCCGCGTGCATCGCCGCCAGGTCCGCCGGACTGGTCGGGGCAAAATCAAACCCCTGACGGCTGCTGGCTGCCGTCACGATGAAAACGGGTATGCTCGAATAGCGGGCGTCTTCCTTGACGCGCCGAGCCAGCGAGAAACCCTCATCCAGACGCGACATCATCAGGTCCGAGATAATCAGATCGGGCCGGCACTGCTCCAGGGTCCGCAGCGCCGATTCCGTGTCGCGTGCGGATACGACCGTGTACCCGGCCCGTTCCAGAAGGCGCCGATGAATCTCAATGAAGTCGGCGTCGTCATCAACCAGCAGAATCAACCCGTGTTTGCTCGCCATGCGTCCTCCAAGCACGACTCCCCAGAACTTCCTCTGCGGCGATCCTCAGACCCGACGGCTCGGGTCGCCGCTTTCGACGCCCCGACTGAAGCACTAACCGGCTCCTGTCGGCAGACGAACGAGAAACGTCGTACCCTGACCCACCCGGCTGTCCACCGAAATCTCGCCCGAGTGCATCTTGACGATCCCGTAGGCGATCGCCAACCCCAGCCCCGTCCCCTTGCCCATCGGTTTGGTCGTGAAAAACGGCGTGAAGACCTTCGAAAGGTTCTCGGGGGAAATCCCACAGCCTGTGTCCGTTACACGGATCTCGGCATAATCACCCTTGGAGCTCACGCCGACATTCACCGTCACCTGACCGCCCAATTCGCAGGCATCGATCCCGTTGAGAACCAAATTGACCAGCAACTGGCGGATCTGCACCGCGTCGATCATCATCGTCGGCAAGTCACCGCTCACCTGGCTGACAAGGCTCACATCGCCCAGGTCGGCCTTGGACCCCATGATGCGCATCACCTCGTCGATCAGCGACTCCAGGCGGATCGGCTCCTTCGAAACCCGCGACTGTCGCGCGAAGTCCAGGAGGCCCCGCACGATATCACGGCAGCGCGCCGCCTCAGAGGCGATCAGTTCGACGTCCGGCCGCCGAGGATCGTCCTCACGCAACTGCTTGAGCATGATGTGAGAATACATCAGGATCGTGCCCAGCGGATTGTTGATCTCGTGGGCCACACCGGCCGAAAGCTGCCCCATCGAGGCCAGTTTCTCGGTCTCGACCAATCGATGCTGAGCCGATGCCAGGTCCTCGTGAGACTGCTGAAGCCGCCGACACGTCGCCTCCAATTCTTCCACCAGATACGGCAGACACATCTCCGGCTCGGCCAGACCCTGACAGACGGCGATCGCCTTCTCACGGCAGCTCGGATAGCCGCAGGCACCGCAGTTGAGCTGGTTCTCCACCGGCCACTTGCGCATCGACACCAGGGCCGTATGGATCTCCTCCTCGGTGGGCATCGGCAACTTCAGATCCTGAACGCTAAACGACCTCCGCACGTCCAGATCCTGAAACTCACCCAGCGCCTGAGCCACTTCATAGGGGGCCGTCCGCCGGTTTCGCTCGTTGACGTACCGAGCCACGATCTCCTTTCGCGCAAAGGCGCTCAGGTTGTTCAGCATCACCGGACCGTTCAGACACCCCTCACAGAAGAGCACGTCGAAGAACTTGGCCAGGCAGTGCCCTCCCTCCACCTCTTCCAGGGCCGCCAATACCCGATCCTTCCCCTCGGTCACTACAATATCGTTGTCCAGTATGTTCTGGCTGAGGCCTGCCGACTTCAGCAAGCCGCCGGAAATCGGAAATGACCTCGCCAGATAGCACGTCGGCCCGTCAAAGGGGCTCTCATCCAGCGACGCCGGATCAATGCCGGCCTGCCGGAACATGTCCGCAAGCTCCGCGAACGTGAGCACGCCGTCGACGTCGCCCTCAACATTCGGATCGCGGAACTCGTTCTTCTTGGCCAGGCACGGCCCGGCGAAAATGACCCGGACGTCCTTGCCGTGCCGCCGGCGAATCGCCCGACCCACTGCGATCATCGGTGAGACAATCGGCGCCAGTGCCCCTCGAAGCGACGGCATGTGTTTCTCGACGAATGCCACGATCGCAGGACAGGCCGTTGCGATGACATGTCCCCCCGTCTCCTGGACCTGTCGAAACAGCCGGGCATACTCCCGGCTGATCAGTTCCGCCCCGAACGCCACCTCCCAGACCTGATGGAACCCCAGCCGACGAATGGCCGTGATGATCTTGCCGGGAGGAATCGGATGATAGGCCGCTGCAAACGACGGAGCCACACAGGCAAACACGGCCCCCTGGCGATCCGCGAGCATCTCCCAGATCCGTGGGGTGCAGTCCGTGATCGCCTTGGCGTTCTGTGCGCACACCTTCACACAGTTGCCGCAGGCGATGCATCGCTCTTCCAGAACCACCGCCTGCCCCCGCTCGACCTTAATGGCCTTGGCGGGGCACTCACGAACGCAGGTGTAGCAGCGTTTGCACTTCTCAGGAATGGTGGAGACAACGCTCATACAACACCCATAGTACCCGCGAATCACTGCGGGTGCCTCGTCCGCTCGCCACTCACAGGCCGGAAAACCGGCTCACGCCCCCAATACCCACTCCGTCTGTTGAACCGTATTCCCCTCACGCACACAAGCGGAAGGGCGAGTCTCCCGCATCGCGGAAGCCTCGCCCTCCCAGGACTGTCCCATCACACCGGTAACGCGCCGATCGCTCAGACCTTTGTGCGCGGCGTGTACTTCGTGTGAAGGAGATGGTGCGACTTCTCGCCGAGCGGCTTCTTGAGGAACTCCTCGTAGATCTGCGCGATCTCGGGATTCTCATGGCTCTTGCGGAGCTTCTTACCTTCATCCTCTTTGTAGATGGCCGCAATCCGGGCCCGGCGAACCTCGTTGGTCGTCATGCGAGGCTGACCACCGCCGCCGATGCAGCCGCCCGGACAGGTCATGACCTCGATGAAGTGATACTTCCCTTCACCGCTCTTGATCCGTTCGATCAGCTTGCGGGCATTGCCCAGCCCGTGTGCCACTGCCACGCGAACCGTCGCACCCTTGAGGAACGACCAGTCGGGCGTCGTCTGCGTAATGGGCACCTCGGCCTCCTTGATTCCTTCCAGACCCATGATCGGCTTCACGTGCAGGCCCTCAAACGGCAACTGCTTGCCCGTGACGATCTCATAGGCCGTCCGCAGCGCCGCCTCCATCACGCCACCCGTGTTGGCGAAGATGTCCGCCGCACCGGACCCAAGCCCGATCGGCGAATCCATCTTGTCGTCGGGCAGCATGGTGAAGTCGATGCCCGCCTGCTTGATCATTCGCCCGAGCTCGCGGGTGGTCAAGACCACGTCCACGTCGCGAACCCCGCTGCTGTTCATCTCGGGCCGCTGGGCCTCATACTTCTTCGCCGTGCACGGCATGACCGACACCACGAAGATGTCTTCGGCCTTCTTCCCGATCTTCTGGGCGTAGTACGTCTTGGCCACCGCCCCGAACATCTGCTGAGGCGACTTGCAGGTCGAGATGTTCGGCAGCATCTCGGGGTAGAACGTCTCGCAATACCGAACCCACCCCGGCGAGCAGCTTGTGAACATCGGCAGCGCTACCGGCTGCTTGTCGACCAGGGCCTTCTTCAGGCGGGTCAACAACTCGGTGCCTTCTTCCAGAATCGTCAGGTCGGCCGTGAAGTTCGTGTCGAACACCCCGTCAAACCCCAGGCGCCGCAGGGCAGTGACCATCTTGCCCGTCACCAGCGTGCCCGGCGGATAACCGAAGCACTCGCCCAGCGCCGCACGGATCGCCGGTGCGGTCTGAACCACCACGAACTTGTTCGGATCGTCCAGCGCCTTCCAGACGTCATCGATCTGGTCGCGCTCGATGATCGCCCCAACCGGACAGACGGCCCCGCACTGCCCGCACTGCACGCACGTAATGTCGTCCAGATCCTTGGCGAATGCCGGGCCGATCGTCGTATGGAACCCGCGGTTTTGCGGGAACAATCCGCCGACACCCTGAACCTCACTGCACACCGTCACACAGCGCCGACAATCGATGCACTTGGCACTGTCGCGGATGAGCGCAGGCGTCGTATCATCCACGTGACGGTTCTTCTTCTGTCCCTGATAGTACACCCCGCGAATGCCCAACTCGCGGGCCACCGCCTGCAACTCACAGTCCTCGTTGCGAACGCACGTGGTGCAATCCCCGTCGTGCGCCGACAACAGAAGGTCCACGACGGTCCGGCGGGCCTCGCGGACCCGTTTGTTGTTCGTGTGAACCTTCATCCCCTCGGCCGCCGGCATGACGCACGAGGCCACCAGCGTCTTGGCACCCTCGACCTCGACCATACAGACACGGCACGCCCCAACCGCCTGAACGTCCTCCAGGTAGCAGAGCGAGGGAATCTTCACTCCCACCTTCTTGGCGGCTTCCAGAATCGTCGTCCCATCCGGGACTTCCACCATCGTATTGTCTATCGTCAGTTTTGGCATGGTATCAGCCTTCTCCTCTCATGCTCAGCTTGAGCGGCGATAGTCGCACCGCAGACAGCGTTTGGCCTCTCCGACCGCCACCTCTTCGGTAAACGGCAACTCGACCTCCTCGAAGTTGTGGCGCCGCTTGTGAACGGTCAGCAACCGCATCCTCGCACGCGGATACTCCGGCGCATCGGCATCCGGATCGAAGAACGTGTCGACCAGCGTGTCCTCACGCCAGAAGGCATGAGCCTCGCCCGTCAGGTACTGATCGATTCCGACTGCGGCACGCTCACCCGCCGCCACCGCGTCCGCCACCGACGACGGACCCAGCACGCTGTCACCGCCGGCGAAGACCCACTCCACCGACGTCTGACCGGTGATCAGATTCGTCAGGATGAAGTTGTTCTTCGTCAGCTTCAGTTCCGTGCCGTTGAGGATCGTCTTGGGATCGAGCTTCTGCCCGATCGCGGCGATCACCTGATCGGCCTCGACCACGTACTCGTTCTCGGCGCTGGGCTCGGGGGCCCGACGACCCGACCGATCGAACTCACCCAGCTTCATGTTCTTGCACTTCACGCCGGTCACGCGACCGTTCGCCTTGATGATCTCGACGGGCCCTACGAGGAACTGAAGCGCCACGCCCTCGCGTTCCGCCTCGTCGACTTCTTCCTCATAGGCCGGCATCTCTTCACGAGTCCGCCGGTAGAGAACGGTGACCGACTCGGCGCCCAGACGAATCGCCGTCCGGGCCGCGTCGATCGCCGCGTTGCCGCCGCCGATCACCACGACCTTCCGGCCGACCGGCACAGAACCGCGGATGTTGTACTCCCTCAGGAAGCTGATCGCCTCGGTCACGCCCTGGGCATCTTCGCCCGGCACGTTGAGGGACGATCCCTTCGGGGCACCCACCGCGACGAACACCGCGTCGCATCCCTGATCGCGGAGCTGCTGGAGCGTGAAGTCCTTGCCCAGCCGCATCCCCGTTTCGATCTCGACGCCCAGCCGCTCGATCATGCGGACCTCGCGAGCCAGTGCCTCGCGCGGCAGCCGATAGGCCGGAATCGTCTGAACGAGCATCCCGCCCGGACGCGGTTCGGCCTCGTACACCTTCGGCTTGTAGCCGAGACGGGCCAGGAAGTACGCACACGAAAGACCCGCCGGACCTGCTCCGACGATCGCGATCTTCCGCTTGGCGTTCTCGGCATTCTCGTGAATGCTCGGAAGCTGGAGCGTAACCTCCTGATCGATCATGAATCGCTTCAGACCGCGAATCGACAGCGACTCGTCCAGATTCGACCGGCGGCACTTGTCCTCGCACGTATGGAAGCACACCCTCGCGCACACCGACGCAAACGGGTTCCGCTCGCGGTGGCGACGCAGTGCCTCGGCATACCGCTTCTCGCCGACCAGCGACACGAAGCCAGGCACGTCGACGCCGCACGGACAGGCGTTCTGGCACGGAGCCCGAACCAGCGTGTGGCACACGCCGGCCGGACAGTGTTTTTCGTGAATGTGCGCCTCATATTCATCGCGGAACCACCGGATGGTCGAGAGCACCGGATTCGGGGCCGTCTGCCCCAAACCGCACAGGGCCGTCTCCTTGATCTTGTTGCCCAGTTCGATCAGCCGCTCGATGTCGCCTTCCACACCCTTGCCTTCGCAGATGCGGTTGACGATCTCGAGCATGCGCTTCGTGCCGATCCGGCACGGAGAACACTTGCCGCACGACTCGTCCTGGACGAAATCCAGGAAGAACCGGGCAATGTCGACCATGCAGGCGTCCTCGTCCATGACGATCAGACCACCCGATCCCATGATCGCACCCAGTTCCTGGAGCGACTCATAGTCCACCGGGACGTTCAGGTGCTCCTTGGGAATGCACCCGCCCGAAGGACCGCCCATCTGGGCAGCCTTGAACTTCTTGTTGTTCTTGATGCCGCCGCCGATGTCGTAAATGATCTCGCCGAGCGGCGTACCGATGGGAATCTCCACCAGACCGGTGTTGTTCACATTACCGGCCACGGCGAACACCTTCGTCCCCTTGCTCTTCGGCGTACCGATCGCACCGTACCAGTCCGCTCCCTTCAGAATGATCACCGGCACGTTGGCGAAGGTCTCGACGTTGTTCAGCACGCTGGGCTTGTCCCACAGACCCTTGTTCGCCGGGAACGGCGGACGCGGACGGGGTTCGCCACGCTTGCCTTCGATCGATCGCATCAGCGCCGTCTCTTCACCGCAGACGAACGCCCCGGATCCCTGGCGGATATCGATGTCGAAGTTGAACGACGTGCCCATGATGCCCTGACCCAGCAGGCCGTACTGTCGCGCCTGCTCGATGGCCAGGCCGAAGCGTTCCACCGCCAGTGGGTATTCTGCACGAATGTACGCATAACCCATCGACGCCCCGATGGCGAAGCCCGCGATGATCATGCCCTCGATCACATTGTGCGGATCGCCCTCGAGAATGCCGCGGTCCATGAACGCCCCGGGGTCGCCTTCGTCACCGTTGCACAGAACGTACTTCGGCTCGCCCTTGGCCTTGCGGCACAGCTCCCATTTCAGGCCCGTCGGGAAGCCCGCGCCGCCCCGACCGCGAAGACCGGCCTTCTTGACGGTCTCGATGACCTGTTCCGGTTTCATCTCCGTCAGAACCTTGGCCAGCGCCTGATAGCCATCCTGCGCCACATAGTCCTCGATCTTGTCCGGATCGATCACGCCGCAGTTCCGCAGGACAATCTTGTCCTGCTTGGCGAAATACGCGATGTCCCGCAGCTCGGGAACCGCCTTGCCCGATCGAGGCTCCTTGGTCACCAGCCGGTCCACCACGCGCCCCTTCACCAGGTGCTCCGCCACGATCTCCGCCGCGTCGTCGGGCTTCAGTCCCTGATAGAACACGCCTTCAGGATAGACCACCGCCACCGGACCCACGGCGCACGGGCCGAGACATCCGGTGCCGATCACCTTGACCTCTTTGCCCAACCCTGCCTTGTCAACTTCCGCCTCGAGCCGATCCTTGACCCGAAGCGCGCCGGACTCGACACAGCCCGAGCCCACGCATACGAGTACATGTCTGAGGATTCTCTCCATTACTGATCTCCCCGTGCTAAGCCTTCACAATGAACTCTTGAACCGGCTCGCCGCCGATGATGTGCTCGCGCACGATCCGGCGGACCTTCGCTCGATCCAACAGCCCGTAACAGTAGTCCTTGCCCGTCTTGTCCCGAAGCGTGATCATCGGCTCCAGCTCGCAGAGCCCCAGGCAACCCGATTGACGAATCGTCACATCAGACCGCCCGGCACCGCTCACCGCATCCGCCAGCTCCATGAGCACGTCGCGAGAACCGGCACCGATGCCGCACGTCCCCATGTGAACGATCACTGTGATCTCTTTCGAGCCCGACCGCAGCTCCAATCCCTTCTTGAACTCCTCGCGCAATCGCGCCAGTTCGTCTTTGCTCGTGACCTTCTTGACCATGATCCGGTCTCCTTAAGCTCGCATGACGAGTTCTTCGTCCCCACTGCGATAGCGTTCCAGAAGCTCCCGTACCCTCGCCGGCTTCACCTTCTGATGCGTGTTCTTGCCGATCACCACCGCCGGCCCCAGACTGCACGCCCCGATGCAGCGGATGACCTCCAGCGAGAACAGCCGGTCCGACGTCGTCTCGCCAACGTCCACACCCAGCTCTTTCTTCATCGACTCCAGCACCAACTGCGCCCCGCGAACATAGCACGCCGTCCCGAGACACACCCGGATCAGATACTTGCCCCGAGGCTTCGTCGAGAAAAAGGCATAAAAGCCGACCACGCCGGCCACCTCGCTGTACGGCTTGCCGAAACCTGCCGCCACATGCTTCAACGCCACCTCCGGCAGATAGCCGAAGATCCCCTGAGCGATCTGGAGCGCCGGAATCAGCCCACCCGGCTTGTCTTTGTACTCCTTGATCGTCTCGTCGAGTCGCCGCAGCAGCTCCTCCTCCGACACCTCTGCGCCGCAGGCGCACGACACCTTCTGACTCTCACTCGCCATCACGTGCTCCTTCTGACTAGGCGGCTCTCGCCGCAACCCTGAAATCCTCCGCGTTCAACATCTCGGGGCCGGGTAGCATGCGGTCGAACCCAGGAACCCGGTCCCGCTATTCCACTCATGTCACTCGGCCACCTGCATCACAGACAGCCCCGTCCGAATCCGCTCGGACACCTTCCGAGCCACCGCCAGACCGCATCGCGCCCCGTCGGGAAGCTCTCGCGCTACCTCCTGGGCCGTCACCGTGTATTCCCGATCGTCCACAACCAGCCGGCAGGTCATCTGAAGATTCGGATTGGTACACACCACCGACGACACCGTCGCCGCCAGATCGCCCAGCGGGCTCCGATCGATGTGGCTCAGCTTCATCTGTACACTCACCAGAACACCGCCCAGATCCGATTCGCCGATCGTCAGTTGACCCTCTGCTCGCTCGGCCGCCGACTGAAACAGGCTCAGCCCCAACCCCGTCCGCTTGCCCTTCTTCGTGGTGTAGAACGGGTCCAGCGCCTGCTCCGGAGAAACGTTCAGCCCCACCCCGTTGTCCTCCACGACGATCTCCATCAGGTCCTTGCCGTGACTCTCAACGACCGTGACACGGATCTCCGTCGCCTCCGCACGGATGGAATTCTCAATGATGTCAAGGATGTGCAGAGAAAGGTCACGCACCCAGACACCGCCTTCCCGCACTGCCCCTAAGGGCCAGCGCCAACTCGTCAAAGGTCGGTTCGTGAAGCTCGAATTCCGTGAAACACGAACCCACCTGATCCAACGTGTGGCTGTCCGACGAAGCCACCAGGGGCACCCCCGGCGGAACCAGCGCCCGTATCGCGCCCCCCTCGCGCCCCGCCCGGGACACCTCGACCGCGTCGAACCGCACGTCGTCGGGAAAAACCCCCAATTGACTGACGACGCTGAACGACGGACGATCCACGTGCGATGCGATCGCCAGACCCTGGTGCCGGCGAATCAGCCCGACCACATCCGACAGATCGAACGGCGTTGCGGCGATCAGCATCCGACGCTCCATCTCGATCACCTCTCCCGTCGCCTCCATCAACCGCTGCTCACCCATCCGGGCGAAATACTCCTCACCGGCCTCCGGCAGTGTCGCCAGAACCTCCTCGCCCGCCGATCGTGCTGCCTCCGCGCTCGGAAAGATCCCCAGCACATGCACTTCCTCGACCGTCGTGATCTCCATTCCCGCCAACACCACCACCTCGCCGCCCGAGGCCTCCTGTACCGCCTCGACGTTGCCCGCCGTGTTGTGGTCGCAGATCGCGATCAGATCCAATCCCCGCACAATCGACGCCGCCGCAATCGCCACCGGCGTCATCTCGTCCAACGCACAGGGCGACAGCGCCGTGTGAATGTGCAGATCCACCGCAAACCGCTTCACGCATGACGCCCCCGCAAGCCCAGGGTGTACAACTGACCCACCACGTCGAATGTGTTCTCCTTCGACGTCAAGAGCCGAATCTTCTCTTCGATCGCCTTCTGACGAACCGGTTCCTCGGGGCGACGACCGGACGAAAACACCACCCCTACCACCCCGGCATGAAGCGCCACCGCAATCACGTTCAGGTGAACCTGAATCGTGACCAGAACGCCGTCATCCGGTGCGTTGGCCAGCACGTCGCTCAGAAGATCCGACGCATGCCCGCCGGATACCTCGACCGAATCGAGCCCTCCCAGCTCCGGCGTCAAATCCTCCAGGCTCAGCTTCGCGGCAATCTCACTCAGTTTCACGTCGGCGTCTCCGGTGGTTGTTGTGCATACGGACACACGGCGTTCCCCGCACGCCCCAGAACGATATCCTCGGCCAGCGCCAAGCACGTCGGCGATCCGCACACCCCGCAGTTCCGGCCCGGCAGCCCCCGAACCAGAACGTCGATCTGCGAGAGTTTCCGGATCGCCTGGCCCATGTCGGAGTCCAGCCGGACCCCAGGCCGCGCCGACAAGGCCTGCCGACGCCGGATCGCCCTCGCAGGAAGGCCTGATCTCGGAATCGCACCGCGCCACCGATGACGCGCCACAAATGCATCCTCGGTGAACAGTGGCGAACCGAAACAACCCGCTTCACACGCGAAGGGCTCCAGAACCTCCACATCGGTCAGCAGCCCGTTCTCCGCCATCTCCAGAATGCTCAACACATGGCGAATCCCGCCGATCGTCAGCACATCATCGCTCGAAGCCGCTGAAATCGGTCCCACCTCCGGTCGCATCTCAGCTCCCGGCGACGAAGCGTTGACAAGCGGCGCCACTTCCCGACGCAGGCCGACGGGATGAAGCGTCCGACTGCCCGACGCGCCGCCTTGCGCGGTCACCACCGTCTGCTGATATGGACAGGCCACCGCAAAGACCGCCGGATGACCGCTCAGATCCTCCAAGGCCGCCTCCACCGGTGACACAAACGGCGCCACGTGCTCGATCAGCGACGGAAACCGCGTCTGGATCAGGTTGACCACAGCCCCGCACGCCGGCGAAATGACCGGACGACATGCAGTCTCCTCACGGACATAGGCCAATACCGCCGCCCGCAATGCGTCGCTCCACTCATCCAAGATCCTCACCTGCGGGAACCCCAACTCCGTAAACGCCGCAAACACCCGCGGGAGACTCACACCGGGACCGAACTGCACCAGCAGAGAGGCCGGCAAGACCAGCACGACCTCTTCCGAAGGCTTCGAGAAATCCACCGGCGTCGCCACCGCGATCGCATCGGTCGGACATACCTTGATGCATGCCCCGCAATCGACGCATAAGTGCTCCAGGACCACCGGACGACCGCCCCGAAGCCGCAAGGCCCGCGTCGGACAAACGTGCAGACACTCCAGACACCCGCAACACGCCTCGCCCACCACCCGAAGGGAATGACGTGGCGCCGAAACGGCGGCCTGCGACGTCAACAAAATCGCGAACCGGACCTGTGTGCCCTGCCCCACCGTCGACTCAATCTCGAACCGATCGCTGTTCTTGCGGATGTTCGGAAGGCCTAAACCGGCGCCGAAGCCCAACTCACGGGCGCGGGGTGGAGCCGTCGAAAACCCCTCCTCCATCGCCCGGTCAATGTCGGGAATCCCGGGCCCCTCGTCGATCACCTCAACATCCAGCCAGCCTGGTTCCAATGTGAACCGCATGACACCCCTGTACGCGTGGATGATGACGTTCATCTCGGCCTCATAGGCCGCGATCATGGCCCGACGCACCTCTGACGGACTCGCCCCCACCTTCTTCAGCCGATCCTTCAGACCGCTCGAGGCAGAGCCCCCGTGCTCGTAGTCCCCGCCCACGATCTCGAAGGATCCTGAATCCATAGGCCCTTCTACGCATGGCTGTTCATGTGTGGATACAACCGACCACAGGTCTCAAACATGGTTCCCGGCGATACCAGCAGCACCGTCCGATGCTGACACGCCAGATCCACCACCTCCGCGTCCGGCGTCACCCCGTTGACCAGGCATATCGCCGGAACGTCCAACAGCTCCGCCACGCGGTTCAGCATCTTGTTGGCCATGTTGGTCACCAGCAGCGTCGTCTCCGACGCCGCATTGAGCATGTCGCTGATGTTGTCGCCCGCGTGGACCCGACGGACATCAATGGCTGACGCCCGGGTCTCGTTTGTCAGGATTCTAGCGCCGATCTTTGCGGCCAACTCGCTCAGCAGCATCACGACCTCGAGTCTATAACGGCCAACGACAGGAAGAACTCGCTCGTGTTCTTCAGTTAGCAACGTCCGTACCAGAAGGGAAGACGGGGCGACTTGCGATGCAAATGCTTATAAGGGCTTGCCTTACGATCAAGCCATTGCCAGACTACCAAGGGATCATCGATTGGGTAAACCAATGAGGGCAAGTCACGTGTCTACAAGAACTTAACAGGAGTCGCTGAATGAACGTAAACGGAGCTCTCCCAAACGGGATGTACCAAAAGCTCCCATGGGAGAATTGTGCCCAAATGGACACACCCGCAGTCCAGCCCCCCGAAAGCGATCAGCCGATCTGCTTGCCGAGCAGCCGGGCGACCTCCACGCAGTCCTTGTCGCCTCGTCCCGACAGGCAGATGATGATGATCGTTTCCTTGGGCAGGGTCGGAGCGAGCTTGCAGACGCCCGCCACGGCATGGGCCGACTCCAGGGCAGGGATGATACCCTCGGTCTGGCTTAGGAGTTGGAAAGCGTCCAGCGCCTCCCGATCTGTCACTGCCGTGTAGGTGGCCCGGCCGATGTCCTTCCAGTACGAGTGCTCGGGCCCGACGCCCGGGTAGTCAAGTCCCGCCGAAACGGAATGAACCTGCGCGGTCTGACCGTCGGCGTCCTGAAGGACGTAGGTCTGCATGCCATGAATGATGCCGGGTTGCCCGGCGGCCAGGGTTGCCGCATGACGTCCGGGCAGGTTGACGCCTTCTCCGCCTGCCTCGACACCCAGCATCTTGACCGTCGCGTCGTTGACGAAGGGCGCGAAAAGCCCGGCACTGTTGCTGCCGCCCCCGACACACGCCACCACATAATCGGGCAGCCGACCTTCACGCGTGAGGATCTGCTCCCTCGCCTCGCGCCCGATGACCGACTGAAAGTCTCGAACGATCATCGGAAACGGGTGGGCCCCCATCACGCTGCCGATGATGTAGTGCGTGTAGTCCACGCTGCCCATCCAGTCGCGGAAGGCCTCGTTGATGGCGTCCTTGAGTGTCTTCTGACCGGTCTCGACGGAAACCACCTTCGTGCCGAGCAGCTCCATGCGGAACACGTTCAGCTTCTGCCGGCGAACGTCCTCGGCCCCCATATAGACCGTACATTCCAGCCCGAACATCGCCGCGGCCGTCGCGGTAGCCACACCATGCTGCCCGGCCCCCGTTTCGGCGATCACGCGACGCTTGCCCATACGAACCGCCAGCATCGCCTGACCCAACGTGTTGTTGATCTTGTGCGAGCCGGTGTGGTTGAGATCCTCCCGCTTGAGATAGATCTTCGCCCCACCCAGCCGTTCGGTCAGGCGACGGGCGAAATACAACGGGCTGGGCCGTCCGGCATAGTGTTCGAGGTAGTCGTCCAGTTCGCTCCAGAAGGCGGGATCCTTTCGGGCCCGTTCGTACTCCTGTTCGAGCTGATGGATGGCCCCCATCAGCGTTTCGGGCACATATTGCCCGCCGTGCGAGCCGTATCGACCGTGCACATCGGGGACCGACAGTGTTGCTGGCGCCGACATGGGTGTCACCTCAACCGTTGAACAGCTTGAACGCTTGCCGAAGCCTCTCGCGACGGGCGGCACTGGCTTCATTGCCCTGGAACAGATGGCGATACCGATCGATCTCCCGCGGAAGCTGAACCGTCGCCAGTCGCTTCCAGCCTTTGTTCATCCCGTGGATGAACAGGGCCGTCGTCAGGCTTCGCGTGCGAAGAAGCGTTTTCAGCGTCCGTTTCCAGACCCACCGTTCGCTGGCGGCCGCATGACGCAGCTCGAAAATCGCCTCGTCCAGCTCCTGTGCCGTCATCCGCTCGGGACGATAGACGGTTTCGGTGAAGCTGTACCGCTCCCAATCCTTGGGGTAGGCCTTGGCGATGATCCGATTGTCGTCCATCAGCCGCTGATACAGGCGAGTGCCCGGCAAGGGGGTCAGATTGGTGATCTGAATCGTGTCCACACCGATCCGGACCGACTGCATGGCCGTCTCGGCAACGGTGTTCACATCATCGGCCGGTCCGCCAATGATAAACGCCCCGAACAGGCTGATGCCCGCCTTGTGGAAGCCCTTGACCAACCGTTCATAATCGTTCAGCAACGTCCGATTGAACCGCTTGCCGAGCCCCTCCAGCGTCTCCGGGCTGAAGCTCTCGAACCCGACCAGCATGCCGCGGCAGCCGGCCTTGTACGCCAGACGCAGCCCCTCCATGTCGTCGCCCATGTTGATCGTGGTCTGGCTGAACCAGAGCCGCTTCTTGCCCTTCGCGATGATCTGGCGGCACAGCTCCTTGGCCCACTCGGCGTGCTTGGTGTTCGTGCCGAAGAAGTTGTCGTCGACGACGAACACAAATGGCTTCGGACAGAGGTTCCACTCCTCCAGAATGTCGTCGATCGGCCGCCGACGGATCCGCGAGCCGTTGAACTGCGTCACGCCGCAGTAATCGCAGTTCACCGGGCAACCTCGTGAAGTCTGAATGGCGGCCACGTCGTAACGGCCATTGATCGGCTGAAGTCTCTGTGCCGCCGCGCCAATCCCCTGAACGAGCTCCGGCAAGCCGCCCTGATAGCGAGGCGCCAGCCGGCCTGCTTCGGCGTCGGCGATGATCTGCGGCCAGATCTCGTCGCACTCGCCGATCGCCACCGAATCTACGTGCTGGGCGGCCTCGTCGGGACACGCCCACGCGTGCGGCCCCCCCATGACGGTCTTGATCCCCCGCTCGCGGCAGATCTGCCCGATCTCATAGGCCCGGCTCACCGTGCTGGTAAACGACGTAATGCCGATCAGATCGTATCGGTCCGGCCGAAGCCGTTCGTCCGTCGGTTCGGGGCCGAAGATCTCGTCGATGATATCCACCTTGTGCGGCGCCGGCACCCGTTGGGCCAGAACCTGCAAACCAAGATGCGGAATCTTGCTACCGATGGTGTGGTAGCCGCCCAGTCTACGGGCGACGGGGTTCACGAGGGCAATTCTCATTGGGTCTCATCCGGAAGGCTCACAGTTACTCCAAACTTAGGCGACATCATATCCCCTTTCCGCGCCAAGGTCCAATCGCAGGAAGCCCCTGCCTCGCTGCGTCGAAGGGCCTCGACGCGGTGGTCGCTCAATGGACATACGGCGGATGGACCGTCTCACTCGCCCCCGGCGGCCACCTTGGTCTGAATGCACTTCCGGCACGGAGAGTAGCCGCGATCGCTGGCCTCCTGCGACGTCGAGAAGAGCCGCCGGTTGCTCGGACTCATGGCAATGCGGTTCGAGGATTCCCCCCTGACGTAGGCACAGCCCGGATCGTGAAACCGGCCCTTGCCCGCAAGACTGGCAACCACGCCATCTTTGTTGGGTTTGCCGATATGGGCCTGCACGAAATCGAAGATCGTCTTCTCGATATTGGGCACCTTGCCGAACATGAAGGTCCCATGCAACTCCGTGTTCTGAATGATCTTCACCGTGGCGTTGCGATTCTGACGGGCAAGCGCCTCGCTCCGATCCCGCTCGTTCCGCGGCGAGATCAGCAGCAGCGGCCGCTTCCCGTAGTTCTCGGCATCGCGGAGGGAATCCACACCGAAGTAGTTCGGACCGGGAGACAGACAGACGACCACATCGACGCTTCGATCGCGAACGGCGTAGTCCAGGGCGATGCTGCTGCCGATGCTGGCCCCGATCAGGGCCAGCCGCGACAGGTCAACCTCCTTGCGACCGCGCAGCCACTCATACGCCCCTAACACGTCTTTGTAGGCTGCGCGATAGTGCTGCGGATCGCGACGCGACTTGCCCTGTTCCAGTTGCATGGTCTTCGGTTCGATACTCTTACCGTGGCCGCGGAGGTCCGGGGCCAGAAGGGCGTAACCCGCATCGTGAAACAGCGGCACCAAGGGCGCCCAACTGTCACGCGTGGAGGGATATTGATGCAGCAGGATGACCACGGGGGCCTTACGATCGCCCTGCGCCTTGGGTGCGTAGTAGTCGGCGACGATCTGAACGCCGTCCGATGTCTTGTAAGTCACACGCTCGGGTTCGATCGTCGTCTTCGCGCCGTGCACCGGAACCACAAGCAACGCCAGCCACACCACGCCGTGCTGCATGGCTCGTCTCCTTGGATCAGAGTGCTAAACGGTTGACGATCCGCGATCGGTGTTCGGGCGCCGGCAGAAGCGAATGTCCCAAACCGACGGAGGCCCTCAGCTCCCGGCCCTACTTACCGCAATAATCGATGATCCGGGCGATCTCGCTCCGGAGATTCTTACGCGGAACAATGCGATCGACAAACCCGTGATCCAGCATGAATTCCGCCCGCTGAAAACCCGGAGGCAACTCTGTGCGAATGGCGTTCCAGATGACCCGAGGACCGGCAAACCCGATCAGGGCCGCCGGCTCGGCCAGGACGAAGTCTCCGAGAAAGGCAAAGCTCGCTGCAACACCGCCCGTCGTCGGATCGGTCATCACGACAATATACAGACCGCCCGCCTCATCAAACCTCGCCAGGGCGGCCGACGTCCGCGCCATCTGCATCAGCGAGACCATGCCTTCGTGCATGCGGGCGCCGCCACTGGCCGTGAAGACCACCAACGGAAGGTTGTCCTTCATCGCCTCCTCGACGGCGATGACCATCTTCTCACCCACCACCGCCCCCATCGAACCCATGATGAAGAACGGATCCATCGCGCCCAGGATCACCTGTCGGCCACGAACGAACCCCTTGCCCACAATCATGGCCTCGGAGCCGCCACTCTCCTCACCCATCTCCTTCAGACGCTGCTTGTAGGTGATCTTGCCCTGTCCGGGATCCCATGCGAACTTCAGAGGATCTGTGCTCACCAGATCGGCGGCCATCTCCTCGAATGTCCCCGGATCGGCAATCTGGTTGATCCGAACCCGCGCCCCAACCCGATGGTGAAACGAGCACTGAGGGCAGACGTGAAGCTGTTCCTCCACGTCACGCTGATACACGGTCTGCTCGCACGACGGACATCGCTGCCACAGACCTTCCGGTACGTCAATCTTCTTGGCCATGACTGGTATTGTAGCGGGTCGCGACCGGAAGACCATAGCCGACGCTCCCGGCATCCTCCACCGACAGATCAAACGCCCGACGCCGAAGCGGCAGCAATTCATCTTCTGAAGACAGAGGCGAAACCGGGTTCAAAACCAGCGAAAAACGACCGTCGGGCATCCGATAGACCTCAATGATCCGGCCCGTCTGTGGATAATCCAGCGTGGAACCGGTCACGATCTCCATGTAGCCACCCCCCCACGTGTTAACGGCGTTGATGTGCGTGTGACCCGCCAGGTGCATGACGACATTGTTGTAAGAGTTCAACAACTGGCGGAAATCGTCCGGCCCGATCGCGCTGGCCCCGTCGGTCAGGTCTGAGCTGGGATGGTGCGAGGCCACAATGACCCACTCGCCCCGCGTCTTGGCGCCCTGGAGTTCGGCGACGAACCAGTTCAGTTGATCCGGCGAGATGGCCCCGTTGACATAGAACCACCCCGGTCCGGCGCCGGGGACATTGGTCGTGTCCAGGACGATCAGGCGAATTGACGGGGCGATGAGACGGCTGTACCACGATCTCAGCCCTGCGTCCGTCACGAAGCCATGCCCAACGGGCTGGGAAGACGAGGCGGCATACCGATTCAGGATGTCCTCCGGCAGCATGAACGCCCGATCCGGATTCGGCTCGACATACTCCGGCACGCTGAACACGCAGGGAGGAGCCTCCGAGGCCGTCGTCATCGCGCCATAGGCCCAGGCACCGTCGGGAAACAAGACGTTCGGCAGGATGATGCCCGGTCGGAGCCACAGCGGCACCAGCCCCATCCGCCGCCCGTCGAGGCCTTCAACTACCGGGAAGTTCCCCACGGCAAAGGACTCGTGATTGCCGATGGTTGAGAACCACGGAATGGTGGCCCCAGAGCCATGGCGGCCCTGCGTGTACACCCCCACGGCCGTGAAGGCGTGGAACGGATCCATCAGGACGGGTGGGATACTGTTCGGTTCCCGATCGTCGGGCCCGGACAGGGGATGGACCTCCCCGCCGTCCATCACGGTCATGAACCAGTCCAACTCGTTCTTCTGATCGTTGTCGACCGCATCGCCGGTGTGAATGAGGGCGTCAATCGGTGCCACCTGCGAATGGTAAGCATTGACCGCGCGGATCAGCCCATCGAGCACCTGAGTCGAATAGGCCTCCTGCGGACGCCAGGACGAGGTGATCAGAGGCTTGAACTTCGCCAGCCGCCCCGGCGAAAGGGCATCGGTGATGTGCGAGTCGCTCAGGTGGACCAGCCGGACCAGCAGCGTCGATCCGTCAGGGATCTCCGACAGCGATACCGGCACGGCCGTCGGGTCGAACGTCTCGGTGGGTTGCGTCCCACACGAGCAGACCAGCAGAACCAGCAGAGATGCCCCAAACGGAAGGAAGAAACGGTGACGCGTCATAGGCCCCACTCCCTTGGGTTGAAGTGCAATCCTCCGCGGCCGGACCCGGCTCCCCTGCGCGAAAGCCTCGCCGCCGGACGATGATCGCCGCTGCTAAGATAGCATGGACGGGATGCCCGTGTCATCTCCGCGGCTATTTCTCAAGCTGAAATTCGAGGTTCTTGATCCGCTGGGCCCGGTCGTGGCTCCTCAGGGCCGCCACGAGTTCGTCGAGCTGCCCCAGCATGATCTTGTCCAGCGGAAAGTTCTCATTGATGCGATGATCGGTGCAGCGATTCTGGGGATAGTTGTAGGTGCGGATCCGCTCGCTTCGGTCGCCCGAACCGATCATCGTCCGTCGGGCCGAGTCCCGCTTCTCACGCTCCTGACGCATCTGGAGGTCCAGCACCCTCGACATCATCAGCCGCCGCGCCTTCGCACGGTTCTTGTGCTGGCTGCGCTCGTCGCGCATCGAAACGGTAATCCCCGTGGGAATATGCTCCAGCCGGATGGCGCTGCTGACCTTGTTGACGTTCTGACCACCGGGGCCGCCGGCGCAGCTCACATGTTCGATGACGTCCTTCTCCCAATCGATCTTGACCTCGACCTCTTGAGCCTCCGGCAGAACGGCCACGGTAGCCGCCGAGGTGTGCACGCGGCCCTGTGCCTCGGTTTCGGGCACCCGCTGAACGCGATGCCCACCGCCTTCATAGCCAAACGTCGAGTAAACGCCCGTACCCTTGAGGCTCAGGACCACTTCGCGGAATCCGCCCAGGTCCGTCGGTGAGGCGTCCAGAAGCTCGTTCTTGAACCCCTTGAACTGCGCCTGACGAAGGTACATCTCGTAGAGGTTTCGAGCGAACAAAGCGGCCTCTTCGCCGCCCGTACCGGCCCGAATCTCGATGATGACCGAGTCGATGGTGTCCTCGGACCCCATGACCAGAATCCCGGCCAGATCCTCAATCGTGTTGGCCGCTCGAGCCTCCAGATCCGGCAATTCCAGTTGGGCCAGGTCCTTCAACTCGTCGTCCGAATTCGGATCCGACAGGATCGCCTTGATCTCGTTGATCTGCTGGTCGAGTTTCAGATAGGCACGATAGGGGGTGATGATCCGCCGCATCGAACCCTCTTCCTTGCTGAGCTCGACAATACGAACGGCGTTCGAGGCCACCTCGGGCCGGTTCATCTCGGCCAGGAGTCCCTCGTACCGGCGCGCAACCTCGCCCAAGTGAGCCAAGAGGAGAGCGGTCTGGCCCCCTGCTTCCGGCATGACCTGTGACCTCCGAAGGGGCTTCCCGGCGACGACGAGACCCAGGGCCGACAAGAACAACGCCGTGCCACCCGATGAGACGGATTACACGGCGCGATGTCAAACCTGTCGGACGCTACTTCGAGCCGGCCTTGCTCTTGGCCGGAGCCTCGGGCTTCTTGAAGTAGGTGCCGCCGAACTTCCGCTGGAACTTCTCGACGCGACCGGCGGTGTCGACGAACTTCTGCTTGCCCGTGTAGAACGGATGGCAGTTGGAACAGATTTCCACGTTCATGTCCGTCGATGTCGAACGTGTCGTGAACGTAAAACCACAACCGCAAGTCACCTTGCAGTTCTGATACTTGGGATGAATCTCTGGCTTCATGGCTCATTCCTCAAATTCAAGATCGTCTAGTATACCGGCGCCTCCTGCTGAGTACAACAGTGTTTTTCAACTTGTGAATCGGCTGGGGACTTCCGGTTCTTTGTTGCACCGGCCGGTATCGCCCGAGGCGCGTTGCCGCGTACCGCAGGTGTCCCGCCCGAGACGTTCCCAGCGAGACCTGGCTCGATTCCGCAGGGACTTCGGTGGCACGGCCTGCAACAACCCAGCGTTCAGCGATGCTGCCCTCTGCCAGGAGATGGGGGACAGGCGGGAGGCGGGATCGGGAATGGTTGGTCGTGAGCCTCCAACTCTGCCGCAGGGAGTGGGAAGTGAACACGACATCCCGTCGCATTAAACGCGACAAGATGTCGCGCCTACATCGGTTTTGACACCGGGTTTCGGATTGAGCCACGCGCATCGATGGCGTCTGGCAGTTCGTCGTTGGGATTACGATCGTATTTGTCGGCCAATGTCTCACTTTCGACGTTCATTGCACACGTTTCGCTGGGCGGGGGATCGGGTATGGGGTCGGGTATTCTGAGCGGCTGTATCGCCCGATGTCTCACTTTCGACGCGTAGTATGCGCGCGAGGGTATCGGGCATTGGGCGTAGGCGCGGGGGCGATGGCGGGGGAACAAGGTGCGTATTCGGAGTGGGCGTATCGGTGAATGTCTCACTTTGTCCCATGATGTCACGTGTTCCAAAGACAGGGGCTCACGAGCAGGGTGGAACGGGGAAGCGGCGGGCGTTCCGGGGGTTGTATGCTCTGAGTCTGGCCTGATTTGTCGGGGGATGTCTCACTTTGTCCCGTATTGTCGCATGTTCGGCGGGGCGGGGAGGTAGAAGTTAGGAGTTGGGAGTTAGGAGTTAGGAGTTGGAGGTCAGAAGCCGGTCGATGGGCGGGCGTATTCGGAGTGGGCGAGGCGGCGGATGTCTCACTTTGTCCCGTATTGTCACAGATCTCGGGCGGCAGGGAATCGGGGGTAGGTGATAGAGGATGGGGACTGCTGGTACGCAGAGATTCGATCTTGTCGGGTCGTTTCTCGGGGGTGTTTGTCTCGCGTCGGGTATCCGGGCAGAGGACTGCCCGGCTCGGAGGGGAGCATGTCTCACTTTCGACA
>CAYUQT010000063.1:0-52604 GCA_964446835.1 uncultured Planctomycetales bacterium | reverse complement strand
GGTGGTTTCAACATTGCGGGTATCGCTACAGTCAATCGTGAAATGCTCTAGCGTGTGCAGTTCTTCCGGCAGTTCACGCCTTGCCCGCCTGCGGAGAACCTGCTGTACGCAATCACCCCGAGCCGCCCGCTCAATGCAGTCTATGCCGCGACCATATTCCCCGTCATCAGTGCCTGCAGCGTAGAGAGATTCCGCGTCAAGTTTACGGACAATACGGTACGCAACAACGGGGCATATGGTCTGACCATTGATGGCCAGACGAAGGGCACCATTATTCGGAGCAATATCATTGAAGTGGTCCGTCCAAACGGTGTGGGCATCCGTATTGGGGCAAAGGCAGGCAAGGTCGCCATCGGAGACAACAAGATCAGCGCCGGACATCCGATATATGACGCCCGCCGCAGTGACCGAAAGCCTTAGTCCCGTTATAGATCGAAGCTGCAAGATCTCGCTTCATCTCAACGAAAGCAGGGAATGATGCAGTGACGAGTGATCGAGCGTGGAAGTCGGAACCGCTCCAGAGAGGACCGGTGACGACCTGTCGCAGCCAGGCGCAGGTCGAAGCCGTGATTAACATGTTCAAGTGGAACCCAATTGATTCTCTTCATTCTCGACGTGCTCCGTGGGACGGATTAAAAATCGTTCATCAGGCCAACGAAGGGGCATGCACGCAAGAAGAAGACGCTATAATTAGCATGAGAGCGGGCGAGGGGGTTGTGGGAGTAGCTTGAATGTCGGAAGGCCCGGTCCGAACGGGTAGACGCTGGGCGTTTACACTGATTGAATTACTGGTAGTAGTCGCCATCATTGCGATGCTGATTAGCATTCTCCTGCCGGCACTCGGTAAGGCGAAGGAGAACGGTCGTCGTGCCGTCTGCCTGTCCAATCTTCACCACTTAGGCGTAGCCTTTCATCAGTACTTCGAGGCGAACAACGACATCCTGCCCGACGCCCGGATGATTCCGCAAGACGACGGAGGGGATGCCAATCGCCCGACGATTATGCAATTCCTCATGCCCTACGCTCGGAACCCGATGCTCTTTCAGTGTCCCTCGGATATGCCCGGACAGAGCGAACGGACCGAGCCGAATTCCGTCGGCAAGAGTTTCTGGGAGAGCGAGCAGACCAGCTTCGAGTACACGCCGATCGTCCTCCTCCTGAACGGGATTCTGGAGGGGACCATGTTACGTATACGGGCCAACGTTAAGGTGGGGGACGTTACCGTAAAGTGGGGCTTGCCGTTTCCACCGCCCCCGGAGGCGCAGAGATTTCTCAAGGTCAGAACCTCGGACCTCCATCTCTTGAAGGAGTTCTCGCCGTTTCACGGAAAGCAAGGGGGCTCAAAGGCATATCAATTCGCCGACGATCCTAACGAGGAGAGCCGGCAAACCATCTGTCATACGCTTTACGCGGACTGCCATGTCGAGGAGAAGTTCCGGATATGGATACCGCCCATCGAGTAGGAGATCGCAAGTGCTATTGCCCGTAGTAGACTGGAAAGGACTCTGGAACGCGGGGGGGCCCAGAAAAGCATTCATTGGTCTGGCCACGACGTTTGTGTTGAGCGGCGTCGGAACGGCCGGCTACTACCTGTGGCCGGAACCAGCGCCCAAACCGCCTCCGCCGGCAGACTCGACGCTGGTTCAGGGCGCCGAGTATGCGGCCGGAACCGACTTCACCCGGCTGCCCATGGATCGGCGACTGGCATGGATCGAGACCCAGATCAAGATGGCAACCGAGATGAGCGAGGAGGAGTTCATCAACATCTGGAAGCTCATGGGCGATGAGAAGCGCAACCTCATCCAGAAGCACCTGGACGCAGTGGCGCGAGAGCGGGTACGAAGACAGGTCTCGCAGTACTACCGGCTTCCGCCCAAGGAAAAGACGGCGTATCTTGACCAATGCCTCGATGAATTCGAGAAAATTGACAACCGGATTTCGAGGGCGATGGAAAGCACCGATGAGTTCACGCAACTGAGTTCCGAAGAGAAGCGCCGCAAGATCCAGGAGCAGGAGAACAGAGACTTCACGAGAGAAAGCGCCCGCCTGATGCTCGGCGAGCCCGCGGACCAACGCGCCAAGACGGTGACGTTCGTTGCCGCCCTCGGAAAGCGCCAGACAGAGCGACACATCAAAGATATCCTCAGCGGCAAAGGGGCCCGGCGGAGAAGATAGAGCAGATCGAGAAGACCTGTAGCGCATACGGAAGGGGACGTTCTGCTTCTTCGACAAAGCGGAATGTCCCCTTCCATTTGAGAAATCCGTTGCCCATACAGGGCGGAGCGGACTCCACCGCAGAGAGACACCAAAGAGAAAAGGGGCAGGCAAGGTGCCTGCCGTACGTGGCCCGAGGGGATCACTTCGTTGGACGGTCGGTAATGTTGTCCCGGATTCGGATTCGATCTCTGGCGGCTGCCTCGTCGACGATCGCCTGGGTGGCGACGATGAACTGATTGCCGCAGAGGGCGGCCGAGCGTACGTCCTTGCCCAGATAGACGGCGGGCGACCGCGCCGCCTGGGCCATGATGACTTCGCAGGCGTTCATCAGCAGCGAGCCGTTCAGCGCCCGGATGCCCGGTTCGTCCTTGCCGCGCTGTCTCTCGGCGTGGAAATGCGTTCCGACCAGCGTGACGGTCCCGCGGCCACGCAGGATCATCTGCGAGCCCGCCTCGGCAGTACCCCAGAATCCGCAGTTGGACAGCTTGACGGGCCCCACATTTTCGGGGCCCACTTCAAAGCCGGACATGAACTGGCAGTTTTCGAAAGCGATGCCCGCGTGATCCTGAACGGCCTCGACCCGAACGGCCAGCGGGCCGAGGTCGGAACCGCTCTGCGTGATCACCGCATTGCCGGTCTTGCCGCCAACGCCCTTGATGAAGCGAAACCCCACCTTCGCCCAGATCACGAAGCTGTTGGAGATGTACTCCCAGTCGGTGCGGCCGATGATGAAGCCCTCGAGGTGCTGGCGCGTGTACGTCTCAAGGGCCTTCACCTGTTCGCCCGTGAGCTTGTAGGGCTCACTGACGCGCCACCAGTAAACGTTATGAATGTGGACGTTCTCCAGCCGGCCGATGTCGGTAGTCTGGTCGATGAGAACGCCCTTGTTCACCGCGCACATATAGACGTTGCGGAGGTGGTGGCCCTCGTTGTGGAACGTCCCGCAGTCGATGCCGTTGTAGGCATTGACGATGGTGACGTCGATCACGTTGTAGTGCTGGCCGCGGCCCTGGATCGTCCAGGGATAGGGGCGGATGTCTTCGACCTTCTGTTCGGGGTAGAAGATCGTGACGCCCTTGATCGTGCTGGAGGTCTGGAGGCCGATCAGCGGCGTGCCCGCCTCCTTGTCACGCCCGGCATAGGCGAGCAGGGCCGATCCCTTGTCCAGGTGCGAGGTGTGCGGGCCGCGCCAGACGCCTTCGAGGGTTACGCCCTCGGGGATGACGAGGGTGCCGTTGAGCCGGAATCGTCCGGCCGGCAGGCTGACGACATCGCCGGTTGCGGCGGCCCTGTCCAGCGCGACCTGGAGGGCGTGGGTATCGTCGGCAATGCCGTCACCCTTGGCGCCCAATTCGCGAGGATCAACCGCGGCGGGTGCAGGCCGGACGGCGACGGACAGCAGGATCAGCAAGAGGCTCAGGTATCTCATGGTGCGGTGGCTCCGTGAAAGACCGGCAGCGCCGCATGGGCCGCGTGCCCATCGGCCGGCGCGCGGAGAGCATACCACAAACCGTAATGGAGGGCGTCACGCTCAGGCGGTGTGATCTATGGGGCCGTTATTTCGATCCGCACAATCACGGCGATGTATTCGGCCGGCTTCCCTTTGGGTTCGGCCACACGCTTCATCGTGCTGATGAGGGCGGGTTCGCCCGACCGCAGCGTGACGGCCTGATCGGTTACCGTCTTGACGAAGATCGGCGCCGGCACCGGGCCGTCTTGGTCGTCCGAGGTGATTTCAACGCTGCTGTCGACGATGCCCGAGTACTCGATGTGTCCGCTCAGCGCGCAGACCTTCTTCCCGTCCGGCCCCTGTTGCCAGGGTGAGGTTTGCAGGAAGAGAATCGCGCCGACGTCCTGATATCCGATACTCCTCTGAACTTGTCCGGCGTAGCGGTTCTGCCCCATCACAAACGGTACCTGCTGGCCGGAGCTGAGTCGGACCAACTGGCCGGCCAGGATGACGGGTTGCGTGTTACGGATGATCAGCTTGGCGGTGCCGGACTCGCGCAGCTTCGCCAGCAGCTTGTCGACCGCGTGGTCCGGCGGGGCGATGTGGGACACGTCAAGGGCTTCGGCCACGGGTTCGGGCAGCTTGGCCTCGATCACATCGACGCGAAGGTCCGCGGTGGGCTGCGTGGTCATCGCGCGGAGTTCTTCGAGCGATCGCGTGGTGGGGGCCAATTTGCTGGGTGCTCCGGGCAAACGAGCGGGACGCGAGGCCGGGGCTGGCCGGGCGGGCGGTTCGGCGCCGAGCATCGCAACACAAAAGCAAAGGGTGACGTACATGGGGCAACTCCCTGCAAGAGGGGGGTAGAGAATCGACGGCCACCCCATTGTACATCCCTCCAACTCGTCACACATCAACCGAAAGCAGGCCGAAGCCCCTCTCCTCCGGCGGGACAAACCACTAAGATAGGTGCTGCCGACGGGCGCATTTCACATGCCACGTACCGGTGGGCGATGTTCGGCCTGCGACGATCCGGAAGGAGAGGTCCGATGGTCGGGAATGGGACGCGACAGATGCGGGGGCTAGGGGCGCGGTTCGCCTGGCTGTTCCTTCCGGCGTTCTTTCTGATCTGCGGGCCTGGCGTGGCATCGGCTGCCGACGCGGGGCGCGGGCTGTCACCCCTGCCGGCCGCCTCGACGCCTCGCGACGAGGCGGTGTCCGGCAACGAGCTGCGAAAGCTCATCGAGGCCGACTGGCTGATGCAGGCGGGTGATTGGCGCAAGCCGCTCCCCGGGACAGCCGCAGCGCAGACGTCTTCGACCACCGCCGATGCGGCCGGCGCCTGCGACGGCGTCAAGGACGGCAAGTACGGCTTTCACACCGGCCAGCAGCCGAACCCCTGGTGGCAGGTCGATCTGGGCAAGGTCGTGCCGATCGGCCGCATCGTGGTCTGCAACCGCCTGGATTACGCCCCGGGCCTGCACAACGCAGACAACCTCCAGATCCTCGCTTCCGACGACGGCCAGGCCTGGACGCTTCGTCATGACAACAAGGGTCAGCACTTCGGCGGCATCCAGGGTGCCAGGCCGCTGGAGGTGGCGTTTGCCACCAAGCCGCTGCGAGCCCGGTTCATCCGGCTGATGATCCCGAGCGCGGCGCCGATCTTCTTCCATCTGGACGAGGTCGAGGTCTACGGCCCGGGTCCCGTGGCCGACAACCTGGCGCTGAACAAGCCCGCCGATCAGAGCAGCGTCAGCATCTGGTCGACGCCGAAGTTCCGCGGCTATCCGACGCAGGATTTCATCGCCCGGGGGCGGCGACTGGCCGACGACCTGCGGCGGTCGGGTGTGGACGTCACAGCTTCCGTGCATTTGCTCGACGAGGCGGCCGCACGCCTGGCCTCGCTGCCGAGCGATGCGAAGGACGAGGTTCGGCGAGAGGTCTACCTCCAGACCCGCTCGATCGTGCGCCGACTGGCGATGGCAAATCCTCTACTGAACTTCGACAGATTGCTGTTTGTGAAACGATTCACCCAGGAGACATATCCCGACGTGTGCCTGAACCACATGCCCTGGGTTTCGCGTCCGGGCGGAGACATCTGCATTCTGAGTGCCCCTGCGACGGGCTCATCACTCTGGGGGTGGCTGGCGGACCCGTCGGCTAAGGACGGGCGAGAGATGGCGGGGCTGCGCAACGTCCTGAACCGAGCGCTCGGGCCGGGTCATGTTCACGGGATGGACCTCTGGTGGGACGGCAGCCGTGTGGTGTTCGGCTACGCCCGCACGCGGAGCGATCAGCCGCCGCAGGGCTGGCTCGATCGGACCACGAGCTACCGCCTGCGACGTACGGAGGAGCCGATTCACATCTTCGAGATCGGCATCGACGGACGGAACCTGCGCCAACTGACGCGCGGCGAGTGGAGCGATCTGGACCCCACCTATCTGCCCAGCGGCGACATCGTCTTCGTCTCCGAGCGGTGCGGCACGTCGCTGCAGTGCAACGAATATGACAAGGACGAAACGAGCTGCAACTTGTATGTGATGCGGCCCGACGGCTCGGGCGTTCGCCGGCTCAGCGTGAACAAGGACGGCGACTATCTGCCGCACTGTCTCGACAACGGCCTGATCGCGTATACCCGCTGGGAATATCACGAGCGGAGCTGGGCGTTTATCCAGTCGATCTGGTTCCTCCGGCCCGACGGCACGGGCGCCGACGCCCTGTTCAAGCAGCATTTCGTCAATCCGTGGGCCCTGGAGGACATGCGATCGATTCCCGATTCGGGCAAGCTGGTGGCCGTCGCGGCGGGTCACCACACGCTGCCGGCCGGTCCGGTGGTGCTGGTCAACCACGCCATGGGCATCAACGAGCCGAAGGGAATCGGCATCGTGACGCCCGGCGTCCTTCCACCCGAAGGCGGCATGGACGGCGTGCCCGTGCCCGAGGGCGGCGTGGCCGACAGCGGAGGCTACTACTCGCAGCCCTGGGCACTCTCTGAGAAGTACTTCCTGGCCAGCTATACGTACGGGGCGGTGACGACCCTTCCGAACGGCTACGGGCTCTATCTGATCGACGTGTTCGGCAACAAGGAACTCGTCTATCGCGACCCGGCCATTTCATCGTTCGTTGCGATTCCTCTGCGGCCGCGGCCGAAGGCACCGGTGCTGCCCGACCGCACCGACCCGAACATCCCCTATGCCACGTGTACGCTGACCGACGTAGGCTACGGCTGCGAAGGGGTCTCGCCGGACCAGATCCGATACGTTCGAATCGCCGAGCCCATCGGCTGGCCCTACGACAATGAGCGCGGCGGCCAGCGTTATGGTGAAGACCATCGCTATGGCGGTCCGGGTGCCGAGCGGAAGAACCTGACCAATTGGACGCCCGTGCGGATCCTGGGCGACGTGCCGGTCGAGCGGGACGGCAGCGCGTCGTTCCGGGTGCCGGTCGACACGGCGGTCTATTTCCAGCTCCTGGACGCCAACCGACAGGAGCTGCGCCGCATGCGCAGCTTCATCAGCTTCCAGTCGGGCGAGATGCGCGGATGCAGCGGCTGCCATGAGTCGCGGAACGTCACGCCGGTGACGCAGAAGCCCTCGCTGGCCGCTGCCCAGGCGCCGTCGCCGTTCATCCCGCCACCGTGGGGCGACCGGCCGGTGAGCTTCCTGCGCGATATTCAGCCGATCCTCGATGCGCGTTGCACGAGCTGCCATAGCGGGCTGAAACCGGCAGGCGGCATCGATCTCTGCGGCGGGCTGATCTCGTTCGATCCGGCCATTGCCGGCTACGGGCACAACCGGGCGTTCGAGACGATTCTGGAAAAGGGCTTGATCGTCTGTGCGCCGGCCCGCGCCCAGGACGCCAGCATCACGCCGCCGCTGGCCTACGGTTCCCGCAAGAGCAAGCTGATTGCGGCGCTGGCCGACAAGAACCACGCAGATCGTGTGAAGCTGAGTTCGCAGGAACGGCTGCGGCTGGTCATGTGGATCGACGCCAACGCGCCGTATCACGACCGTTTCGTCAACAAGCGTCCGGCGCAGCCGGCCTACGATCTCGCCGCCGACCAGACGCTGCTCAAGGCGATCACGGCGGTACACACGCAGCGCTGCGCCGAATGTCACAAACCGGCCGACGTATCGCGGCTGGACTGGATCGACCTCCGCGATGCCCGACGGAGCCTGTTCCTCAGCGCGCCGCTGAAGGCAGCCGCGCCGGAGACGCCGAAGTGTCGCGGGGCCTACCGCGATGCCGGCGACGCCGACTACCAGGCGCTGCTCAAGCAGGTTCAGGCAGCGGTCGCTCGACAGTGGGCCCAGCCGAGGCGGGATGTCCAATCACTGAAGGAGTCGGCCGAACGAGTGGCAACGGTCAGGCCCTGAGCCGATTTGAGGGGTGGTTGGGCTGCTCTGACACAATCCATATGGGCCTCAAAGACTTCTGTGTCGCAGGCCCATTTCGAGATTGTTGTAAATTGATAGGCAGACTGCGAATATTCAACAATGTCTGCCGAGGCAGGGGCGCTTATCACGAGTTATTGCATTTGGCGACCCCACATGTCGCACATACGAAGTGTCGCCCGAGGCACTGTGCGTTGGGAGGATCAGCGAGATGAGAATACGCTTCGTATGTCCCGCTGTCATTCTGCTGATCGCCTGTGGCGTATCGCCGGGCAAGGCGGAGGAGGCGACCCCCTATCCTCGGATCAGCGAAGAAGGCTATCGGGCACGGCTGCCCTTCTTCGCGCACGAGTCGAAGATCCCCCTTGAGGCCCGGGTGGTTCGCGAATGGCGCAAAGACGGCACGCTGCGCCAGAAGATCGTCTTCCGCGGTGCGCAGGGCTTCCTGGTGCCGGGCTACATTGAGATTCCCGATAAAGCGGTGCGGCCCTGCCCGCTCGTGCTGCTCCTGCACGGCTGGTCGGGCTCGAAGGAGATGTGGTTCGACGGCCGGAACAAGAGCGGCTGCGAAATGCGCGAGGCCCTGCTCGGCGCGGGCTACGCGGTGTTGGCGCTCGATGCGGCCACGCACGGCGAGCGCGGCCACGAAATCGATTTCCTCGACGTGAACAAGTTCGACGACCCGAAGGCCCCGCCCCGCTTCAACTACTTCACCTACGCCGAGATCGCGGTACAGACGGTCAAAGACTATCGGCGAGGGCTGGACTACCTGGCCGAACGCAAAGACGTCGACATGGGCCGCATTGGGCTGGTGGGATATAGCATGGGCGGCATGGACGCCTTCTACCTCCTGCCGGTGGAACCTCGCATCAAGACGGCGGTGGCCTGTGTGCCGCCGATGCTCTCGGCGGGATACGGGCCCGCCTCGCCCATCGACTACACGTGGGGTCTCCGCGGCAAATCCCTGCTGATGTTGATGGGCCGGCAGGACGAGATGGGCGATCCGGCCAAGGTCGAGGCGTCGTACCGGCAGTACATCGAGGGGCCCACCACGAAGTTGATCTGGTATGACGCCGGGCATAACCTGAAGTCGCTCTTTATTCCCGACGCGATGGCCTGGATCAAACAGAACCTGTAACGACCGGGCGATTGAGAGTTACTGCTCCGGATTGGGCAGCCGCCTCGGTCCTCCGGGGCATCCCGGCCACGCCCGCATCGGCCCCAAACGCCATTGAACCCGAAGGAGGGTCTTATGAAGGCAACCAGCTTCTCCAAGCGATGGGCGTGTATCGCCGTAGCCGCGCTATGTGTCGCCTGCGTCGGGCTGCCGGCCGTCGCCGGCTATGAGATCGTCTGGAAGTATCAGGTATCCACGGGCTGCGTCGATCCGTCGCCGGCCGTGGGCGACCTCGACGGAGACGGCGCGTGCGACATCGTCATCGCCTCGACGCCCGGCAGCGTGATCGCACTCAACGCGAAGGGGCTCGAACAATGGCGATATGAGGTTCGACAGCACATCAGCATCCCGCCGACCCTGGCCGACGTCACGGGCGATGCCAGACCCGAGGTGCTCATGCTCAGCAACGTCGGGCGGCTGCTCTGCCTCGATGGCCGCAGCGGAAACCCGCTCTGGACCTTTGATCTGCCGGGCCGCGTGGACTGGGGGCTTACCGCGATCGTAGCGGCCGACGTGAACCGCGACGGCAAGCCTGAGATCATCGCGGCCGATTCCGCCGCAACGCTGGTCTGTCTGAACGGCCAGGGCGCCCCGCTCTGGACGCTCAACGAGCCGGGCGGCTGGCGATCGGCCCCGGCCGTGGGCGATCTGAACGGCGATGGCTTCTGCGAGATCGTCCTGGCGAGCGGGCAGTCGCCGCTGGTGTGCGTGTCGCATGAGGGCAAGGTGCTCTGGCGGCTGTCGCAGCAAGCTGGGGCGGGTGCCAGCCCGGTGATCTGGGACCTCGACGGCGACGGCCGGCCGGAGATCGTCACGGGCATCGGCGCCAAGCTGACGGCCGTCAACGCCGGCGGCAAGGTGCTCTGGCAGCACCCCATGAGCCGCGACCTCGACGCGGCCATTTCCGTGGCCGATGCCGACGGTGACGGCAAGGTCGAGGTGTACGCCATCGATCTCAACGGGCAGATCGTCTGCCTCGGATCCAACGGCACGCCTCGCTGGAAGGCCAGTGTCGAGCAGCGGGTGCGTCGTTCACCCGCCGTGGCCGACGTCAACGGCGACGGCCGCGTCGAGATCGTCGTAGGCGGCTACAGCGGCAAGCTCTATCTCTTCGACACCAGCGGCGAAATCACAGAGCGGATTCCGCTGGGCAGCACGATGAACGCCACGCCCACCGTGGTCGACGTCGCTGGCGACGGCCGGCCGCAGGTGGTCTGCCCGCTCTCCGACGGCCGTGTTGTGGCCTATCAGTGGAAGGCCGGCAAAGCCCCGGCCACGGTGCTCTGGCCGGAGTATCGTTACAACTCGCGGCGAACCGCGGCGGCCACCGCCGAAGCGGCCAAGCCGTCGGTCTCCCTGGCCGAGGCAGACTACGGCCAGTGCCACGTCGGCACGAACACCTTCAGCGTTCGCCTGAACAATCCGCAGCGCAAGGCGCTGACGGTGGTGCTGTCGGCCGGCGGCGAAGAGGGCCTCGTCTCGACCACTCGGCTCACGTCGTCCGAGACCGTCATCGCGGCTCGGCTCTCATACACGATCACGGGCACGCGTGCGGCGACGCTGCGATTCGGCTGCGAGGTATCTGAAGGCGCCAAGGTTCTGTTGAGCCGCGGGAATGATGTCTACGTGGCCCCCTTCGTGCGAGAACTGGCCGAGCTGGACGGCATGCTGGCCCGCCTGTCGGGCCTCGTGCCGCGCCTCACCGACCGGCGCGGCCTGGAGGAACGCGTGCAGTTCATCCGCTCGCAGATGTCGGGCTATCGCGATCGCGTGCAGATCGCCACCGGCCTCTCCCCGCTCGACCGCCGCAAGCTCGGCGACGACCTGGCGGGGGCGGCCCGAGATGCCGCGGTCATGCTGGCCATGGCCCAGCGCGCGGCGGCAACCGGTCCGCAGGGCGGCGTCCTGGCCTCGGCGGCCAATCCCTGGGCGCCCTTCGGCGGCGTCGACGAGCTGGTCGAAGGCCGGCTCGCCAAGCCCGACCTGCGCGTCGAGGCCTTCGGCGGCGAAACAGAGTCGGCCGCACTGAACGTCTTCAATCTGGGCAGCCGGCCGATGACCTTCCGGCTCGAGGTCTCGGACCTCAGTGTGTCAAAGGACAAGCCGCCGGTTCGCGGGCGCGACGTGATCGAGCTTCGCGAGGCGGTCGACGTGCCCACCCTGAGCAAGGACTGGTCGGCCGATGCCCTGCCGCTGCTGAATCAGGGGCACACGCTTCTGGTGCCGGCCTGGGGCGCTCGGCAACTCTGGTTCAACGTCAACACGTCGAAGCTGGCGGCGGGCACATGGTCGGGCAACATCCGGCTGCGGGCGCTCGATACGACTCCGCGTGAGCTGCCCGTGCCCGTGACGATCGAGGTCTGGAAGGCGCATCTGCCCGCCCGGCAGGCGCTGCGGCTGTGCCATTGGGGCTATGTCCACCAGTCCGTGCTGAGCGATCAGCCCGAGGCGGCCCTGAAGGATCAACTGGTCCACGGCACCAACGTCTTCGTCACCTCGTTCGTGCCCACCGTGGCGTTCGACGCCGCCGGCGCCCTGGTCGGCCAGATCGACTACAAGGCGCACGACGACTACGTCCGCCGCCACGCCCCGCACGGCATCATCCTGTTCATGGGTTATGGCATCCGCGGGCCCGCCGAGGCCTTCACGCCCGTCTGGACCAAGGCCGTCGTCGCCTACATCCGCGCCTGGGTCAAGCACCTGGCGGAGATGGGCGTCGGCTACGACGGTTTCGCCTTCTATCCGGTGGACGAGCCGGGTCTCAACGACGGCTTGGTCGATCTGTACATCCGCTATGCCAAGGTCGCCCGCGAGGCCGACCCGAAGATCCTCATGTACACCGATCCCGTGGGCCGCGCGAGCCTGGACGATCTGAAGAAGATGGCGCCCTATGTCGACATCTGGTGCCCCAACCGCCGCGGCTATCTCATGGGTGGCGGCGACCCCAAGCTGGCCTTCATCAAATCGACGGGCAAGACGGTCTGGACCTACGAGTGCGAGGGCGGCGCCAAGCATCAGTCGCCGCTGGCCTACTATCGCGGGCTCGCCTGGCTGGCGTGGCATCACGGCCTGACGGGCTTCGGCTTCTGGAACTACTGTGTCGGCCCCGAGCCATGGTATGAGCAAGGCGAGTACACGATGGTCTACCAAGGCGACGGCGTGGTCCCCAGCAAGCGCTGGGAGTCCGTCCGCGACGGCATCGAAGACTACGGCATGCTCACCGAGCTGAAGAAGGCCGCCGACACAGCCGCCGCGGCCAATCGCCTACCCGAGTCTGTGAAGGCCGCCCGGACCCTATTAGCGTCAGATGCCGCAATCATCGCCGCCTATTGCGGCAGCGACGACGAGGGCACCCTCCCCGGCCCCGACGGCCCCCGCGGCGACCGCCTCGTAGCCGATCGCCGCTGGAAGGTCATCCAGACCGCCCGGCGAACGATGGCCAAGTTGCTCGACCAACTGGCGCCCGCGGCCCGCTGATGTCGCGATCGCCGCATGACGGACTCCGGTCACTCTTCACCCGGGCGATGATCCGGTAGGCCCGTGGCGCTTCACATCAAAGATTCCCGGGAGACGAGCCGCATGTGCTGGACGCGTCTTCTAGCCCCAGACGGTCCAAACTGCTCTCACTTTGTCAGCACAATACAGGAAAAGCACCCCCACTCGCGCAAGCGCGGAGAGATCCTGAACAACACCTCGTCCATGTTCCTCATCGTTCTCAGCACAAATCGCCGAGGTTTGCTCAGGCGGCTGCGGTTGTGCAGGAGACGTTTCAGACAGAAGATGAACGTGTCTCCGACTATCTCTACATCACGAAACATCGATGCTTTCATTCGAACATCCCCAGCGAATATCGGAACGTCGCCTTCCTCCACCTCCCCCTTGATCTTCCACCAGAGCTTAAACAGTGGGAAATCGGCTAGACCTTCCGCGAAGTAGGCCTTGCCTCCCGGCTCTAGTACGCGGTACAACTCCTCGAAGATACGGGGATACTTGATTACATGATGCAGGACCCCTACTCCCAAAGACATCTCGAAACTGCAGTCTGGGAACCCCAGATGCGTGGCGTCCATAACTAATAGGTTCACTTTGTGAGCCAAGTGTTGTGCCCGGATTCGCTCTTGCCCTCGCTGGATTCCCGTTTCACAGAAGTCGAACCCGACCACGCTCTTGGCCCCTGTTAGCGCCCAATATGCCGACCAATTGCCGAGGCCGCATCCGTAGTCCAAGACACGCTTTCCATTCCATCCGCCATCGCGGAGGATTCGGTCTCGGAAGAGCACCAGAAGGTCGTTGTAGTATCCCCCCCCATCGAGACTAGGCTGAAAGTGCTCTCGCTCGAAGCTCTGTGCATCGATAACTGGCAGAGGCGCTGCGGCCCGAGCCCGCTCATGATACTCCTTCTCGGCCTCTCTCGTCATAGTGAAGGACATGTCTAATATCTTTATTAGAGATGATCTTGGACAACGGCATCGCTCGCCTCTACTCATCTACTATACACCGTAATCTCTATTGCGCCTAGCCAGTTGTACGGGTACATGCTATAGTATAGAATGATTACCAAAAGTTTTTTCCAAAGAATCCATATTTAGGACTTGCGCAGTCGTGATCTCTGACTAACGAGGGACAGTCACGAATGGCACTGCCGTAATGAATCCTTTTCGTGTGAAGGGGTTATGTTTTCAAGAGTTGTAGTGTTTCAGACGAAGTGAGACATTTGGGCAGTGTGATATAGTGACGGTTTGTGGGTTGGGTTGAGGGGGAACCAGGGTTCCCTGGTTCCCCCTCAGACTCCCCCTCCTTCCTTCATCCCCTCCAGGGGAACGGAAGGATGTCTTCGCTACGGAACGAGGCGTTGTCGGCGGAGGCACTGTCATGAGTGAACCGAAGGATCGTCGGACGTGGACGCCGCAACAGAAGCTGGAATTGGTCCTGGAGTCGTTGCAGTCGGATCGCCAGGTGGCGGAGATCTGCCGTCGGGAGGGGCTCTCGCCGTCGAAGCTCTACGAGTGGCGTAAGCAACTTCTGGCGTCCGCGGGGGCCGTGTTTGCGGACAAGCGGGGGCGTCGGCCTGGAGAGGACCCGCGGATCGCCAAGTTGTCGGCGGACAACCAACGGATGAAGAACGTGATTGCCGAGATCACGGCGGAGAATCTCGTTCTAAAAAAAGCGTTGCCGGAATAGAGGATCACACGCAGGTGCCACGGGAGCTGCAGCGTGAGGTGGTGGCGATGGTCGACCAGACGCGGCAGCGGAGCGGGTGGCCGGCGGGCCGTACGCTGAAGGTACTGGAGATTTCTCGGAGCACCTACCAGCGATGGAGGAAAGGGGTCCCGGAGCCGATACCGCCTCCCCGATCCTCGCCGGGGTGTTTGCTTGCGTTGCTTGCCCCGGAAGAGGCGGCGATCCGCGAGTATGCGTTGCGGCATCCGGAGATTCGGCACCGGGAGTTGGCGTGGCGGATGCTGGATGAGGGGATCTGTGCGGTCTCGTCGTCGAGCGTCTATCGGGTACTGCAAAAGGCGAACCTGGTTTGTCGATGGAAGCCTTCGGTCAAGGCGAAGGGCACGGGCCGAGAAGGACGTCCGACGCGTCCGGATGAGCAGTGGCAGACGGACATCAAATACGTCCGAGGTTCCAGTGGGAACTACTATCTTCTGAGCTTCCTGGACGTGTACTCGCGGTACGTGGTGCATCACGCGTTGTTGCGTCAGATGGACGGCCGGACGGTGTCGATTGAGGCGGCAACGGCCCTGGAGAAGCCGGGACGAGTGGGCACGCCGCAGATCCAGAGTGACCACGGTTCGGGGTTCATCTCGCGGGAGTTCGCCGAGACGCTGTCGGAGTTCGGGGTGACGCACAAGAAGATCCGGCCGCACACGCCGACGGACAATGCAGAGATCGAGCGGTATCACCGGACGCTGGACGAGCCGCTGACGGAGCTGGAGGCGATGGATTTTACCGTGACGGGCGAGGCGATCGATCGGATCATCGACCGGTACAACCATGAGCGGCTGCATTCGTCGTTGTCCTACCTGCGGCCGGTGGATTGGTATCGAGGGACACCGGAGGCGCTCTTGGCCGAACGCCGCCGGAAACTGATACAGGCCAGAGAACTTCGAAAGCAGGAGAACCTGCAACTCCGACAACGGCTGATCCCGTGGCCCAAGGGCCCAGAACCGTCCCTTGTTTCAACCGGCGAAATGTCTCATTGACGAGTGAAACAAATCAGAGTTCGGCCCTCAAGTGGTTTCGAGGTTGTTGCATGAGGGGGTAGCGATGGCGTCGGCGTTTGAGGACGCGGGGTTCGATCCGTCCGGGGCGATCGGCCACCTCATGGGCGGCGATGTGCCCCAGCATGGTCGTGTAGACGGCACGCGCTTCGGCGCATGAGTCGGTCGATAGCAGCATCCAGGAGGACAGGATCGACTGGCAGGCGAGGGTGAAGCTCAAGCGACGAGGTGCCTTGGCGTGGAGGGCCGCCGAAGTCACGATGACCTTGCGGATCAGATTGTACGCCAAGAGGGTCACCCACAACTCCCGCCGCACCATCTCGGGGGTCTTGCAGCGGAGAACTAACGAGGGACAGTCACCTATTTCCGCGCACCTGTCGAGACCCAAAGACACGGACCATCCCCCAGTCTGAACCCCATTCAAGCCGGATTCTGTTGACATGGCCCACGTCTACCGTTTATAGCAGGGCCGTAATCGGTAATCCGGCCGGCAGGCCGCAGAGGTCTTGCCCGGCACTCACTGATCCTGATTGGACATTCGAATATGGTATTCGCCAGGTTGCTGGGTTTGACGGGGCTTGCCGCGAGCGCGATCTCCATCCGGACCGTCGCTCAGGCCGGTCCGCACGAGACCACCACGCAGACAGCAAGCAAGAAAGGTGGCAATCTGGGGTCAGCGGCAATCGGGGGAATCCGGGATCAATTCTTGACCCATGACATCCTCGTGAGTCCCTTCTCCTCATCCGTCTCTCCATTCCGAGTGACGCACCCAGCACTGTTCGGTCTCATGTTTGGAGATCCTGGAAGCATCTGCCCGAGACGGAAGAACCCTTCAGAGGAGTCCGGTCACACCAGGCGCCAATATGTGCCGTGGGCACTCTCGACAATAACGCAGTGATTCATGGCAGGAACCCGAACTACGGCAAAGCCGATGGCTCATGACCCACTGCCGCAGCATCAACACCAGCCCCCCGCCCCCCTTCTCCAGCAGGGACAAACAGGAAGGTGCCTCGTGACACAGACGCGTTCCGGCAGCCGCTCTTTCCGAGCCGGGCGGTCCCCCGCCCCGGATACTCCAACCGTCCGTATCGAGTCCCGCCCTCAAACAGGTGACAAAACGAGAACAAACGGGACATCAGCAAATGCCAACAATCTCCACAGCCCTAGTGCCCCCACCCCAACGCCCACCGCCCCGCCCTCCGCATCGACCCCCGCAAAGCGTGAAATATGTGTCGAAAACGTGACATTCATCGACACGCCCAGTCCGAATACACACGCCCACCTATCGGCTTCTGACCTCCAACTTCCAACTTCTAACTCCTACCTTCCAACTCCTCCCCCCGAGAAGCGTGAAATATGTGTCGAAAACGAGACATCCGCCGCCTCCGAGCCGGGCGGTCCTCCGCCCCGGATACCCGAAGTCGCGCGTCAGACCCGTTCCTCCGACGCCCATGTGACACCCCGAATGCGTGACACTTGCGTCGAAAGCGAGACATCCCTCGACGCCTCCTATCCCAAACCCCGCCGTGATCTGTCCGACGCCGACAACACCAGTCCCCCGCCCCTTTCTCAACTGCGGAGGGGCAGGCAGAGAGAAACATTCGCAACAGAAGTAGCTACGTAGGGTGCGTCGTGACGCACCACTTGGACTCCCGTCGTCATCGCCGGCCTGAAGTGAAGAAGGCGCTACAGAACGGGAAGGTACTCCACGAGGAAGCAGTAGGCTGCGCCACTCAGGGCGAGGAATGCAAAGGGGATCGCAAACGCCAGGAAAGTCCATCTAACCGCGCGAGCCGACCGGCTCAGCGCAAAAGCCAGGAGGGTGCCTGGAATGCTCATGACCAGGTATATGAAGGCCAGACTGCCATCATCAGGAATGATGTGTGCGACAAGGGCATCCAGCGACACCCATATGACCACGTATACCCAGAACCAGCTTCTCTGGAGGGCGATTGTTGCGTTCCGTCTCATCCTGCCAGACCTGCCTTCTGGCCCCATTCTTCTTCTACCGGATGGGTTGGTCAATATTCAGACCGCGGCGCACTTCAGTCACGCAGGGCGTGTCATGACGCACACATCCGCTTTCGCAACGGATCTGTCCGAGCCGGGCAGTCCCTGCCCGGATACCCGGACCGAAACGGTCCGGCTCAGCATCGTAGGGTGCGTCGTGACGCACCAATCTGCTCCCGATCCCCTGCTGAGTAAAACGTATGAAGAATGCGTCAAAAATGAGACATTCGCCGCCTCGCCCACTCCGAATACGCCCGCCTCGCCCGCCCACCGACCGGCTTCTGACTTCCAACTCCTAACTTCTAACTCCCAACTCCTAGCTTCTACCTCCATGCCTCGCCAATCCCCTCAATATGCGTCGAAGGTGGGACATTCGCCGACGCACCAGATCGCAATCTCGACAACCAATCGCGGCACGCCCTCAGGCTGCGATCCCCCCACCCTCTGCTCTCTACCCCATTGCGCCCAACGTGCCGAACGTGGTCTCTCTCCTGCGGTCCTGTATAATGGCAGCGTATGTCCTGGCGAGGCGGCCTGCGGCCGAGACCGTGCCCTCAGACAACGGGAGCGCCCGATGCATCTTGTCGTGAACGGTGAATCCCGATCGCTCGATGACGCGCTGACGCTCAGGCAGTTGGTCGACCAACTTGGCCTGAAGCCACCCCGTGTGGCCATCGAGGTCAACCGCGAGCTTGTCCGACGGGCGGACTATGAACATACTGTCCTGAAAGACGGCGATCAGGTCGAAATTGTCACATTGGTCGGAGGCGGTTGATGCCGGATGAGGTCCTTCGTATCGGTTCCTTCGAGTTCAGCTCGCGGCTGTTCGTGGGCACGGGCAAGTACGCCACCTACGAGCTGATGCAGCGGGCCCTGGAGGCCTCGGGCTGCCAGGTCATCACAGTGGCGGTCCGTCGCGAGCGGCTCTACGACAGCCAGAATCGCAGCCTGCTCGACTTCATCGATACGCAGAAGTATACGATCCTGCCCAATACCGCAGGGTGCTTCTCGGCCGACGATGCGGTGCGCTGCGCCCGACTGGGTCGCGAACTGCTCGAAGGGCTGAACAACCCGGGCGCCGCATGGGTCAAGCTCGAGGTCCTGGCCGACAAGAAGACGCTGTTGCCCGATCCGGTTGGAACGCTCCAGGCGTGCGAAACCCTGGTCAAAGAGGGGTTCAAGGTTCTGGTCTACGCCAGTGACGATCCGATCATGGCGCGGCGAATCAAGGCGGCCGGGGCCGCCAGCGTCATGCCCGCCGGCTCGCCGATCGGCAGCGGCCAGGGCGTCCTGAACCCGAACAACATTCGAATCATCCTGGAAGATCTCAAGGACGGTGACCCCACCTACCCGGTGATCGTCGATGCCGGCGTGGGTACCGCCAGTGATGTAACGATCGCCATGGAACTGGGGGCCGACGGCGTGCTGCTCAACACGGGTGTGGCGCACGCCCAGGACCCGGTGCGGATGGCCCAGGCGATGCGGCATGGGATCGAGGCCGGTCGGCTGGCGTATCTCAGCGGTCGGATTCCCAAGAAGCTCTATGCCACGGCCAGTTCGCCGCTCGACGGGACGATCGCACCGACGAAACGATAGAGTTGTGCATCGGCCGCCGGCCCGCGGGTCGCGGCGAACCCCCCGCCAAGGGGGAGCATGAAACGTATGGATCGACGTACACGCAACAGACTGTGTCTCTGGATCATCGCCGTGGGGCTGACGAACTTCATCGCCTATGCGGTTTCGTACGGCTTTCTCGGGGGCGATGCCCACAACGGCGAGATCCGTGAGGGCAAGTATTACCTCCGGGGGCATTTCATTCGACATGGTGCCACCGGCGCCGAGCGCACCGTCAGCCGCGAGGTGTGGGTCTACAGCTACATCCACTCGATTTCGATCTGGCCGTCCATCGCCGCGGTGCTCATCTGCAACATGATCCTCGCCCGGCCCCACATCATCGCCACCATGAAAGAGGGTTTCATCAGCGGGCCGACCTTCGTGACTATCGTGATCACCCTGCTCACCTTCCTGACTCTGGTGGCCACCCTGGCCTTTACGCTTCAGTTCATTGGCGAATTGCGTCGATAGGGTTCCACCGCTCGCGGGCACGCTGGCCCTCCCACTCCCGGTCGCGCCATACCCCAACATGAATTGCCCTACTTCGGCATCACCCTGTTGAGCCAGAACAGGGCGCTTCGGCAGGTGGGGTCGATCTCGAGGATCTCGCGATAATGGCGGAGTTCTTTCATGCGGATCTCTTCGGGCGACCGCGGCCGGTAGGGTTGCGTCGATGTCGACGATCCGAGGGTCGGCAGCACGTTTCGGGTCAGATCATCGGCAATGGCCTGGGCGGCCAGCTTATGGGCCTCGGCATTGGGATGATCGTCCCCTGAGGCGATGCGGAGCTTCGCGCCGTCGCGTCCGCGAAACGTATCGAGCAGATCGAGGTAGTGAATACCGAGCTGGCGGGCTATCTCGGCCGTTCGCCGATGGACGTCCTCAACCGGATAGCGAGTCAGACTGAGCAGGGTGGGAAATCGCACCAGCATGTATCGACCGCCGCCCTCTTCGACGAGCCGCCGGGTCTGGTCGATTTCGTGCGTGATGATGCGCCACGAGCGGTCCTGTTGCTGACGCGTGGCTCCCCCGCGCATGTAATCAATACACCCCCGGCTGACGATGGCTTGGCGGATCTGGCCTTCAACCAGATCGAGAAGACGGGAATAGCCCGCAGGCAGCAGCCGTCCCGAACCGATCTTCCGGATCTTGTAGAGGTCCTCATAGAGGTCGATGTCCTGATCGTTCGGCGAGAGCACCTGGACGACCAGGGCGGGACGAAGGAGATCGCGATGCCGGTTGTACAGGGCCCATTCACTGATCACATCAAACCCCGGCCGCCCGAGGTTGATGGTCACGCAGGAACTCCAGGAGGCCGCTCTGAGCAGGCCTTCGACCCGTGCGGCAAACGCTTCGGAGGGTTCGACGCCCAGCCCGTAGGCGAAGGAATCGCCCAGGAAGACGATGCGAATGGCGCCGGGGCCTGGATTCAGCGGACCCCGGAGCACATAGTCGTCGGATCCGTCGACCGCCAGCGAGCGCATGTTGTTGGCCTGCGCATCCTTGGACCCCAACAGGGCAAAGACCCTCACCGCCCCCTCGGCCGCCAACAGCGTCAGCACGATCGCGCCCGCGATGGCACCGATTCGGAATCCAAGCTTGTGCGGTGTGTGCGACATGCCGTGACGAGCGCTACGCCTCCAATCCCTGGGCCAACTCGCGGACGAACGCCGCTACCTGTGCGACCGTCTGATCGTTCGAGGCGCCCGAATCCACCGCCGAGGCGATTCGCCGGACGATGGCACTGCCGACGATCGCGCCGTCGGCCACGCGGCAAACCTGCCGGACGTGCTCCGGTCGCGAGACGCCGAACCCGACGCAGACGGGCTTGCCCCCGATCTGACGGAGCCGCCGGACGTTGTCGGCCAGCTCGGGCGGAAACTGATCGCGTTCGCCGGTCGTACCGGCCACCGCGACGTAATAGATGAATCCCTGGCTCAGCTTCGCGATCCGCTCGAACCGATCGGGCGAACTGGTCGGCGCTACGAGCATGGCCAGTTTCAGACCCGCGGCGGAGGCGCGCTCGGCAATGGCGGGGGCCTCTTCCAGCGAAAGGTCGGGCACGATCAGCCCGTCCAACCCCGCTTCGGCCGCCCGCGCGAAGTAGCGATCAACCCCCATGCGATAGACGATGCTGAACGAGACCATGGACAGAATGGGAGCCGTAACCTTGGATCGCACCCGCTGAACCGTGCGGAAGATGTCGTCAACGCGCAAACCGGCATCCAGGGCTCGGGTGAATGACGCCTGAATGACCGGCCCGTCGGCCACCGGATCGGAATAGGGGATGCCCAACTCGATGACCGAGGCCCCGGCCGCCGGCAGGTGTATGAGCAGATCGGCCGTCACATCCAGATTCGGGAATCCCGCGGTTACATAAGGCATCAACGCTTTCCGCCCCGCGGCGGAAAGCTGGGAGAAGGTCTGATCAATACGATGATTCGGCATGTGTGTCTCCACAGAAGATGCCGAGTATATCCGGGCCGTCGGGACAAGTCAGCGGTACGAAGCCCCGATACCGACCGGACGGACCCCGCAGCGCACAACGGGCTTTATGGTTGACACATCCCAAGGATATGAATAGTTTGCACGCACGACTCTTGACGGCCGCCTCTGCGGTGGCAGGTGACCGGGCAAGCCGTATCGCATGCGAGAAGGCCTTCACACATCCCTGACAAGTCTGTTCGTTTTCACGGCGCTGGCCGTCTGCGCCGGATGCGGCGACACGCGTGTCAACCAAAGTGCCGTGGACGAACAGACCGAACAGGCCCCCGACAACGCGACCATCACCCCCTTTCCTGTGGAATCGCCGGTGGCCGAGAAACCCGCTGGCACCGACGCAACCGGCACGCCGGCGACGTCGGGCGACGGTGCATCTGATTCGCCGGATGCCAAGGACGGCTCGATCGTTCGACTCATGGTGGGGCTCGATGTCGTCCGCGTGGATGTCCCGGTGGGCACGCTAAGCGAGTCCGCTCCGCAGCCTGATCCCCCTTCTTCTCAACCCACGACGTCGCGGGCTGATCCGCCGCCGGCCACACGACCGGTTAACGTCGCAGCAGATATCTGGAAGCACCTTGACGAGCGATGGGTCTCACCGGAACAGGCCGTGACGCTCAGGAACAACGGATTGCGGGTCGGCGTGGGCCGCACCGATCGTTGGCCGGCGATCAAGGCGGCCCTTGACGGCATCCCCGACCACCTTGTCTATCACGAGTCGACCGTTCTGGGTGCGGGGGTGCTGGGCCTGGAGATCACGCGAGAGCCTCAGGACCAGACGCTGTTCTACTTCCGACCGGACGGCAGTCTGGCCGGTGAGACGATTCCCGGATGTCTCAATGTCCTCCAGGTGCTCTATGAGATCAGCGCCAACGATCCGAGCCGCGTGACGCTCCGCATTGTGCCCGAGTTTCGTCAGGGGCTGCGAGGGCGTGAGTGGACAAAAGTCAACGGACGGTACACGCGAATACCCGTCTACAACGGAAAGGCGATTTACGAGCTGGCGATGCAGGCCACCTTGCCGGCCAAGACGTTCATGGTCATTGGACCGGGAGAAGGGATTTCGCTAAGCTCGGTGATAGGGAGGGTCCTGCTGACCCACCGCGTGGAACAAAAGCAGTACGAGTCGATCTACTTTCTGACCCCGCAGGTGTTTCGCAGCCGACCCAAGACGAGTGAGTAGGCGAAGCCATCGATCGGAGTCAACGCGTGTCGGAGACACCCAGGCAGCCCGGTCAGATTCCGAGCGAGTTCTACGAGCAACTCTGCCATTGCGCCGGTATCGCCATTTTTGCCACAGACCCGCACATGCGCATCGTCGCTTGGAACAGCGCCGCTGCCGCCCTTCTCGGGTTGACCGCCGAACAGGTCATGGGACGGCACCTGGCCAGTACGCTGCCGGCAAACCGGCGCGAGCTGGCCGAAGAGATGATGACTCGGGCACTCAAGGACCATGTCATCAGCCAGTTTGAGATCGCCCAGGTCGGCCGGGCCAATCCGCTTCACCTGGGGATCACCGTGTCACCCATCCTGTCCAAGACGGGTGAGTGCCTCGGGGCATCGGCCTGCATTCGGGACATCACCCGGCGGGTCGAATTGGAAAAGCAGGTCAAGGACAACGAGAAGATGGCGTCCCTCGGGTCGATGGCCGGCGGGGTCGCACACCACTTCAATAACATCCTGGGCGGAGTGACCACTGCGGTCGACTACGCCCTCCAGTCCGACGACCCCTCCATCGTCCGTCGGGCCTTGCGGATCACGGCGGACGCCGCCCACAGGGCCAGCAAACTCACCCACGATCTGCTGGCCTTTGCCGAGGGCGACCGCCGACCGGATGAACTGGGCGACCTGACCGAGACAGTGCTGGCCTTCGTGGATCACCTTGAGCCCTCGCTACGAGACCGAACCATCGACCTGGCCCTCGACCTGAATCCCGTACCGGTGTGTGAAGTTCCACGCCAACGCCTTATGACCGTCCTGGAGAACCTGGCCAACAACGCGGTGGAGGCCATGCCGGCCGGCGGACAGTTGGCGTTATCTCTCTGGACAGAAGGCGACGAAATTGCCCTCGAAGTGGCCGACAGCGGCTGCGGCATCGACGAGACCACCCAGCAACACGTCTTCGAACCCTTCTTCACTACGAAGGAATCGGTTCGTTCAGACGGAACCAAAGACTCGGGCCTGGGACTCGCGGTTGTCCATGGGCTGGTCCGCGACATGGGGGGTACCATTGCACTCCACAGCCGATCGGGGGAGGGGACCCAAGTGGAACTCCGATTCCCCATCCATAGGATAAAAAGGCCTTTGCAGGAAGCCCCACCCCAGTAACGTCGCCTCAATCCACTCTGAAAAAGGGGATTCCGGCGGCCTTTCTTCTTGCCCACCAAGGACATCCAACACCCGTTCTCGACAAAACCCCACCAGGATCCTGTTCCGAGCGGGGATCGGTCGACTTCGCAAGCCTCTGTTGCCGACCCATAAGCCTTCCGTGTCGCCATGCCATGTCTCCACCCTCACTAACGATGTCCCCTGTCGCGTGTCTAAACGATTGCCGAAAAGAGGGTTCTTCATCCGACGAGCCAGGATTGATGAGGTGTGCTGTGATATCCGCGAACATTCAGAAAACGGTGATGGTCACTTCGACAGGGCTGATGGGCCTGCTCTGGTTGGCCCCGCTGAACGGTCAGATCGTCTATACGCAGACTCAGGTCACCACAAGCGCCGTGGGCGAGGGCTGTCCTCCCGATCGCAACGACCTCTCCGAGGGTCAACGACGCCTTATGGCCAAACGCGCGGCGGAGGTACGAGCCATTCGAGACGCATTGGCCAAGAACCTGGGAGCACCCGACCCCTCATCGATCGGGACGGGGCAGGTTGAGCTTCGGGGGCAGGTGGCCGGGTTCCGTATTGTCGATTCTCGGGAACTGCCTGATGGGCGGTGGCAGGCGACCGTCGAGGTTGAATTGCCAAAAGCCCCCCGGCCCTGCCGTGCTGAGCCTGTCGGCCCCATTCTGAACGACTACCTGCTCTTTCGATCGGGAATGATGCTGTCCCGGCAGCGGTGCCAGGCTCAGGAAGCCAGGCTCCAGCACGAGCTGGAGAGTGCTGTGGAGACGATCCGCACCCAGATCGACAGGCAACTGCGGGAGTGTCGGGCCGACCTGGCGGTGATCGATCGTGCCTTGGCCGATCTGGAGGAGAAGACGGTAAACCGTCTGGGCGGCGCCGCCACGGCTCCTAGTGCGGCGGAGTGAACCGACAACGCGCCGAACCGATCTGCTCAGGCCCTGACCCTCCATCCGCATCCTGCACTCGAATACGGCGTATCACTATTGGGGGCGTCGACGGCACGGCCACAGAGGCTTGAGGCCGGCCTGTCGGTCGTCACCCCAGTCGTCAACGACTGAATCCGCATCCAATTCCCTGGACCAGCAGGCCTGGCCAAGGGGCCCTGGCCCCGCGACCCGGGGATGTCAGGGGCGACCGGGGACGCCCACCGCATAGATTATAAAGCATTGTAAGTAAGTGCTTTACGTCTCGGACATGCCCGTCGGCCTCTCGCCATTTAACGGACTACATTTCAAAGTACCAGCCGAAGACGCGTCCGGTTTCCGACATGCACGCGCTTTTTTACGACTAGAGGCTTGCATCGAAAAGGGCGGACGGCTATGTTGTGTAAGTTATTTGGTGATCCGACCTTGTCGTCAAAGGGCTGTTTCACAGGAGTTTGCAGTGGGTCGGATCGGGAACTAGGCGCGGCATCGGGAACGATCTGAAAGGCAGAGGCGCGCTGCCAAGGTTTCAATGAAGTCTCTCGTCCAACCCTGTCGATATGTTGAAGTGAGAGCGAATCGCGGGGTAGTACTGGAAGAGAGCGAGAAACGATCGGTTCCCAAGGCTACCAGCTAATGCAAGAGTGAGCTTGAGACCGGACTGGACGACCCCTGACAGGCCAGTGGGGAGTGTCTGTGCAACCAGACGAGCCTCGGACTGTTAAAGGGATTACGGCCCAGCACCAAGAACCGATGCCGGATCGCGCCGCATAGAAAGAGAAGGGCCCCCAGATGACGAATCTTCGTCCTAGGATATCGGGCGGACGGATACGATGGATCGTTGGTTTGAGTTTGGCAGCCGCCTTCTGCTATCAGGGGCGCAGTTTCCTGTCCGGGTTGACCGCCTCGACGCGGGCCCCGGGCTTGGGTGCTTCACCCGCGATCGCGACACTGACCCCGCAGGTCACCCCCTCCCCCGAGAGTCTCCTGAACCCCCTGGAAAACCTGGCCCGCAATAAACCACTCGACCTGCTCCGCGAAGCGCAAAAACGCTGCCGGGAAACCGTGGTCGATTACACCTGCTTCTTCCGCAAGCAAGAAAATCTGTTCGGTGAGATGACCGACGTTCAGGGTGCCGACGTCCGGTTCCGCGACGAACCGTTCAGCGTGTTCATGCACTGGACCGAGAATGCCAGCAAGGCTCGGCGAGTATCCTACATCGCCGGCAAATGGGTCAGCGGCGGGCAACCGGCCGCCATGTGTGAACCCGAAGGTGTCATCGCTCGGGCTATCGTCAAGAACATCCTGCGGCCGATCCACGGCAGCGATGCCAAGTCCGCCTCGCGTCGAACGATCGATCAGTTTGGCTTCGAAAACGCACTCGACCTCATCCTCAAGTACTCCCTCATCGCCCAGCAGCGGGGCGAACTCAAGCTCAGTTATCTCGGCGAAGGTGAAATCGACGGACGCCCGACGTTCGTCATCGAACGCCGGCTGCCCTACACCGGAGAGGGCGGCGAGTTCCCCGACCGGGTCCTCGTGTGCCAGCTCGACAAGGAAACCCTGCTCCCCGTTCAGTGCACGAGCTATGCCGACGACAACAAGCAGATGCTGCTCGGGCAGTACACGTTTACCAAAGTCAAGCTGAACATCGGCCTGACCGACGCCCATTTCGATCTCAACAAGATTAAGTAACCCGCTGGCGGATCCCAAACCGGATCGCTGCCCACAGAACGCTGAATCCCCAACATTCGTATTGCCAAGAGAGTCCCTGTGCGCCCGTGCGAGGCTTATGCCGGATCGTCGTGCTCGATGACCGAGCATTCCGGCAGGGACTCCAGGAACATCCGGCCATAGCGCTTCGTGACGATGCGCGGGTCGAGCACCACGACGATGCCCCGATCCTGCCGGCTGCGAATCAGACGCCCAAACCCCTGCTTGAACTTGAGGATCGCCTGGGGGAGTTGATACTCGAAGAACGGGTTGCCGCCGCACTTGCGGATGTGCTCGATCCGGGCTTGAACGATGGGGCGATCGGGCACGGCGAAGGGCAGCCGCACGATGATAACGTTGCTCAGGGCCTCGCCCGGAACGTCCACGCCCTGCCAGAAGCTGTCGGTTCCGAAGATCACGCTGCCGACGTTCTGCCGGAAGCGCTCGATCATCAGGCCGCGAGGCACTCCCTCCCCCTGAACCATCAACTCGATGCCCTCCTGCTCGAAGAAGTCCCTCAGTTCGTCGGCGGCCTCTTGAAGCATCTTATAGCTGGTGAACAACACGAAGGCCTTGCCCTCGGTCATCCGGATGTACTTGCGGATGCCGCGGTGGGTGGCCTCTCGATAGGCGTCGCCTTCAGACGGATCGGGCATGGCCGTCTCGAGGTGAATCGTTACCTGGCTGCGGTAGTCGAAGGGCGAGCCCAGGCGTAGCGTCTGCACCTCCGGATCGTCCTGAAGCCCCAGCCGCTCGCGGACGAATCCGAAGGCGTTATCCGCCCCCGTCGACAGCGTCGCACTGGTCAGCACCGCGCTGCGGACGTCGTCGAACAGCGTCTCCTTCAGATAGTGCCCGACATGGATCGGACAGGCGTTGATCGACATCGATCGGTAGCGGCTGCCGGTCTCTTCAATCCAGTAGGCATGATCGGGCCACTCCATCGACAACAGGCCGGCCAGGGTGTCGGCCAGCTCGCCCACCCGCCGCGTGTAGCTGATCAGCTCGAACTGGTCGTCCTCGCTGGTCACCTGCTTGCGGAGCCTCTTGAGCCGGTCCTGAAGGTCGTGCAGAACCGGCGACAGCGTGTTAACGACAGGGTCGGGTTTGTAGAGCCGGCCGTTGTCGGAACCCTCTTCCTTCTGCCACCGCCGAAGCTCGCCGAAGAACTTTTCGACCCGCTTGCGGGTCTTCTCGATGGCCTTGATGCCGTCTTCCGCCCCGCACGCCTGCAACAGGCCCCGGCCCGTCCGTTCGCCGTGCAGCGCGTTCAGCAGAAAGCGGATCTGCCCCTCGCCGACCGAGACGCCCAGGTGGGCCCCGGCGGCCTCCTCGAAGGTGTGGGCCTCATCGATGATCACGTAGTCGTATTCGGGCAGCAGTCGCACACCGCTCCGCCGCATCGCCAGATCGCTGAGCAGCAGTGCGTGATTGACCACAAGCAGGTCGGCATTGTGCATCCGACGGCGCGACCGCTGATAGAAGCAGCGGTCCTGATAGGGGCAGCGGCTCCCTTTGCAGTTGCCGTGTTCACTGCGGACGCGATCCCACACCGCCGGCTTCGGGGCCTCCGCGATATCGCTCAGCGAGCCGTCGCCGGTCTTGTAGGCCCAGTCTTCAATCCGCAACAGGTCGTCGACGTCGGGGTCTTCGATCAGCATTCGGCTCTGGCCCTTGCTGACCCGTTCGAGCCGGCGGAGGCACAGGTAGTTGTTCCGCCCCTTCACCAGCGTGGCGGTGAACGCCTCGGGCAGGACCGTGCTCAGGAAGGGCAGGTCCTTGTTGATGAGCTGTTCCTGGAGGGCGATGGTGAACGTGCTGATGAGCACCTTGCGCCGGTTCTCGCGCAGGCCCGAGGACTCGTCGAGCACCCGCGCGATGGCCGGAATCAGATAGGCGAAGCTCTTGCCCACGCCGGTGCCCGCTTCGACGAGCAGGTGGTGTGAGTCGGCAAAGGCCCGGTCAACCGCCTCGGCCATCTGAAGCTGTTGAGGCCGGACCTCATAGCCTGTGAGCTGCCGACCGACCAATCCATCCGGGCTGAGCATCCCTGCCATCTGCATGCCGACTCCTTCTGATACCCATTATCCGGTGTCGGCGGGGCGCAAGGAAGGGGAGCAGAGAGCGGAAGCGGCTCAGGACAGCCGCACGCTTTAAAACCGTCCACAGAGAATGTGAGACCGAGGTTCCCTGTGCGCGCCCCGTGCTGCGCTCCGCCATCCCTTTCACGGACTGACGAGGCGGCTTGGTTGTTGGGAGCACCTCTTTCCGCTATCTGGAAGCGCGTCACGTACTGGTGCGGCTATCTCGGAGGAATCGGCTGCCCCGTCACTTGGCCCTGCCAGAATTGGGCGCTCAGACAGGTCGGGTCGAGCTCCAAGAGTCGTTTGAAGTGGCGGACTTCCTCGACATCCCGATCGGCAGGCGATCGGACGGGGCATGGGATGCGGGTCGGACTCGGCGGCACTTCCGGCAGCACGACCTTGATCAGGAAATCTGCGATGGCCTCCGCCGCGAGTTCATGCGCGGCTGCGTTCGGATGTGAACCGTCCGGCAGGGTCATCTCGCCGGTGCTTCGGGCGTTAAACGTCTCCCACAAGTCAAGGTAGGTCAGGCCGAACTGTTGGGCGACGTCCGCCGTACGACGGTGGGCCTCCTCCAGTGGATGATGCCGGATATCGGCCAAGTACGGGAAGCGCACCAGAACATAGATGCCTCCTCCCTGTTCGACCAGACGTCGTGTTGCGTTGATCTCATGAGCGGCAATATTCCAGGCCCGGTCCCTCTGTGCGGGTGTCGAGCCTCCCAGCAGATAGTCGATCGAGCGTCGCTGGGCGAGGTACCTCCTGCACTTCAGTTCCACCGTATGGAACAGGTACGAGTATTGGGAGGGCCAGAATCTCGCCTCGTACAGATGCTCGATCGGATGGAGGTCCTTGTAGAAGTCCACGTCGAGGTCATTCGGTGAGATGACGTGAACCACCACCTGAGGGTGCAGGACATCCCGTACGCGATTGTAGATCAGCCATTCACCCGGCAAATCATTTCCCGTCTTCCCAAGGTTGATCGTAACATAGCGCTTCGGTCGGACGCGATCGAGCAAGGCCCCGACCCGTCGGGGAAACGCTTGGTCGGGCTTTGCGCCAAGCCCATAGGTGAAGGAATCACCCAGAAAGGCGATCCGCTCCAGGCTCGGGTCTGTCGGCACCGACATAGGGGGGTCTCGAAGTCCCAGCGGATTCGGGATTGCGTCGGCGTCCACAGGCTGGACTTCGATCTTGGGCGGTTGCATTGGGTAGACGCGTGCGACGATTTCACCAAGTCCGAACGCCACCACCAGGCCGCCTGCCAGCGCAAGGGTTCGAAATGACCACATTCGAAATCGTCGACCCATGGGAGTCCTCGCGCCCCACGCGTCCCGACCAGACATTCCTGAAAGCAGATTGCAACGTCTCTACGGGGATGCTGAACAATAGGATAGCATTTCTGGCAGAATGGGCCAGCCGTCGGATCGAGATTCTGCTGTGGAAGCCTTCGGACCAGCGGCAAGGGCTGGGGGGCTCTACGGTCTTTGCTCCAGGCGCATGAGCAACTCGCCTGCCTGAACCTTCTTGCCCTGAAGATCCGGCTCCAACTGTACGATGACACCGGCATACGGACTGACCACCCGCAGGCGCCGCAGACGGTTCTGGCATCGCTCAAGTTCGATCTCAGCCAGCCGCATCTCGGCCTCAGCCTCGCTCAGATCCTGCGAGTCGAGGGTGCCTCGCGCATGGGCCCCTTTGCAGCGGTTGAACTCGTCGGCAGCGGCCTTGAGCAGAACCCGAGCCTTCCGGACCTCCATCTCCGTCTCCTCCTGGTCGAGCTGCACCAAGACATCGTTCTCTGCTACACGCTGGCCGGGCTTGACGAGGACCTTCTCGATCAGCCCTTCCGTACGGGTCCTGATCGGCAGGGTCGCAAAGACCGTCCTGGACGTCGGTGTCCGCGAGGCGCGCGGCCCTGGTTCCCTCTTCGCCGTCTGATCGGCGGGAAGGGCGCACGGTGGACTGGTCATGGGTTTCGGCATCGGCCTCGGACGGATGTTGCGGGCGTCTCTGGCCTGAATGATCCGAAGGACCCTCTCGGCCGCACGGCACGTCGCCTCGCCGGAGCCGAGCAGTTCACGGAGCCATTCCGGTCGCGACGTGCCCTCGATCAGGGCTCGAACGCCGCGGCGTTCATCTTCGGGCAAGGGATCCCGAACCAGGAGCTCGCGGTAAGCGGTTCTGACGAACTCCACAGGGTCCTGAGGAGGCAGCCCTTGGGCACCACATCGTCGGCAGGCGTACTGCAGCATCTCCGGACTCGCCAGATGGGCCCGAATCATCGCAAGGCTCGGTTCTCCGCCGCGGCGGCGACGCACAAACTCGCTGAGCCACTGGGGAGTCTCGTGCGCCCAAAGCGTCGTCCAATAGAGCAGGTGGCCGAATTCCTCGGGGTCGGCATTGTCCAGGCTCATGCACACCTCTTGCAGGCTCTGGTCGAATCGCGATATCGGGTCGGGCACGCCTTCGTTGAATCTGAAGGTGTCAAACTCGGCCAGTCGTCCGCCGGTGGCCCCGGAATTCCACCCGCCGATACCGACGAACCGGCTCTCAAGGGGCATCGCGAGTGTGTCCACCAACGTCCACCGAACCGCGTTGGGGTCCTGGGTCGAATCGTTGCCGGCATACGCGCGATACAGATTGCCATCGCGAACCAGGCGAAGCCAGAAGTACTCGTCGCAGCGAGGAACTTCGTATCCGCCCTTGTACTCGCGCCCGCGACAGTAGCCGTAGAACTGCCACATGGTCCCAATGCCGCGGATGTCGCCGCCGCAGACATATCCAACCTTCATACAGTTGCCATTGTCGAGATAGGTCACCAGGCAGACCTGTTCATAGGGTCGGCCGGCACCGGCGTAGCGTACCCTGGCGACGGCCGTCCACCGGGTCAGCTCGGCCGGGATTTCCATCAGAAAGAGATGCTTCGGGGGTGCAACGCCGGGACCGAGGTCGCCGGCCTCCGTGGCGAACTCCAGGTGGCCGGCCGACAGCCGATAGTTCCCGCCACCCTTGGCAATCCAATGGCGGTCGAGCTGCGGCCCGGCGAAGTGATCCTCGAAGGTCACGGCCGCGCCCACCGGGGGCTGATGAGGTCTGAGTTCACAGCCCAGGGCGGGTCTCTCCACGCGCCCGTCGGCCCGGCATGCCGCCTGCGTGGCAGGAGGCACCTGCGAAACCATCGACGGTTTGGCAATGGGCGACGTGTTCTGTTCGGCGGGCCGATCGGCCGCCGCCGCCCCCACCTGCGCCATGGAGAACAGAAGTATCACGGCCACAGCCCGTCGCAGGATGTGCGGCAACCTCGAACCTCGCCGAACCGACAGCGGGTGTGCTCCGTGAAAGGTCTGGATCATGGTGGTACCTCCTTGTGAGCTCGGCAGGCGTCTACGGCTTGGTGATCTCCATCCAGGATCTTCGCTTAACGGGCTCGCCTGTTCAAGCGCATGGCCTGCGGTTCTCGATGCCGATTCGGTGAATTCGCGCCCCCTCTGGCGGACGGCCACGTGCTTCAACGGTGATCCGACAGTGTTCACCTTCGACATGCATCAGGAGAACATCTATCCGATCCCCAAAGCCCACTGCAGCCTGGATGTGCCACTGAGTTCCGGAACGAACGACGAGGCGTATCTGCGGATTCTCCGCGAGCACCTGCCCGACGTCTTCAAACGGGCGCAGCCGGACATCGTCTTCCTCCAGGCCGGTTGTGACACACTGGCCGATGACGGGTTGGCCTCGTTGCGAATGACAGAGCGTGGGATCGTTCGGCGAGACGCCGAGGTGATCGACCGGTGCGTGAGGCAGCGCGTGCCGGTCGTCATGGTGCTCGGCGGCGGTTACGGCCCGAGCGCCTGGCACGCGCAGTATGCCAGCATCCGCCACATCATCGAGACCTGCGGCACGTCGACAACAACGCACGCATTGCCCTGATTGGCGGCCGGCCGGCGGGCCCGCTCGCGTGCATGCCCCCCCGTGAGGGATTGTATAATGCCGTCATGGAGCAAGGGGTCCGGCGCATGACTTCCAAGCTCCAATCCATAACAGCCGATCTTCGCCGTAGACTGGAATCGATCTACGGGGAGCGGCTCGTTCGGCTCGTGCTCTATGGTTCTCAGGCAAGAGAGGACGCCGAGCCAGCGTCGGATATCGACGTGCTTGTGGTCCTGAAGGGTCCCGTATCCCCGTGTGAGGAGATTGCACGAACGGAGCAAGCGGTCGCGGATCTATGCCTTAATCGCAATGTAGTCGTGGCCTGTGTCTTCGTTTCGCAGGAGCAGTACCTTCACCGGCAAAACCCCCTCCTGTTGAACGTGCGTCGTGAGGGAGTCTCCGTATGACACCCGAGCAGCGAGAGCTCTTGGTGCAGGCCAAACAGATCATCGGGCGCGCTCCGGAAAGCGGGTAGTTCTCTACGACCCGTACCGATCCGGTGGACGAGCGGCCCTGAGCTTTCATTCAAGCTCGTATACATGGAACCCATAGAGGGATAACGTGGCCCTACTCTTGTGGCGGCCCCCAGTGCAGATCCCTGTGGTTCGCGGCATACATCAACTCCGTCGGCCTTGGCCACCGCTGCCGCTGAGAGAGTAGTCTGTTTCCTGGCTTGCGGCGAGGACAATATCAGACTTGGCAACCACTGAAGCGTGTGAGTGCCCCATGCGTCCCGCACATCCGATCGGCTGGCGTGGACAGAAAAAGTGCGCCAAGGTGATTGCGGTTTTCAGGATATGGCGTTATTCTGCCGATACTGCAGAAAAACTGCTCAGGTGGATTATGGCGAGCTGCAGTCTGCCTCGCAGGGGTGAGGGTGGGCGTTCCTCGTGTGGGTGTCACTCGGCGGCGGAAGCTCTCAGTTCCCATGCGTTTGGAAGGTGTCGAAATGTTGATCGAGTTTCGTGTGGCCAATTTCCGATCTTTCAACGAGGAACAGACCCTAAGTTTGGTTGCCAGCTCAGATCCCACGCGCCAAGACAATCTGATTCCAGGGGACAAGTTCAGACTCGTCAGGACGGCAGCGTTGTACGGAGCTAACGCCTCGGGGAAAAGTAATCTTATCAAGGCATTTCGCATCCTGAAATCCTTCGTACTCGACTCTGCAACCAAGATGAACCAGGGAGATGAGATTCCGGGAATTGCCCCTTTTGTTTTTGATCCCGCAAGCCGAGAAATGCCGTCCCGTTTCGAGGTCATTATTGCCATCGGTAAGATTCGCTACCAATATGGTTTCTCCGCGACCACACAGTCTGTCCATGACGAGTGGTTGTTCGCGTACTCCCAAGATGGCCGGAAGCAGCGATGGATTGAGAGGCAAAGGAACCCTCACACGAAGGCGGTTGCTTGGCACTTCCGAGGCCCCCTCCAGAAGGCCGGACAGATGTTGAGGGATACGACACGTGAGAACGGATTGGCTCTCTCTCGTGGTGCGAACCTGAACATTGAGCCTCTGAAAGAGCTGTTCCTATGGTTTCGCACGAATCTCTGGGTGTTCGATTTGTCGATGCCCCCCGATTCCCTCATCATGCAGACTGCTCAGCGCATCAAGGCGGACCCTCGCTTTCGAGAGCGCGTACTGAGGATGGTTCACGATGCCGATACGGGTATTGATGGACTCAGTGTTTCCGAGGAACAAGTCCCTTGGGAGGCTCTTCCGGAGGAGGTAAGGGCGTACCTCGTCTCCAGGAAAGCGAAGAGCGGTGATCGCGATCTCTCCACGATATCAGTTCGGACCAAGCATCGACCGCCGGGGTGGGAGACTGAGCAGGAATTCGACATGGGTGAGCAGGAGTCCCATGGAACGCAGCGCCTCTTCGCGCTTGCTGGCCCCTTCTTGGATGCTCTCGACAGGGGTACGGCGGTCGTTGTTGATGAGCTGGACTGCAGCATCCACCCGCTTCTGACACGGAAGCTCATCGAGCTTTTTCAGAGCCCTCAGACGCTGGACAAAGGTGCACAGCTTATCTTCGCCACTCATGACACGACACTCATGGCCCCGGGACTGTTTCGACGCGATCAGCTCTGGCTCGTCGAGAAGGACCGCCGTGATGCTTCGGAGCTTGTGTCCTTGTATGATTTCGATGCCAAGGGCAGGCCTCGCAATACCGAGGCATTTCAGCGAGGCTATCTTGCTGGTCGGTATGGTGGCATTCCCAACTTTGGCCCGACCTTTGAAGATTTGGAGATCAGATGAACAAGGGGGCGCGAAAGCCTGGTGGGTGCAGGCGCAGATCGGCATGCCGGACCTTGACCCGAAGAAGCCTGAACCGGCCAGAGAAAATCACCATTCTCATAGTGGGCGAAGGACAGGAGACAGAACCGAACTACTTCAGGGAACTAAAGCGGGACAGGTTGGATCGCTCCCGATTTACCGTAACGGTCAAGAAGGGGCATGGCCGCTCGGCGAAAGCGGTCGTGGAAGAGGCTTTGGACCACAAGAGGCAGGCCGCGATGCGAGGGGAAGACTACGATCAGGTCTGGTGTGTCACCGATGTCGAGCAATCCGGGAATCGTAGAGTCCTGAGAGAGGCTGTGACGCTCTCCAAGAAAGAGCAGATCCTGTTATGTCTGTCGAATCCCTCCTTCGAGGTCTGGCTTCAAGCCCATTTCGTGAGGACATGCAAGAGGTATGATGATGCTGACGCCGTAATCGCGGACCTGAACAAGTATTGGAGGAAACACTTCCAACAGGAATACGGCAAGAACGATGAGCGGATCTACCAGCGAGTAGAGAGCCGAACAGCAACTGCCATCAAGAACGCTCGTCTCGTTCGGGAGACAGACCACGACAGCCGGATCTGTACGTCCGACTGTAATTCTTCAACTGATGTCTACAAGCTCGTCGAGCACCTTTTGAGTTGACTCAGCGTTGCCCAGCGGGTCGATCGCTCCCACATCGCCGAACAAGCCGGATTGCCGATGGGTGCCACATGATCTTCAGGACATTCGACCGAACCTTATCAGTGATCATGTTACTCATGTGCGGAACTGCGGGACCCCAGGCGAGGGCCGCGCTTCCGCCGGTGGCAACCTCGATGTCGACTTTTCCTCGTACCGTGCGTCTGGCCTTGATGCGCGGTGTGCCGGTCAAGTGGAACCTCGAAGCCAACTTCGAGGTCTTCCTCAAACAGCTCGCTCAAGCGGCACCGGATCGGCCGGACATCTTCTTCACCCCGGAATGCTGGCTCGACGGCTACGCCGCACCCGACAAGGCTTCGAGCGTCGAACGCCTGCGCAGCGTGGCGCAAAACCTCGACGAGAGCCCTTACCTGCAGCGGGTCGCGCGAGAGGCGCAGCAGCGCCAGATGTTCATCTGCTTCGGCTTCACATCCCTTGAGAACGGCCGGATCTACAACGCCGCGGGGCTGTGGGATCGACAGGGCCGGCGAATCGGTGTGTACCACAAGACGCACCTCCAGACCCACGACCTCCAGTTCTCGCCGGGACAGGGCCTTCCGGTCTGGCCGACACCGTGGGGCCCCGTGGGCATCATGATCTGCGCCGACCGTCGATGGCCCGAGACCGCCCGAACGCTGCGACTCCAGGGGGCCGGGCTGATCCTCAATCCGACCTATGGCTTCACGGGTGATCTGAACGAGGCGATGATGCGGACCCGCTCGTACGAAAACGGCTGTTTCATCGCGTTTGCGCATCCCAAGCTGAGCCTGGTCACAGGCCCCGACGGGCGAATCGTCGCCAAGAAGGAAGACGCCACCCCCGGCGTGCTCATCTGCGACATCGATCTGAGCCGCACCAACGGAGACAAACACCTTCGCGATCGCCGGCCCGATCTGTACCACATCCTGACCGAGCCGCAGAAGCGAGGGGTCTCCGCGGACCGTGCCGATTGATTCAGCATTCTTCGGCTGTCCACGCGGGCAGTCAGTTCTTCCAGGCGTCCCAGAACCCGCCATAGGGCGGCAGCTTCACACCGGCCTGGCCCGAGGCTGCCGGCTTCTTCAGCACGGGCTTTCCGGCCACCTCCGGCACGTTCAAGTCGATCGAATTCGAGGTCTCCTGCTTGCCCATAAGGTCTCTGACCTGGAAGAACAACTCGTAGGTTCCCGGTTTGATCGGGGCTCGCGACAGCTTGATCGAGGACGATGAGACTGCGAACTCCGAGCCGTAGGTATACGACGTGTCCTCCGACTGCAGGTCGATGGTCAGGAAGACGGGCGTGACGACGTCGCCCTCTCTCAGGGCAACATACATGCGTGAAGCAACCTCCTGCGGCAGGATCCCTTCCCAGGCCGAACGTATCCGGCCCTCGTTCAGGGTCTGATCGTAGAGAACCGCCAGATTCACCGGCCTGTTCTGGTCCTTCGCCGTTCCCTTGGGCCGATACAGGGCGGGGATCGAAAGGACATAGAGATTGGCCCGCGGCTTGTAATCGAAGAAGACGGTCACGTGGTTGCCGTTCAGCGTGAACCACTGATTGTCGAGCGTATAGCTGAGGGTATAGGAAGAGCCCATACCGGTGGCGCCGGCGAGGTCCATACCGAGCATCGTGGCCGTCGTGGGTGTGTTCAGCACACCCAGGGTCACATACTGTTCGCCCAGGCCGTAGGGGCTGGTCGCGTTGGAACTGATGGTGTTGCCCACGGCAATGATGTCGGAGATGACAATCGGGGCATTGGGATCGTCGTACAGGGGTTCCAGCACGTAACTTTCGATCATCGCCTGATAGTCGCCCAGGAAGGGGACGATCCGGTAGGCGGGTCCTTCCTTCAACGCCTTCTGGAAATCGTGGAACGGCATGTAGATCGACAAACCGCTGGCGTCGGGATGCGCCGGACCCTTGACGTTATAGCGGACGGCCTTCTGGAGTTCGGCCGACACCCGGCCGGCCGCATCCCTGTAGTGGTCGGTCTGGCCCAGCAGGCTGAGGAAGTGGCCGAGGTCTACCGCGTTGTTGAACTTCCTGTTGACATAGTCGACGGCGAACTCGTCGGTGCCGTTGCGAGCCCCGGCCACGACCAGCCAGGCGGATCGCTGCTGAGAATCGATCTCCTGGCGCATCTGAATGGCCAGGGGGCTCAGTTCCGAGAGGACGGGGGATATCTTCGAGAGTTCGACGACGGAAAGCGTGTAGAAGTCCGCACTGTTCACGGCCTTGGCGGCATACCCGTCGGCGATGGCCGTGCCGACGTACAGACCGTCGCCGTCCGGGTTCGTGGCGATGGCGTTCAGGAAGGGCGTGTAGTCCCACCCGGGACCCGGTTCCAGGTCTTCAGAGGCCACAAGGTATCGGGCAAAGGGTGCCAGTTGCGTGGCCACCTCGATCGTAGCCATCAGACAGGCGTCGAAGCCGATGATCTCAAACGTCTTGCCGGTAACGGCCGCCGCGTCGCCGATTGCCTGGCGGATACCGGGGACAGACAGGCGGCTCGATCGGTTCTCGTCCACCCCGAATCCCCCCATAACGCCGCCGCCGTGGTCCCATAAAACCAGAATGTACTTGTCGGCCGGAAAAGCGGTCTGACCCCACGTAATGAAATCCTTCAGGGTGTTCGGCTCGCCCATGTTCAGCTCACCCAGGTCTGCCAGCGTGACGACCTGCCCGTTCAGGACCTGCTTGCGTTGAACGGTCCTCCATCCCTCCTTATTGGCCCCGCCGGTGAGCAGAAGGATGTTCAGATTCGCCGATGGGGTGGCCGCCTGCATCTCCACGATGTTGTCGGTGGCCATATTCCCGTCGCTCTCCAGGTCCGAGCCGACGACATACACCATGACCGTGGTGTTGGACGGAAGGTTGGGCCAGAAGCCCGGGGCGCAGGACGCTGCGAGCAGAGGAAGCAATGCAAGGGCCACCGACAGAAGCCCGAGGGTTCGTTGTGTTCGGACCGATCGCATGACACTCAGCATGTGCAGGGTCTCCTGAGCAAAGCCGTTCTCTCGCATCGTCCTGTGGGAATAGGCGGAGGCAGCGACGCCGTTTGGCCTCTCGCAGTGCAACTCTACTTGTATCGGAATCCTTGCGCAGGTGCTTCAGCGTGGAATCCACTTGCAGATGACGTCGCGTCTGACAAGAGGGGGCGCCCATCAGGATGCTCCCTCGGTATTCCCGGCCTCCTAAATAGGGTGTCCGTCAAGCGGGGGCTTGCTTGAAGCCGCTGCGGTCCGGTAGGCTCAGGCTTCTCAGGGAGCCGGGGCGGGTCGATCTGTACCACATCCCCCAGAGGCCTCCCTCGAAGGTCAAACTCGTGAGGATCCTCCGACCCGCGGACGGTATGGGCACAGACCGGCCGGGGGCGAGGACGTCGGGACACTCGCTATGTCGAAAGAGGTCGTAGCCTCGTTGGACCCGCACTCGCGCCCGGCATACCTCACGCGTTTTCGGTGGGTCATCCTGGCGCTGGTGTTCTTCGCCACCTCGATCAACTACATCGACCGGCTGGTCATGGGAATCCTCGCACCCGATCTTCAGGCGAAATACGCCATCAGTGATGTGGCCTATGGCTACATCCAGGCGGCGTTCGCCATGGCGTATGCCTTCGGCCAAATGGCCTCCGGCGCCTGGCTCGACCGTATCGGTACGCGGGTGGGCTATGCCATCGCCCTGTTCTCGTGGAGTGTCGCATCGGCGCTCCATGCACTGGCGCGTTCGGCGTGGGGATTCGGCGTCATGCGGGCGCTGCTCGGCGTCAGCGAGTCGCCGAACTTCCCCGCCGCGGTCAAGACGCTGGCCGAATGGTTCCCCAAGCGCGAGCGGGCACTGGCGATGGGTCTGGTTAACGCCGGCACGAACGTCGGCGCGCTGCTGGCCCCGCTGGTCGTGCCTTTCCTGGCCCTGCGGTATGGCTGGCAATGGGCCTTCATCGGCACGGCCACACTGGGAATGTGCTGGCTGGTGTTGTGGATCCCGATCTACCGCCGACCCCACGAACACCCCCGCGTGTCGCCCGCCGAGCTGGCGCACATCAACAGCGATCCGCCCGAGCCGACCGCCAAGGTGCGCTGGATAACCCTCCTGGGCCATCGCCAGACGTGGGCCTTTGCGATGGGCAAGTTCCTCACCGATCCCATCTGGTGGTTCTATATGACGTGGGTGCCGAAGTTCCTTCACGAGCGGCACGGACTGAATCTCGCGACAATCGGCCTGCCGCTGGTGGTGGTGTATCTGATGGCCGATCTCGGCAGCATCGGCGGCGGATGGCTCTCCTCGACGTTGATTCATCGCGGATGGAGCATCCATCGGGCCCGCCGCGCTGCCCTCCTGACCTGCGCACTGTGCGTCCTTCCGATCGTTCTGGCCTCCTATGTGTCGAACCTCTGGGCGGCGGTGGCGTTGCTGGGCCTGGCAACGGCGGCGCATCAGGGGTTCTCCTCGAACCTGTACACATTGGTCTCCGACATGTTCCCTCGCCGAGCGGTGGGATCCGTGGCCGGCTTGGGCGGAACGTTCGGCTACCTCGGAGCCACCCTCTTCTCGAGCCTGACCGGCAACATCCTTCTGTGGACCGGCCAGCGGTACGTAGTGCTGTTCATCATCGCCGGCTCGGCGTATCTGATCGCCTTCACCGTGATCCACACCCTCGCCCCCGGTCTAAAACCGGCGATCATCGAGACGCAAGAGAAGGTGTGACGGCGAGCGCTTGATCCGGCCGCGACAGGCAGTCCGATCCCTCAGGCCTATGCCGATGGCGCACATGAGCCCTCGGCTAATGTAGTAGCGCTTTGAAACCCGCCTGCTCGAAGTGATGGTCGCCCGTGAGCGCCTCGGTGATGTGGTGGCGCGCCATGGCGGCAAAACTTATGCAGTCTGTGAGGGTCCAATCCTTATCCTGGCGGTGGGAATACAACTCGAGACCTTCTTGAAAAAGGAGTTCTTCCAGGGGCAAGATCGTGACTCGCGGATGGGAACGAAGAAACTCCACGAAGGCAACTACCTCCATCCGTCGGGGTGGGGCCGCCAAGCCGTCCGCCAATTCGGTCAGGACCCAGGGTGTCGTAAGCAGATTAGCCTTAAGAGATCGAACGATGTTCACTGCCCGCTCGTGGGCCTCGTCGTCTTCGTCCAGCAGGGCAAAGAAGAAGAAGCTGTCCGCGAACCATGTTGTCATGTGGAGGAGGTCCCGTGAAGGTACCGATCGTGGTTGCGCGCCATGTCGGCTGGCATTCCCTTAACGCGGCCGGCATGGTGTAGGAGTCCCTTCCTGAGGCTCTCCCATTCATCCTCCGGACCCAGCGGTTCCACGCGGACAGACATCCCCTCCGGCAGAGACGCGGATTCATCCAGCACCACCACGCCGTTCTTCACGTGACCGCGATATGTCATAAGGACACCATTAGCCTGAGGGCAATTATAGCATATGAACGCTGGCAGTGAACTCCGATTCGGGCCGATGATCCAAGCAGCCGATCCTTCTCTCCGCACAGTGGCGCGCGGCATATATTCTGCTTTGCCTGTTTCGAGCCCGTGAGACGAATTCCCGCCCCGATATCGGAACGGTCACGGGTCTGCCGTCCTTCTCGTACAGCGCAACCGTTTCATCGACAATGATGCTCAATTCCGCAAATACCGCCTTGGTGTCGGGGCCATGACAGCCGCCGCAGAACAACTCCGGACAACTACCGATGAAGCACCAATCATCATCCGACCGCTCGACAAGCTTCGCATCGCGATCACCTTGGGTCGTCGCCCGGAGTCCTCTATAGCCAGTCAGACCGCCTTCTCCTGATAATGCAAACAGTAGTCTACGGGGAGAGCGATGGTTTCAAGATGCAGGCCCAACCATCTTTCCCTTCCAGTGTCGGGGGTTGCCGTTCTCCGCTCCGTCGGGATAATGGCGCATCGTCGGGGCCCTTCGACATGGACGTATCCCCGGCATGAGGGGCATTCGGTCATGGCTGACTTCGCCGACTGCACACGGATGGTCCTGCTGGATACTTCTGCACCGGACGGCGTTGCGCTCTCACGCGGCTCGATCGATACAGGCGCAGTGGTCGCTGCGCTCAAGAAGGCCGAGGCGCAGGGCGTCAGCCTCCGCATCCGAGCCTGCGACGACCCCGCCGAGCCTTCAGGGAAGCAACCGTCTTCGAATCGTGACGCCGGCCGACCCGATTCTCTGGCTCCCCTCATCGACGCCTGCCAACGGGCGGGCCTGCGCGTTCGACTCGAATACGCTCCCGCGCTCGATGCCCGGCCGGCCGCCGAGCATCCGGATTGGATGCACCGCTCGGTCGACGGACGCATCGGCTCGATGCCGTGCCTGAACGGTCCGGCCGTCGAACAGATCATCGAGCCGCAGGTCGGGCGGCTCGCCGAGCGGTACGAAGTGGACGAATGGGTGTTCGCGATCGGCGCCGGCGAACTCCGCGGCCCCTGCTATTGCGCTTCGTGTCGTGAAAGCTACCGTCGGGCCTATGGGCTCGATGTGCCGAAGGATTCGGATGACCCCTCATGGGGATCGTACGCCGCCTGGCTTCGTCAGATCGGCTGCACGTTCGAGCGCCGCATGGCCGAGGCGGTTCGCAAGCATCGGCCCAATGCGGTGGTGGGCTTCCGGGGTTCGTACACGATCCGCATGCCCGAACCGCCGCGGGACTCATCGAGCTTCCTGACGACAGATCAGACCGATGGCGTGGCCGGCATCGATTTCGAGGGACGATACCTCTCGTCGCTCGGCGTGCCGTTCGAGGGGGTGATTCACGCCTCGACGCATCGCCACAACCCCTGGGCGATCAAGTCGGTGGCGGCGGCTCGCCCCGAGGCTGCAACACTGGTGGCGCACGGAGGACGATGCGTGGTCGTGGCCCCGCCGTGCCCGTGCGGTAGGCTCGACGGCCGCTCCGGACGGCATCTTCGCAAGCTCCTTCGGTTCATCGCTCGACGGGAAGGCCTCCATGAGGGGGCAAAGCCGGCACGCGACCTGGCGATCCTCCACAGCGCCAGCACCTTCTACAACACCGGCACACAGCTCTTCGGCAATCCGGCCGCCCTCGACAAGGTCCGCGGGGCCCACGCCATGCTCTCCGCCGGTGGGCGGCATTTTGCGATCGTCAACGAACGAACGCTGCGCGACCACATCGACGAATACAGCGGGGTGATCCTGCCGGGTCAGGAAGTGCTCGCCCCCGAGACCATCGCGGCCCTCCACCGTTATGTCCGGCGGGGCGGGGTGCTCATCGCCTCGCATCCGTTTCCGCCGGAACTCGACGGCCTCTTGGGTGTTCGACGGGCGGGCGGAGACGATTCGGCTCGCGCGCTCATCGAATCGCCCGGGGGCAGGCTGCGTCGGGGGCTCCATGGCATGCCGATCGCCGTGGGCGGGCAGCCGTTCGGTGTGTTTCAGGCGATCGGGGCCAAGGTTCTGGCTGGGCGGATTGAAATCCCCGTTTCAGATGACGGCGCAGCGCCCGGCAAGCCCTGCAAGGGCAAGCGATCCAACGACGCTGCGATCAGCGTGTGCAAGTTTGGCTCGGGCAGGGCGGTGATGATTGCCGCCGAGATCTTCTCGGCCTATGCCCGGGAGGGCTATCCGGAGCACGGCACGCTGGTTCGCAATCTGATCCGTCGCTATGTGGACCCACAATGCGGAATCCGGGCTCCGGCGGGGGTTCAGGTCATCCGTTCGCGTCGCCGCCGAACGGCCTTGATTCATCTGGTAAATGGGGCGGGTCCGGACGAGCCCGGAAAAGGTCCACGGCCGATGACCCGCGTACGGGTTCGCGTTCGGCGGAAGCGGCGCCCGCGCTCCGTGGTTCTGCTGCCCAAAAAGCGGAAACTGAAGTTCACGTGGAAACGCGGGGTGCTGCGGTTCACGGTGCCTCGCCTCAAGACTCACACCTGTGCGATGATTCGGGGGTAAGGTGTCGTAAAAAAAGGACAACCCACCTCCTCCGTTAGGAGGTGGGTCTGAGAATAGCCGTCTCAGGTGGGCGAGCCGATTAACACCTGATTCAGCCATTAACAGCTTGAGTGAATTCGGGGTTCTAGGCTTCTCGCCTCTTAAGTTTTCTCTATTTTACCTCTCATGGCTCGCTGGCCATGTCTTTCTCCAACCGTTAATGAGATGCCGAAGCAGGGGGGACTTCTTCCAAAAAAAAATACCAGGGCGCGCGTTCAGAGAAATCAGAGGGATTCGGCCCTATGAGACGTCGGCAGAGGGGTGCCGGTTCCTCCGGCCAGTCTCAAACCGGCATAGACCGGTCGGTGGTCGCTGTCGCCGGCGTCGAGCACGCGGCACTCTTCGACCTGAAAATGGGATGAGGTGAAGATGTAGTCGATCCGCATGGGTAGGCCCAGGGTGGTGCGAGTGCCGCGCCGGCAGCCGGCCTGACGCGCCACGTCGGTCATCTGACGACAGGCTAGGCGGTGGGCGGGCGTAAAGGGCAGCGTGTTGAAATCGCCCGCCAGAATCGCCGGTCCCCCCATTTCGTTCAGCCGCTGGAGGGTCCGCGCAATCTGCTGCCGATGCCGCGGCATGATCGCCGGGTACCCCAGAATCAGGGGCCGGGGCACGCGGGCCAGGTGGACGGCCGCAACGGCGATGCTTCGCCCCTCGATCTCCACCCGCGCCGAAAGACCCGTCGGACGAGGCGTCGGCCCCTCGATGTCGCGGGCGTCGCTGATCGGTCCCACGGCATACAGGGCCAGCCCGATCTCATTCCGCCCACGCCACACGTGCCGCTGATAGACGTGGTTCATGCCCAGCTCGTGGGCGAGACTCTCGGCCTGGTGCCACTGGTGGTCGGGGTATCGATAGACGTAAAGCTCCTGAAGAAAGACAACGTGCGGAGCCAGGTTCCGAATCAACCGAAGGGCGTCGTTCAGACCGTGCCCGATGTACGTGTTGTACGTGAGCACGCGCAACAGCGACTCGCCGCGGCGGGGTTCAGAAGGTACCGATGACAGCTCGCCCATAGTTAGCTCGGCAGACGGATGGGCTGACCATTGTTGTGGAGCGACAGTTGCCCGGCCTCGAGAACCGCGACCACACGCTGACCGTCCCGGACGTCGCTGCGGACGGGTTTGTCCTCCAGGACGGCCTCTATGAAGTGTCGGCATTCCAGGGCCAGGGGTTCATCGGTGGGCACGCGGGGAATGACGATGTCGCCGATGCGAAGCGATATCGCCTCGGCAAAACTGTCGACGCTCGTCTTGATCTCGGCACCGCGGTCGTAAATGCGGATCTTGTCGGCCGCTTCCATGTCGTCGAACGTGACCATCTGTCGGGTGCCGACGATGGTGGTCTTTCGGATCTTGTGCGGGTCCAGCCAACTGACATGGAGGTGCGCCATGCGGCGGTCGGGGAAGTTCAACGTGGCGAACACCACGTCCTCAACCCCCGGCTGAAGGAAACACTGCCCGTGGGCGCTCACCGACTCGGGCTCGCAGCCCAACAGGTAACAGGCCACCGAGATGTCGTGCGGCGCCAGAGACCACCAGGCGTTCTCGTCTTTTCGCACCACCCCCAGATTCAGACGCTGCGAGTAGATGTAGTACACCTCTCCCAATTGCCCCGATTCAATCATCTGTCGAAGGCGCTGAACGCACGGGTGGTATTCCAGCAGGTGCCCGACCATGAACTTCACGCCGGCCTTTTCCACAAGTGAAACCAGCTCGCGGGCCTGCCGGAAATCCATGCACATGGGCTTCTCAACATAGACGTGCTTGCCGGCCAGAAGCGCCCGCCGGGCCAGGTCGTAGTGCGAGGCCGCGCCCGCCGCGATGGCGATCGCCTCAACAGACTGGTCCGACAAGACCCGCTCGAAGTTCTCACAAAGGGTCGCCTCGGAGAATCGACGGCGTTGACGTGACAGCACCGCCGGGTCGGTATCGCAGAGATACCGAAGCTCGCACCGCGGATCGCCGGCCAGTACCCGTGCCAGGTTCTGCCCCCACCGCCCTACGCCCGCCAGCGCCAAGACCAATCGTCTGTCCTGAGTCATCCCTGTGTCCTCACCATTGGCCTCCCTGCCTTCCGGCCGGTCCGCAACTTTCCTCGATCATCATCGGCCATACAAGCGCTTGAAGATGACATTCTCTCACCACAGACCGCTGCAGGCGGCTGAACCCTCGGGAACCTCGTCCGAAGGGTTTTCAGGGCTGTAGGCCTTGTACCCCCTCAAGGTCAATCCCGGCCCAGGTGCATCCCAACCCACCGCCCCAACGGGGCGAAGGACTCTAGCCACGGGTGCAGCGCAGCGAAACCCGTGGTTCACCCCCCAAAAGCAACAACCGCCCCGAAGGGGCGGACGACAACCTTCGTCGATCTGTTCCGTCATGGTATCGACGTGCCCTTCTGCCCGTCGATTTCGTGCGGTGTCGCTGACCCCTCCATCGCCGTCCTGTTCGTCCCGTAGGGACGGTCTGAGAATAGCCCAGCGTTTCCAACACTGGGAAAACGTTCCGTTACGAACATGAGAATCCGTAGGATGCGTCGTGACGCACCGTCTGTAACTCCAATTGCAGGTGAGAAGGCACGAGCAACGGGTCCCGGAGGGACCACCGACAATAGCCCAGGACGCCAGTCCTGGGAATCGTCGGCCTCCCAAGTCCACCCCGTCCCGTAGGGACGGCTGAACGTCGCGGAATCGGGGGACAGCTCAGAGTCATTCCCCCCGAATGCGAAGTGCCTGCGAAGAAAAACGATGAATATGCACCCTCATCCCGATCCCTCTCCACGATCTGCCGCCTGACCGACACAGGGCATGTCCGGAGGCGCCGAAGGTCGTTTGATCCCATCTGATGACGACCCGCCGAACATGAGCTCCTGTGGGGTTCGACGAACCTCCTCAAAGGTGAACGGACGTCCGCACTCGGGACACCTCGGTTCCGTCAGACCCATCAGGGAGTATCCGCACTTTGGACAATGTCCGGGAACCGGCACTCGTAGCATCGGGATGACGACAAGCGGCGGAATCACGGCAAGCAGAAGCACGGCGCCATGCAGCAGCGGCCGCAAGAGGTCACTTCGGTTTGAAGCCCCCGTGCTCAAAAGCTTGTAAAGGTCAACAACCAAGAAGGCGCCAACCAGGACCACGGAGGCAATCGCGTACGACAGTAGGGCCCTTCTTCGGCCAGCGCTCAACCTGTGTAGGAAGTCACGGTATCTCATAAACGTCCTCTCAGCGCTGCTGCATGCCCCGCACCGTCACTACCTCCACCTCAATAACTCGCCGGACAACGGCCACGGGTCATCCTACCGGATGCGAGAAACCAGAAGAAGAGCGAGACACAGGCGCTCCAGTCAAGAGGGGCAAAACAGGGAACACTCTGCCTTGCCGCATGGAGCTCTCAACGGGCACCCGCAGCTTGCCTCCTGTCTCATCCGACCCAACCCCTGACTCCCCCCAGCCCACAAACGCCTCCTGCCGCACACCACACCTCCGTGGGACGTGTGGCCCGGTCCTCGACCCGACGTCGGGGCGTCCCAAACGAGGTAGAGGGGATGTACAGGGGACATTCGAGAATGGCATGAAGATAACGATCGGGATGCGTTTTCAGCCCCGTCAGGGGCGGTTGACAATAGCCCAGGACGCCAGTCCTGGGAATCGTCGGCCTCACAAGTCCACCCCGTCCCGTAGGGACGGCTGAACGTCGCGGAATCGGGGGACGGCTCAGAGTCATTCCCCCCGAATGCGAAGTGCCTGAAGAAAAACGATGAATACGCACCCTCAGACCGATCCCTCTCCACGATCTTGATCTCGGCGGCCGTCAGGCCGTAGAGGTCGTAGACGAGGTGATCGATCTGCTGGGCTATCGTATCGACGTGATGCCCGAGGGTGTCGACCTGGCGCGACATCGGCGCCGCACGCGTTGTCGTCCTATTCGTCCCATAGGGACGGTGTGAAAATAGCCCAGCGTTTTCAACGCTGGGTATGCGAAGTCCCATCCCCCATTTTCCACGGAGTGCCGTAGGCACGATAGATGACCGCCGACCGCCCGTTGAACCACCGTGGTCTGTCGTCCCTACGGGACTCGCGGAAAACAGGGCGCCACCCGTAACCCAGCGATAAATCACTGGGCTATTCTCGACCGTGCCTACGGCACGCATGTTGCCGGAGCAAGTCCTTACGCCATCGCTCATCCCGTCCCCTCCTCGACGATCTTGATCTCGTCGGCCGAGAGGCCGTACAGGTCGTAGACGAGGTGATCGATCTGTTTGGTCATGGCGGCAGCCGGATTGGGAGGGATTTCAGGCTGGTACGGCCAAGCCGACGCCTTCGAGGGTCACTTGGCGAAGGGCGTCAATACCGCCCAGGCGTTTGGCTGCGTCCAGGATCTCGAAGCCCACGATCTTGCCATCCGCATCGAATTCGGCGGCAATGCCGTCGCCCAAGTCGCGCGTCGTGACGGTGGTTTCGCGAAACCGTATGCTCATCGCATCCACGTCGGCATCGTACGTGATTCTCATCGGTGAAGCCTCATGGGAGTACCTGGCAACAGCGGTAGTTGCTGATCGAATTCCGTGGTGCAGATGAGGTCAGACCGCCCGCGCAAGCAACTCGGCAACCAGTGGCTTCTTACTCGCGAGGCGGCTGACGTTCATGATGGAAAAGCCAAGCAGGTTTCCCTGTTCGTCAACCCGTTCCATCACGGCGTCATTGGCCGTCGCTCGCATGAAGCCGGGCTTCTCGGAGAAGAGGACCTCGAGGAAGTCCCCTTCGCTGTCCAACCATACTCTTACGTGGCTGGCCATAGCTGTCTTCCCTTCTTGGGCCTGTCCGTCAGGTAGGCCGTGAGGACAAACGCGTCCCGTTCAAGATACTTCACGACTACGCACATCCACTTTACGCCGACACGGGGCTCGGCGAGCACATGATAGTATAGCAGAACGCTCAAGTCCGAAGGCGATTCGATCACCACGGCTGGCTGTCGCAGAACCATTGCCAGGAGGGGTTCCAGGCCGACCATTTCCGGGTGATTCTGAATGTGCGCCAGCCGTTCTTCGGTCAGCCGAACGTTCCGCCCGCGATAGTCCTGCAGGGTTGATGTCATGTCTGTGTCCCCTCCTCGACGATCTTGATCTCGTCGTCGGTGAGGCCGTAGAGGTCGTAAACGAGGTGGTCGATCTGCTCGTCCGTCGCGTCGATCTGACGCTGGAGCGATTCCCTGTCGTGCGGCATCTTGGCGCCGGCCAACGACTTGTGCAACGCGAGCATCTGCTCGACCAACGATACCATCTTGTCGTGCCGGGCAACGTCGGACTTATTCGAGAAGTCGATCACGCGGATGGGGAGGTCGCTGATGTTGCTCGCATTGAACCTAGTATAGCCCCCCAGTTTTGCCGGGCACACCGACTTGAGGTGGTACGAGGCTAGCGAGGAGTTGAGTATGCCGAGAAAGTAGTGATGGGTTTGTCCTCGCCCGTCCTGAATGATCACGCCGGGACAGTTGGCACCGTTGAAGAGCGTATTTGCACCTAGAAGTCCCACGCAAGAGCGGGTGTCGATTCCCTTAACAAGCAGCTTCGTGGGACGGATGTAGCTGAAGGACCCTGGACGAAGGTACCTGTACCAATCGGCACCCGTGGCGTAAAGTCGACGGGAATCCATGCGATTGCGCAGGGCCTCTTTGTGAGAAACCAAGTGCGCGTGTGCCTTTGGGTACAGGCGCTTCAGTTCGCCTTCAGGAACAATCTCGGGCGCTCCGCCCGCACCTTCGCGGTACGGGTAGATTGCCCGAGCATTGGGCCGCACTTCCGAGTAACGGAAGACTTCCGCTCCCCTATAGGCGTAGGGAAACATGACCTCCCGCTCGATCCCCTCGCCCTTCGTGTCTTTTGCGTCCAGAACGAACGCTGCATCCATCCCCGTGAGGGCCCCGATGTACGCGTTACCGAATTCACCAAGAGGTGCATACTCGATATGGTGGTTGTGCAGCACCGTCCGAATAGACAATCCCCCAAGGGTCCAAGCATTATCCGACAGCTCCGTTATTGGGATCTCAGCCCAGGATACACTTTCGATGGACGTCAAATTGAGCTGTTCCGCGCGCGCGATTCGGCGCACCTTGATGCTCGGGGCCCGCTTCTTGCCGAGCACAAATACAGCAGGGTACGTATCCGCCTCTTGAAAGACAGGTAGCGACCCGAAGTCTGTTATCTCGTGCAATCTGCCATCTGACAGCATTCCCCGAAGATTCTTCCCGTAGTCCGTGCTCATCCACTGCGAGGTACAAATCATCCCGACGCACCCTGCGGATCCCACGAGAGAGATCGCTCGCTCAATGAATAGCAGCGATAGATCTACCTTGCTAGTTGGGCTGTCATAGGTTCTGAATAGGTAGTCCGACTCGGCGTGCCCGATCCGCTGGATGCGGATATACGGCGGATTGCCGATCACCGCGTCGAACCCGCCAGCCTTCATGATCTCGGGGAAGCCGTGTGGGCCGTCCCAGTCAAAGACGTTGATCCGCGTCCGCGTCTCCTCATCCACGAGCAGGAGCTGCTGGTTCTCATAAAAGTTCGACCCGATCAGCGAGTTGCCGCACTTGATGTTGCTGCCGAGGTCGGGCAGCGCCCGCTCGTGGAACAGCCTCAACTGACTGTCGATGCCCTCCTGCGTCTCGCCCTCCAGCACCTTGAGCAACAGCGACAGCTTGGTGGTCTCGACGGCCTGGGCGTCGATGTCCACGCCGTGGATGTGCGCCAACAGGATCCGCTTGCGCTCGGCCGTCGTCAGCCGCCAGTCGCCGCCCGACCGCTGGTACAAGCGCGGGGTGGCACCGGCCGCGTGCTTTTCCGCCCCGTCGGCGACGTACTGGTCGCGGTACCAGTCGAGCAGATATTGATACGCCCCCAGCAGGAACGAGCCCGACCCACAGGCCGGGTCGAGCACCGTCAGTGGCCGGCGGGTCTTCGACGGCCGCCACGCCTCGGTCAGCCCGCCGATTTCCTGCGGGGTCTTGCCTTCGAGCAGTTTGCCGACGGTGTTCTTGACGATGTAGTCCACGATGTACGTCGGCGTGTAATAGACACCGCCGGCCTTGCGGACCTCGGGCTTCTCCTCGACCTTCGCCTGATGCCCGGCGGTCAGCCGGATGACCTTGCCCAGGAACTGCTCGTAGACCTGGCCCAGGATGTCGGCCGGCAGGACGGAGAACTCGTACGGGCTTTCGGGGTAGTACAGCCGCCCGAGGATGTCCTTGAGCGGCTTGTCGTCGATCTCGAGCGACGGCGTGAGATCGTCGGGGATCTCGGGGCGTTCCCTCTCGGGCGCGAAGTGGAACAGCCCCGAGTTGTATCGCTCGTCGGCGCGATAGAACCGCTCGAACATCCGTTTGTAGACCGCATCGCCGTTCCGCAGGCCCTGGAGCGTACCGTAGGGCTCGATGCCGCGATCCTCGCAGATCCGCAGGAAGATGATCCGGTCGATCGTCCGCTGGACGGCGAAGTTGAGCTCCCGCTGCGACAGGTTGGGGTTTCGCAGGGCGATGTTCCGGGCCAGCAGGTCGCGCCACGACTCGATTTCGTCGAGGAAGGCGTCGTCTACCTCGGCCGTGCCTCGCTTGGCCCGCGTCGATTCGGCGAACTTGTCGAACGAGCCCTTGAGCACCGCCTCGCGGGAGAACGTGGCGGCGATCTCCTCCCACCGTGTGACGTAGTCGGCGTATTCCAGGTACATCACGCGGCCCTGCGAGGATTTGTCGGTCGCCAGTGGCCGGAGGCGGCAGTCGTAGACGGCGAACTCCTCGAAATCGGTCAGGATGCTCAGCGGCAGCTTGGCGCTCCACGCGTAGCGCCGGAGCTGGAAGGCCGGGCTGACGTCGTCCTTGACGTTGACGGCGGGCTTCTTCGCCTCGACGAAGAACTTGCGCGTGCCGCCGATCCGGAAGCAGTAGTCGGGCGCCTTGGTGGCCCCGCCGATCTTGATGGCGTCTTCGTGAATGACGTCCTTGTAGGCCTCGGCGTAGCCGCGCTCGTTGTTGACGTCCCAGCCGAGGGTCTTGAAGAACGGGTCGAGAAACTCCCGGCGGAGCTGCGTCTCGTTGTACTGATTCGACCGGTAGCTCTCGGCATTGTCCTTGAAACGTTGGATAAGGTCCTGAAGGGCTGAAGGTGCGGTCATGGTGTGCGGCATCCTCCTCGATGTTGTGACACAGAGTGGTTTCTGGTGAGGCATTATACCGCTTGCCTCGATGCCGCAAGACCCCAACGCCCCCGACGGCCCGATCGCAAAGGCCGGTTGCCCCTCGCCGTGCATACCTGCCACGCCAACAACACCGTTCATTTGCCCCCTTCTCACCTACGGGCCACAGGAAACCCGGCGCTCGCCCTGAAACCCTCATCCAGCCCAAGTAGCGCCCGTGAAGAAAGGAGCCCCGGATGTCAGTATCGAGACCAGTCCCAAACACTCCCGCCACCTACCCGGTCCACCACGTTCACGCCGCGCCGGGTCCGGCCACCAACGCCTCTCCAACCCCCAGGCCCTCTGAGCAAAGGCCGATGTCACACCCCCGAATGCGGGACAAAATGGGACATCCGCCTCTTCCGAGCCGGGCGGTCCTCCGCCCCGGATACCCCAAGTGCCGCCATGGCCCCCTTTCTCTGAGGTCCACTTCACGCCCCGAGAAGCGTGAAATCTGTGTCGAAAGCGAGACATTCGCCGAAATCATCGAGTAACGTAGGGTGCGTCGTGACGCACCAATCTGCTCGCAGAAATCACCGCGTATTAATACCATTGGGAGTTGCGAACGTCGGCACCCGGTAACCCTCCGACGTGTGACGCCCTTGGACAAAGTGGGACAATGGTGGACGCCAATGGCCCTGCCAATACTGATAACGGCCTCCCCACACCCTCCATCACGTCCGAAGTGCGTGACGCTATGGGACAAAACGAGACATCCGCCTCCTCCGAGCCGGGCGGTCCTCCGCCCCGGATACCCCAAGTGCCACCTCAGTCCCCTTTCTCTGAGGTCCATTTCACGCCCCGAGAAGCGTGAAATCTATGTCTAGAGCGAGACATTCGCCGACACGCCCCCTCCGAATACACCCGCCCCCCTACC
>CAYUQT010000062.1:9856-54132 GCA_964446835.1 uncultured Planctomycetales bacterium | reverse complement strand
TATCGGTTCTGAGCCGACCTCTTCTTTCCTACTTCAAAACTGGGGATGAGTCAGGAGGCCATGGGGCAAGAAGAGAGATTCGTTCGCAGGTCGGCTGTTTGATCCTGTGTCTCGATGACAGGACTGAGTCAAATACCCTACTTCCGGCCATCGGTCGGGGCTACAATAGAGTTCCTGACGGAACCTGCCGGTTGGCTCCCCTGGCCTCGATTTCGGCCGACACTGCGGGGGGCGATCGCACCTGGGTTAGGCCCATGTGGTTCCGGGCTGCAGCAGGGGATGTGGTGGCGTTGGAAAGACTGTCGAAACAGCAGACAACGGCTGGTGGCCCTCCGCCCGTTCAGGGTGGGGCTCGCACCTTCCTGTTTGCGGCGGGGGCGATCCTGCTCCTGACGTTCGTGGCCTATCTCCCTGCCATCCGCGCCGATTTCATTTGGGATGACGACGACTACATTACCCGTAACGCGACGCTCACATCGCTGGACGGTTTGCGGCGAATCTGGTGTGAACTGGGGGCTGTTCCGCAATACTACCCACTCGTTCACACGACATTCTGGATCGAACACAAGCTCTGGGGATTCTGGCCGTCGGGCTATCACCTGACCAACGTGTTGCTGCATGCGATGTCTGCGGTGATCTTGTGGCGCATCCTCCGACGCTTGGAGGTGCCTGGCGCCTGGGCGGCGGCTGCCGTCTTCGCCCTGCATCCCGTGTGCGTCGAATCGGTGGCATGGATCACCGAACGCAAGAATGTGCTGTCGGGCGTGTTCTATCTCGCCGGTGTACTGGCCGCCCTGCGGTTTGCGGGTTTCGGGTCGGATCGGCCGGATACTCGTACATCCTATGACTGGCGGTTCTACCCCGTGGTCATCCTGCTCTTTGGCGGTGCCGTTCTCAGCAAGACGGTGGCGGCCTCGATGCCCGCCGCCGTCCTTCTCGTGTTCTGGTGGAAGAAAGGCCGTCTGGATCGGCACGATTGGTTGGCGATGATTCCGCTCCTGGCGGCGGGCCTGGCCATGGGGCAGTTGACGGCCTGGATGGAGCGACATCGGGTTGGCGCGATGGGTCAGGACTGGGCATTGTCCTTCGTCGACCGGTGCCTGATCGCCGGGCGGGCTGTGTGGTTCTATCTCGGCAAGCTGGTATGGCCGACCCGACTGACCTTCGTCTATCCGCGATGGGTCATCGATTCGACCGCTGCATGGCAATACCTCTTTCCGCTGGGAGTCCTGGTTGCGCTCGCTGCCCTCTGGATGCTGCGCCGGAGGATCGGTCGGGGACCGTTGGTTGCCGCACTCTTCTTTGGAGGCACCCTGCTGCCCGCATTGGGATTCGTCAACATCTATCCGATGCGCTACACCTTCGTCGCAGACCATTACCAGTATCTGGCGAGCATCGGACCGATTGTCCTGGGCGTAGCGTTCTTTGCCTCTCGTCGGCAATCGGACGGTTCGGCCCCGGGGTGGCGTCGGCCGCTGGGTGTTGCGGTGCTGATGCTCCTGAGCCTCCTCGATTGGCGGCAGACGCGAATCTATGCCAACGAGGAGACCCTCTGGCGGGACACGATCGCCAAGAACCCTCATTGCTGGATGGCACACAGCAATCTCGGTGGCATCCTGGAACACTCCGGTCGGTTTCCGGATGCGGCAATGTGTTTCACCGAAGCGCTGCGAATCCGCCCGGACGACTATCAGTTGCTGAACAACCTTGCCAACGTTCTGGCGAAGATGGGTCGCCTCGCCGAGGCGTCCGAACGTTACTCTGAGGCCCTGAGGCGTGGGCCGAATGACGCCCGCGTTCACCACAATCTTGCGGGTGTGCTGGCAACGTCAGGGCGGATCGACGAAGCGATCCGTCACTATCGTGTGGCGATTCAGCTTCAGCCCGACCTTTCCGATTCGTACGGCCGACTCGCAGACCTCATGGCGGCTCGGGGCCAGACGGACGAGGCGATGTCGCTCTACTCCCGCGCGATCGATCTTCGTCCCGAGGGGCTTGGCCCGTTGAATAACCTGTCATGGCTCCTGGCGACACGTCCCGGCGCGCGCCCGGGCGACGCAGCCCGGGCCGTCTTCCTGGCCGAGAGAGCCTGCGAGTTGACCCGTCGCGCTCAACCCATGTTCCTCGACACACTTGCCGCTGCCTACGCCGCCGCCCATCGCTACGACGAGGCCGTTCGAGCGGCCCGTCAGGCCGCTGCCCTCTTCCGGTCGGCCGGACAGCGCGCCCAGGCCGACGCCGTCGAAACCCGGCTGCGTCTCTACGCCGCCGGCCGTTCCTATGTACAATCTCCGACGTAGACGCACGCAACGCATAAGGTCGGGGGGGCGCCAAACAGATCGGAGAACCATGACGCAGATCAGCGACTTGCCTGTCGGTCCGGCTCCGAAGGCCGTGAGTCTGCCGCACTTCCCGGACCGCCTCCACGCCTACGTCTGGCGCAACTGGATGCTCGAGCCGGTCGAGCGGTTGGCCAAGGTTATCGATGCCACACCTGCCGACCTCGTAGCCATCGGTCGCAGCCTGGGACTGGGCGATCCGCCGAAGATCACTGAAGACCAGCGGCAACGGTCGTACATCACCGTCCTGCGGCGAAACTGGCACCTGTTGCCTTACGAACAGTTGATCGAGTTGCTCGGTTGGACGGTTGATAAGCTGGCCTATGCCCTGCGCGAGGGCGACGGGCTGTTCTGGTGGTTCGGCTGTCACAAGCCGAACGTCGAGCCCCTGAAGTATGCCCCGCCGAACGAAGCCGCCCGAAGCCGGGCGGCCGAGATCGCTAGGGTCGTTCAGGAGTCGTTTCCGCACGGGGTGACAACGCTCGGTGATCCGCTCTTTGGTTTCGTCGCCCGGCTCTCGCAGGCGGCAGCCGTGCCGGCCTCCCGTTCGCAGCCGTCTCGAAGAAGTCCCGCCGACAAGGGCGGTGGCCTCTTTGCCCCTCGGTATTGCTTCTCCTACTTCGGCGCCTTCCGTGAACCGTTGCTCGGCGAGTTCGATCCTTATCCAGAAGGATTGCTGGCCCTGTTGGCCGAGGCCGGAGTCGACGGCATATGGCTCCACGAGCCCCTTTGCGCGCTAACGCCGTTTCCGTGGGACCCGACCTTCAGCGGCCGTTGGCAAGCTCGCCTCGACGCTCTGCGCAACCTGGTAGCTCGGGCGGCCAAGTACGGTGTGGGCGTATATCTCTATCTGAACGAGCCTCGCCCGATGCCCATGGCATTCTTCGAAAAGCATCCGGAACTGCGTGGTGTCGTCGATAAGGCCATCATGGCCGGGCAGATCGCTACGCTGTGTACCAGCGTTCCGGCGGTCAAGGACTACCTTCGCAATGGTGTCGAAAACCTCTGTCGCGCCGTGCCCGATCTGGCCGGCATCTTCACGATCACCGCCTCCGAGAGCTACACCAACTGCTGGTCACACAGTATTGGCCAGGAATGCCCGCGGTGCGGCACACGCACACCTCAGGAGGTCATTGCCGAAGTGAACACCCTCATCGCCGAGGGCATCACTCGGGCATCCAGCAAGTGCCGGTTGATCGTCTGGGATTGGGGCTGGAACGACCAATGGACCGAAGGCATCGTTCGTCGCCTGCCCGATCGGGCGTGGCTGATGAGCGTGAGTGAGTGGAGCACCTCCATCACGCGCGGCGGTGTGTCCAACACGATCGGCGAATACAGCCTCTCGGTCGTCGGGCCCGGTCCTCGGGCAACGCGCCACTGGAAGCTCGCCCGCGATCGCGGCCTGAAGACCATCGCCAAGGTCCAGGCGAGCACGACGTGGGAAATAGGCTCCATGCCGTATGTCCCGGTCGTTGAGACGGCCGCGCAACATGCGGCCAATCTCCGGAAGGCCGATGTTCAGGGCCTCATGCTGAGCTGGACGCTCGGCGGCTACCCCTCTCCGAATTTCGAGGCCATCATGGAGGTAGGCCGATCCAGGGACATCTCCATCGAGCAGGCGATGCAGACCGTGGCGACGCGGCGATTCGGTGCCGGCGCCGCCCCTGCCATGGTCCGTGCGTGGCGGGCCTTCAGCCGGGCATTCGGCGAGTATCCATTCTGCGCGGCCGTCCTCTACAACGGCCCCCAGAACCTCGGCCCGGCCAATCCTCTGTGGCCCGAGCCCGTGGGCTACAAAGGCTTGACCATGGGGTTTGCACATCCGTTTGACGACATCGACAACTGGCGCGGCAACTACCCGCCGGCGGTCTTTGCCGACCAGTTCGCCAAGGTGGCCGACGGATTCGATGTGGCGATCGAAGAGCTTCGCACCGCGATCCGAAAGCTACCGATGAACGAGGATAATGCCCTCGCGACCAAGAGCGAGATCGACGTGGCGACCGCCTGCGCCATCCACTTTCGAAGTTCAGCCAATCAGGTCCGTTTCGTCATGGCCCGAGACGCCCTGGCGACGGCTCGAACCGCGGAGCAGGTCGCCCCGCTGCTCAACATGCTGGAGGGCATCATCAGGAGCGAACTGGATCTGGCCGTCCAGCTCCATGCCATTCAGACGAGCGATTCTCGGATCGGTTTCGAGGCCGCGTGCCAGTATTTCTATGTTCCGACCGACCTGGCCGAGAAGGTGGTCAACTGTCGATACCTCCTGGTACACTGGTTGCCTGAGGTGCGAAAGAAGTGCCTCGCGTCATGAGTGGGGTTCGCCAATTGACTGACCCACCCTCAAGACACTCAGCTTGGCGTCGTCGATCGGGACAGGAGCAGCTTCCGTGATCGTTCCCGTCATGCTGATCGCGTGTTTCGTCTTTCTCATCGGTGTCGCTGCCTATGAAGCACGGCGGGCGAACAGTCCGATCAGGGATCGACATCGACGGCGGATCGCTCGCCGACTCTATGCTAAGGTTTTCCGAGAGTGTTACCCGTATGGATGGGTCGGGACGACGCTGTGTGTCGCCCTCAGTGTCGGGGCTCTGGTGCTTCTGTCTTTCTTCACGCGCGGCGGTTCCGTCGGGTGGTCGATCGTGGTGTCGGTTCTGAATATGGGTGCGGGCATCGCCCCCGTGGTCATCGCCCATCGTGGCATGGCCGACGTTTCGGCGTTTCTGGAGCAGGTGCGTGCGGACGACTGCCGGATATGTCTGGGCTGTCTCTATCCACTGAAGCATCTGGGGGATCAGGGACGCTGCCCCGAATGTGGGCAGGCATTCAGCCATGCCGAATTGGTCGAAGGATGGTATGATGTCATGCGTCTGTAGTAGGGCCGTCCGCGTCGGTCGAGATCAAACCTCCCCATCGCCGACCTTCACACAGATGGAATATCACAGAAGGATTGGTTCAAGGCAATGAAGACGTATGTTGAGTGTTTTCCCTGTATCGTGCGACACGCCGTAGAGGCCGCACATCACGCCGGCAACGACTCGGGCGTTGCCGAACAGGTTCTCAGAGAGGTTCTCGATTACTGTGCCCGGCTCGACATGTCGACGCCGCCTCCCAAGAGTGGGCAATTCGTCAACCAGGTGGTTCGCCGCATCAGCGGGTTGGCAGACCCCTATCTTGAGGTGAAGCAGCGGTTCAACGCGTTCATCCTGGGGCTCTATCCGTCGCTCAAGACGCGCATCGAGCTGTCGGCACACCCTCTGGAAACCGCGATTCGCATGGCGATTGCGGGCAACATCATCGACTACGGATTGAACAGCCATTTCCATGAGAACGACGTGTTGGACACGGTCGAGAAGGCCCTGACAGCCCCGCTCTACGGTGAGGTGGCTCCGCTCGTCGAGCGCGTGCATGCGGCCAAGGACATCCTCTATCTGGCCGACAACGCCGGCGAAATCGTCTTCGATCGCCTCCTGATCGAGTTTCTGCCCATGGAGCGAATCACACTGGCTGTGCGCGGGCGTCCCGTTCTGAACGACGTCCTTCGGGCCGACGCTGAGCAGGTGGGGCTCACTCGTCTCGTCGAAGTCATCGACAACGGCAGCGATGCCCCCGGCACCCTCCTGGACGAGTGCTCGCCCGAATTCCGGCGGCGGTTCGAACAGGCCGATGTGATCATCGCCAAAGGGCAGGGCAACTACGAGACGCTCAGCGAATCAACCCGGGACATCTTCTTCCTGCTCAAGGCCAAGTGCCCCGTCGTCGCCCGCTATCTGGGTTGTCCCATGAACGGCATGGTGCTTCGCAGGTCGGGGGGTAGATAGGCAAGACGGTGTTCGAAGCCCCGGCCTCACGGGCGAATTCAACAACAGCCCACGTCACGTTTGGCCCTTGAGCCACAAGGCTCCCGTCGGGCACGCCTCGGCACATCGCGCCGCCACTCGAGTCAATGCCTCGGCGAACGGGCCCTCGAACGGAACGTCCACTCGGACGTCGAATCCTCGCCCCACAAACGTCAGCCCCAGCGTCTCACCAGCCTGTCGGGTGATCTCGACGCACAGACCGCACACGATGCACTTTCCGGGTTCATAGACGATGTCGGCGTGACGTATGTGTCGTTCGACTCGCCGCCGGGCACCGACGTATCGTGTCAGGCCGGCGCCGTAGGCCTCTGCGTAGCGTCTCAAGCGGCAGGCATCGGCTTTCATGCAGTCACACCTCATGCAGCGGCTCACTTCGGTGCGAGCTTCGTCGTCACTCATGCCCCTTTCGGTCGATGCCGCCGTCCGACCGCAGGCACCACTCTGGCCGACCAGGCCTCGCAGTTCATCAGCACCGAGCGGACCCATCCGCGTTGTGAACGGCCGGGCATGCCCCATCACCGTTTGGCCCTTCAGGTGCAGAGTCACCGCACGAGCAGAATTCTTGCCGTCCGCCACCGAACGAACCGCCAGCCGAAGGGCCCCATGGGTCACGCCGCCCGCTGCGAATACCCCGGCCACGTCGGTGCAATGGGTGTGCGGGTCGATCGGAAGCCGGTCCTGCGACAGAGGGAGCCCCAATAGGTCCCGCAGACCTCGGCCCACGGGGCCGGTGGCCAGGATCACCGCTTCATGATCCTTTCGCAGTTCATCCAGCGAGACATCGTGGCCCACCTTCACCCCCAACCGGAGGGTCAGACCCAGTCTCACAATCGTCCCAATCTCCGCGTCGAGAACGTCGTGGGGCAGTTGGTGGGCGTCCACGCCGTATCGAAGCATGCCCCCGAGTTCGGCATGGTCGTCAAACAGCGTGCAGGCGTGTCCCTCCTGGGCCAGGTAATAGGCTGCCGACAGACCGGCCGGTCCCGCCCCGACGATGGCTACGCGCTTTCCCGAAGACGGCTTGCACGCAGGTTGATATGGCATCTCCCTCGTCAGATCCACATCGGCAACGTAACGCTTCAACAGGCAGATCGACAGGGGGGCATCATGCTGCGCCCGGCGGCACCTCGCCTCGCAGAGTTCGGGGCAGATGCGCCCCAGCACGGCCGGCAATGCGATGTCTCGCTTGACGGTGACGATGGCCTCCTCCAGAAGGCCAGCCCCGATCTGTCGGATCATCCTCGGGATATTCATGTGGGCTGGGCACGTCCTCTGGCAGGGGGCGATACAGTCTCCGGCGTGATCGCTCAGCAGCAGCTCCAGCGCCGTGCGCCGAGCCTCTGTCACGTCGGGCGACGAAGTGTCGATCCGCATCCCTTCCTCAGCCGGCGCAGCGCACGCCGGTAGCAGCCGATCGGCCGTGTCTCCATTGCCCCGGACCTTCACCAGACACACCATGCACGAGGTGGCGGGCCGAAGGCCCTCCAGGTAGCACATCGTGGGAATCGCAATTCCAAGCCGGCCGGCCGCCTGCAGAAGGGTGCTGCCGGGTGGAACCTCCACGGATTGTCCGTCGACTGTCAGCTTCGGCACGGTCAATCCACCTCCACGGCCTGTACGGGGCATCGGGCGCGACAACCACCACAGCGCACACAACGGGCATCGTCGATGCGGTGCTTCTCATACGGTGTGAAACCGATGGCCTCCGCCGGGCAGTGTTGGGCGCACAATGTGCAGCCGATGCATTCATCGGTGATCCGGTACGTGATCAACGCCCGGCACTTCCCGGCCGGACAACGCTTGTTCAGGTGCGCCTCATACTCGTCGCGAAAGTACCGCAGTGTCGTCAGTACCGGATTGGGTGCCGTGCGTCCGAGCCCGCACAGGCTGCCTTTCCGGATCATACGCGCCAGATGCTCCAGGTGCTCCAGGTCGTCGCGCTGCCCCAGTCCCGCACAGAGCCGTTCGAGGATCTCGAGCATCCGGCGAGTGCCCACGCGGCAGAACGTGCATCGCCCGCACGACTGGTTCTGTGTGAATTGCAGAAAGTATCTTGCGATGTCCACCATGCAGTCGGTGTCGTCGAGCACGACCAGCCCACCCGAACCCATGATCGCCCCGACTTCGGTCAGGGCCTCATAGTCAACAGGGGTGTCGGCCAGTGCCGCCGGAATGCACCCACCCGACGGCCCACCCACCTGCACGGCCTTGAACTGTCGGCCCTCGCGAACGCCTCCGCCAATCTCCTCGACGATCCGCCGCAGCGTGATGCCCATCGGCACCTCGATCAGTCCGCCGCGAACCACCTTGCCTGCCAGAGCGAAGACCTTCGTCCCACGGCTCTTGCCTGTGCCCTGACGGGCAAAGGCGTCTCCGCCGTTACGGATGATCCACGGCACCACGGCACAGGTCTCGACGTTGTTCACGAGGGTCGGCTTGCCGTTCAGACCGCTGCTGGCGGGGTAGGGGGGGCGCAACCTCGGCATGCCGCGGTGGCCCTGGATTGAGGCCAGCAACGCCGTCTCTTCGCCGCACACAAACGCGCCGGCACCCTCCTTGATGGTCAGCCGAAGACTCCACCGTCCGCCGAAGGCTTCCCCGCCCAGCAGGCCTCGGGCTTCGCATTGTCGGATCGCCTCGCCCATGCGTTCGACTGCCAGGGGATATTCGGCCCGGATGTAAAGCAGCCCCTCCGTGGCTCCCACCGCATAGGCCGCGACCGCCAGCCCCTCGATGATGCGGTAGGGATACGATTCCATCAGCATCCGGTCCATGAATGCACCCGGATCGCCCTCATCGCCGTTGCAGATGACGTATTTCGATCCGCCGATCGCCTCTCGAACCTGCGACCATTTCAGTCCCGTCGGGTAGCCGGCCCCACCGCGACCACGCAGCCCGCTCCGCCGAACCTCATCGATCACCATCTCGGGCGAAAGCTCCGTCGCGCATCGCCTCAGGGCAGAGAAGCCATCATGGGCCAGGTACTCGTCGAGGTTCAACGGGTCGATCTGCCCGCAGTGTTCCGTGGCGATGTGGATCTGCGAGCCCAGAAAGGCGCACAGCGGCGCGGCCTGAGACCCCAGCTCCCGACGGCGCAGGATCGTCCGGCTCGTCCCGAGCAGCAGGTCGTCAACTCGGCGGCGCAGGCCCACGCCAAGCCCCTTCAGTCCGCTGCCCGGCTGGAAATGCCTCAGCAGGATCGCACGGGTGTCCTCCGGTGAGACCTTCGCATAGAGGTTATGCGCTCCGTTGGGAAGGACCGTTTCAACCAGCGGTGTCTGATGGCACATCCCGACGCAGCCGACGCGCTTGACCGTGGCACACGCCCCCGTGTCGCGGATCGCCTCTTCCATCGCCCTTCGGACTTTCGCACTCCCACCGGCCTGACAGCATGAACCCATGCCGATCCGAATCTCCCCGGCGGCTGTTGGCTCGGAGGGCGCGAGCACCACACCGGTCGACACAGTCCCGTTCTTGTGCGATTCCAGGAAGTCGCGCAGAACATCCGGAACGTTCTCCGGTGTCATGTGCCCGTAGGTTGTCCCATCGATCTGAATGACGGGTGCCAGCGTGCAGCATCCCAGACAGGCCACTTCCTCGACTGTGAAGAGTCGCCGAGGGTCTGTCGTGGCCTCCGGTTCGATGCCCAGGGCCCTTCGGAGGGCCTCGGTGACGCGAGGGGCCCCCGCCACGTGACAGGCCGTGCCGTGACAGACGCGGATCAGATGACGCCCCATCGGCTGGCGGCGGAATTGGGGGTAGAACGTCAGCACGCCGTAAAGGTGCGCGGCGGATATCTCCGTCAACTCGCAGACACGCCGCAGGGCCTCGGCCGGCACGTAGCCATAGCGAGACTGGATTGCCTGCAGCAGGGGAATCGTTGCTTCAACGGTTCGTCCGCATTGCGCGACGATGTTCGTGATGGGTGCCAGATCGATCGTGCCGATGTGTTCGTGCGCTTCCTCTTGGGGCATTGCCGAGGCCAGAGACTCACCCGGCGAACCCGTCGCTGATCGTCGAAGTGAAACAAGAGCGGGCGGTGCCTTGGCCCCCGTCAGGCGCTTGACGCTTATCAGGAAGACGATGCTCGAGAGAATCAGGACGTTCGAAACAGACTGCTGCCGCTGACTGAGTCGAAGCGATCTTGCCGTTCGGCCATCAAGCTCCACAGCCAATTCCGGGGCGCTTCGAGCGTCCTTCTTGACGGTGAGCTGTAACGTGTCGATCCGCTTCTGTTCGGCAGTCGTACGGCGTCGATCGTCGATGTGCCAGCCCAGAAGAAGGATGATGCAGACGACGGCCGTGACGAGCGAAACAGCCGAGGCGCCGCGCGCCATGTGGTGCTGCCACGACGTCGCCTCAGGCACCTTCGACATGTTCTTGTCCGACGTCTCCATGATCCTCATCAATGAACTCGCTGCGAGGTCGTACGTTGTGGCGAACTACCTCACGCAGGTCGCGCAGGATTGTCCTCCTCGACCACCTTTCCCTCCTGTGCCGCCCGTTCGACGGGGCAGGCGTCGAAGCATCGGGCGCACGAAAGACAGGCGGATCGGATGGCCCGCATCCCCTCGATCGCCCCGTAGGGACACGCATCCGTACACAGTCCGCAATCCAACTCACGAGCGGGGGTGATCGTCACTCCGCGCCAGGCGAACCGCGAAACGATGGACAGCAGGGCGCCGTAAGGGCACAGATACCGGCAATAAGGTCTCCCCACGAACATCGCAAGGATCAGAATCGCTCCGCCGACCAGCAGCATTTCGACGCTGCCTGTTCGGCGAAACAGCCCGACAAAGGGATCGAACCGGCAGATGATGAAGTCTCGCACCTCCGCCGGTCGTACGGCCCAGACGAGGGCCAGCAGTAGATAGGCGTAACGCAGCAGGCCCAGCCAGCGATCCACACGGGTCGGCACACGCACCGGCTTGAGCAGGATCAGTTCCTGTATCCCACCCAGCGGGCACACCCCTCCGCAGAAGACCCGCCCGAACAGAATTGCCAGAACCAAGGGCAGGAAAAACGTTAGGACAACCACGTATCCCACGGCGTAATGGGCGTCGGTCAGTGCGACGGCGACGTTCTGAATCGCCCCAACCGGACAGACGCACCCCTTGCGATAGAACCCGAAGTACACCAGGCTCAGAATCGTCAGCAGGACGATTCCTCGCCGGCTCCGTCGGCGCAGCGCCAGCCACCCCACCGCACCCATGCCCGCGGTCATCAGGCCCACGTCCAACAGCCGTAATCGGTCCGAGCGAGAGGCCGGACGCTGGACGGCAGGCAGGACATAGCCGCCACCGATGTCGTTCGGCGCCGGGGCGGCCTGGACGGGACGAGTGTACTGGATCGATTCTCCGTGAAGCCACGAGGTCCACATCGCCGCCGACACGCCGAGAATCACGGCGCTCGGCAGAACGGTGCGGCGCTTGCCGGTCGATCGTTGCAGCACGTCATGAAGGCAGAGGGGCATCGTGTCAGGCATGGGTCTTCGGTGAATCGGCGGGGCCGCCCGCCTTGTGTACGTAGGCCTCGTCCGGACAGGCGATTGCGATCGAACAGCGATTGCAGTCGAGGCAAAGATTGTGGCGAACCTCCAGCCGAATCGATCCCAGGCCGGCCGGTTCCTTGCAGGCCATCACGCACTTGCCGCAGCCGTTGCACTTCGTCTCGTCGATGACATACTCGTAGAAGTTGTTGGCCGGGTCCTTCGGATCCACGTCGCCGATGGGCTTGCGAAGGATGGCGTCCCGGGGACACAGCTTCTCACTGGGCAATCCATCCTTGCCCACCGCACTGGTTACGTTGAAATACGCCGGGCAGATGTAGCATCGTCCGCATCGGGCATAATCATTCACCGCCCGAACCGCCGACAGGGCAAGGACGCACGAATTCGAACATTTCTCGCACGCCGGGACGTTCACGGCCCCCAGGCGGCTGTTGAGACATCTGGCACAGTCGATCTCCCAAGCGCCCGATCGGCCGGCCTTCACGGCCAGATACGTCGCCGCGCCCCCCAGGGCGAGCAGCCCCGCACCCCGGGCACCGTGTGCCAGCACCTGTCGTCGGGTCGGTTCGTCGCTCATGACCCCTTCGTTCCTTCGCTCGCCTTGCCGGGTTCAGCCGGTCCGTCGACCGCGATGTAAACACACACACGCAACCCCACCGGGTCAAGAATATGGATCGCCCCAGTGCCGTCGACCGCCACATCCATGTTCTTGCAGTTCGGATCGAAGTCCCCCTCGCCGAACAAGCACAGCAGCCGCCCGCCCGAATCGTAGACCTTCGCCCTCGGTGGGGCCTTCTCCGTGACGATGGTTCGCCGATCGCCCATCAGCGCCAGGTTCGTCGGATTGCAGCAGCCGGAGAACCCCTCCGGATCGGTGCCGCCGAATCGCCCCCAGAAATCCAGGAGCCGTCCCTCCGTCGTGTACCGTTCGACTCGATGCTTGCCGGGGTTCGTCACGTGAATGATCCCTTCGCCATCGACGGCGAAATCGACGTGGCCGTTGGGGATCACCAGCCCCTTCATCTTGTTGTCCTTGCCGATATCGTTGACGAATGTCCCGCGGCGATCGTATCGGTGGATACAGCGATGCGTGATGTCGCCCGCCAGCCAGCCATCGGCCAGCCACGCCACCGAGGTCACCTCGCCCAGGTGTTGCGGGTCCGACCAGCGGTTCTTCAGCTTGCCGGCAAGGTCGTATTCCAGGACCTGCCTGTTGCACCCGACCAGCAGGCTCGTCCCGTCCGAGGCCCATGCAACGGACAGCCCGAGTCTCTCCGTCGGCCACCCGGCGTGCAGTACGCCCTCGCCTGTATACACCTTCAGCATCAAATCGCCCACGACGGCCATCATGCCCGTCGGGCCTGCGGCGATACCACGGACCGCGTCGGTGAACCGATCGGGCGAATCACCCTTGCCGCCGTATGTTCGAATCCGCCGGTACTTCATGGCTTGTTCACGCATTGTCTGGTATGAGGCTGCCGCGGGGCATTCATACCGGACATCGAAGAGGCTCGCACCCTCCGCCTATTTTGCCGCCCCGCCGACCTCGATACACACCATCTTACTCATATCGCGGAGGATCAACTTGCCGTCGGCCAGGGCCATCGGTCCCCAGACATTGTCACCGCTGAGTACCTGCGCCCGGTCCAACTCCTTGTATCCTCGCGTCGTCGCCTCGATCAGTCGAAGCATGCCCGTATCGCCGTCGAGGACCCAGAAAACACCGTCGACCAGCAGGTAGCTGCCCAGTCCAAAACTCGCCTTGCCCTCGCTCGTCCAGACCTCCTTGCCCTCCAGGCTCAAGCATGTGAACAGGCCGCGATTACGCTTGCCCACGCCGAACAGATGATTCTGGAAGACGATGGGTGTGTGGACCTCACTGTTCCATTGCTTGGCCGGAAGGGTGTAGAGGCTCTCGGCCACAAAAGCCTGCCCCTCTTTCTTGACGCGGATCATGAACCCGTCGGCATCGTAGCAGCTCGTCAGAAAGACCCGCCCGTCGTCGATCGCCAGCGGAGACGGGGCCACGGCCACGTTGAACTTCCACGGATAGTGCCACAACTGCTTGCCATCGCTCGCCGATACGCCTACCAGCCCTTCCAGCGTGGCGTACAGATACTGCCGAACTCCACCGATCTCCGCCGGCATGATCGAGGCATGCGACATCGCCCACCCTTCCGGGTTGGGCGTCTGCCATATCGGTTTGCCTGTGGCCTTCTCCAACGCGACAATCAGCGCCTTACCCCCCGGCGCGATCAGAACGCGGTCGGCCTCGATCATGGGACATTGTCCTGTGTACCACGGTGGGATCTTCGTCTGGTACTCATCCACCAGATCCTTGCGCCACACCTCTTTGCCGGTCTGGACATCTATGCAATGGAAGACGCACTTGGGGTCCATCGAAAAGACATACTTATCATCCGCCGCCGGCACGGTTCGTGTGATGCCGTGGTTGGGCCGGATCTTCTTGGCCTCTTTGAATTGCCAGAGTTCCTTGCCGTCCGAGAGGCTCAGGCATCGGGCCATCCACTGCGATCCCGTGCGATCGTAGTCGTTGAAGAAGACCCGTCCGTTGACGATCGCCGGCGCCGCATAACCCTCGCACACCGACGTGGTCCAAAGCACCTTCGGTCCGCCGGGAGGGAACTTGCGGAGCACCCCCGTGTCCTTGGCTACCCCGTTCCGGTCCGGGCCTCGAAACTGCGGCCACGACCCACCGTGTGCCCCCGACGTTGTTACCAGGAGGGCCAGCGTCTTGATACACACGGATCGAAAACTCGACATGGGTTTTCTCTCTCTTCGCTCTGAAACCGGGGCGTCTGGCAGGCTCGCCTTGACCACAAGTCACTATAGCATGAAGGCCGCGCTTCCGCCAAACACCCAGGAAGGGGCTCGTGCATGTGCGTTTCTCGAACGGGTGGCAGGAATCAACTCGCGTTCTTGCCCGTGCTTCCGACGGATTGCCTTCAACGGCTTGCAGATCGGTCATAAGCCGACCACAATCCGAACCATGGATCACGAAGAGGTTACACTCCAACGCCTTCTCAGCCGCTTCCCGGATGCGCCGGACCCGGTGTGCGGTTCGTTCCAGCAGATCGCACATGGTGATATTCCCGGTGTCGATCTGGAGATCCTTGTCGCCGGTCTGCCGAAGAAGGTTCGCGTTGAGCCGGGCGAGTTGGCGCTCGGCTACATCCCCCTCATGCGGGTGATCCTCAACGCCTATCGAGCGGCCGGGCGGCGCCTGATCGTCGGTCTGGCCGGGGTGCCGGGTAGCGGCAAATCCACTGCCGCTATGATCCTGGCAGAGCTGTGGAAGATCGCCCGCCACCCTCCGCGTCTGGTGGTCATCGGAATGGACGGTTGGCATCTGCCCAATGCTGAACTGGATCGGCGCTTCTTCAGCAACCCCGACGGATCGACGACACCTCTGCGCCGTCGCAAGGGCTCTCCGCCGTCGTTCGACAGTACGGCCCTGGCCGAAGCGCTGGAATGCCTTCGTCGACGCGATCGAGACGTCGATGTTCCGGTATATGATCGGCGGAAACACGAGCCCGTCTCCGCCGACACGGTGGTCCGGCGTGAAGATGACATCGTCCTCATCGAAGGCAACTACCTCCTGCTGAACGAGGGATCATGGGCCGAGGTGGTTCGTCGCATCGACCTGCCCCTGTGGCTGGAGATAGATCCGAGAGCCTGTCGCGAGGGCATCATCGCCCGGCACATGGCCGGCGGAATGGCGCCCGAAGCCGCCGCAGCCAAGTACGCCGAAAACGACCAGCCCAATGCGGACATCGCGATTTCCGGCCGTCACCGCGCAGCATGGATTGTCCGCGCCGACGCCGATCATCGCCTGACGTGCGTGGTTCGCGCAGAGAGTCCCGTGGGGTAAACCGCGGAACGTCTGGCGTCCCCGTTCTCAGGGGGCTGGGCTCGGGCGAGAGGTTGTCGTTGGCGTGGGGGCCCAACGCAGCAACAGCGTCTGGCCGTGTTGAAGGTCGAGACTGAGTTTGGCGGCTCGGCTTGCCAGCATCTTGTCCTCCACAATGTCCACCACCTGACCCGGACGGGGTATGCGTAGCGTGCGTTGTCCGGCTCCGTTGGCGTGCAGTGTGATGAAGGATGCGTTGGCGTAGAGCGTGTCGTCACGGTCGTTGTAGATGTGTACGCCCGCCGCCCGGGCCAACTCGCGATAGAACGTTGGCGGCAACGACGGCGTGACCGCATACAGCGAGGTCCAGTCGCTCATCGCCTTCATCGCCAGCGTCACCTGTGATGAGCCGGGCAACACACCGAGCGCGACGGCCGAGGGGTCCTCCACTCGAAACAGCGAGCAGATCTTCCCCTGGGGTCCCATCGGCGAATCGGCGAGTCGCTCGAGCCGCTTGCTCAGCGGCGAGGCACCCCGCAGCACCTGCACGCGGGGCGCAGCGAATCCGGTATCCTCCGAGGGCACGATGCGCAGGCCCGTCAGTTCCCGCATGCCCTCGACGGATCGTCGAGAACCGTTGAAGGTGCCCGGCGCGTAACACCACAGAACCCATCGTCCCGATCCCAGCAGCTTCCGTCGGATCAGCCCCCGTTGATCATCGCTCAGGTGGTAGGCGTTCAGCACGATCGCCAGCTTGTAGCGATCGGTGTTCAGCCGCTCCAGATCATCGAGCAGGATGTGGTCGGCCGGGGCACCCATCTTGATCAGGGCCGGTTGAGGGCTCAGCAGGCTGTCTCCGACCATCGGGTTGGCATAGGTGGCGTACGCACACGAGGCCTCATCGGCAACGATGAGAACTTCGCTGACCGACGATCGGTCGTAGTTGACGGAGGCCTGGGCGACGCGGTTCAGTCGGGCCACCTCGGCCATCAGCTCGGGGTGGTCATAGTACCCCCCGTGCAGGTCGAAGTAGCTCTGGTACATTCCGTGGCACAGGGCGAACCCCAGCGATCGCCGATACATCCAGCGCGTTCCTTCCACGGTGCCCGCGTAGCCGAGCACACTGAGGTGGTGTTGCAGGTTCGTCTCCCAACTGTTCTGGTCACCAAACCCCACCCGGCGCAGAACCTGCGGCGCAAGAAACGAGATGACGTCGTTGTCGTGGTACCACAGCTTTCCGTGCAGACGCACGGAATACGACGGCGCACGCTCATACTCTCCGCCCGTGCCTGTACTCCGGTATCCATAGCTGGACGTAACCATCACGAAATCAAGATTGGCACTCGAATTCAGGCGCCCCAGCGCGTTGTGCCCATACTCGGGGTCGCCGCGAAACTCGTACATGTACGCGTAGAACGCGCCGATCACCTGCCGGCCACCGGTTTCCTCTCGCACGATGCGGGCGAAGCTGTCGATCGTCTCGGGAACAAGATCATTGTAGAACAGGTAGAAATCGATGACGTTCATCGCGCGGGTCGGATCGCGAAATGTCCCCGCAGCCGCATCGTAGCGTTCGCAGCGGCTCGGTACCTCCACGGTATCGAAGGTGATGTCTGGTCGCGACCATGCCAACCGAAGGGACGCAACGTCTCCATACCTGCGTCGGAGCCACTCCTGAAAGGCCCGGCGAGTATGCCTGCTATAGCCGGCCAGTTGATGGCTTCCCGAGCTCCAGTGATACCACTCCTCGGTATCCAGCCCGGTCAGCATGTAGCCGAATACGTGGTCGGCGTATTTTGAAGTCTGGATGTGCCGAACCAGTCGACGCAGGGCGTCTCCAATATCGCGCCGCCACAGCGGGCTTGCCAGACTGGGAAACGGACGATCCTTAGGGATCGTTGTGTTGATGTTCGGCTGCCGATAGAGCGTGCCCCCGCCATCGAGTACCTCCAGATCGTCGGGATGTGCGGTGAGCCACCATCGGGGCGTACCAAGGTTCACGCGGGGTAGCAGCAGTGCGTGCGGATCGGCGGCCAATACACGATCCGCCCGCTCGTCGAAGCCGGAGTAGTCCCATGTCTCCGGGGCCGTCCACGTCGGCTTCGAGTGCCCGTAGTCGCAGGCGGCGGCGTTGGCGTTGAAGCTGAACAGCTTCACCCCGGAGGCCGCGAATTGCCGGTAGTACTTCTCCTCGGGGGCGTAGGTTTCAAAGCAGGGCACCGCGAATGGTCGCGCGTCCACGGTGAATGTGGGGGCGCCGCTCACCGACACGACCCGCACCAAGGGAGCGTTGTTTCCCAGAGGGGGGGAACCTTCTTCGCCGACTGCGGTGCCGATGACCAGTCCACAGGCGAGCATCGGCGCGAGCTCTCCGACGGGTCGAGTTCTCATCCCCGATCGCATGACGGTGACCTCATCCACCACGACTCTCATCTCCCGGATGATATCTTAAGAAAAACGATACGATCTGGCATTACCAACGGATAGAATCCCGTTGTGAATCGGAGTCTCCTATGATCACTCTGGACGTCCGTACGCGTCAGCGTTGTGAGTTCGTCGATCTGACCGATCGCGTTCGAAAGGCGGTTGCCGAGTCCGGCGTCAAGGACGGGGCCGTCATCTGCTATGTGCCACACACCACCGCCGGCGTTACGATCCAGGAAAACGCCGATCCGGACGTCACTCGCGATCTGGCATACAAACTGGCCGAACTGATTCCGCAACAGGATCGCGGTTTTCACCACGGCGAAGGCAACAGCGACGCACACCTCAAATGCTCACTGGTGGGGGCTTCGCAGACGATCCCCATCAGCGGCGGGCACCTGGTGCTCGGAACCTGGCAGGCGATCTACTTCGCCGAGTTCGACGGCCCCAGGCATCGGCAGATGGTCCTGCAAGTCCTTCATGCCGGCTAGCCGATCGCGGCCTCTCCCGTTTGGGAACCTCTGACTGCATCCACCCTTCGTTAACGCAGCGGGCAGGGGCGAAGGCTCACTTCAGCCCGAGTTGAGCGGCGTATCGCGTGCGAAGGTGCTCGAGAATCGCCTGAGCGGCCATGTTGTGACCCTTGGCGTTCCAGTGGATGTCATACGTCGGGCGGTAGTCCTGGCCGTATCGGGCGCGATGGGCCGCAAACGTCGGTGTCAGTGAGAAGAAGTCGGCTCCGATCTGCCGGCACATCTCGGCGAACCGCCGGTCCACCTTCTCCCAATCGATCGTGAAACCCGGGGCGGGTTGGGCGAAGACGCTCATGGACGGCTCCGTGGGCAAGGTCACGACGACCAGCGGAATGCCCGCCTGGCGGCACGTATAGCAGAGTCGTTCGAGCACCTGAGCCGTGGCCTTCCAGGCCTCCGTCCACTTGGGCGTCTCCGGCTCAAAAAACGTCGCGACCGACGCATCCAGTGGATGCCGCCCCGTCAGGTCCTCGAACCAGTCCAGGTGATAGATGTACAGTCCGGCCGCCGTACGGGCCACCAGCCGGTTGACCGCCGAGTGCCGCAGGATCAGCCAATCAGACTCCACTCTGCTGGCTCGCGAGACAAAGTACTTCAGCAGACGCTTGAGCTTGAAATCAACTTCGGTCTGCAGCGGCAGGTAGTTCTCCGACAACAGGGTACCGGAGATCACCGGCATCAGAATATCTGGCTTGAGATTCATCGCCGTCTGGAGAAACCGTTGCTCCAGGGGCGCCAGTCCCATCGAGGGCATGCTGAACGCCGGCACCTCCACCTTGCGCCCTGCGCCGGCCAGGCGACTGAGCTCCGTCGCCAGACGCTTGTGGTACATCTCGTCGAAACCTACTTCCCAGGCCGTCGTGTAGCTGTCTCCGAGGATCACGACCCGCCGCGTATCCGGCGGTTTGTTCAGCACGTAGTTGCAGTCTCGCATCCAGTATTCGTTCAGCTCGATCTGCTGGTCATACTCCATCGGAATGTCATGCCAGTACCCTCGGAAACGGAACGACCGAGCCGGGGGATGCTCTTTGAGATAGGTCAGCCCCTTCTGGGCCTTGGTCAGCCTCGCGCGAGCGGCGGTGATAACGTTGGGATCAGCCTGAGCGCCTTCCGACAGCGCCAATTCCCTCTGGGCATCCTTCGTCTCCGCTTCGGCAATCGGACAGTCCAGCGCCCACTGTCGGAACTGGTTCAGTTGCTTCACGTCCTCATGGGTCAGCAGCCGAGGGGGGTCCCATCCTGCCAGTCGGATGACCACTTCCGCCGCCAGCAACACGATCAGCACACCCAGCAACAGCCTTCGGAGGATCCGCGACGCCCGGCCACCCGACCGCGAAGCACCGGGCACGACCGATTCGGACGGCGCGGGCACCGATGGAGTCTCCTTCATGATCGCCTTTCCTCCGAATGCGTACGAGGTCTCCCCGGCACGGGAGTGCATCTCGCGTGGATAGTCTATCGATGAAGAGCGATTCGGATCAATCCGATCGCCTCCGACGAAGCGGAATCATCGGTCGAACGTTGACACGGTTCCACCTATTTGGACAATTACCGTTATCTGAGTTGGTTGGAGGTGTGCCGTGAAGAAGAACCGCAGTCGGTGGTGGGCCCTCATCCTGATGGTTGGCACGTTCGCGTACTATGCGGATTGCCTGGGAACCATCCAGAATGAGTTGGAGGTCCTGTTGGCTCCTTATGCCGGCGACACGGCGTATCTGATCCCCAACAGTATTCTCTACGGGATATTCGGGCCGAGCATGTGGAACATCTGGAAGTAGCCTCGCCTCGGCGCGGCGTCCGGATTCCGACACTATGGCGGAGCTGCGCATCAATATGCCGAAGGGGGGGCACCGAGTGGTGTCCCTTCAGGCCGAGGAACTCCTGATCGGACGGGACGCCTCGTGTGACGTTGTCTTGGAGGATCCCACCTGTTCGCGTCGGCACTTCCGGGTCTACTCTCCTGCGCCGGGAAAACACGTCCTGGAGGACCTCGGCAGCCACAACGGAACCTACGTCAATCGCGATCGGGTCCACAGTCGCATCCTGAGCCATGGTGATGACATCCGAGCCGGTCACTGTTCCCTGCTCTTTCTGAATGCGAATTCCGACTCGTCTCGAACCGTCGTCTTGAGCGATCTGGAGGATCGCTCCACCGTCGTCCATTCCTTCCGCCACCGCCCTGAAACGTCGGCGGTTCGCCTGAGGCAATTGCTGGATCTGACCGGAAGGCTCGTGGGCACATTTGAGCCGCGGGAGGTCCTCGAACGGGCGATGGACATCTGCATGGAGACGCTGGGCTTCGAGCGAGGGCTCATCGTCGAGGCCACACCTCCCCCCGGACAGTGGGCCCTCTCCGTCGTGCGGAATCTCTTCCCGCAATCGGGGCAAGACGAGCCGGCCATCAGCCGTTCCATCCTGACTCGGGCCATCCGAACCGGCGAACGCAGCATCATCAGCCTGGCTATGGCCGGGGATTCCTGCACCACCGACAGCATGGTCCAGAACCGGATCTGTTCGGCCATGTGCGTTCCGATCACCTGGCGAGACGATGTGCTCGGGGCCCTCTATGGCGATCGGCTGTCGGGCAGTCGGGAGTACAGTGAAGAAGACGTAGACTTCCTTGCCGGTCTCGCCGGGCAGATCGGAGCGGCCCTGCGAAACAGCCATCTCCTTCTGGAGGCGGAGATGCGAAGGCAATTGGAGCACGAACTGGCTCTCGCACGTGAGATCCAGGAAGGACTCTTCCCCCAATTGCTGCCCCTGCAATCCAGTCTTGGCATCGCCGCATTCAACAGTCCCGGGCGAAGCGTCAGCGGCGACTACTATGATGTCATCCAACTGGACGACCATCGCACCGCGGTACTGATTGCCGATGTGAGCGGCAAGGGGGTATCGGCGGCCATGCTCATGGCCAATCTCCAGGCGGCGGTTCGTGTGGTCTTGCCCGGCACCGATGACCTTGTCGACGTGGTTCGACGTCTCAACCGCTTGATCTATCAGAATACCGGTGGTGTCGGCTTCATCACCGCTCTGTTGATGGTCGTGGATACGTCCGAAAGGGTCCTCCACTATGTGGATGCCGGGCACTACCCTCCATACCTCGTCAGGTCCGATGGTTGTGTGGACAGCCTGAAGCCCGAAGGTGACCTGCCCCTGGGCGTGGAACCCGATGCCGACTTCGCGGTGAATACGGAGCCTATGGGGGACGAGGCCTGCACCTACTTCCTGTACACCGATGGCATCCCCGAGGCACTCAATGCCGACGACGAGTTCTTTGGGCTGGGGCGGATCGAGGACCTCCTGAGGCGATACGCCCGAGCCGAACCGTCCGAACTGGTGAGCCGCGTACGACGCGCGCTCTCCGATTTTGTGGAACACAGCCCCCAGACGGACGATATCACCATGGTCGCCCTCCATGTCGGCCGGGCGGACCAACAGTCGGAATCTTCGGGAGATGCCTCCACATGCACGAGTCCAGGCCCGCCAGGGTGAAGCGCACCTCGAAATCGAACAAGGGGCAAACCCGGAGAACCCGTCAGGCTTCGTACGAGGCAACAGCTTCCGCGTGTCCGGTTGACGTGCGGATAGACCTTCGGCGCATCGCGGCCGCCGCACGAGACATCAAACGAAAAACGGGACGTCTCCTGATTGCAGTGGTCAAGTCCGACGCCTATGGTTTGGGCGCATCGCAAGTGGCCAAGGCCCTGTCGGGCATCGCCGACGAGTTCGCCTACTTCAGCCTCGCCGAGGCTCGGTCCGTCCGAGCGCCGGGACTGATTCTGGGACCTCTGAGCGGCTCCGCCGATGAGCATGCGGCCATCGGTGTGCGACCGGCCGTGGCCTCACTGGCAGAAGCTCGAAGGCTCGGCCGGACGCCCGCCGTTCTGAATGTGGATACGGGAATGCAGTGGCTCGGGGCTCCGCCGGATCAAATCGACGCCATCTGCAGAACGTGCCGAATCGTCGAAGCCTTCACACACACGGTCACCGTTAAGGGGGCACTCCGGCTCAAGAACCTCTGTGACGGAAAGGCCCCGCGCCTCCACGCGGCCGCCACCGCTCTGCTCGGCCATCCCGCGGCCTATCTGGATGCCGTACGTCCCGGGTTGGCGCTGTACCGGGGGGCCGTGCACGTGACAACCCGACTGACCGTGGTTCGCGATCTGGACGGCCCGGCCGGTTACCGCCGGTTCAACGCCTCCCGAGCCGGCGTGATCCTATGCGGTTACGCTCAGGGGTTCGCTCCGGGCGTGGTGACCGTCAACGGTTGTCGCCGCCGCGTGCTGGAGGTGGGGATGAACACGGCGATGATCGAGGTAGGTCCGTCGGATCGCGCCGGCGACCGGGTGGTCCTCCTGGGGCCCGGTTTTTCGGAGACCGACGCCGCCGAAGCACTCGGATGCAGTCCTCACCAGGTGCTCTGCCGTTACACACGTCTGGGAACGCGACGATACGTGACGGGAGCATAGCCCCCTGGGCCGGCGTCCGGCCTGCAACACCTTTCAGGATCGTTTCCCAGATGCCACGCTCATCAACGCCGGCCGTCTCGCCTCAGGAACTGCTCTTGATCTGATCCAGCAATTGCCTGAGCTTGACCTGGTAGGGTTTCTCCTCGTCCGTGGCCTGAAGCTTCAATCCCTGTTCGGCCACCTGACGCGCCGAGTCATACTGTTTCATCCGCCGGTAGGTCTCGGCCAAGTGATATGCGAAGGGGGCGGCTCGCTTGTGTGAGGGGATTCGGCTCAGTACGCCCACCGCCGCCTGGTATTCGCCGTTGAGCGCCAGACACCAGCCCAGGGTATCCAGAACATCGGGGAGGTCGGGGGACAGTTCCGCAGCACGCTGCGCATAGCGGATCGCATCGGCGGGGCGATTCAGCTTCTCGGCCATGATGAAGGCCAGATTGTTCAGGGCCACATTGTTGTCACCGTCGATATCCAGGGCCTGCCGATAGAGTTCCGCCGCCTTCGAGAAATCCTCCTTGCTGGTCATCAGAATGCCCATATAGGTGAGCAGATGTCCCCGAGCTGACGGCTGCGTCGTGGCGGATTGGGCCTGCTCGACGAGTCGGATCGCCTCGTCGGGTCGTCGGGCGTGATCCAGAAGAAGCGCCAGCAGCATCGTCGGTCCGATGCTTCCCTTGCGCTTCTCCACCATCTGACGAGCGACTTGGATGGCTGGTTCCTGACCCAGAACGAAACTCATCGACTGGGCGACGTACGACTGCTCATCCACTCTCATCACGCTGCCGGATGCGGACGCCCAAGCCTCCAGGGCGTCTGGAATCGCGCCGGTCTTGTGCAGGGCGGCGCCGTACAGCGTCCAGAGTTTGTGGTCTCGGTCCTCGGGGCGAATGTGCTTCTCCGTAAGGGCCACAATGTCTGCGCACTTGCCTCGCTGAAAGAGAACCGACATCAGTCCAACGACACCCTTCCGCCCGATTCCGTGAGCACCGAAGTCGGACAGCTCGGCCGATTGCCGGTACGCCTTCTCGGCTTCGGCCGGCATCTTCCGCCTCTCCAAGGCCTCTCCAAGCCGACAGGGCCACTGCCAGTCGTTCGGCTTCAGCGATATCTGCTGACGGATCACGGCCTCCTGCTCACCCCACTTGCCCTGACGCCCCAGCATGTCGATCAGTTGTCGGGCGGGCGCTTCGGCTTCGGGGTATTCCCGAAGGGCGGTCTGAAGCTCCGCCATCGCGCTGTCGTCGCGCCCGGCCTGTTCGTAGGCCCCCGCAAGAGCGACGGCATATCGCGACCAATCCAGCGTCCGTGGACAGTATGCCTTGGCATGCGAGAAGTCCTCGATCGCCGCCTTCAGAAAACGGACACTTTCAGCCGGTCGGATCGAGGCCAGCCGCAGGTACAGGTTGCCACGCAGGTAGTATGCTTCCGAGAGCTCTTCCGCTCGCGTGTATGCGGTCATGCCCGCACTCAGCAACCTGTCCAGATAGCGCGTATGTTTCTGGACCGCCTCGTCAAGTTCACCACGGGCGGCATGAAGCATCCCCTGAAGAAGCGAGACCTCCTCAAAGCCCTGGAACCGGGCGTCGTAATCACCGATCTCACGTTCGATGTCTTTCGGTAAGGGGCGAATCTCCAGTTGAGTCCGTATGAGCTTCTGCCGCAACAGACGGTCGTCCAGTGCATGACGTTGAGCTCGCAGCCCCTGTCGAAGCCACTTCACCGCCTCCTCATTTCTCCGGGTCTTCAAGCAGAAATCCGCAGCCGCATCGCACACATCCACGGAGGGGGAAGCCGCAAATGCCTTCACGAAGGCCTGATCCGTCTGATCCCGCCAGGAGCGTATCTCGCTCGGCGGAGCCCCTGCATCCTGACGCGTTCGAAGGGTTTCATCAGTGCATCGGGCCAGGGCCAACAGTGCCTTTGCCTTGTCGCTGCCTTCCAGACGCGCGGACATATCCTCCAGAATCTGAGCTGCTCGGCGATAGTCACCGAGGCTGCGATAGACCTCGCTGATCTGGGCGTGCATCTCGATGTTCTTGGGAGAGGCTTCCATTGCCAGACCATAGCATTTCTCGGCATCCGACCGGCGACCGTTCAGATCGTATAGCACCCCCAACCGCAGCAGGTTGACCGGGTCTTTGGGGCGGGTCTTCAGAATAGCCTCGCGGCGGGTGATGCTCTCAGCCTGATGGGCATCTTCGTAGGAGTCCTCGGCTTCGCTTCGGAGCCACGAATCCAGCGGCGTGCCGTCCAGCCCTCTTCGTGAGAACCGGATTGCGCTCTTCAAAGACCGGCTCTCATCGATGCCGCCGACGCGCTCCACCCTGGCCAGATGGGCCAGTTCCCGCAATGCTTCCGCGTCGAGAGGGTTAAACGTCAGGGCCATCTGATAGGCATCCCGGGCTTCTTCCCGAAGTCCCAGATCACTCATTGCCTGACCCAGCCGGACCCTCGGCATCGACATGCCTCGGGCCTCCTCTGCGCCCGCTCGGAGGGAGTCGATGGCTTCCTTTGTGAGGTCGGAAGCCTCTTCCCTCAGCTCTCCGGCCTTCTGCGGATTCGTATCATGCGTCTTCTTCGCGGATTCCGTCAGGAAGCGGGCCCTGGCCAGAAGAATGCGCCCCTCACATACTCGCCCCTTGGCACCGTCGGCATTCAGTTCAATGACCCTTGCCCGCGCCGTTTCGGCCGCAGCCCAGTCCGCCGCCTCCAACGCCGCTGCAAACCACTTCTCAATCAGTTCCACGTCGTCTGGGCGTGTCTTGGCAACCGTCGCCAGCTCGGCGAGAGCATCTCCAGGTCTTCCCTGAGCGCATTGAACCTGAGAAAGCCTTACGGCCCGTTCTACAGGGTCGGGAATGGCCTTCAGTGATTGCAGCATCGTGCTGTATCGCTGGTCGTCTGTCAGCGCGGGGTCGAACTGGAAAACCATCGCTTCGGCCCTGCACCTCGCGGCAGCTACGGCAGCGTTCTGCTTGTCGGCCGGGAGACTCTTGAGTGTCTCGGCCGTCTGGCGGGCGAGTTTCGTCAGGTCGGCAAAACGATTCTGAAAGGCATAGATTCCCGCGAGGCCACAGATGGCATCAACCTGCGTGGGATCAAGGCTGATGGCCGCGCGATAAGCGTCTTCCGCGTCTTTGTCCCGCTCGTACAGAAGGCATACCTCGGCCCAGAAAAGCGTGTCCGCCCCCGTGAGGGGGGCTAGACGCTCTTGGGCTTTCGAGGCGTCCGTGCTCAGGTTCTCCAGGCGAGCCCCGGCCCACCAGCATCGAGCTGTCTGACGAATCCAATCGGTCCCGTCGGAGAATCGAATCATGGGTCGGCCAAACAGAGAGACCGAATCCGTCTGCGACAATCCGACAATCGCCTGGCTGCCACTTACCGCCGCCGCTCGTGGTCGGCCCAGCCGAAGCGACAGCCACGAGTGGATCGCCAGGGCGACCGTCTCGTTCGGACGTTCCTTCAGGACCTCGGTCAGCGTTGAACCCAGAGGCCCAAGCTGCTGGAGCTCCCATTGAACGTCCGAGAGCGCCAGCAGTGCCGAGAGCTTGCCCGTCGGATCATTCTGCCAGTCGAGCATCTTGTCCGCAGAACGGAAACACGTTGCTGCAGAAAGCAGCCGCCCCTGCATCTGTTGAATGCGGCCCTGGAGGAAGTGCACCAGCCAGTGGTCTTCCGTCAGTTCTGACTCGGCATGCTGACGGGCCTCTTCCGCCTTGGCCAATGATTCGCGGGCAGCCATTGCGCGATCCATCCCCTGCAAATGACTCAGACCCATCAGGCACATCAGCCGGTATCGCCGCGGCCGGTCCATCAACCCTCGGAAACTCTCTCGGTTGAAGGGTCTTGCCAGCCCCCGTTCGAGGATCCCTCGTGCATCCGCAGGACGCCCCAACTGCATCATCAGACTGGCCAGGCGCTCGTACAAACGCAGATCGTCCGGTACCCGGGTCAGAGCCTGGTTGAGAACCTCGATGGTCTTTCCGGGGTTCGCTTCCAGCAAGCTCACATCGGCCAGCGTGAGGTACACCTCACCGTTCTCGCCCGCCTGCTTCTGGGCCGTCGCCAGAAGCCCGTTGATCTGATCGAGTTCCTTTCGCATGAGTTGTGTCGTCAACGGCACGCCTCGTCCAATCGCCTGATCCTGTTTCCTCTTGAGCTGGCGAATCAGGTATTGGGCGTATCGAAGCTGGGCCACGCCGTCCTGAGGAGTGGCCTTCAGGAGTTGGACGTACACCTGCTCGGCCTGGTTCGGTGACGACTTGGACGAATCCGGCTTCACATCGGCAGGGGGGACCTGCCGCTCGTACATCTTGGCCAGGGTGTCGGCAATGTCCACGTCATTCGGCGAGAGTGTGTGGGCTTGCTCGATGGTCTGAAGGCTCTTTCGCGCATTCGCAGGGTCTTCCACCACCTGTCCAGACAGGGCCAGACTCTGGGCGAAAAGGGCCCGGCCGTTCTGCGGGTCGATTGCCAATAGCGCCTCGGCGTCTTTGCGAAGGTTGCCGTATCCCTCTGCGGTGGGGGTCTGGCGAACGAGTTCCAACCTCAATTCGAGTCGATTCTGGTGGGCAAGAAGATATCCGGATCGAGCTGCGATAGCCTTGTCAAAGAAGGCCAACGCACGTGTCGCATCGCCGAAGTCCTTGGAGACGATGCCTGCTTCAACAATCCATCGCGGATCCAGCGATTCGCGATACGCACGGGAATAGGCCGCCAGGGCCTGGGAAAACTGCCCGGTTCGACAGAATTCGACCGCCTGTTGGACGAATATTGCCGGGTCTTGCTGTCGAAAGAACACCATGACTCCGATCGTGCCGCCGGTAAAAATCGCCATCAGGCTTAGTACGATCAGAAGGGTTGTCCGCTTGCTGCTCTGTTTCCTGGCCATCCGCGTGTGCCCCGAAGTGTATGCATTTTCAACATGCGCATGATATCATCGCACCGCATCAGCGTCGAGGTGGGGCTCTCCTTGGCATCACGATGGGGAACCGCTTCTTGATCCCCAGCACCAACCTCTCTCAGGCTTCGTTTGGGTCTATCGGGCCGGTCGCAGCTCCGCCTTGACGTTGTCGAATCTTGCCGTCAGTCCGTCGGTCTTCAGCCTCGCTTGGCCGGTAATCGCAACGCGGATCCCCTCATTCCACCCCACCGCCACCTCACCAAGTCTCTTTCCATCGATAAGGAAGTCAACATGATGGCCGTCGTGGATCAGTTTCAGCGTGTGGCGCCCCATGCTCTCGACCTTGCCCAGTTCATTGCCGTGGCCGGTGGCGCCGTTCAGATTGTACGACCAGCAGCCCTTCTCCGTGTCTTGTGAGAACATCACGTAGTTGGCGGAATCCACCCACAGCCACAGGCTGGTCCTCGCTCCGGAACCTTTGGTATCCATCGCCACGCGATCTACCTGAACCTCCAGACGCTTGCCCTTGGGCACGTTGAATGCACCGCGAGACAGCAGTGTCCGCCCAGCCCAATAGTCCACCCCGCCGATCCCGGCGAACACCAGTTCGCCGTTCTCTATCTTCGCCACAATGCCCGAGGCGGCCATGCTTTCGAGTCCCATGTCGATCACTTCCCATTGGGCGGCGTTGATAGTGTTTCCTCCGAAATCATCACTCAATCCTTCGATCATCGGTGGGGGGGCCGGTATCTCGTACGCCGCCATCTGCGGTCTGCCGATACTCTGGGCCATCAGGTTGTACTGACCGGCTCCCGATCGGAACACGGCACAATCGCCTTCCATTCCGCTGAAGGTGATGCCACGGCTGCTGCCGGTTCGCGTGCCGTTCTCCACAAGGCTCACACCGCCTTCGCGGATCGTGAACTGCCGGGCGCCGAAGGTCGGCACGTAGATTCGAGCCTCGGTGTTCGCCGGAATCGTCACCTTCATCGTCAGGTCGGTGCCCTTGAGTTCCCACTGTGAGGCGATCGGTCCGTAAAGCGAACGAACACTCGACTTGACCCACGTCAGGTTGCCCATCGGTCGTGGACAGATGCGAGTGACGCGAAATCCGGGCTCTTCGGGCAAAATACCTGCCAGCGATTCATAGTACCATTCGCCCACGGCGCCCAGACAGAAGTGGTTTCGCGAATTCATGCCGGGGCCGGCGGTGTCGCTGTTCCACAATTCCCAGATCGTCGTGGCGCCTTTCCGGACCATGTAGCCCCACGAGGGATACGTGGTCTGTTCGGCCAGACGCCACGCAATGTCGTGGTGGCCCGTCGAGGTCAGAACCGGGTTGATGTATCCCGTCCCCAGGAAGCCTGTGCTCAGATGCATCCGCCTCGCCACAATGTCCTTGACGACATTGCCGGCCACCGCTTCCACACGATGCTCGGGCACCAGCCCGAAGAACAGCGGCAGGACGTTGGTGCTCTGCGTCCTTCCGGGATAGCCATTGGCCTGGGTGTCCAGGAACTTGGCGTTGAAGGCCCGCCGGATGTTCGCGGCCAGATTCTCATACTCGGCAGCCTCCGCATGCCTGCCGATGGCGCGGGCCATCCGCGACAGCAACACACAGTCATAGTAGTAGTACCCCGCGCTGATCGGCGCCTTGGGAGAGCCGACGACTGCGATCCAGTCGCCGTAGCCGTCTCGCTCATACAGGAAGCCCTTGCTGTGTTTCGTCATGTAGCCGATGTAGCCGGCCATGCAGTCCCAGTTCTCTTCGATGATCCGCTTGTCGCCGCTGTGACGGTAGACCTGCCACGGGACAATGATGCACACGTCGCCCCAGGCCGGTGACGCCGGTCCCCAGCCGTTGCACGGATTCACATCGCGAGTGGCCCCGTCGGGGCCCTGACAGTCGCGGATGTCGCGCATCCACTTGGTGAAGTAGAGCGACATGTCCAGATTCCAGCAGGCGGTATTGGCGAACATTTGCGCGTCGCCCGTCCAACCCAGACGCTCGTCGCGCTGAGGGCAGTCGGTCGGTACGCTGTACATGTTGCCTCGCTGTCCCCACAGAATGGCGTGCTGCACCTTGTTGAGCACGTCGACCGAACACTCGAACTCGCCGATCTTCGGAGCGGTCGAACAGATCATCCGGGCCGTCAGTGTCGACCGGTCGGGCTTTCCCGACAGGCCGGTGATCTCGGCATATCGGAAACCGTGATACGTGAACCGCGGTTCCCAGACCTCCGCACCCTGTCCCTTGAGGATGTAGGTGTCGGTCGCCTTGGCGCTGCGGAGGTTGGCGGTATAGATCGATCCGTCGCGATTCAGCTCCTCGGCATGACGCAGGACGATCTTGTCACCCGCGGCTCCCTTAACGCTCAGGCGGCACCATCCCGTGAGATTCTGCCCGAAGTCGAAGACGAACACTCCCGGCTTCGGCTCCGATATCTGCTTGACCGGCAGGTCCTCGATAGCCCGGATGGGCTCCATCGTCTGAGGCGTCAGCGTGGCAATCGGCTGGTCGATCGTTGTTGCGGGCTGCCAGTTCTCATCCTTGAAGCCATTCATGTCCCAGCCGGCCGTCTCCATGCGGGCGTCATAGCCCTCACCGTCGTAGATGCAGTCGTTCAGAATCGGGCTGGGATGTGTCTTCCATGTGGGGTCGGTCACCAGCCGCGTGCGCGTACCGTCGGCGTATTCAACATCGAGCTGAAGGATCAGCCGAAGCGACTCGCGTCCCGGCTGGGCGTTCTCGCCGCCGATCCGTCCATGCCACCAACTGTTGCCCAGAATCGCTCCGATCGCGTTACGCCCCTTGTTCAACAACCGTGACACGTCATACGTCTGGTACTGAACCCGCTTGCCGAAGAGGGTCCAACCGGGGACAAACAGGTCGTCGCTGACCCTCTTGCCGTTGATTCGTAGTTCATAGCCACCCAGTCCGCACACCCGGGCCCTGGCCGAGATCACCTTCTTGTCCAGATCGAACTCCTTGCGGACCATCATGGATCTCAGAAACTTCTGTGTCGGGGTGGCCGCACATTTGCCCCAGGGCTCGCAGCCGTACTCTCCGACAATGCCCGCCTTGGGCCATGCACCGTCGTCAAATTCCGCTTGAGACGGCTTCAGATCTGTCCCCTCGCCGGCCTTCCACTGATCATCGGACAGCACCCAGACCGGTGCGGCGGCATTCTCCAGATCTGCCCGAAGCGAGAACGTGAACCCGCAGGGGCCCGTCGCGTTGTGAACCTTGACGGCCAGGACGTTCTTGCCCCCCCGAATCGCGTTGCCGACCTGGAAGTCATACATCTGTCGCCAGTCGCTCCCGCTGCCGATCTCTTTGCCGTTGAGGTACATCTGGAACGTGTCGTCCGCACTGCAACGCACGCGTCCCTTCTTGACCTTGGTGGCCGGGTCCAGATCGAATGTCCGGCGCAGCCAGACCGTCTTGTTCTCGCCCTTCTGCGTCGCGTGCCAGATCCACTTGCCAAACTTCCAGTCGGCCAGTTCCTTGTCTCCGGTTGTTGGCAGCGCACCCAGGGCGATCCATCGGGCCTCCCAGTCCGACGGTTTCAGAAGGCCCATCTCCCATGAGGCCACCGTGCTGTAGGGAGCCGCAACGTCTGCGGTGTCCCACGTGCGGACCTTCCAGTAGTAGGTCCTGGCGCTATCGAGTGGCTTGCCGCCGTAAACAACATGAATCGATCGGCTGCAATGGACCTTCCCGCTGTCCCACATGTCGGGTTTGCCTGCCTTCAAGAGGCCCGGGCTCGTCGCCGCGAGCACCTGATACGCCGACTGGGCCGCACCACGACGTTCATCGTTGACCTGCCACGACAGGCGGGGTGCCGGCGTGTCCACGGCGATGGGATTCACCTGGTACTCACATCGAAGGTTGATCGGCATGCCAGGTCCGGCGGCCGATGCCCACGCGGGCGACAACCACAAGGCCAGTGATACCACGTTGATCTTCTTCCACTCCATGCCACACCGTCCCTTCATGGTTGAATGTGCCATATCGCACCACCTCTGGCGAACCCTGTCGATCTCGGAGACACACCTCTGATCTGCACGCGGGTATTTCCGTGTAGAACGTACCCGCGCTGCCCTCATCCTGCAACGGAAATGCGCCGGATGGATCCGGGCCCTTCCGTCGGCTCCTCCGGGTATAATCCCGTCAAGAGGCGGTCATTCGAACCTCTTCTCCGGAGGTGTGGCACCATGTTCTTCAGATTGGGTTTAGTGCAAGTCGGCACGTTGCGTCTTCTGCTCGTCCTCGGGTCGGTGTTGACCTTTCCGGCCGGCCCCGTGAGGGCGCAGACCCTGGCAGGCTTCGCAGAGGCCAATATCACTCCTCCGCTCGGCATTCCTCTCGGCGGGCGGGGGTGCAAACTGACCTATGCCGATCGCATCATCGATCCGCTCTATCTCGGCGTGACGGTATTGAAGGATTCAAAGAACACCACGCTGGTCATCGCTTCGTTGGACCTGCCGGGTATCTACCATGACACCGGCGAGGCGGTCCGCAAGGTCATAGCCAACACGTTGGGCATTCCAACGGACAACGTAGTGATCAACTGCTCACACACACACAGCGGCCCCTTGATGTATCGCGAGGTCATGGCTGGCTGTGGCGAATTGCGGGCCGACGAAAAGGAGTATCGAGCCTTCTTGGCGGACAGGCTCGTCGAATCGATTCAATCCGCAGCCCGAGACCTGAAGCCCGTCACGCTGACGATTCATCAGGGAACATGCCAGGTGGGCATCAACCGCCGCGGCAAGACTCCCGACGGTCGGACCGCGATGATGGCCAACCCCGACGGGGCCTATGATCCGAGCGTGTGGGTGATGCGACTGGCCTCACCCGAAGGCGCCACGAGGGCCGTGCTGTTCTCGTTCGCATGCCACCCCGTGACAGTCTACCGCGTCGTGCTGTCCGGCATTTCGGCGGACTATCCCGGTATCGCCAGGTCAAGACTCCGCGAGGCCCTCGGGCGCGAGGTTCACGTGCAGTTCCTCCAGGGGGCCGCGGGGGACATCGGACCGCGCTGCATCTCCGATGTGAAGACCCGCACCTATGGAAAAGCAAACCCCAAAGGCAAGGAGATCGCCGGAACCGACCTCGCCCAGGCGGTGGTCGAGGCACTGGCTCACCAGGGGCGCATCATTACACCGGAGGTTGCCGCTACGATGGAACGGGCCTGCCTCAAACGAGGCACACCTCCCTCAAAGGAGTTCTACGAGAAACTCGCTGCGACATCGAAGGACTATATGGCGGACGCCGCTCGGTACTGGCTGGATCAATACGCCAGGGGAGGGCCGACCCAGAAGGGCGATCAGGTCTGCGTTGGTCTGCTGAAACTGACCAAAGACGACTGGATCGTCTACATGAGTGGGGAACCCTTGATCGAGTGGGTGGGACTGATCCGGCAATGGTTGGGTGATCGGCGCGTCGTCGTCTGGGGATACACCCAGGAGACAGGCAGCTACATCCCCGTTGATGAGATCCTCAAGGACGGCGGCTATGAAGTTGAGTCCTCGAATCACTTCCACAGTTCCAACCCAGCTCCCTACGCGCCCGGGCTCAACGATGCCGTCAGGCAATCGGTGATGCGCCAGGTGACGCGTATTGAACATGGGCGGAAGTGAAACCTCCCCTTGCCCTGCAATTCCAGACCCGATGCCGCGGCGGTCACGGCGCAGAAATCTACCGCCTGCGTATTAGATACATGCCCACCAGTACGACTCCCGCGACCATGTAGGGAGGCAGGATCTGTTCCGTGCCCTGTCCGCACTTGAACACCGCGTTGACGTGCCGATCCGTATTCAACAGGATTCGGGTCGAAGCATTTGCGTCCAGTACCGCATGGTTGGCGTCGTTCGGGTAGTTCGGGTCGAAAACTTCCCACATACCGAACCGCTTGCCCTCGATCGGCACCGCCGTCAGCGTGACGATCGTATTCCGGGCGTACGCCAGGTTGTTGGCGTCGTTGGGTTCCGGCGAGATCGTTAGGGTCCCCCACGAATCGTTCGTGACGGTCAACTCAAGATTCTGGCAGTATCGCCCCGACAGAACCACATCATCGATGCAGACACCGTATCCATATCTCGCATTGCCCAGGAAGCCGATGTGGATCGTACCGGTCACACTGGGCAGCGTGATCGTGCGGAGGGTCCACGTCGGCGTGTCGTCGGTATAACTCGCCAGCGTCGTCCAGGCCCCCGTCGACCCCGTTCTGTACACCACTGTCAGAGTGTCCTGATCGTTCTGCCACTTGGCCTGTTTGTGCCAGAAACTCAGGAACAATGCTGCCGTCCCACTGTTCAGGTTGATGGCCGGCGAGACAAGATACGTTTCATGGTCACTGGTGGTTTCAGCATACAACACGGCACTGTACGTTCCGCCATGGGCCACATCGCCACTATGATCCACCGACATGGGCGCCCATTCCACGGTGCCCGTCTTGAACTCACGCGTCCAACCGGGAGGTGCGCCGTTCGTGAACGACGATTCGAAGGTCTCGGAGAGCAACAGCATCGCTCCCCCGACGTTCAGAGTGACCGTAGCCTCGGCCGAATCACCGCCGCTGGGAGCGGCCCCTCCGTCGTTGGCCTTGAACGAGAGACTGTCCGAACCTTCATAGTTCATCGCGGGTTGGTACACCACCTGTTGTCCGCGTGCCGCCAGCGTGTACGGAACCACCCCGATGGGCCCGGCGCCGGGATCGCGGAGCGCTCCGTGTGTCGGCAGCGACGTGATCTTGTAACTGAGCGACCCAGGTGGGTTGGGCAACCCATCATCGGTTGCCGACAGGTTAATCGTGGTCGCTGTGTTGAGGACCACCAAGGCCGATCCGTCGGCGGCCACTGGGGCCTTCGGCCCACAAGCATGGTAGTTGCTCAGGTTGCTCTCAGCGTAGTCGGCCGGAACGCCGGCACCCTGCGACAGGCCCGCCAGACCATGCGTGCTGTCGACGCGAAGCCACGTCACCGCAATTCGTCCGTCGAAGAACACCTCGATCTGAAAGCTGTTCAGATGGGTAGTCTCATATTCCTTCACGTTCTGATAGGTGATCGCCAGACGATCGCTTGTCTGCTTATAGGAGACTGTTCCGCCGTCTTGCGGGCTGAGGTCCGCGAGCAACGCGGCGATTCGGGGCTTGCCGAAATGGTTCTCCAACGAACGGGTGTAGCTCGTGTCGCCGGAACCCAATGTGACGTAACCGTTGCTGCCGGCGTGAACGGAGGCAAAGCTCTCCCCGTAGAAGCTCACCTGCTTGCCCCCCGTAAGGCTGATCTCGACACTGTCATCGTCGTCGAGAGTCAGAGTGGTGCCCCCCGACGGGTTTGTCGGGAAGGTCGTGACAGTCTCCGAGCAGGCCGCGTAGAAATTGCCCGACCCGTTGGGTGTGAACACCACCGTCCGGTTCTGAAGATCGTTGTCGTCACTCTCGAACAGCTCCGTGAAGTAATCGGGCTGACCCACTCGAAGGGTCGCAGTTCGCGTCTGATTGATCCCGCTCGTGACGTTGCGGAACGTGATCGTGTCACTGTAGTTCCCCACCGGAAGGCTGTTGGCGACCGACGTGAGCGAGGCCGTCACGGAGACCACAGCGTTGGGACCCAGGGTCCCCGCTGTCGTATCGAGATTCAGCCATGACTGCGTCTTCGAGGCCGTCCACTGAAGCGACGCCGTCCCGGTGTTGGTCAAGGTGAACGTGACGCAGTTGGGCTCAAACGGACCACCCTCCTCGCCCGCGCTGGACAAACCGGCCGAGGGCCTGATCCGAAGGCTGTCGATTCCGGCGTAGTCGACATAGGTTGCCGACCAGCCGACACTCGAACAGCCGTATTCGATCCGCATGTAGCCGTTCTCGCCCCAATCGGTCCCCCACGAGTTGCGCAGAATCCAAACGCCGTTGGTCCCCTGCGTGTCGTCCCAGCCCACCAGAACCGCCATGTGGTTGACCAGCCCGGCGGCACACGCGTTGAAGACGCCTCCCGAGTAACCCTGAAAAGCAGAGTCCGTCGTGATGCACACGCCAATCGGGCCGTACATCAGCATTGCCTGCTTGATCGAATCCGTGCTGGGGACCCCCAGCGCCCCGTCGACGAACGCCCAACTGCGAAGCCGGTACGTGTGTGTGAAGGGACAGCTACACGTCACCTTGGCCTCTTGGTAGGGAAACGCCGATTCGGGGACCGCTCCGATTCCCCCACATGAATCGGGTCGGTCAGTGTGATAGTCGTGGACCCACCAGCCTCCGTCGCAACTGTAGCCGTAAGCATTGCAGCTCAGAAGGTACTGCTCCGACAGATCGACCGTCACTCCGTCCTGAATCTTGATCGCGCACTCCAGGCATCCCACTGTGGCGAATGCCCAACAGCTTCCACAGTCTCCTTGGCTCCGGATCGGAGGCAGCCCCCCCTGAGACCGCCAATCGAACGCCGCCGGAAGACTGCCTGCAGAGGTTGCCGGGAACATGGCAACCGGCGTGTTGTCCGGCAGGCTGCTCGGCAGACTCAGTCCGCAGAGTCGGCTTAGGGGACGCTTCGTGGCGGCATTGTCACTGACCTTGAAGGTCCAACCCTCCGCCTTTCCTTGCTTTTTGAGTGCCTGAATATCGGCGTCTGTCAACTGGCCCCGGACGGGGCCGACGAGGAGCAGGGACAGCCAGACTGCTGACAATGAACAGATCTTCAACTTCGAGCGAATCACCGCTCTTCTCCTTCTCCAGAGCAAGGGTGGCGGAGGGGGGTGAATCTCAAGCGACAGAGTTGAAGGACGGCGGGTGTCCCCTCTCCACCGACGTCTAAAGCTAGTGTAAGCTTGCGACGACCACGAGACAATAGGGAAGCTACCGGATTCTCCATCAGCTTCCTGGTGTCATCAAGTGACACCACCAAGAGGACCGCTCGGGCGATCGTTCGTTGGAAGGCAACGGTGACGGACAGTGGCGGGCCTGCCCAATAAGGGGTCTTCTACTCCCCCCGCTCCCCTCGTCGACACAGACCGAGGCAATTGGACTCTCCGGCAACTCACCCGGGGGCTGATCCGATTCTGCAGTCTCACAGCGTCAATGGCCGATAACTAGACGGCCACACCGAGCGAGGGTGTGACAACAGTATTTACGTAAGCGTATATATGATAAGAACTTAAGCGCATATCCATATGGAGAGGGTTCATCGTTGGTTACGCGGGCTGAACAGCGGCAGCAGGCGTTGATGTTGTGTTATCGTCTGGTCCTTCTGGCAGCAGCGGGGTTCTGCTGGCTGGCCCTTCTGACCTTTGATGCTTCCGACTGGCCCAGTCCAAAGGTCTATCCTCATCCCTGGCCGCCCCACAACCTATGCGGTTCGGCAGGAGCCCTCATCGGCTATCAATTGTTCTACTGGTTCGGACACGGTGCGTACGTCGTCGTGCTGTTCGTGACGGTAGGCACCGTGGCGGCAATGTTTCGCGGAAGAGTCAATGACCCCTGGCTTCGCGTATTGGGGGTGGCATTCCTGGTGGCCGGTACGGCGGCCTCCGTTCGTATGGTGGCACCAGGCAGCGCCGCATCGCTTCCCCATGGGAATGGTGGCATCATCGGCATTGCGGCCGTCCACTTCCTGAGGCTGCATTGTTCCTCCGCCGGAACCGCCCTCATTGTCATCTGTTCCATAGGTATCGGGCTACTGCTGGCAGCGGAGGGACTCGCCATTCGCGTGCCTCAAGTCGTCGGCAGGGTCGGACATCAGGCGGCCCTGGCGGCCGACTCGGCAATGCACGCCCTGGCCACCCAGGTGGCCGCCAGGGCAGAGGAAGCGGCCAAACGTCGTGATGCCGAGGCCAGGCGAGCCGCTCAGAATCCCAATACGGCTTCCAGGGACAAGGCCCAGGCGATCGCCGAACGTGTTTCCGTCTGGGACTGGCTCTGGCGGACAAGGAAACAGGACGAGGTCGACGACGAAGCGGACGATCAGCCGGATCGCCGAGAACCGGCTGCCCCGCGAAAGAAGCGGAATGCGTCTTCTCCCGCTACGTCCGAGACAACGGATCGCTCCGACCAGGAGGACACCGTTGATGGCCTCCCTGTTTCGGAGCGAACACGCTCAGAGAAATCCGGACAGAAGGCGGACGACCGCAAGGAAGCCCCCGCTCCATCGGCCAAAGAAGACAAGGCAGCCGATCGCCCGTCGCCGGAACGTACGAAACCGGTCGCAACGAACCTCGACGACGAGGTGGCCGAAGAGAATGTGGCTGCATCGAAGAACGAACCGGCCAGGGCTCCGGCCGTGATGCCCACCGAACCGACCGTCAAGAAACACGCACCCACCAAGCTGACGCTGCCGGAACCCGCGCCGCTTCAGCTGCGCCCGTATCCCAAGGGGCTCGGCACGTACGATCTGCCCCCCCTGAAGTTCCTCGATGAGCCGGAGATCGGCTACATCACGCAACAGGAATCCGTCGTTCGTGAGAAGGCCAAGATTCTCGAACAGACGCTCTCAGAGTTTCGTCTGGAGTGCCAGGTCGTCGAGATCGAGACCGGTCCGGTGATTACCATGTACGAATTGTCACTCGCGCCGGGTATCAAGGTCAGCCAGATTGCATCGCTGAGCAACGATATCGCCCGTTCGCTGAAAGCGCCCGCCGTCCGCGTGGTGGCGCCGATTCCCGGCAAGAACACCATCGGTATCGAGGTGCCCAACACCGACAAGGAAAGCGTCCGGATCAAGGAGCTGGTCTCCCTGGCGGGCAATCGTCCCGCGAAGATGCACCTGCCTCTGTTCCTGGGCAAAGACGCCAGCGGCAATCCTCTGATCGCTGATCTGGCGAAGATGCCTCATATGCTCATTGCCGGCACGACGGGCTCCGGTAAGAGCGTCTGCCTCAACAGCATCGTCATGAGCGTGTTGATGACGCAGCGACCCGACATGGTCAAGATGATCCTCGTCGATCCCAAGATGGTCGAGATGTCGGTCTTCAAGGAAGTGCCGCATCTGATGTGTCCCATCGTGACGGACATGGCCAAGGCCGAACTCATCCTTGATTGGGCCACCACCAAGATGGATGAACGGTACGAGCTTCTGGCCGAGGCCGGCGTGCGAAACATCGCGGCCTACAACACCATGACCCGGGAGCAGCTCGACGAGATCTTCCAGCCCGCCAGTGAAGAGGAACGCTCGAAGATCCCGTATCCGCTGCCCTACATCATCATCATCATCGATGAGCTGGCTGACCTCATGATGACCTCCGCCAAGGAAGTCGAACATCACCTCTCCCGCCTCGCCCAGAAGAGCCGTGCCGTGGGTGTCCATATCGTGGTCGCCACCCAGCGCCCCGAGGCCAAGGTTGTGACGGGGCTCATCAAGAGCAACCTGCCGTGCCGTGTGGCCTTCCGCGTGGCCAGCCGGATGGATTCGCGCATCGTCCTCGACCAGAACGGCGCAGAGGTCCTGATGGGACAAGGCGACATGCTGTTCCTTCCACCGGGCAGCAGCAAACTCGTCCGCGCCCAGGGGACCTACATCAGCGATGAGGAACTCAAGAAAGTCATCACCTTCCTGTCCGAACAGACCGAGCCCGAATATCACCCCGAGTTGATCAACATCGGCAGGGTCGAGGGATCGTCTTCGGGTGAGCGCGACCCGATGTTCGACGAGGCCGTCAAGATCATCATCGAATCGGGACGCGGCAGCGTAAGCCTCCTCCAACGCCGCCTGACCATCGGCTACGGACGCGCCAGCCGCCTGATCGATCAGATGGCCGAGGCCGGCATCGTCGGCATCTACAAGGGCAGCCAGGCTCGCGAAGTGCTGATGACTCTCGAAGAATGGGAAGACATTAAATCACGCCAGACCTTCGGACCCCAACTGCCGCTCAGCTTCGACGAAGATGACGACACCGACGCGATGGGGGCTCCCGTGTAGCTCCGTTGGGGGGCTTCTCTCCCTTCGGAGCTTTCCCACATGGACAATCGCCGGGTCCGCTTCACTGAGAAACCGTTTGGCTTCCCTCATCTGCCCGGCTTCTGTGATCGCCGCGCGAGGCCACCCTCATCGTGAAGTACCCGGCCAGCAGCGTCACCCCCAGCCAGACAATCCCCTTGACGGGCTGTGCCAGACAGAGGTATCCCACCCCGAAGATCCCCGCCACGATGCAGATCGTCCCCGCCAGAACACCCCACCAGCCCTGCCCGGCCCGATCGGGCTTCACATCGGGACACAGGCGGGTCACGTGCGACCACCAGCCTCCGGGGCGAACTCGCCGATAGAATCGGCAAAGATGCGCATCGGAAACCGGTGCCGTCAGATACGTCACCGCGACCCATGTCAGCGTCGAGACCAGAAGGATGAACACCAGCCGGATCGGGTAATTGTCGCTCTGGTAGAACTGCTGGATGGGGCCCATCACCGATGCCGGAAGGAACCCTATCGCTACCAGTCCCCTGCAGAACAGATCGCCATTGGCCAACACGGGGCCGCTGATCAACGCGGCAATCTCGGCCCAGGCATTGATTCGCCACCAGAACCACCGCAGCAGGCCGACGACGGCGTTGCCGCTCATGATCGTAATCAGATAGATCCACACGTGGGCTATGTTCCTCGATTGCCAGGCCGCAACGGCCGACAATACCGTGATGAGAATCGTGGCCAGACGCGCCGTGTTGATGTAGTGCCCCTCGCTTCGGTCGCGAGCCAAGAAGCGGCGGTAGAGGTCGCTGACCAGGTATGAGGCTCCCCAGTTGAGTTGCGTGCTCACGGTGCTCATGAACGCCGCCAGTAGTGAGGCGACCATCAAGCCTCGAAGCCCCACGGGCAGCAGACTGACGATCATCTTGGGATAGGCCATCTCAGAGTCTTCACCCGGCGTCAGCGGAAAGAACACCAGAGAGGCCAGCCCCACCAGGATCCACGGCCAACTCCGCAGGCAATACTGCGCTAGATTGAACCACAGCGAGGCCAGCACCGCGTCCCTCTCGCTCTTGGCCGAGAAGAGCCGCTGGGCGATGTAGCCGTTCCCCTGGCCGTTCAGCCATCCCTGAACCGTGATCTGAACGGCGAAGGTGATCAGCGCCAGATTGCCCGCCGTCTTGAGGTCGGGCACTATGTGGAAGACTTTCGGACTGACGCCCGGCGCGGTGCCGACCTTTTCCACCATCGCCGAAAGGCCGCCGAGCTTGCCCACGGCAATGACGGCCAGGGCAATAGCCCCGCTCATGGCGAAGATGAACTGTATGAAATCCGTGACCACCACACCCCAGTAACCCGACAGGGCCGTATAACCCAGCGTCATCAGGACCAGGGCACTGATCAGGATCAACTTGCCCCACTCCATCTCGATGCCCGTGAGTTGGGTGCCCATCTGATTCAGGCTCGACAGGTCGAAGAGCGCCGCACAGATCTTCACCATCGCCAGAAAGACCCAGCTCAGGATGATGCAGTTGACGAGGATGCCGTTGTAGAGGGCCCCGATACCGCGAAGGATCGATGCGGATTTCCCCTCGTACCGAAGTTCGTTGAATTCATTGTCCGTCAGCAGCCCAGCGCGCTGCCACAGGTGAGAATAGAAGAACACCGTCAGCATTCCGCCGACCACGGCGTTCCACCACAGCCAGTTCTCGTAGATGCCACCCTTGCGAATCAACCCCGAGACGACCAGCGGTGTGTCCGACGCGAACGTCGTGGCGACCATCGACGTGCCCACCAGCCACCAGGGCAGCGACCCGCCGGCCACAAAGAACTCGCTGACACTGCTGCTGGCCCGCTTCGAGTAGTACAGCCCCACGACCAGTGAGAAGACCAAGTAGCCGACAATGATCAACCAGTCCGCAAGATAGAGATGCATGAGCCCGATCCCCTCACAGAAACGTGGGATTCGAAAAGTGCGGGCACCATTGTAGTGCGCCGTTCCCCAAACGAAAGACCCACTCTACGATCCGCCCGGTCTCAGGGCGCGTGAGCGATCTGAGTCGCAGGATCATCCTGTCCTGCCGCTCCGGTCGAACGCCCCGATCTACACAGTCGCACCCCATCTCACATCTTCAGGTTGATGAGTCCGACGGATATGTGTATACCACTAGAAGGCCCGTCTTCGTTGAGGAGTGACCCCGGGATGAGGAAAGACTGCTCTGTCTTGTGCACGGTCGTTCTTCTTCTGGCGGCTTCGTCAGTCACGGCTCCCGCCTGCACGATCGGTGTAGCCAACGGTTCCGTCACCGAAGACGATCGTCCGCTTCTCTGGAAATCCCGCATGTGGAGCGGCAGCCCCAACAACCGGGTGGCCTGCTACGACGGGGGGCTGTACCACTACATCGGTATCGGAAGCCTCGGTCAGTCTTACGCCATGATGGGTGTCAACGAAGCGGGGCTGTCTACCGGCAATACACTCGTCGGCGATGGCGAAAATGCGACCCTCATGAACTACGCCCTGGGGAACTTCAGCACCGTTGACCAGGTGGAGGCCTATATCCAGCAGCAGCACGACGCCAACGTCCTTCAGGCCTCCGGATGCTTTCCGTTCATGGATGCCACCGGCCGAGCGGTTATCTTCGAAATCGATCATTCCTCACTGCTGATCGAGTATGACTCCGCCGATCCCGACCGCGCTGCCCAGGACATGCTCGGCTGGGTGGTCCGCGCAAACGAATTCCACAACAGGCCCGACGGCACGGACAACACGAGCATCACCGGCCGCTACCTGTCCGGTGCGTACAACACCTACGGGCTTGTGCAGGAAGGTCGCCTCTCGGCCGATACGATTGTGCAGGGTGATAACGGCACCAGCGGCTACGAATTCATGCGATACGGGCCGAGCAGGTTGCTGACTACCATCGCCCAGCCCAGTGTCTGCTCGTCCATGGTCGTTCAAGGGGTCTTGCCCGACGAGGACCCCGCGCTGTCCACAATGTGGGCGATGGTCGGTCAGGCGAACTACAGCATCGCCGTGCCGACTTGGGTTGGCGTGGTTGATGTGCCCGGGTGCCTGAACGATGGCAATATGGCCGCACGCGCCAATTCGCTCTACGCCAAAGCACAGGAAGTACAAACGCAGGCGAGCATCTTCCCGATGGAAGCCCACGTGCTTGCCGAGACCGACGCCCTGCTGGACCACTGGCGTTCGGACGGCACCCCCTCGGTTGACGAGATGACCCGGGTCGAGCAACAGATGGCCGACGACGCCTACAGCCTCCTCAACTGCCTCGACCTCCTCCAGGCCGACAACAGGGCCCCGAACGTCGTCATAGAGGCTGCCACCGACCACGGGCTCGCCCTGGACTTCACGACCTCGGTTACCGACGTGGATGGAAGCGTCGCGTCATTCGAGTGGGATTTCGGTGACGGCCAGACCTCCAACGACATCTCACCGCGCCACACCTACGATCAACCGGGCTGGTATCTTGTGTCGTGTACGGTTACCGACGACGACGGCGTCAGCAACACAGACTGGCAGCATTACTATGTGGACTACCTTCCCACGACACTCACATTAAGCATCGTCAATGAATCGTGGGGCAGCGTCACCGTGGACCCCAACCTCCCCGAATACGCAGATCCAAACACCGTCGTGACGCTGACGGCCGTTCCGATCGAAGGAAAGGCCTTCAGACACTGGGAAGTCTACGACCCTTGCCATCCGGGTGACGCCAACTATCGGGAAATCGAAGCGAACAATCCCCTCATCCTCACCATGGACCTCGATCGTGAGGTGACCGCCGTCTTCAAGTGCGGCAGCGGTATCGACGCGGTGCTTCCGTTGCTGATGCTGGCGACGGTGGCATGCATCGTAACCTCGCGGCGCCTGCCACCGCGATCACCGTCGATCCGGGCGTGACAGACCTCTTCCCGCCGGCCTCCTCACTCCTCGGTGTCCATCGCGGTATCTCCCTCCTCACCGGCTCGATGCGTCTCCGCCTGCTTCGTGATCTCGTGGACGATCGACAGGGCATAGCTGCCTGCCGGAAGGAAGAACCGCAGTTCGATGTACGCGCCGTGCTCATCGGTGCCGGCCTCGGCCTCGGCATCCGCGATAGGCACACGCAGCGGCCGGCGCGCCCCCTTGACCCGAAGGGCCCCGGGCTGCCGAAAGTCTTCCGCCGTGAAGCCGTCCTGAGCCAGAACGGCCGCCTCGGCCTCCCCCGCCTTGCCGGTTGGCAGCGTCATGCGGTATCCGAAGAGCGGACCGGTCGGGCTGATCTCCAGCGCGTCGCAACGGGGCTGCTCCCTCGCCACGTCCTCCACCGAGAAGACCGCCCCCTGTGGGTGCCGCCACGCCAGATCGCCCTGCAATAACTGGTCCAGCGCATCGATTCGCTCGGCCACAACCTGGTTGAACAGCCAGCTCTGATACGCCGAGATGTAGAACTGCTTCACGTTCTTGTCGATCGTGCGAAA
>CAYUQT010000062.1:0-9756 GCA_964446835.1 uncultured Planctomycetales bacterium | reverse complement strand
AGCTCTGATACGCCGAGATGTAGAACTGCTTCACGTTCTTGTCGATCGTGCGAAAGGCCTTGGCTCGCGACGCCCCACCCGCCAGCGCCTTGCAGGCGTGCCGTTCGGCGTGGAACGTCCACGGCCAAGCCTGGGCCGCCTCCTTATACTGCCCCGCCTCATACAGTTGCCGGGCGCGGAGGGCGTCACCGTAGTCCGCCGCTTCCGGCCGGCCGATCAGCACGTTCAGACACTCGTCCCAATCCTGCCGCAGCATCCCCCGTCCGACTTTCCACGTGTCGCCTCGCATGCCGAACCGCTGCGGTCCGAAGTAATTCGGCAGCCCCCGGCGCGACAGCATCGCCAGAACCGCCCGAACGTCGCCCAGTCGCGAAGGGTCCGTTTGACGCATCCGAATGATGAACCGATTGCCCTTCAGATGCCCGATCCGAAGCTTGTTGCCGTGACGACTGATGCTCAGGATGCGGATGCGAGGAATCTCCAGCGTTACCAGCCGCTCCGGTTCCACGTGCTCGATGCTGAAGTACTGCTTCGTGACGGCCCGGGCGTCCTTCAAACCCGCATAGCCGATCTGACGTGCCCCGACACCCAACGCCCGACCGATCAGACGGGCCGCCTCCATTGTCGGCAATCCCGTCTTCTCCACCCAGAGGTAGGTGTGCGTCCCCTGCATCGAGGGCTCGTACAGAGGCACCTCCTCCACGCGAAAGTCCTCGGCTCGCTCCTTGACCACACCGGAAACAGCCGGAATGTCGCGAGTCAGAAGGGGCAGGGGGGGTGAGGCATCCATGGAGCTTTCTGTCACGTTACGGGGTCCCTTCAAGAGGTCCTTCACGATTGCGGGGGCGGCGCGTCTTCGCGTGCCGCAACACTACTTTCCCCGACCCATCATAACCGCCTCATCCTCCAGCCCATAACGCTTCATCTTCTTGTAGAGCGTTGTTCGGTTGATCTCCAGCGTCTGGGCGGTGAGCTGGCGATTCCAGTTGTTCGCCTCCAGGGCGGCACGAATGATTCGCTTCTCCGGTTCTTCCAGCGCTGTCTTGAGTGATACGGGCCGATAGCGTCCGTTGCTCGGCTCGGCCTTGCCGGCCTGCTCGATGACCGTCATCGGCAGATCGGTCGGCATGATGTACTTGCCCTTGCTCAGGACGACCGCCCGCTCGATGCAATTCTCCAACTCGCGGACGTTTCCCTTCCAGCGGTATTGCGACATGATCTGCAAGGCCTCATCCGTGATGCCCAAGACCTCGCGATTGCGCTGCGCACAGTACTTCTTCAGGAAAAACTCCGCCAGCAAGGGGATGTCGCAGAGCCGCTCGCGAAGCGACGGCAGATTGATCGTCACCACGTTGATCCGATAGTACAGGTCCTGTCGGAATCGGCCCTGATCAACCTCGACGGTCAGATCGCAGTTCGTCGCCAGAATCACCCGCACGTCCACCGTGTGCGTCTTGTTGCTGCCGACCGGCTCGAACTGCCGCTCCTGAAGCACACGAAGCAACTTGACCTGCAACGCCGGCGAGGCCGTGCTGATCTCGTCCAGAAAGATCGTGCCCTGATCCGCAGCCTTGAACTTGCCGTCCTTGTCGCTGAGGGCGTTGGTGAATGCCCCCTTGACGTGCCCGAACAGTTCGCTTTCCAACAACGTCTCGGGCAGCGCTCCGCAGCTCACCTCCACGAACGGCTTGTCGCGCCGGGGACTGCGATAGTGAATCGCCCGTGCAATCAGGCTCTTGCCGGTGCCCGATTCGCCCTGGATCAAGACCGTCGTGGTCGAATCGGCAACCGCTTCAATCAAATCGAAGGTCTTCAACATCTGGTAGTCGTGGCCGACGATGTTGTCCAGCCCATAGCGAAGGTCCAACTGACGCCGCAGGGCTTGGTTCTCGCGGACCAACGCTTGTTGCTTGACCGCCCGTTCCACCACCAGTCGAATCTCATCGTCGATGATAGGTTTGGTCAGGTAGTCGTACGCCCCCATCTTGATCGCTTCGACCGCTGAGTCGATCGTCCCATAGCCCGTGATCATGACGACCACGATCTCCGGGTACCGATCCTTAATGAGCCGGAGCAGATCGAATCCGTTCGATTCGGGCATGTTCACATCGGTGATAACCACCTGATAGGACTTCTGTCCCAGCGCACCGACCGCCTGCCGGAAGTTCTCGGCTCCGTCGACGTCGTAACCCTCCAGCCGAAGAAACTCCGACAGCGATTCCAGGATGATCCGATCGTCGTCAACTACCAGAACTTGATTGGGATCGGACAAGAGAATACCTCCTCAACACAGATCCCGGACACGACATGCGGTGCTTTGCCACCCCGCCAGTGATTCAGACCGACAGCCCCCCGGGAATTGCGCACGTGCTCAGGGGCACGCGGACGGTGAACATCGCACCCCCGGAAGGACGGTTCTCCCCCGTAAGTTGGCCGTTGTACCTCTCCACAATATCACGCGAAACCGGCAACCCCAGCCCCGTTCCCTTGCCCGGTCCTTTCGTTGTGAAGAACGGCTCGAAGATTCGGTCCTGTTCCTTCGGCAACCCCACGCCCGTATCCTCGAAGCGAACGGTAATCCATCCTTCGGCCAGTTCCGTCGTCACCGTCAGCGTGCCCCCGCGGGGCATCGCGTCGATCGCGTTCTTGGCCAGGTTGCAGAACACCTGAAACAGGTTGCCCGCCCTCAGAGGCGGCACCGAGGCGTCCAGGCTCAGCACCATCGTTACCTTCGACTTGCCCGCTTCGCCCTCCATCACCTTCAGCGCGTCTTCGATGAGCTGATTCAGTGTCGTCTGCTCGTACACCGAGTGTGTCGTGCGACTGAATTCCAGCAGCTCGGTGATGATCTGGGTCATCCGCTGGAGCCCCTTGCGCGATTCGGTCAGATACCGAACCACCGGTTCGGTGCGCCCCTGTTCCGTCACCCGGATCGCCAGGTTGATATATCGGAGGATGCCGTCCAGCGGATTGTTCAGCTCGTGGGCCACGCGGGCCGCCAGCTTGCCGACCGCCGCCAGACGCTCGCTGACCATCAGACGCTTTTCTATCGTCACCTGCTGCGTCACGTCCTCGACTACCAGCATGCCTCCGACCACATGCCCGTCCGTTCGGCCGGTCAGGGGGATGACCGTCAGATTGACCAGGCGGTCCGGCTCCCCGCTCTGACGCAGCGTGATGCTCGAGAACCGAGCCTCCTGCCCCGACGCCAGCGACTGATTGAGAGACGCCGACCAATCCTCGTACTGGCTCTCAACCGTGACCTTCTGAAGCGCCTGCCCCACCGTCTGCTCCGGCGGAATCGACAGCGGTACGCTTTCGTTGCTGAACGTCAGCCGAAGCTGGTGATCAAAGAGCACGATGCCCAGCGGCAGCTTCTCCAGGAGATACCGCGCGGTTACGTGTAGATCGCCGACTTCGCTACCAAGAAACGCAGTCGGTGGCCCCCCCGGGTCAGCCTCCAACTTCGACCGATCTGTAACGACTGTCGGGTCCATGGGATCAGAACAAATATTCCACAGTAGATATCGTATATCCCATTCTCGCCTCCATGCGCTGAACTGTACGTGCTTGATCCCCTGTCCGATGTGCAACTCAAGCCATTCTAGTCCTGCTATCGGCTGAGTTCAAGGCAGTGTTTACTTCGGGCAACATGGCTTGATGCCATTTCTCAACCTGCACGTTCTGTCTTCTCAACAGACTCACGCAAGAAAGTTCACGCTTCATCCCGTCCGTAGCAGCCCGGACGAGGCCAGGCCAGAGTCGCATGGGGGGGCGTCTACCCCCGCTTGGTCACATGGTGCCACTCTAACAGCGGCTACTCCGTCGCCGTTTGAAGGGCCAATACCGAGAAGGCCGTCACCAGTTGAGGAAGTCCCTCCATCCAGCGGTCGGCCTCGTTGACCCAACTGCCGTCCGGTCGCTGAATCTGGCTGAGCTTCCGAACCAGATCGGCTCGCCAGTCGTGTCGAGTGCCGGCACCGTCGGTGATCGCCGGCTCGCCCCAGACCGCCAGCGCGCGGGCAAAGACGTGGTAGAAGTAGAACAGCCCCTGCTTCGATTGCTGCCCGGGCAGATTGGGGTTCTCATCGAGCGTGTAGTGCTTGCGGATCCAATCGAAGGCACGCTTCACGCGGACATCGTCTCGAGAGAGATTCGCATAGAGCATGCTCTTGAAGCCGCTGTAAGTCATCGATCCGTAACTGCGGAGCACCGGTTTGCCGTCAATTAGCACCGTGCCGCCCTTGCTCTCCCCACCGTTGGCGCAGGTGTAGATGAATCCGCCGTCCTCGGCATGACGCGCAAACGGCTGGTCGTTCGTCTCACTCAGCATCTGGCATCGCGAAACGAACTTCAACGCCTTCTGATACGTCGGATCTGTCGGCGGCAGGCCCGACTGCTTCAGCGCCTCGAGCATCATCTGTGTGTTCGACAGATCGGGCCGCTTCTCGCGGCCGTATCCGGCGCCCCCATACCAGACATGTTCCGGCGTGATCGCCTTTCCCTGTGCGTCCGTATGCGACTCGCCCCACTGAAGCTGCTTCAGAAACCCGACCGCACGATCGCATGCCGCACGAATCTCGGGATCGTCCTTCGGCATCGCCGACAGGAACATCAGACAGACGCTTGTCCCATAGTTCTTCAGCCCGTCGCCGGGGTTGTAGATGCCTCCGTCGGGTTGCCGGTGTGAGAGAACGAACCTCAACGCCTTCTGCGTCACGGCATGTCTCGGTCCGAACTTCGGACTCTGGGCGAAACACTTGGCGACCAGTGCGGTGATTGAAGGACCCGACGCTTCGATCCAGCCACCGGCAGGTTCCTGCGCCGCCTGGAGATAGCCCAAGGCTCGATCCATCGTCGATGCGAGCTGCGTCCGCAGTTCCGGTGGAAGCTGCTGGAAGCCCTTGCCCATCTTCGCCTCACCGGCAGACGTATAGCCCTCGGCTCCGCAGAGCGTTGCGACACAGACAACGACAGGAATAGCAGTTCGTATCATCGCAGTAGCCTCCGATCTCCTGGCCAAACCTCATCGCTTCCCGCCACTCGCCCATACTGACGAACGTCCGGGGCGGTTCCTTCCGCATGCGAAGGACCATACCACGGAACAACTCCAGAATAACCACGGATACGACAAAGAGAAACCAGCAGCGGCCATCGCCTCCCGCCAGACGCGGAAGAAGAAGACTCCCTCAAACCCTCCACCCACGCAGTGATACGATGTTGCTGCAGAAACTCGAATTCGTTCGAAAGGCACCCTGAGCTTCGGTCGCTGATCAGGTGCTCGTAAACATATTCAGGAGCAGCCCCTGAAACCCCGTGACGAAGCTCTGGACGACCTCCTGGAGGCTCGTAAACAACTGGCCGATCAGGGCAACATAGATCTGCTTCAGTCCGTCTTCGCCGGTGGTTTCTGTTGAGGTGGGGATCTCATCCAACGGGCCACTCGGATTGAACGCGTTGCTGTTCCATTCGTTGTGCCGCGCCCGAGCGATGACCGTCCAACTCCCCGGCGTCCCCCGATTCACTCGGGCCGGCAGGTTGGAGGACTCTGTGGTCGTCTGAGCGAGAGACGGCGCGGTGCCCATGTACCCACCCAGGGCCACGGCGGCGACCAGAATGCACAACATAGCGTAGCGAGCAGTACGCATGGGGCCACATCCTTTCACCCGACGAAACCACCCCGCATGGGCGGCTGCACTCAATAACCTTATCGGATTATACCCTGTATCGGTGAATCTGTCGCACGTCAATAACCCGCCCTCGCGATGAGCCGAAGGGTATTTGTCATGTTTGCGGGGACGCGGTACGATACCCCCCACAGTAGTACACCTCTAGTCCTGGGCCCGTTGAGGAAGGCTGCGGCGCGGGTTCCGGCGGATTGCTGTCGTGTATCGAAGGCACGGAGTCTCATCCGATGATTCAACGCCTCTTTCAGTTGCAGGAACGCAACACCACGATCGGTCGAGAAACCCTCGGCGGCGTCGTCACCTTCATGGCCCTCTCCTATATCATTTTCGTTCAGCCGGCGATCATGACGCTGGCGGGCACCAAGGAAAACCCGGTCGACTTCGGCGCCGTCATGTTCGCCACGTGCGTCGCCTCCGCCTTCGCCTGCTTTCTGATGGGCGTGTTGGCCAACCTCCCAGTAGCCCTGGCCCCGGGCATGGGACACAACGTCCTGTTCTCCTTCACCATCTGTGCCGCCGTCACCCAGGGTGGGTTCGGCCTGACCTGGCAGCAGGGGCTGGCGGCAAACTTCATCGCAGGCGTCCTTTTCGTGCTGCTGAGCTTCGTCGGCCTCCGCCAGGCCGTCATCGAAGCCGTCCCAAGTTCGCTCAAGTATGCCATCGCCGTCGGAATCGGGTTGCTCATCTCCATGGTTGGCCTCCAGTACGGCCAGATCGTCGTGGACAACTCCGCGACCCTCATCGACCTCTCCACCCTGCGGAGCCCGGTAGCACTCCTCACGCTGTTCGGCCTTGCCGTGACCGCCATCCTCATGGTCCGCGGCGTGCGAGGGGCCATCCTCATCGGCATTGTCCTGACCGCCCTGGTTGCCCTCGCCGTCACCGAACTGTCCACGCGAGGCGTCATCTCACCATTGCCCTATCAACTCCTGGCGTCGCCGAAAAGCGCCCCGCCCTTCAATCCGGGGCATACTTTCCTCAAGCTCGACCTCCCCGGCCTGTTCGACCAGAACTTCCTGAGGGTCCTCGCTGTCGTCGTGATCCTCTTCATGCTCGATCTCTTCGATACGGTCGGCACGCTGATCGGAGTCTCCGAACGGGGCGGGCTGATGGTCAACGGGCAGATCCCTCGCGTCGGTCGGGCGCTCTTCAGCGATGCGGCCGGTACGGTTGTTGGCACCCTTCTGGGCACCAGCACCGTCCTGTGCTACATCGAATCCACCAGTGGCATCAGCGCGGGGGCCCGAACGGGGCTCGCGGCGATCGTCACCGGTTTCCTGCTGCTGCTGGCGCTGCCGTTCTATCCCGTCATCCATGCGATCGGCAGCGGCGTGAACATCGCCACAAGCGGTCCGCCCGTGATCAAGTACCCGATCATCGCCCCCGTGCTCATCCTCATCGGCTGCCTCATGATGCCGGCCGTCCGAAAGATCGAGTGGGACGATCTGACCGAAGCCATTCCGGCCTTCCTCTGCATGGTTATCATGCAGTTCGCCTTCAGCATCGCCGCCGGTATCGCCTGGGGCTTCATCTCCTACGCCCTCTTGAAGCTGGCCACCGGCCGCCGTCGAGAGGCCCACAGCTTCGTGTACATCTTCGCCGCCATCTTCTTCATCATGTATCTGATGAAATGGATGCCCGGCACGGCCGTATAGAGCATCTCACGTTTGCGTATAGCGGCTCTACGAGTGGGAGGGCGAGCGTACCCGCGAGCCGAGGATCAGGGATTGGGCCTTTTTCAGCGAAACGGGCAATCGTGAACTGCCATAGACGAACCAGCAGGCCGTTGCCGGAGTCTTCGCCCCGTCGGCTTTCCTGTCTGAACCGATGAGCTTCCGGTCTTCCCGGCAATTCGCTCATACCCTATGCACACCGCAGAATAATGGGCTAGAATCAATCGCCGTGCACCCGATGGGGGGGCACCACCCGGTAGTGGTTGGTTCTGCGATGAATCCGCCGGGTCCATGACATATCTGGAGATCGTTCGAGGTATACGATGACGCACAATCACAAAAACGGAACCCGACGTGACTTTCTTAAGACCTCCCTCGCCGCCGCTGCCGCTGCAGGAACCTCTCGTCTGACCGCCCGGGCCGAATCACAAGCCCAGGCCGACAAGCCCACGTGGATTGTCGGCTGCCGAGAGACGCACTTGAGTGGTCTGGATGAACCCGACATATGGTCCGCCATGCGGGCCTTCGGCGCCGACGGCATCGAAGTTACCGTCAATATGAATCGAAGCCTGCCGATGCTCTTCGCCCCGGGCAAGACCTTCTCGATCGCCGACGCCGATCGCATCAAGGAACTCGCCGACGAACTGCGCAAACAGGACAAGAAGATCAGTGCCTTCTGCCTCCACAACAATTATGATGCCCACCCCAAAGAGGAGATCGATCTGACCGTGGCCACCGCCAAGGCGGCGGCCCAGCTCGGTGTTCCGGCCATCCGGCTCGACATCCAGGCCACCAAAACCACCGACCCCGCCAAGTTCCTGGCCTTCGCCATCAGTACCGGCAAGGCCGTCATCGACGCCACGTCCGACCTGCCCGTCCGTTTCGGCGTCGAGAACCACGGCCGGACAACCAATAAGCCCGAGTTCCTCCGGAAAATGTTCGAAGGTGTCGGGTCGAAGCGGTGGGGGCTTACGCTCGACACAGGTAACTTCTACTGGTTTGGCCACCCCCTGACGAAGCTCTATGACATCTACACCGAGTTCGCTCCGTGGGCCTGCCACACCCACTGCAAGAGCATCCACTATCCCTCCGAGGCCGACCGGGAGCGGCAGCGCCCGATGGGCTGGAAGTACGGCCAGTACTGTTGTCCGATCAACGAGGGCGATATCGATTTCCGCAAGGTGGCCGGCATCCTGCGCAAGGCCGGCTATCGTGGCGATCTCTGCATCGAAGACGAATCGCTCGGCAGACTCCCCAAGGATCAGCGCCGCGTCGCTCTCAAGAAGGAACTGGACCTCCTTCATCAGGTCGCACAGGCCTGATCGGGTCGGGTCACTCGTGCGTCGTCGTTTGCCTTGAGATCGGGAGGGCGAGCCACTCCAACTCGGAATTGGCGTTCGACTCTCCGGAGGCGTCATCCGCACGGTTGTACTTCCGGTGCCAGTCCGCCAGTTCTCGTCCGGCCTTGGCAAACGCCCAGAAGTCCGCCCCGACCTTCTCGCCCCATCACACCCCACCGCCCCCTTTATCAAGATGGCGGACCAGCGGTCTACCCCGCGTCCGACCTCCACGGTCTCCCTGACAACCAGGAGGCACAACAAGGTCAATCGGACTCTCCAGCCCCCGAACCCCTCGTCCCCGCCCCGAAGATGAAAATAGACGCGGAATCTTGTCGCGTTCGACGCAACGTGCCGTCGCGTCCTCCCTTCATTCTCTACGGCGAAGCCGAAGGCCCATGACCAACCATCCCCCAGCCTCGCCCCCCGAAAACTGTGACAGTATGGGACAAAGTGAGACATTCAAGGACGCGCCAGATCGCAATCTTTCTCTAACCCATGTCTCCAACCCAATGGTTCCGGAAACGTGTGACACAATGGGACAAAGTGAGACATCTGAGGACATGCAAGACCGCGATCCTCCCCTAACCCTCAGCCCCCGCAGGCTCCCGCCCCTCGGATCGTCTCCCGATAGGTATGAAAAACACGTCGAAAGTGAGACATGCGCCGACAGACCAGATCGCAACGCCACTCTCGCCCCATCCAGTTCGCGGTCTTGCCGATATGTCACACCCCAGGACGCGTGACAGTATGTGAAAAAGTGTGACATATGGCAACATCACCAGTCCAAATCTTCGGCCCCACCCCTGCCCTTGTCCAGGGCGTTCACGCCGGGCGGAATCCAGTCACCCGCCATTCTCCTCCCTGGCACCCATCCCTCGTTTCGCGTGAAATTCGCGTCGAAAGTGTGACATTCGCCGACATCCAGGATCGCATTTCCAAAACCCCATTCCCGATTTCCGATGCTCCGCTCCGAAATCGCAGTAGACGCGACATCCTGTCGCCTCCGATCTCCATTCTCTGTGGCAGAGCCGAAGGCCCATGACCAACGGCCCCCTG
>CAYUQT010000061.1:0-54561 GCA_964446835.1 uncultured Planctomycetales bacterium | reverse complement strand
AGGGTGGTTTCAACATTGCGGGTATCGCTACAGTCAATCGTGAAATGCTCTAGGCCGATAGGGCCATCGCATCTGCTCGTCGCGGCACACCTGGAGGTGATACGCTGTCGCGCCGGCCACCGGCTCCCACCGATAGGTGACGACGTCGTCGCGAATCGCCTGCTTGTCGGGCGGATAGGTCAGCGCCGGGGCCGGCAGCGGCGTGGTCGCAATCGTCTCGCGCCAGCGATAGACCACTCGCACCTTCCGATCGTCCTTGGCTTCGTCGGTGTAGACCACCCGATTGTCGCCCAGCCGCAGCCTCGGCAGGGCCAGCGGCGAGGCCATGATGTCGCCCTGAATCACCAGACGGGTCAGGGCCGCGCCACCTGTTCCACCACCGGAAGATAGACGGACACGCACCCAGAACTCGTACTTCGGTGGACCTGCGGTCGGACTGACCGCCGGGTCAATCTCGACATCCGCCTGCCGCGTGCCACCGCCGGAGGCCTCCCACACCTTTACAGGCCCCGTCTGGCCCTTGCCTCGATTGTCCTTCGCCCATGCCTCGACGACGGCGCGGTCGGCCGGGCCGCGAAGGGCGAAGCTTGCCGTCACATGCCCCCCGCAGAACGTGTACCCGCTGCTCATGCGGTACACCACCTCACCATCGGCATTGTTCGCCGCCAACGCGGGCTCGCCACCGACTGTTGTGCATGTCACGTGTTGAGCCGATTCGGCCGTCCCCGCGATCTGAGTGAGCGGAGGCTCGAAGACAATCCTCGAATTGCCGACCCATCGCCGCTGATGCCCCGGTTCTTCTCTCGCCCACTTGCCGATGTTGTCCCAGCGGTACTCCATGCGCTCACGCGGGCGAAGGTTCACGCGAAGCCGATAGCCGCCGACCAGAATCGTCGCCCGACCGTCGTCACGACCGAAGAGCGATGAAGCCGAGTAATTCTTGCTCCAGTCCTCGAAGACCGGCCCATAGTGGAACTCCCGCATCGCCAGGTCGTGGTCGCGGGCCACATCATCACCACCGACTGGCAGCTCATTCTCACGATCGAGGTAGAACACATCCTCGTCGATATCCATGAACTGCCACCGCTTCTCCGCGAACACCTCGCACATCATGTGCCCGTGAAGGCATCGCACGAACGGCTGCGGGTTGTTGAAGCCCGCGGCCGAGAACAGCATCGACCCGAACGAGCCCGAGTCGTCGCACAATCCCCCACCGTAGATCATGAGCATCTTGACCGGATCATGCATCTCGGCGGAGAACAGCGTGCCGAAGATCGGATCATCGTGGTGCCGGTTGCTGCGAGAGAACTGCCAGATCAGATAGACCTTCTCCTGGGCACTCCGGGCCGATCCGGTCGCCTCGCGAAGCAGACTGTCCGGTGTGTACCAATCGCCCCGATCGTTGATGATTACTTTTGCGTTTTCGATCGGAACGATGCCGGTATTCTCAATCGTCAGAGACTCATTGGGCTGCCAACCCACATGCCATGTCCTGCTATCGCGAGTCATCGCGTGGTCCATGTCTACGGTCCCACCCATTCGGATCCGATAGACCTCTCGACCAGCGGTGATGTCGCGGACGTGCTGCCGTTTCTCATGGGGCAGGTCGTTGTCTTGCCACTGCAAAGGGGCCGACAACAGAGGCCCAGCCGCCCCCAGCAGCAGGCACACACCCCAGAACCCCTGGCGATATCGTATCGCCCGCCCCCCGCAGAACAGCCCTTCCCGACGCCTCATGGCCATCATGCAGTCAGCCTCCAGCGCGGACGATGGATCCCGAGGACAGACCTGAAGAGAGACGGCCGATGCACGCCTACTTCATCAGGGCCGCGATGCGCGCCGCGATCTCCTGTCGAACCGACAGAATGCCGTTAGGATCCTTATTGAAGTATCGCAGGCCTACGGCAACCGCCTCCGGAATCCCCAGAAGCTGCTTGTCTCGCGGGGTCGACTGAGTCTCGGTGAGTTCTTTGAGCATCAGCAGATACTCGTAGTCGTCCATGCCGTCGCGAAGTACCTTCAGACGAATTGAAGGCAGCACGCGATCCTGCCACGGATAGCACAGGAACCCGTTGCCGTTGTGCTGGCCACTGAACGGAAACTCACTCAGCGGGTTCACCGGCCAGGGCTTCGCCGGCCAATCCTCCCAACCCTTGGGCCATGCCGAGATCGCCCAATAGCCCACCCCTTCGATCCCGTATCGGAACGCCAACCAGTAGGTCACGCGATGATCCACCGCAGGACGGTCCAGCACGACACCCGGACAACTCCAGATCGGACCGGGATAAGTCGCATGAACCGGCAACTGGCACAAATACCACCACACGCGTTCGTTCCGCCCGATGGCGGCCTTGACGTACTCGTCCCGCATGGCCGACGGCTCGGCAATCCACACATCGAAGAGCTTCTCGTTGATCGGCTGAGGGTCCTCCGTCATCGCAATCGCCAGGCCGGGGAACTGCTTCTTGAGCGCCGCCACCTTCTCGCGGAACTTCGGATAGTCCCGCTCATGAGGTTCGTCGCCGGGCACACAGATGAAGTGCTTCAACCAGTCGCGTTTCCGCAGGTGCTCGATGTAGGCCGGATCCGGCTTGTCCGTTGTCATCGACTGGAACCGAACGCCCCACTCCTGGAACCACCGGAAGACGCGATCGTGGTCCTCGAGATTCTTCGAGAACCGGTGGCAAGCATCCCACGGCGCCAGGCCGTGGTCGAGCAGCACGTTCAGCTTTCGCTTGAAGGGGTCCACGCCGTCCTTCACAAACCATTCACTCAGTCCCCAGCCCATCGTCATGAACGATCGCATCAGCGGCATGGTGAACGGCCACACGGTCAACTCGACCTTGATCGTCACCGCATGCGGGCCCTCCACGCGAATCTGCCCCATATACTCGCCCGGCGCCGCCGAACGCGGCACCCGCACGTCCACCCAGATCGGCTGGCAGAAGGGATTGGATACTTCGAACGCCTCCATGGGCAGCAGGGGGTCCGGCCACTCGCCGATGTTCATCACCGGATATTGCGGCTGAACCGTCCGAATGTAGCCGACGCGGCTGATCTCGATGCCGTCGGCCGGAATCACCGCACCGTTGGGCCCCTTCAGATCGGTAGCCGTCACGGCGCTGATCTTTACCGTCTTAGCCTCGAGCGGACCGGTTCGATGACGCTCGTCGGGCGACAGGTGCGTCAGACCGCGCTCGCCGTCGGCAATCGGAAGGATCACAAGTTGAAATCCCTCGCACTCGCCGCGAGCCGCCGCGATCCGAACCGAGCCGGTCATGGCACCGTGAAACCACAGCTTCGGACGAAAGACCTTTGTCAGCGAGGTCTCGGTTCCGACGGCGTACTCCATCTTCTCGGCCGCCACCCCCTGCTGTGCCAGCCAGACGCGATGCTGCTCGATGCCCGCGTAGAACATCGTGGCCGCATCGGCGAACGGCACGCCCCAATCGGTGGTGGTGTGAATCCATGGAATGCCCTGGTCGTTCTTGTCGGCATCCGCTGCCATTGCGGTGCCGCCCACCATCACTGCCGCCAGGATCGTCACCGCGATCACCCAGTCCGCCGTCGGGGGAGTTGTGGAAGACGCCATGAACAAGCCTCCTATTCTTGCCTGTGGCATGAAGGAACCCGGATTCTAGCGGGCCCCTCAGCGAAAGATAAGGGCTGGCTTGTCCGCGAGGAGGACACCTGCGAACCAGCCGGCCCTTCAGCGGCGTGGGCCCCGCGCGGCAATTACTGAAAACGAATCGCGTACAGATCGGCGTCCTTCAGGACGAATCGGAGCCGAACGGCCCTGCCAGCCAGTGACTCCAGTTTCGAACCATCTTTCCACAATGCCGGTTGCTCCAACGAGTCACCGTACATCTCCGGAGCCTCGGCCAGCGAGAAGCCCGGCATCGCCCGACCCGCCTCGTCCTGAACCTCGATGCGAATGCTCCCAGCCGCCGAAGTCGAACAATTCAACAGAAGGCGGCCGCCTTGAAACCGAATCACCTTCGTCACGAATTCGCCGCCGCTGAGCGGCGCGTTCACCGAAACAAACCCGTCGACGCGCAACGTGTAGCGGCGAAGACATGCCGGGTGATTCTGCGTGATCCCTTCATTGACGTAAATCGATATCTCATTGGGCGCCCCCGGAATCGGCGACGTCGTCTCGACGAGCCCCCGGTTCTGATAATTGTCGCCGTAGAACCAACCGTCGGCGGTCCGAAGGCCCGGGCGCAGGAACGATTCAGGCCAGAGCTGGAAGCGGCTCCCGTCGCGGCCGCTCATGAACATCCCGTCGGTGAGCGCCGAGCCCTCGCGCACCCCCGAAACGGCCCGGATGCGGCGATGCTCCAACTGCGGCAACGCCTCGGTCGCCTTCGTCCAACCGCGATCGATGTAACGCGTCGGAAAGCCTACCAACAGGTGCGGAGCCCGGTAGTACGGCTCGATCTGGCTCGTGTACAGCTCACTGACGCGGCCGGGTGCGTACTCCAGAAACTTCGATTCGGTCCAGGTGATGAAATCCTTCGAGGTCGACGTGCGGATATCGCGGGCAGACCCGTTGTAGTCGCGATGATACTCGCGATACTCGCCGCGAGCGGAGTCCCAGAAGGCATAGTTGTGCGAGTCGAAGGTTCCCTTGGAAATCACCGGCTTGTCCGTCATCTTCGACCAATGGATGCCATCGGGCGACTTGCACGGAACCATCCCCAGGTCCGACCAGCCCGGACCGGTCTTCACCATGCCCATCGCCTTGTAGCGGGCGTCCGGTGCACAGGCCGGGTTCTCGTCTCGAAACGGCGCGAAACCCAACGCCGCCGGCCCATCCCAGACAATGTTGTTGTCTTTCGAACCGCTGTGTTCAAACAAACCCAGCTTCGGCCGCGTCCAATGAATGCCGTCTCGACTCTCAGCGTAGCAGTAAGACAGTTTCGATTCCTTCGTACCCTCTCGCGTATAGAGGCAGTTCCCCGCACAGTAGTACATGCGATAGAGCGGACCGTCCCGAAACACCGTCACCCAGAAGACGGAATTCCCTTCCCATGGTTGATCTGTCCGCAGCGACACCTCCTGGGGCACGGGGTGATGCAGCACCCGGCGAGCACCGCCGCTCAGGGACTCGATCAGGCAATCGTCTACCATCGGCTCCAGGCGCGATCCGATATCGATCGGTGCTGCCGCCGCCGATGCCACGACCACCACAGACCGAACAAGATTACCCAGCACGTTGCCATGCATCGTCCATGTTCCTCGATACGGACCTCTTCGCCGGATGCCTTCCATTTCGGGCACCCCGCCCCTACTTCGACTTGCCCGCGTACTGGCGTGCCCCGGCCAGCATGGGCTCCCAAACCCCCTGCGCAAACATCTCGATCCGCCGGCGCTCTACGTCGGTCCGAGCCGCCCGACGAGCCTCCGCCAGCAGCCCGCCGAATTCCTTCATCCGATCCGGTGTGCCCAGATATCGCCAGGCGAGTTCCTCTGTCTGATGCTGATGGGCGGGTGACCTTCGAATCGCCTCGGGATAAGTCGCCGGATTCGAGAAGGTCTCCTCCAGACGGACATACAGCCGCTGCATGGGCACGGACGCCGCACCGTAGTATCGCTTGAAGAACTCGTCGATCAGCGCATCACCGTCCAGCGTCGGATCGTCGGCCAGCTTCCAGGTCACATACATATCGGGAACGTCGCCCAGGTGGCTCTGATCGAATTCGCTCGAATGCTCCATGAAGATGCCACGGATGCCCACCTCGTGATACCGCTTCATCTGACGCACCACGGTGTGGGCGAAGAACCCGGGAAACGTGCCGTGCCGATCGTACTTCGCCTGAAGCGCCGGGAAGCAGTAGTAAAGCCACAGGTACACCGGGCGCCCCGCCTCCCTGGCCTCTCGCGTGAACTGGTCGAGCACCTTCAGATCGTTCGCCTCCATCGACGGGCACCACCAGTTGCGAACGTGCAGGCACAGTTGCACGGCAATATTGGCTTCGAGTCTGAACCGCGTCGGATAGTAGGCATAGTCGGAATACGCCAGCGCCGCGATGTACTTCTTGGGATGCGTCGCGCGAACCTCCCTGGCTACCTTGTTCACAAACCCCCAGACATAGTCGCTCGCCTTGCCGTTGTTGAATTGCGGATTCTTCTCCTCCGCCCGATTCAACTCCGCCTGGCACGTCGGACACTTGCACCACGACATGTTGTCCATCGGACACAAGGCGAAGAAGTCTCCCATTGCCTGTGCCCCGGTCTTGGCCCCCTTGCCGTCAAAGTAATCACGGGCATCCTGAACGACCTGCGCGACGAACCCGGGATGCGTGTAGCACATCTGCGGAGGCTGGCCCGAATACCCCTTGGCGAACCACTCCGGGTGATCCTTGAGAAACCGATCGTAGTAACCATAGAAGGAGTGACTCGCCTGATATTGCTGGCCGCCCTGACGAATCCGCAACCTCCAGAGCGTATTGTCCGTCAGACTTACGGGCTGCGAAGGCGTCGGCACGAACAGGGCGGTCGGCGTGATCCAGCGATAGCTCATCGCCGGCAAGCGACGAACCTCTTCACCCTGAACCCGCAGGGTCTTCGATTCCGGGCACACCATCCCGATCTCGCTCGGAAGGTACCAGCGAACACCGCAGCACCTTTCAAGGAAGTCGTACACCGCCCAGAGCGTGCCGTTCTCCTCGAAAAATCCGGGCATGTTCAAACTCACGGGATTTCCGCTGCTGTCTCGAACGCGACCTTGCCCCTCGTCACAGTGAAGCAGCAGTGTCGTTTCCCCATCGGCCACATAGGGACCGCCCGAGGCATCCCGCTCCGGCTTGCGAACCACTCGCGAAATGCGAACCTCATCGATGAACCCCGTGAAAGGATTCCCGACCGCGGCCGCCCCGTGCAGCCCTGGTGCGATGCCACCGATCCCAAGCGTAGCAGCACGACAGGTGGATTGCGTGAACTTTGCCGATCCCGCAGTGGCGCCGTCAACGAACAACTCGATCCGATGATCCGACAGGCCGTGAGTTGCCAGAACATGGTGCCACCCCACACTCAGCTCTGCCGACGTCACGGCTGTGACCTCCTTGCCGTCATACGTCTGGTAGATGATCTGCCGACGCCCCGGCACCCGCTGAACGATGTGATACGTCCACGGATTCGCGCCATCCAGCCGAAGGATCGTCCCCTCACGAGACGGACTCTCCTCCGGCAGCCACACCCAAGCCTCCATCGAGCCGGCATCATCCGAGAAACCGCTGTCGGCCACGGACACAACGGTCTTGGCACCGTCGAACCGCAGCGCGTGACCGATCCGGCCGGGCCCCCACGCAGGGTCGACCCAACTCCGATTCGTCTCTCCCGCAGCATCACGGCCTTCCTGATCCCGTCCGATCAACACGAGTGCGTCGGGAAGAAAGCGAATGAGGTACTCCTGCGACTTGAAATCACGGCTTCGCAGTCCCATGGCCTGTGCCGCCTTGCTCTCGCCGACGAGTATCTGCCGTCCCTTGACAGAAACATCGTCTGGAACAATCGGAAGGCTCGCCCCCGTGATCTTTCGGATGTGGTACGCCAGCTCCGTCGCCGCAAACTCCGCCGAAAGCGTCGGCGACTTGGCGATGACGATCGTCGCCTCGGGCCGGCCATCACGCGCGACCACAAGGCCTGCCGGTCGGCTCGTCTCGCCCGCTGCAACGAGGGGCGTCAAAACCAACAACACAAAGAGGAGAGGCCGCCTTCTCATCGAGATAATGCGTTCCGGATGTCGTACCACCGCAGTCCTCCCAATTTCGCAGGAACAGCCGGTCACAACCGGCGTTGAGGTCACATCCCGCGGAGTCGCCATCATAACCGTGTCGCGATGAGAATAGGCAGCCGCCGACAACCGTTCAACCAACCGGAGAAATCCGCCTGTGTGTGCCGAGACCCGGAAATGAGTCGCCTTCACAAAAGAGCACGCCCCCAGATTGCGGAACGCCCTTCCGACTGATACTGTCTAGCCGCTTGGCCGGATGCGAGCCCCTTTCGGCATCGCAGGTCCGGCACAGACCCCTTGGAGGTCCGACGGCCGTGAATTCTCGCGAACGACTCTTGACCGCCATCAACCGGGAGAAGCCCGATCATGTCCCACTGGTCTGCCGGGTGTTCGGCTTCTCCGCACCACCCGAACTGAGCTTCACCATCGACGGCCAAAGGGTGCCTCACTGGTACACGGGACGACTGGAGCACATTCACACGCTGCCCGAGCCGTGGACCATCGCCCACGAGTTCAAGCGGGTCGAGGCATGGCTGAGTCTCGGAATCGACGATCTGATCGAGGTCTCGATGCCATGGAGCATTGACCCGAAGGTCACGATTCGCGATTTCGCCGAGCCTGCCTCACCCACGTGCCCCTATCCGCTGGCCTGCCGGGAATACAGCACCCCCGACGGGATCCTGCTCCACCAGGTCAGAAAGACAGGAGAAAACCTCGGGGCCGGCTGGGTCATCCAACCCACCTACCCCCCGCTCTTCGAAGACTTCAACATCCCGAGGGCCCACCGCCCGCCGCTGCTGGACGCCGAGGACATCGCCAAGGTACGACACCTTCTCCAGCCGCCGACCAACGAACAATTGAACGCCTATCGCCAGAAGATGCTGCTCGTCCGCCAATTCGCCGACAGCCGCGGCGTCCTCGTCTGTGGGTGGAGCCTGTTCGGCATGGATGCGGTGGTCTGGCTCTGCGGGGCCGAGAACGCCGTCATGCTCGCCATGCTCCGGCCCGATCTCTTCGCCGAGATCGTCGCCCTGGTCGACACCTTCGACCGCATGAGAACCGATCTGATGCTCGAGATCGGCGGCGTGGACCTCTTTGTCCAGCGCGGCTGGTACAGCACCACCGACTTCTGGTCTCCCGACCTGTTCAAGCAATATGTGCTGCCGAACCTGAAACGCAACGTGGCCCGCGTGCATCAGGCAGGGGCGAAATTCGGCTATGTGATGACGACGGGAGTCGAACCGCTGCTGCCGTCTCTCGTCGAGGCGGGCGTCGACCTGCACTACTGGATCGATCCGGTCATGGGTGGCACCAACCCCGTCGCCGCGCGGGCGGCCCTCAAGGGCAAGGTCGCACTGACCGGCGGCGTGAACGCCCCCCTGACGCTGGGCAAGGGCTCGCCCGAGACCATCCGACGACAGGTCCATGAGGCGATCGAAACCCTCGGCCCCGACGGATTCATTCTCGAACCGGTGGATTCGCTGTTCCCCGACACGCCGTGGTCGGGTGTCAAAATGATGATCGAGTCGTGGCGAGAGGCCGTGATGTAGAGCCGGGGCGAATCCCCATCCGTTGCGACCCCCGCCTTTGGAGAGGACCCGTGAGCCAGAAAGCCAAGTTTCCACGTGAGTTTCCCGGTGTTCACTACTATGGCATCGAAGAGGAAGAGGCCGTCCTCCGCGTGATCCGCCAGCGGTCCCCCTTCCGATACTACGGTGCTAACTTCCTGGCGGAAGCCGACTCGCTCGAACGCGAATTCGCCGCGCGACTCGGTCGCAAACACGCCCAGGCCGTCGCCAGTTGCACCAACGGACTCTACTCGTCCATGGCGGCATTGGGCATCGGTCCGGGACAGGAAGTTCTGGTCCCCGGGTTCTTCTGGGTCGCGACGGTCAGCGCGATCGTCCGGGCGGGTGCCATACCCGTACTGGTCGAATGCGACGACAGCTTCACGATGGACCCGGCCGACCTTGAAGCCCGCATCACCCCGCGAAGCAAGTTGATCGTGCCGATTCACATGTGCGGGGTCCCCTGCGATATGCCGGCCATCATGGCCGTCGCCAAACGCCACGGTGTCCGCGTCCTGGAAGACTGTGCCCAAGCCAACGGAGCCACCCTGAACGGCCAGAAGGTCGGCACCTTCGGCGATATGGCCGTCTTCAGCTTCCAGATGAACAAGAACATTACTGCCGGTGAGGGCGGCATCATCGTCACCGACGACGAAACACTCTTCCTGCGAGCCAATGCCGCCCACGACCTGGGGGTGCCCTGGGTCGGAGGAATGCCCGTTCAGGACAGCAACCACGCCCTATGGGGCGCCGGGGCTCGAATGAGCGAGATCGGGGCGGCGGTCGTCCGGGCACAGTTGCCCAAGCTGGACACCATCGTCACGGCCATGCGGTCCAGCAAATACCGCATCCGTGAAGCCCTCAAGGATATCCGCGGCATCCGCTGGCGCCGCGTCGCCGATCCCAAAGGTGATTCGGGACCGTTCATCATCGCCCGTTTTGAGACGCCAGCCATCGCCGAACGCGTCGCCTGCGAGTGCAGCCAGCGCGGATTGACCTGCGCCTACATGCCCAATTACGGGCTCCACGTGTACTACAACGTCAAGGCCCTGGTCGAACGCCGCAGCAACGCCGCGGATGGATGGCCCTGGACGCACCCGAGCAACGCCCCGCTGGTCCGCCAGTACGGGCGAGGGACCCTGCCAAAGACCGACGAATTCCTGGCCCACGGCGTCAGTCTGCCCGTCCCGTCGCTGATGACACTCGAACAAGAACGGGAATACGTCGCACTCTTCCGCGAGGGCTGCCGGGCAGCGAGTGTATAAGTTCGGCCGGAACCCGAGCACTGTGGCGCGGCTGCCATGCACAACGTCGGCAGGGCTCGGCCGCCATCTGCAGATCGGAGTGGCACTGGGATGAAAGGCAAACCCAAAGTCGGTTTCGTCGTGATCCGCCACCCCTTGGAAGAGGGCGGCGAACACGCGCCGCGAATCTTCTCGGAAGGCGTCAAGGCCCTTCAGGCCGCCGGCTTCGACGTCGTGGGGGCCCAGAGCTTCGTCGAAGACCCCGTCAGCGCCGTGGCCGTAGGCCGGCTCTTCTATGAACAGCGCGTCCCCGTGATCGTCCTGGCGGCCGCCACCTGGAGCGCCGACCCCCTCGTGCTCGACCTCCTCGAAGAATCCAACGTCCCGATCGTCACGTGGGCGCTGCCCGGCATGAATACCGGCAGCATGTGCGGATGCCAGCAGTTGTGCTACGTGCTCAAGGAACTGGGCAGACGCTACCGCTTCGTCTACGGCCCGATGGACGACGCGTCCACCCTTCGACAGGTCTCCGGCTACGTCGCGGCCGCCAACGTCGCTGCCGAGCTTCGCAAGGCCCGGATGGGGCTGCTGGGCTATCGCATCGGCGGCATGACCGAGGTCACCTTCGACGAACTCGAACTCAAAGGCCTTCTCGGCCCCCGAACCATCCACTACGGACTTGACGCGGTCTCCAAGGCGATGACGCAGGTGTCGGAAACTGACGCCCTCGGCACCTGGCGAGAACGGCTGGGACACGTCAAACGCATCTCGGTAACCGAGACAGAGAAGGTCCAGTCCATGCGAGCCTATCTGACGCTGCGCCGACTCGCCCGCCAGGACGGACTCAGCGGCATGGCCGTCGAGTGCTACCCGTCGTTCATGGGGCAGTTCTGCGTGGCCGCCTCGCTCCTGGCCGACGAGGACATCCTCATCGGCTGTGAGGGCGACATGAATTCCACCGTGGCCATGCTCATCCTATCTCGCCTGACGGACGGACCGGTCCACAACACCGATTCGCTCGGTGTCGACTTGAAGGAGCAGTCGATCGTCTACTCCCATTGCGGGGCAGGAAGCATGAGCCTCGCCGCCTGTCCCGACGATATCGAGCTGGCCCATGTCCGCCTGATGCACGAAGGTGCCTGTGTCCTGTTCTGCGGAAAGCCCGGCCCCGTAACCCTCGTCAACCTCGTCGGCCGACGAGGCACCTATCGCCTGGGCGTGGCCACCGGTCATGCCATCTCCACCGGGATGGTGTTCGCAGGTAACCCCACCAAGGTCGTGATCGAGGGAGGGGCCCAACGCCACCTCGAAGCTGTCGCCCGGGAAGGACTGGGCCATCACTGGATGATCGGCTATGGCGACGCACGCGAATCCCTGAGCGAATTCTGCGGACTTCTGGGCATTCCGATGGTCTCGTGCTGACCGAAAGCGTGACGATATCGGCGGGCGTTGAACGGCCTTACGTTGACAGTCCTCGGAGCCGCCATCTACAATCAGACATGGTGGGTCGAATGCGACAGTGCACGCCGACCATGTGAACTTGCGGACTCCCTGAGCGTTCCCTAGAGCGGAGGAAGTCTGATTGGCGGGTTTTGTCCCCGGTTATACGATCCTTCAGCATCTGGGTCGAGGAGCCGGCTCACATATCTTTGAGGCCAGGGACCTGACGGACGGCCAGATCGTCGCCATCAAGCGGGTCATTCGTCGTTCTGCCGAAGACGACAAGTACCTCATTCAAACAGAACACGAGTATGAAATCGCGAGGCGGTTCGATCACGCAAACCTGCGACGATGCTATGCGTTGCGTCGCACCTGCGAAGGAACGATCACCCGGGAACTGATGCTTGTCATGGAGATGGTCCGCGGTTGGACCCTTGAACGAAAACGCCCGGGAAGCCCTCATGAGGCCGTCCAGGTCTTCGTCGAAATCGCCCGGGGCCTGAAGGCCCTCCACGCCATGGACCTCGTGCACACCGACCTCAAACCCCGAAACATCATGCTCGACGCAATCGGCTCGGTGAAGATCATCGACTTCGGACAGGCCTGCCCGACCGGTACGCCCAAGCAGCGTGTCCAGGGCACCCCGGACTTTCTGGCCCCCGAGCAGGTCCGACTCGACCCGCTGACGGAACAGACAGATGTTTTCGGCCTGGGCGCCACGATGTATTGGGCCCTCACGGGACACGGATTGCCCACGCCCGTCCCCCTGCGCGGCGGCAGACTCTGGCCCGCCGAGGGCAGCGGATTGCTCCATTGGTCCGGCCCCCCCACACCGATCGAACTCAACCCCGCCGTCCCGCAAAGCCTCAGCGATCTGGTCATGCGAGCCTGCCAGGAACGAACCTGCGATCGACCGGCGAACATGGATGAACTCATCGCCTCGCTGGAACGCCTGCGCCTTGATAACCCCGCGGAGGTCTGCCCGGCACCCCGCGAGACATCGGACACCAACGAGTCGTCGACATTGGCGGGATCCTCGTGAGCACACCGGCTGATCCCAATCCGGCCATCGAGACCTTTCGCGAGGCCGCCGGTCTGAACCTTGAGGACCCGCTGCGTCATGGCTCACTGATCCGATTCCCGGCCTATGGGCAACTGGTGGCCACCGGTGACATGCATGGACACCGACGCAACTTCGAGCGCATCGTCCGGTATTGCGCCCTCAGTACATCGCCGGCCCGCTTCGTGCTCCTTCAAGAATTGATCCACAGCGAGGTCGAAGGCCTCCATGCTGCGGACACCTCACACGAACTGCTCCTCGATGCGGCCCGATGGAAATGCGAGTTCCCCGACCAGGTCTTCTTCCTTCAATCCAACCATGAGGTCTGCCAAGTGCTTGGACGCGAGGTCCTCAAAGGCGGAAGGGGTGTGATCGCCGGCTTCCTGGACGGCCTCAAGAGCTGCTACGGTCAGGATGCCCCACGCGTCATGGAAGCGATCGCGACATTTATCGAATCGTTCCCCCTGGCCGCCAGAACCGCCAATCGCATCTTCCTGTCCCACTCGCTACCGGCAGATCGCGAAATCGATGGATTTGACCCGACCATTCTGGAGCGAGTGCCCAACCGCGAAGACCTCGCCGACGGCCACGCGGCAAGGCTTATCTGGGGCCGCCGACATTCGGCCGCCTCGATCGATCGGCTAAGCCAGATGCTCGACGCCGATCTGTTCGTCGTCGGTCATCAGCCGCAGGCCGAGGGCTTTTCGGTGGTCCACGATCGCATGCTCATCCTCAGCAGTGATCACAGCCATGGCGTCTTCCTGCCGATCGAGCTCTCCCGGCAAACCACGATGGACCAACTCGTGAGCAACATTCACAAACTCGCCGAGATCGCCTGAGTACCCCTCCGGACGCCTCAAGGAATCGCCATATCTGAAGGCAGGACTCCCAGCGGCACATTGGACAACGTAACGATGGCGCCCGGTGGCACGACCGCTGCATTCTCTCCCACCGAATCCGGTTTTGGTCTCGCTACGGTCTCGTTCGCGTGATACGGATCCGCCAACTCGGCATCCCTCAGCGAGATGCCCAGCCCCTCGACGCGGACCTCCTGCGACCTCGGCGAGCGGTTCAGGATAATCACAGTAGCCGTTTCGTTCGCACCAACGAACGCCGTCGCCAACACATCCGGGTGCGCACTGGCCGCCTCCACGCGCACCATCCCCTCTCGAACGCGGCGGCTATAGGCACCGAATACTCGGAGCTGGTGACTGGATGCCACCGGCCGGTACCCGATCGACGCATCCGGTACGCACAACGACCGGGTCGCCCCATAGCTGGGTTGGACGACGTTCAAGAGTGACCAGCAGTAGCAGATGGCCGCCGCGTCGGTAAGCGTCAGATTCTTGTGATACAACTGTCCCATGCTGAGCGCCACGTGGTACGTCGCCCGCTGATAGCGGTTGTCGTTAACGCAGAGCTCCGTCGACAGAAACGGCTTGTCGGCCGTTAGTCCGTGCCACTCCTTCAGCAACTCATCAAAGCGATCGGGCTCGGTGAAACACCGCTGATAGTCGTACATGTGAGCCGCGGCATAATCGATCTTCGCCCATGCCGCCGGCGAGGCCTTGAACGCCCCGGCAAACGAAAGCCCCTCCTTCAGGGTCGTACTGTCGCTCATGTGAATCCGCACACTGGTGAAGCCGGCCTCATCCAGCCCCTGCCGCAGCGACAGGGTCATCGCGTGCCAGATCGCGGGGGGCTGGCGGATTTCGTTCTGCACCCCGACGATATCCGGAGGCGCACCGACCCGAGTCATGGAGGTCTTGCAGTAACTGACCATCGCCCGGGCATACACCGCCGGATTCGCCACACCCTTGTGAACCTTGCCCTGCTCGTCGGTCCAGTCTTGACGTGCCCACAACGGTAATCCCCAGAATTCGAAGAATACCTTGCCGCCCAGACGGCGGACCATCTTGAGGTACCCCCAGTTGCTTACCTCGCCGTTGGGGAAGTTGTCGCCGTAGTAGTGCGGCGTCGCATCGTCCAACCGGTCCCAGTTCGTCATGCCTTCGTCCAGACGAACCCCCATGGGATACTCCCGCTGAATCAGGAGGTTGTACTCACACACCATCTGCCACCACTGTCGCCGGCCGGCGGGAGACAACTCGGCATAGGCGGTCGGTATGGCAATGCCACCGAATCCCACCATCGTCTGATGCCGCTTGCCCGTATCGATCCGAACGCTCGTCTGAGCCGGCGGCGGGCTCAACACACTCCCCGTCACCTTCGCCGTATCGCCGGAAAGACGAAGCTGATGTCGCTGAATGTCCGTTTCACACTCCTGGCGCAGCACCACCTGGCCGTTGAGCCGCACGACCAGACTGTGGCAATGGTCCAGAGAAACGGTAACCCCGCCAAGCCTGCCCGTGTACGCGGCAGAGGACTCCTGCCAGGCCTTCTCAGGATGGCGCGTTAGCGACTTGGGACCCGTGATCGAGTGAAATCCGAACGAATCCCAGAACTTCTGCGTCAACGTCACCGCACCGGCCTTCAGACCAACGGTGAAGCCACCCTGGGGACCCGTAAAGATCCACGACAGGGTCTCCCCCTGCAGATCCAACTCCTCCAGGACCAGCGTCCGCTCGAACAATGCCGGCAGCCACTCGTCGAAGTACGATCGGCTCGACACCTTCCCCGTTCCCCAAATCTGATGAGGCGCAACCCCGCCCCCCAAGCGGAAGCGGACGGTGGTCCATCCGTCGGGACAAGACCACGAAGGCAACGTCACCGGCACTTCGATGGCCTGGGTTTGGCCGGCCGGCACGATCGCCCCGGACACACTCAGCAGAATACCCAAACTGGCGATCATCACGCCCTCCCGGGATATCCCCTTTCCGGAAAGAAGAACACCCTCGGCCCCGCAAGACCTTGGGACGCGCGGAAAGAAATGGAACCTCGTCGAGCCCTTTATCCGCGGATCAGGCGACCGGTTTGATCTCTCTGCTCGCCTTGTCGAACGCAACCTTCCGGCCGAGGCAATAGGCGGCATCGCCCATGATCACCGCCACGCCGTGCTTGTAGCCGAACTCCATGTCTGCATTCGGGCGACCGCCCCCGCGAATGCACTCACACCAGTTCTTCACGTGATCGGGCCCCGGATACTGCGGATCGACATCAAGCAGCTTCTTCGGCTTCATCGAATCGTCCACGCCTTCGCTCGAGTACGCCGGATTGACGATGTAGTGACCGAAACCGCATCGGACAATGCCCTTCTCAAAGAAGAAGACGGTGCCCTCCGAATCTCGGGTGTTCCCGAAATGGCTGGTGAACTGGGTGCAGAAGCCCTCGGCGTAATCGAGCATGACCGTCACCTGATCCGGAGCGTCGCATCGTGCGTCGTTACTGGAGGCGTACTTGCCGCCCCATGCCATCGCCTGAACCGGCAACTCGCAGCCCGTCACATAATGAACCATGTTGATGAAATGGCTCATCCAGCCGCCGATCGCACCGCTGGTGATCTCGTGATAGCCCATCCAGCACGCATGAAGGTGGGCGTCGAAAGGACGGTCCTTCCGATTGTAGAGCCACGCCTTCCAATCGGTCTCGGCCTCCGTCTGCGGCCCCTTGTAGTTCACCCAGTATGGCACCACCAGCGATTCGCTCGACTCGATGCGAAACAGCTTGCCCAGCTTGCGGTCGGCGATGAACTGCTTCAGCGCCGGTGCGGCCGGACCACTGACACCCTGCGTGCCGTTTTGAACCACCCTCTTCGAGTTCTTCACCACATCGTAGCATCGGTTCAGATCGGCCATCTCGTTCATGACGGCAGCGATGGGCTTCTCCACATACACGTGCTTGCCCGCCTGAACGCTGTCGATGGTCTGTCCCATGTGCTGATGGTCGGGCGTGCCGATAACCACCGCATCCACGTCGGCATCTTCGAGCAACTTGCGGTAGTCGGCATAGGCCTTCGGTTTGGCGCCGAACAGCTTCTCGGCCTCTGCCGGATAGGTCTCCAGACGATGCTTCCACACGTCGCACACAGCCGTCAGCCCGGCGTTGACGCCGCTTTTCTTGACCATGTGTTCCATGATGTACCGGCCACGCCCGCCGCAGCCGATCAATCCGAGGTTGATGCGGTCGTTCGCGCCGATGACCCGGGCATAGCTTGCGGCCGACAGACGCGAAAGGGCCCAGCCCGCCGCCGCCCCCGACACAAGCCCTCGACGAACAAATGTACGCCGACTCTGTCCGGATTGCCGCATGATAGGCCTCCTCAGCGTGATATGCCTGTGCAGAAGGTGATCAATCGCCCGAGCCATTGACCGACGCCGTCGGAATTCTAGACCAAAGGTCACGCTGACGAAAGTCCGATCGCCGATGCCCCCCAAAGCCCCCCTTTCGACCCGACACATTTTTTGACCCAGCCGACTAACCCCCCTCCTGTCCCCTGTGTCTCTCATACTGTAGTGATTTACGAAGGAATAAGTCGTGAAAGGTCACAAGAATACAAGGAGAATGGCGATGAGATCGGCAAATAGAGTGGTTCTCGGTGGTATCCTGGCGGCGGTGGTGGTCGGATTCGGTGTGGCCTCGGCACAGGCCGGCACCTTCATCTACATCAGCGACGGCATCGAATCGACCTCTTACTCCTACGTCTCAGGACCGAGCTACTGGTCTTACAGTTCCGTATCCTACGAACCGTCGTATTCGAGCTACCGCGAGGTCTCCTACCGGAGCAGCTCGATGCCGACCGTCGACTTCGACGATGACGATGATGACGACGGCGTCTGTACGACCAGCCGTTCGGTTCGCAGTGTCTACTGGAGCACGCCGACCTACACCTACTACAGCAGCCGCTCCTATTCTTGCAGCCCCATGACCATCGATTGGGAAGACTGATACGCTCGCCCGCAAGTGAGATGCTATAAGGACGACCTGACGTCAACCGGTCTCTGAGGCCCAAACCCAGGGCTTCAGAGACCGGTCCTCCTATGGGCCCCGAACACCCTGCGTAGTCGTCGGACGGGCCGGGACAGGATCGGGCACCGGCGGCTCGCCCCGCCAGATCGAACCGCCCCGAATCGTGTTGTTCGCGACCGTGATGTTCTCGCTCTCGCCGCCAATCCACATGGCCCGCCGGCGCCCCTCGGCACAGAAGATCGTGTTGCCCACGATGGTCACGTCGCGGTGACCGAAATCGCCCTTGAATGCCCCCCGGTTCGGATTCGTCAGCCAGATGCCCGCGCACACCCACCAGCCCGACGTCGGGTCGGCGATCGGCCGATCGTTGATGACCGTGTTGCCCGAAATCGACACACGCCGGCACGCAAAGAACAGCGAGATGCCCGCATTCTCGCAGTTGCGAACGGTGTTGCCCGTGATGGTCGCGTCCTCGCACCACTCCAGATCGATGCCGACATCCCTGGCCCCGTCGACCACATTGTTCGCCACAACCACACGCCGGGCGCCCGTGCCCCAGATCGCGCCCCCACCTCCGTCTTTGACGTAATTGTCGGTGATCGTCACGTCGCCGCTGTCCATCACCTCAAACCGCCAGTTGCCCCAGAATTGAATGCCGTGCTCGACGGTCTCGACCACCCGGCACCCCGAAACGCGAATGCGATGGGAAAAGACCAGCAGCACGGCGTAGTTCAGCCTTCGAAAATCACATTCCGTGATCCGCCAGTCCCGGGCGTGGTCGGCGTAGATGCCCGTGAACCGATAGTCGTCAATCCAGAGGTGGTCCAGCGTCACGCCCTCGACAGGACGACTGTCCCTCCACACACCGCTGATCAAGGCCTTGGTTTGAGGCGAGGCGGCCTTGCCCTCACTCTTCTCCTGCCCCGTGAGGCGCACATTCGATATCCGACAGCGATGTCCCACCGCAATCGTGCCGTCGCCGGCGGCCAGCAGAATCGTGCTGCCCACCCCGGCCCCGTGCAGATACATCCCCTCCGGCAGATCGATACGGCGAACCAGGTATTCCCCGGTCGACACGTAGACATCACCGCCGCCTTGAACGGCCCGGGCAAAGGCCTCCGTGTCGTCGGCCTTGCCGTCACCCTTGGCCCCGAAGTCGCGAACATCCTTCAATCCCGCATGACCGACGGAACCCATCCCCATCAGGACGATGGCCACCCACCGGAACCCTCGCATGCCCGCACCTCCCGGCGTCCCAGAAAAGCCGGCTCCCTATGACAGAAGCCCGAAACCCGCGATCCGCAGGCTTCGGGCTTTGCTGTTTCCTGTAAGTACCCGACGGCCAAACGCTACTTCTTGAGCGGTCGGATCTGAATGTTGCGATACGTCACGGCCGTGTGATCGCCCTGAAGCATGAGCGGACCCGGCTCGTTGACCTTGTCGTCGAGCGCCCCGCCGGTCGGTGCGGTCAGGACGTGCTTGTCGATGATCAGCTCGCCGTTGAGATAGACGGTCACGGTCTTGCCTTCGAGCTTCGCGTCATAGCAGTTCCACTCGCCGACCGGCTTCGAGGCCTCCTTCGAGGCGATCTTCTGGCTGTAGATCGAGCCGCAGGTCTCCATCGTGGGTGTCTTTCCACAGCTATCGAGCACCTGAATCTCATAGCGCCCGCGGAGATACACGCCGCTGTTGCCGCCCTTGTTCACCTTGAACTCGATGTGCAGCTCGAAATCGTCGAACGTCTTTTCGGTCACCAGGTCGACCCCGTGCCCGCCCGGTTTCACGTCATTGATCAACAACCCCTTCTCGGCCTTCCAGCTCATATGACCGGCCTTGCGGGCCTTCCAGCCCTTGAGCGTCTTGCCGTCGAAGAGCTTCTCCCAGCCTTCCTTCTTGCTGAACTTGCCCTTGGTCGGGCAGTTCTGGGCACAAGGCTTGCCCTCGCACGGATCCTTCTTCTTGCCCTCCTTCTTGCCCTCGGCCGCCCACACCAGACCTGCGGCGGCGAACACCACACACCAACCCGCGATCAACACATTGCGCATTCCAGACTCTCCGATCAGGCGCACCCGGCATGACGTCCGAGAGGCGAACCACTCGCCCACCACGTGTCCGCCCGGCCCGGATCCGCCTGTATTGTCCGCGAACGCTGCTACGATATGATGGCGCCACGATGCGTGCAAGCCCTCGATGGGGCCGCCCCAGCGGCCACGCCGAAAGGGCCCATCATCCGGTGTGTACACGGCAACCCCCTGAGGTACCCGACACCATGGCGGCAGTCTTCTCCACCGCGGGCAGAATCATCACGGGACGAGGCGCCTTCCGCGAGCTGGCCGCCTCCGTCAAGAATCTGGGACAATCGGCCCTGATCGTCACCGGAAAACACGCCATGCGCCGATCCGGCGTCATCCAGAGGACACAGGCCGCCCTGAGCGATGCCGGATGCCGCGCGGTCCCCTTCGATCGCGTGGAACCGGAGCCGACGATCCAATCCGTGGACGCCGGCCGCGAGCTGTTCCGCCGACAAGGGTGCGATGTCGTCGTCGGGATCGGTGGCGGCAGTGCCCTGGACGTCGCCAAGGCCATCGGCGGATTGGCCTGCGTCGACGAACCCTGCGCAGCCTTCTTTGCGGGCAAACCGATGCCCGACCGCGGCGCCCCTGTCATCGCCGTGCCGACCACCGCCGGCTCGGGTGCCGAAGTCACGTTCAACAGCGTCCTGACCGACCCGGCCGGCCCCCTCAAGCAGAGCATTCGCGGCGATGGGCTGCTGCCCGCCGTGGCCATCGTGGACCCCGAACTGGCGGCCTCACTGCCGCCACAAACCACCGCTCGATGCGGCATGGATGCCCTCACACAGGCCATCGAGGCCTACTGGTCGATCCACGCATCGTCGTTGACCGACGCCCTGGCCCTTCAGGCAATCCGGCTGATCAGCGCCAACCTCGTAGCAGCCTTCGATCGAGGCGACAACATGGAAGCCCGGGAAGCCCTCTCATACGGCAGTCTCCTGGCCGGCATGGCCTTCGCAAGCGCCCGACTGGGGGCCGTCCACGGCATGGCCCACCCCCTGGGCGTCCGTTCTCACCTCCCTCACGGCGAGGTGTGCGCCATCCTTTTGCCGCACGTCATGCGGCTGAATCGACCGGCCAGCCCCGACAAGTACCAACGGATCAGTGAGATCGTTCGTGCCGATGCGGCCGATGTCGCCGCCCGGTTGCTCGTCCGACTGAACCTGCCTACGACCTTCGCCCACGCCAACCTGTCGCCCGGCGACTTTCCCGCCATCGTCGCCGAATCGATGCCTTCCGGATCGCTCAAGGCCAACCCCCACAAGGTTACGCCCGAAGACATCCTGGGCATCCTGGCTGCCGTGTCCTGAGCATCGCAAGGTGATCGGTCAACCAACCCCATGCCCGCACGAGACGCCCTGAAGCAATTCAACCATCCGACTCGGATCGGTCGTCGGTGGTGCACAACCCCGATCTGAACACACGTAAGCGGTAGCTCGACCGTCGGCGCTGGCCATGTGACCGGTCAAAACCTCCCTGCCAACGGACACCGCACCGGGGCACGTGTCCTTCAGCAGCAGGTCCATCCGAGGCAATCGCTGGAGGCGAGCGGTCGATAGCAGCATCCGCGTGTCCTCGCTCCGCGAATCCCCCACGATCACCACATCGCAGGAAGGCCCCACGGCATAATCCACGGCCAGCATCAGAAACGTGTGAGCCGCCGGAGCCTCCCGCACCCGATCGGCAAAGGCCTCAAGCAACCGCTGCCCATGAGCCTCCAGTGCCACATCGCCCGTCATCCTCGCCAAACGCAGGAGGTTCATGGCCGCCACGGAATTGCCCGACGGCACCGCCCCATCGTAGACCTCCTTCGGCCGAACCAGCAGTTCCTCGGCGTCGTTGGCCGTCTGGAAGAACCCTCCGACCTGATCGTCCCAGTGATGCCGCGTCAGCATCTCCTGCAATTCCAGGGCGGTGTTCAGATAACGGGCCTCGAAACCCACTTGATACAACTCGATCAGGCCCCAGATCAGAAAGGCGTAGTCCTCCAGATGGGCCTGTAGACCTGCCTCCCCCGCACGATAGCGATGGAGCAGGCGACCCTCCGGCGTCCGCAGGGTCTCAAGGACAAAGTCGGCCGCCCCTCGCGCCGATTCGGCCCATGTCTCATCCTCAAACACAACAGCGGCGCGGGCGAGTGCGGCGATCATGAGCCCGTTCCAGTCGGTCAGGACTTTGTCGTCCTTGTCAGGCCGCCTGCGAAGACAACGACTCGCCAGCAGCTTCGACCGCGCCGCTTCAAACCGATCCGCCACTTCCTGTTCGGAAATGCCCAGTTCAGCCGCCCATTCCGACAACGGCTTGCTCAGATGCAAAACGTTCTCGCCCTCAGACCTCCCCTGAATCGGATCGACGAAGTTCCCCTCCGGCAGAACACTGCACACCCGCAGGAACAGTCCAGCCTCGTCGGGGGCCAGGCACCGGCGAACCCCCTCTTCGGTCCACAGGTAGTACTTGCCCTCCCGCCCATCCGAGTCGGCATCCTCGGCCGAGTGAAAGCCGCCTCGACTGTCCACCATGTCCCTCAGGACATAGCTCAGAATCTCCTCGGCGGTCTTTCGATAGCCCCGATCGCCGAGGGCCTGGTATGCCTCGGTGTAGGCCAGTGCCAACAGCGCCTGGTCGTACAGCATCTTCTCGAAATGCGGCACCATCCATCGCTCGTCGACCGAGTAACGGTGGAACCCGAAACCCAAATGGTCGTAGATGCCCCCCAGACGCATCCGATCGAGCGTCCGGCGAACCATCTCCAGTGGAAACGCCGCATCCGTTCGCTGCGCGTATCGAAGCAGAAACAGCAGATGATGCGGCATCGGAAACTTCGGGGCCGAACCGAAGCCCCCATGCCGATGATCGAAGCTCAAGGCCAGTTGACGCGCCGCCGAGTCCAGATCCGACCGGCCGATCGGATCGGTGGTCACAGATGCGACCCGATCGCCTCTGACGGCAGTGGCGATCTGATCCGCCGACTCGAGCACATCCGCCCGACGCGCCTTCCAGAGCGACTCGATCCGCGGAACCAACTCCATCAGCCCGATGCGACCGAATCGCGCCTGCTTGGGAATGTACGTGTCGGCAAAGAAGGGTTTCTTCTGGGGCGTCATAATGATCGTCAAGGGCCAACCGCCGCCACCCGTGACCGCCTGACACACCGACATGTAAACGCCGTCGATGTCCGGCCGCTCCTCGCGATCGACCTTCACACACACGAAAACGCGATTCAGCAGCCGAGCAACCTCGGCGTCCTCAAACGACTCCGACTCCATCACGTGGCACCAGTGACACGTGGAGTATCCCACCGAGAGAAAGACCGGCTTGTCCTCGCGAGCCGCCTTCTCGAACGCCTCGGGCCCCCATGGATACCAGTCGACCGGGTTTCCGGCATGCTGCAAGAGATAGGGGCTCTTTTCGAACCGTAGACGATTCCCCTGGGTGTGGCCTGAAGGTTCCGCAGTCGTTTCACACGTCATGGTTCGACCTCTGGTTCCATCCCCAGTCCACCAGGATCAGCCTCGAACCGATCGACCATGGGCAAAAGATGGCGAAAGAGTGATATGAAGCATTACCGACACCGCCAGGGACGCCTCTGCCGAGTGCCCGTCGGACCGACATACGGTCGTCCCAGCAGTTGGATGCCACAACGCCGAGACCTTCTTCCCAAACCCCACAGGACACAACGGGTACCGGGGGAGTCCCCCGACCAACACAGAAACGAAAGAGCAATAGCTCCATGGCATCACGCACGTCCGCCGCAGGCAGACCAGAGAGGCGGTCTGACACTGATCTGGCCTGTTCGGACAGTGCCCACACGATAGTCCCAACCACCCGTTGGCCCTGGTGTCTCTTGTCGATACCATGAAGCCAATCAGGTCGGAACACCGAATGATCGAGACGCAACACATTGCCCTCCCATGCGTCTCAGAGCTGGTCTTTCCGCGTTCCCGACGACGAAAGGAAACCCATGAGGCACCTCAAGGACACATCCGCGGTATCCCTCATCGCTCCGCTCCTGAGCCTGACCCTCTTCGCCGCCTCCGCCGATGCCGAATCGGGCGGCCAGGGAGATACCCTCCAGGTCACGCTGAACGGCCTGGCGATCCGGATCGATCGATCCTCCGGCAGCATCGTCGGCCTGACCTATCCCGGTCCGGGAACACTGCTCGACACGACGGCCGATCAAGCCGGCATCATCGACCTGGCCTATCCCATGAAGAGGTTCGAGCCGCTCCGGCTGGCCTCCCGATACTCCAGGGATGCCAGGATCGATGTAACCGACCAACAGGTGACCATCTCGTGGCCACACATGGGCGCCAGCAGGGCATTCGATCTGCCGGGCGATGTGCGTGCGACAGTGCACATGAAGGCCGCCCCCGACGGCAGGTCGGTGATCTTGTCGTGCGAGGTCGATAACGCATCCGACCTGGCCGTCAGACAAGTGGTCTTCCCCGATCTGTTCGGACTGCTGCCGACGGCAGGCGCAGACCACACCCTCTTCAAGACCGGCGGGTGCGGCCGGGCACTCTTCCGGGAACTCCGGCCCACCGGCGTTGACATCATGTACCTCACGCCGCCGAACGTCGCCAAGTTCGAGTCCGGCGGATGTTTCAGTCCGATGGTCATGCGATGGATGGACCTCGGCGGACTCAACGGCGGCTTCAGCCTCTTCCCGAAACGATGGGGTTGGGATCCGCACATCTCCGTGATAACCCACCTTTCGGAAATCACCGGTAAGCTCCGACTGATGTGCGTCCATGCGGCTACAGTACCCCCGAAGACCCGATGGCAGAGCGGCGAGTTCGTGCTGACGCCCCACAAATACGGCTGGGCAAAGGGCATCGAACCCTTCCGCGAGTGGGCCAGACAACACATGAAACGCGAGTACCCGGTGCCGGATCACGTCCGAAAGGGCCTGGGCTATCGCACCGTCTGGATGTGCCAGAACTGCCCGGAGGATCCGAATGACGCCGTCTGGAAGTTCAGCGACCTGGTCTCGCTCGCCAGGGAGGCCAAGGAACACGGACTGGACGAGATGGTCCTCTGGTCCACTCACAGGGGCTTCCAGTTGCCCATTCCGGCTCCATATCCCCATCTCGGAACCGAACAGGAACTCGTCAAGGCGGTGGCCGACTGCAAGGCCATCGGCGTGAATGTCGCACCCTTCATCAGCGTCTTGCAGGCGGGGCGATCGACCGCGGCGAAGTACGGCCTGAACGTCCCGGAGACCGGTGGGTGGACGTATCACACGGAATTCATCCCGATCTGGAACCCCCCATACGCCGGCGCCTTCGCGTGTGCCCAGGTGGACATCGCTAACAAGACCTGGCAGGCCGAGGTTCTGGCCTCGTGCAAGCACTACATCGACATTGGCATCCCATCGATCTCCTGGGATCAGTACCTGGCCACCAACCAGACGCCCAACCTTCACAGCCTCACCTCGCAGATCCGAGCGATGGCCAAGAAGCGCGATCCGCAATCCACCTTCTCGGGCGAGGAGCTGTTCAACATCGAACTCGACGCCGACCACCTCGACTACACCTGGAACTGGGGCGGCTATGGCGATTGGCAGGCCCTGACCAGTGTCTTCCCCGCCCCCCGACGAAACATCAATATCGATCGATCGGCGCTGGAGGCCAAGCGGGGCTTCATGGACAGCCTGTACCTCAACGTCTTGCCGACCAGGCCCGGCTCCATCAACGGCTCCGACCGGATCGGGAACCACCCGGACCTGAGCCGGGCGCTGAAGCAGTGCGCGAAACTGCGCAAGCAGTTCGTCACCTACTTTGCGGACGGGACGTTCATCGGTAACGGCATCCTGTCCAAAGAGTGCAACGCGCGGGTAACCGCCTACGTCCTGCCCGACAGGGCCCTGATGCTCATCATGAACGAGGCGGCGGACCGGCCCGTCTCGTTCGAATGCGATCCGGCCCCGTGGATCAAACCGTCCCCCAGTGGCTACGAGACCAGGTGCTATGACGGAGAGGGCAACATCTTGAAGACGTCACGCACGCCGCAGGGGCCCTACCAGGGTCAGATCTCAACCCTGCGCCATCTCGACATCGCCGTGTACGAGTTTGTCGCAGGGCCTCCTTCTCCTTGAGAGCGGTTGGGGCGAATCTGTGGACGCCGGCCACAGCGGAAGGCTACGCCTCCCGGATCCAACCGACGCTCTTTGCCCATTCCAGCCGTTTGCGCTTGGCTTCCGCAACGTCCTGCGGCGGCCGGCCCCCCTCTGCTTCGACCTCTCTCTGATACGCCGACAGGTCGTCGTCTCGTGTGGCGGGCAGCCCAATGTCTATTCGTCTGGCATCGAGATGGGCGGGGTCCTCGACCTCGCACGAAAGCCGGCCGGTCTCGTCCCAGTCCAACACCGTGCCGTACACCTGCGGCCTGTTCTCGTTGAATCGAATCCGATCGGTGAGAAAGGCGATCTGGAGCCTGGGCACCTTTCCATTGGCCGCGGCCTCGGTGAGAAGCGCCAGGAACTTCCGCTGCAAGTCAGGGGTACAGTTGGAATGTTGGGCGATCAGCCACGCCGCACGGCAACCCTCGATGCCGACCTGGGGAACGGTCGGCCAGCCATACCGACGGGTGAGTTCGTTCAGCCGGCGTGCGTGGTCCCGATGTACCTCCTGCATCTCGTCGGCATAGCCGTCGTAAAGCCGCCCCTCCTGAACGAGACGCGAGCGCGTGTCCATGTCACGTTGCTTCATCGCCATCAATTCCTCCAGCAACTCGTGATTCATGAGCCTCACTCACTCATAGAGGAATCGTCGATGTGCGACCGGTCTCGCACACGCCATCGTCCCCGCCCCCGGCCTCGCTCCCAGTCAGAATGTGTCCGATTATACAGGCCTCGAACAATGGTGCGATGTCCGCCCCAGAACCTCATGCCGCGACGCGGAGTTTCAACCGGCAAGCCCGAACTGTACCATAAGGCCACCCTCTGGGTTCCGTCCGGAGCGATGAGGGGCCTGTTGCTCGGGCAGAAGCCCGGACGCAGGCGAGGCATCCAACGCAACAGTGGGCTATGTCCCATTCCTCCTGGAGTCTGTCACATGGATACCAACAATCAGACACGACGCGAGTTCCTTCGAACGGCCGGCCAGACCGCCCTGGTGGCGGGTTTGGCGCCGACGATCCTCACCGAGACCGCCCTGGCCTCCGCCGACGAGGGCGAGATGCCCATGCGCCCGCTCGGCAAGACCGGCCAGAAGGTCTCGATCCTGTGCCTGGGCGGCTGTCACATGGGTTTTAAGGACGAGGCCGAGGGCATCCGCCTTGTCCACACGGCCATGGACGCCGGCGTGAACTTCTTCGACAACGCGTGGAAGTACAACAACGGCCACTCCGAGGAGTGGATGGGCACGGCCCTCAAGGGCAGCCGGCGCGACAAGGCCTTCCTGATGACCAAGAGCGCCGCTCGTACGAAGGCCGAGGCCCTGAAACACCTTGAGGACAGCCTCCGCCGGCTCAAGACCGATCACATTGATCTCTGGCAGGTCCATGAGCTCATGCCGGGCGATCCGGAGAAGGTGTTCGCTGCGGGCGGCCAGATCGAGGCCGTCCTTCAGGCCCGCAAGGAGGGCAAGACGCGATTCATCGGTTTCACGGGACATGGCAATCCCCGAACCCATCTGGAGATGCTGAAGCACGATATCGAGTGGGACACCGCCCAGATGCCGCTGAACCCGTTCGATCACCACTTCCGCAGCTTCGAGAAGCTCGTCCTGCCGGAACTGGTCAAGCGGAACATGGGCATCATTGCCATGAAGACGCTGGCCTTCGGCGAACTGCCCAAGAGCGGCGTCGTGACCTCCGAAGAGTGCTGGCGATACGTCTGGACGCTGCCGGTGTCCGTGCTGACCACCGGGTGCGAATCCATGGAGGCCCTGACGCGGGCGCTCAAGGCGGCCAGGTCGTTCAAGCCGATGTCACAGGCCGAGGTGGCCGCCCTGCTGGCCAGGACGAAGGACATCGCCATCCAGGGCAAGCACGAGACCTACAAGGTGGCCCGCGCGGGGCGCTATCCCCACGATGGGGAGCATGCCTGTTTCAGCTAATGCCCCGTTCGGCACGTGTGTTTCGTACACAGTGCGCGGGAAATCCAGGCAGCCACTGAGGCCGCGAACCGATATCCACCTGACCCAAACCGCCAACCGAGCGAGCCCAGATGCTCGTCGCCGGCGTCCGTCTGCCAGAAGATGGGGGCCAGAGACGGGGGATAGGGTATCGGGCATGGTGGATGCGATGTCATGCCCGGTCGGGGCTCCTCAGGATTGCGATCCTGTCTGTCGGCGAATGTCACACTTTCGACGCATTTTTCATACGCATCGGGTGTGACGGGGATCGGGCCATGGGGTTTGGGCGATCGCGGTTCGGCGACCACCTGAGCTTGCGTGATGTGATTGCGATCCGACATGTCGGCGGATGTCTCACTTTGTCCCGTTATGTCACAGGTTTCCGGTGTGACATGGGGCTGGGAATGGGGTTCTTCAGGGTTCGTAAGATCGTGCGTATTGCCCAATGTCTCACTTTGTCCCGTGTCACACGTCTTGGGGTGGGCGGAGGGGATGCAACCGCCGGAGGTCGGGCTGGGTCTGGTCGCTTGCGCGACACGGCACTGTTTGAAGCGACAGACGGGGACGTGGCCGCCGATGCGGTCGGGCTCAGGTTGTGGGGTGCGGGGGCGATGGTCTGGGTTCGTTGACTCTGGTTTGCGAGATGACAATGTCAGCCTCCTTATGTGAAGGTTTTCCATCTGTCCCTGTGTGAAAAGGGGGAGGGCGACTGGTGATGACGTTGGGGCAGGCGTGCATGACAGGTGTCATCGCGCGCCGGGTGGGGTGTTCGGATTCCCTTCTCAGGGCGGTGTCGATCCGGGCGAAGAAGTGGATGCGACGGAAGGGCTGGCCAGAATGTCACGAGTCAAGAGTTGAACCGGTATTGCCCCCGTATGGGAGGGACCGCATTGTTGAACAAACAACACTATTCCGACTTGGCATCCTTATATCCCTTTGAGTGTCCAAATACATAACCGAAGCCACCGCCGCCGAGGAAGGAAGCTAAGCCAGTCAAGATTTGCGTGACTGCGCCCGCTTGATTTAGGAGCAGGCGCACTAGAACCAAGACGAATATCAATATGATGAGGAGAATGACAACCAGTAGAATCTTAGAATCCCTCGAAGACCTATAGCTATTGCTAACCTCATCTTTTTGGATTTCCAAAAACTGCGAAACGTGCTGAGGCGTGACGACTTTTGATATTGCCGTCTTTAGGCTATCGTCCTGGGCCATCGGTCCAACATGTGAAATAGAACTGATGATCGTTTGGACTTCAGGCGGCAACCGCATGATGCTACGAATAGTATCGGCTACGTCCGAGTTTTTAGGCGTGAACCGATTTACGCCCGCATCATTTTCTTGGGTCTGTGGATTAGCTTCTGCCAGATTGGAACTCGGTTCAGGCGACTCACTCATTGGCCGAGAACCTCCCGTAGTGCTGAACTCCGAGTAGCTGATGAACTACGGCGGATGGAATGGCCAAAACGCTGGCTTAGAGCTTCGGCGATCTCATCGACGATTATCTGTGACATAAGCTCCCGGCCTTCGCCTTCACTGATAAGCCCGTTTTCTAGACAGAAGCTTGTAAGAGATCTCAACCCATTTCTGCGCGAAGCTCCAGATACCTGATGCCTTGCAACGGTACGCTTCAGGCCCCAGAACTCTCTTAGTGCCTCAGTAAGTATGTGCTTCTCCGCAGTACCCATGTTCCATTCACATTTCTCTTTTGTCGGCCTATGGGCAACAAGAACCCAACTTGGCCATCGGGCGAACCATCCTCCGCCCTCCCTATATGCGCTTTTTCCACCTCCGATCCGCTCGACGGCTACTGCTTCGACGTCCAGCAGCCTGTCTTTCTTCTGTACGCTTCTGCTAGATTCTAAGATCGGCAGACCCATTTATACACCTTCAGTTAGTTCGAGGATGGAAGGTAAAGGCCTGGGCACGAACCGCAGGACAGCACGGTAACACCGCTGCGCCCCATCGTCAACCCCGCTCACAAATTTTTCTCGATGCGAGATCTTCCTTGCCATAGAATCCTGGATTGGGGATTCTACTCTCATGGCCGCCGCAAGAGCGTTTTTCAATTCAGACCCTAAGGGGACGCAGCTCTTTCGTGTCGCGATATTACTACTCCAAAAAAACGCTATCAAGCAGCCTCCGCGGCATCCTGGAGAGAGACTTGATACCCCAATTGGCGGAGTCTGGAAACGTAAGGCAGGCAGTATGGGTTCAGATCTTGACTTATGACTTCCTGTCCAGTCTCCCCGTCGCATCCACACCCTCGTCCGGCCCCAACCGAGTCGAACCCGCGTCATCACACGAAGCCCCGAGTGCGAAGGTCCATTGACACTTGGACCCGCAAGCGGTCAACTTGGGTTCAACGGCAGCGCGCAATGAACATGATTCAGAGGCCAAGCCTGGGCAGATTCGAATCGCTCTCACCCAAGGGATTTCGAGTACGACTTCGAGGGCGACAAGTTGGCTGCCCACGGGGTCACGTTCGAAGAGGCCGTCGAGTGCTTCTTCGGCGACTTTCTGGTGCGGCGGAACAAGCAGTTCAAGGATCGTTTTCAGCTCGTCGGTCGAACGTGGGCAGGACGATCCCTGAAGATCATCTTCCAGATTAAAACCCATGGTGTGGTGCGTATCATCACAGGATGGCCCGTATGAGCACGAGGAGAAACGCAAAACGGAACCACCGATCTGAGGCCCAGATCGACGAGCTTGTGGTGTCCCAGGCCGAGGACAACCGCGCATGGCACCCCCCCGTTCAGGTTCAACGTGGCAAGGCCGGATCCTTTTCGATTCCGGCAGACCTTGCTGAACGAGCGAGGTTCCTGGCACACCTCCACCGTGCGTCCGGTCTCCAGGAGTGGGTGAGCCGTGTGATCCGAGAGCGGATCGAGATCGAGGAGGTGGCTTACGCCGCCGCGAAGCGAGAGATCAAGTCAAAAAGAAGGCCGGAAAGAGCGGCCCAGAGCACCAACTCATTCCGTCGAGCGAGCAAGACCGGATAGCCTCTGACATCTGAGAAGTGAGTCTCGCCGTTTTCGTTCCGTCGCTTCTGAGAAGGACCCGCATGGGGTACCATGAGGGAATCAGCCACATGACGCAACGCATTGATGTTGGAATAGTTGGAAACCAGCCGCCCCCCGCGTTCCCTGACGTGTTGTACGACGCTGCGAACCGGGCTTAGGATGTTAGGCGGATCGGCCCAAGGACCGTTGGACCCCTCTGAGGAAACATGTTCACGAAGAATCACATAATCGAGGAGATCAAGCGAAGCGCGAAGAAGAATGGGGGGACGCCCCTGGGAACCGCGCGATTTGCCAAGGAAACCGGAATCAAGCCCTCGGATTGGATGGGGAAGTTCTGGGCCCGCTGGGGCGATGCTCTCGTTGAAGCCGGGTTCGAGCCTAACGTCTTCCAGGGGCCACGCGATGACAATGAGTTGCTTGAGAGCCTCGCGTTGTTGGCCCGCGAAATCGCCCGCTTCCCCGTTGACAACGAAATCAAGTTGAAGGCAAGAACTGAGCCGGGGTTCCCGTGGCATACCACGTTTGCCCGCTTCGGAGATAAGCAGTCCCTCGCTACTCGGCTTCGGGAGTTCAGCATTGAACGTGGCTACGCAGATGTCGCGGCTATCTGTGGCGCCGAGATCGCACGGTCGGTCGGGCGTGACTCGAACGAACAACGCGATGCCGTCGTTGAGGCAGAATCAGAGTTCGGATACGTCTACCTGTTGAAGTCTGGTCGCTACTACAAGATCGGCCGAACGAACGCTGTGGGCAGACGTGAACGTGAACTCGCGATCCAGCTCCCCGATGAAGCGAAGGTCGTTCACCAAATCAAGACCGATGATCCAGTTGGGATAGAGGGCTATTGGCACAACCGATTCAGTGATCGGCGTAAGAACGGGGAGTGGTTCGAACTGACACCAAAGGATGTCGCAGCGTTCAAACGACGCAAGTTCATGTGACCGCCAAACAACCGACAGTATGGACAGTATGGGGTCAGATCTTGACTCATGACTTCCCGTCCGGTCTCCCCGTCGCATCCACTCCCTCGTCCAGCCCCAACCGAATCGTACCCGCGTCGTCAGACGAAGCCCAAAGTGCGAAGGTCCGTTGACACTTGGACACGCAAGCGGTCAGCGTGGGTTTAGCGGTTGTGCAGAATGAACGTGATTCAGACGAAGGGGGAAGGCGACTGGTGATGACGTTGGGGCAGGCGTGGATGATAGGTGTCATCGCGCGTCGGGTGGGGTGTTCGGATTCCCTTCTCAGGGCGGTGTCGATCCGGGCGAAGAAGTGGATGCGAGGGAAGGGTTGGCCAGAATGTCATGAGTCAAGAGTTGACCCCATGTTGGCCGTTGACCCCATGTTGGCCGCGCGAGGTACGGCCTTTCCAAAATCGGGCATGACGATTTCGAAGCAGGCTGACGAAGTACGAGTTGAGGCTCTGTCTCTTGCGCAAGGCCTCGATAGCCAGTTCCTTGTGGAGTTCCTTCCCGACCCTTAGCACAAGCTTCCCCGAATAGTCCTTGCCCGCGGTGGCCGGTGGCAAAGGGTCGCCATCTTCCTCATAGATACGAATCCACTCGTCCACGGCCTGGCAGAGTTCCTTATAGACCTTCGCTTCGTCATCCCCATGCACGCCGCCGAGCATCAGACCCGGACAGGTGCCCACATAGCACTGATCCTCGTCCGACCACTCGACAATCTTCAGATACCGGTCGCTTGGTTTCATGGCATTACGTCCTGAACGGCCCTTTGGACATCGCGTTCCTGATAAGGCTTTGCATCGTCGCCCGGGTTGCCGCTGATCGTGATCCGGACTCCTCGCGCGTGCTTGAAGTTCCGGTGGCTGCCCTTGCCGCCGCGGCAAACGAACCCCGCTTTCTCCAGGTCGCGAATCAGCTCTCGAATCTTCCTGGGCATCTGATGATAGTACTATAGTAGTATCACTATGTCCAGCCAAGGACGAACCCGCGAGCGGCTTGGCAGCGAGTTGGTTTTGACCTATTGCTGATGAAGCTTAGGGGGAAACTCCTTGACTTCGTCGAAAGCCGCGACCTAGCAATTAGGGGGGCGCGGTAATCAACAGATCAAACGCCACGCGTGTTGGCTATAGAAGGAGATCGTCATGGTCAGGCTGGCGCTCTGCGCAGCAGTGTGCGCCCTCGTCATGGGCTATGCTGCCGAACCCCTTTACGCGGCATGGACTTGGACCAGCCTGGACTGCCCCAATTCCACAGGCACATACGCCTACGGAGTAGAGGGCAACAAGATCGTCGGGGCATTCCGGGACAGCCTGGGACGTTACTACGAAGGCTTCGTCTATGACGGGACGGCGTGGACGACGCTGACTTGGCCTCAGTGTCCACTTCTGAACACCTTCGCTTCGGACATCTCCGATGGCAACATCGTCGGCTGGAGCGAAGGCTATGGTCCCGACTGCGGATTCATCTGGACTGGAACGAGTTGGACGAAGCTGGCCTACATGGGTTCAATCGCCACACGGGCCTTCGGGATGTCCGGCAACAACATCGTCGGCTGCTGGGGCTTCGCTGCGAGCGGATTTCACGGACTTCTCTACGACGGCAGCACATGGACCTCGCTGGACTATCCTGGGGCATCCAGCACACAGCTCAAGGGCATCTCCGGCAACAACATTGTCGGGTCGTACGACTCACACGGCTGCCTCTACAACGGCACAACCTGGACCACCCTGGACTTTCCTGGGGCGTCGAGCACACAGGCTAACGGCATCGAGGGGAAGAACATCGTCGGTTCGTACGACTCGCACGGATTCTTCTACAACGGCTCGAACTGGACCACACTGAACTTCCCGGGGGCAATCAGCACACAGGCCTGCGGCGTCTCGGGCAACACGGTCGTCGGAAGCTACGTGGACGGCAGCGGCAGCACCCATGGCTTCATGTTGATCATCCCGGAACCGGCGAGCGCGATCCTGGTGAGTCTTGGTGGGTTGGCGCTGTTTGGCAGGCGGCGATGATGGTTGGAGAGATGGAGCGTCTCTCCGTCGGGAGGCACATGAGTTTCTGCGATCGCGGGCCCTCCCGAAGGGGCACCACCTGATCGTAGAATACCCACGGAACCACCCGACGCTATACTAGCACTTATGGCACACCACTATTCGATCGCCTCATCCAGGCTCTTCCGATGTTTCATTACGGCAGGACTACTCGCCCTGGTCGGCCACACCGTCCTGGCCGACGGATCGCCCTGGTGGGACACCCGCTGGCCTTGGCGACGACTGGTGATCGTAGGCGCCCCGCCCACAGGCTTGGCCGGGTCCGACGCCGCCTGGGCCGAACTGCTGACCCACGGGGTCGTCAAACCCGACGGCTCGGGCATTCGCGTCGCCACGGCCTCGGGCCAACCCGTCAAATCCTTCGTCATGCAATCCGGCCCCGACGATCGAACGAAGGTCTGCTTCGCCGTGTCGGGTCAGCAAAACCGCTACTACATCTACTACGGCAATCCACAACCCGATGCCGCACCGGACACGTGGCGGCCGGAGCGGGGTGTACTGCTCGAAGGCTGGACGTATCGCGGCGGGCAGCTCGCCACCCTGAGCCTCACCCAACAGGCCTTTGAAAAGGCCGGCCCGCTGGAAGGCCGGACCTTCGTGCCTCAGATCTTCCTGGGTCATAACCCCTTCGGTGTACCGGTGAACTATTGTCACAAGTACACCGGATGGCTGAACTGCGACAAGGCGGGGTCCTACACCTTCTGCACGAGCAGCAAGGACGCCTCGTTCCTGCTGGTGGACGATCAGATGGTCGTTCAATGGCCGGGGACCCATCAGGCGGTGGCCGAGGTCCGTTACACCGGCAAGGCCGAGCTGAAGCGCGGGCTCCACAAGCTGACCTACCTCCATGTGGCCGTCGGAGCCGAGGGGCGGGCCGTGGCCGCCTGGCAGCCGCCCGGGACGCCCAATGTCGTTCCGATCCCACCGACCGCCTTTGCCCCCCTGCCGCTCGCCGTCTGCTCGGATCTGGATCGCTATGGATCGAGGGTGCAGGCCGATTTCACGGTCGAGGGGCCGTTTGAGACCTTCTTCCAGAATCGCTACACATTCCGATACGTCTTTACCGCCAGGGTCAACGATCGAACCCTCAGCGATCCCAAGTACGAGTGGGACTTCGGCGACGGGCAGACGGCAGAGCGCGAATCGGTCGAACACGTCTATCTCACGCCCGGGATACGGCCGGTCACACTGACGCTCCGCTACGGCGGCCGACCGCAGACCCTGCGAAATCGCCTTGCGATCAACCGCGACTGGAACCGGACCATCGAGCCCAAGCTGGATCCCGTCGAAGCACATGCCCGAATCGTGGGCAACTACCGCTTTGCCGAGCTTCCGGGCGACGACCTGCTGGTGGCGATGGAATTGCTTCGCCGCACGGGGAATCAGCGGGGATGTCTGGCCGTCGTCGACGCCCTGATCAACCGAACCAAGGACCTTAAACCTCAGGCGGTCATCGAGATCCTGCCTGAAATCTACAAGCTGCTCGTCGGTGAGGCCGACCAGGCCAAACGGGCGGTCGAATGGTTCCAGGCCGTCGAAACCGGAAGCGACGATGTGATGCTCAAGGCGACGGCGGCCGCCCTGGCCGGACGCGCCCTGCTTGAGGGTCTCGGCGACAACGCCGCTGCCGAGAAGGTCTTCAACCGGGTGGTGCAGCAATACGGCGATCGGACGCGCAGCCCCGCCATCCGGCAGGCGAGGATCGGGTTGGGCGACGTGTTCCTCCACACGGGGCGGTATCGAATGGCCCAGCAGGCCTACGAGCAGGCAGGCACATCCGGCGACCCGCAGAAACGCAACATCCAGGTCGGCAGCCGGGCCCGAGCCGCCGAAGACTACATCCGCCGAAAAGAATATGCCGACGCGGCCGATCAACTCGATTTGTGGGAGTCTGAATACCCCGAGGAAAGACTTCGCGGGCATAGTACGCTCATGCGGGCGACGCTACTGAGCCGACAAAAGCGGTATCAGGATGTGATCCGGCTGCTCGAAGGCTTCCCTCTAGTGGTGGTCGAGGGCGCCAGGACCAACGACCCCGTGGATGTCATCACGCTGGGCGTTGACCCGGCCAGGTTGCCAAGGCTCTACCGGATCGACCCGACCACCGGACGTATCCAATCTGCAGGCGGCACACCGTTTCCGCCGAATCCCTGCGGGATGGAAATGGCATTGCTGGCCGCTGACGCATGCGCCCAGCTCAAGAAATCCGATAAGGCTCAGAGTGTTCTGCATGTGGCGATTCGGCTCTACCCGGACAGCCCCCTGCTCAGACAGGCGAAGGATCGACTGAAGGAACTCGGAGGTTCATGATAATGATGTATCTGCGAAACGCGTCACTGGTCTCGGCCGGCCTGCTGGGGCTCATGCTCGTCGGCTGCGCACAGCCGGCCAAGGTCTCAAGCACGCGGCCCTCGACCCAGAAGGGTGTGGACTTCGACCAAACGGCCGACCAGATTCGCAAAGATGCGGTGGCCTACCTCGAATCGTGTCTCGACCGATGCCGGGCGATCCAGTCGCTCTCCACCACCTTCTATCGTCAGGAGCGTCTGGGCATCGTGCCGGTGCTTCAACCCGTCGAGCGAATTCACGTGAAGTGGCGACGGACCCCGTTGAGCATCAAGTTCGACCTGCCGGATGAGACGAGCGAGTACCTGGAGAGCACCTATGTCGAGGGCAAGAACAAGAATCAGCTTCAGGTGCTGGCCCGGCACGGCTTGTTCGGGCTGCCCCCGTCGGTGCTGAGCGTACCGCCCAGTTGGAGCATCAGCCTCCACAAGGCGAAGAACCCGATCGTCGACTTCGGGCCCGAGCGGATGCTCGAACGCGCCATGAAGAAGATCATCCTGGCCCGCAAGTACGGAGGCCCGTTCATCGAATACAAGGGAATCGTCAAGCTGGACGTCTCGAATCAGATCGTCCACCACATCCAGATCGTCAACCCGCCGCAGCCGGACTTTCCGCACTGCAAGGTCGACCTGTACATCGACCCTGTGCTCCAGATTCCGGCCGGCTCGTACTGCTGGGCGAAGCCCGACATGCTCGACGCGATGTACCTCTTTGCCGACATGAAGCTGAACCCCGTCTTGACCGACGCGGACTTCACCATCGTCAAGGCCACTACCAGCCGTCCGACGACCCAGCCCAAACCGACCACGCGAGCGAAGACGCCGTAGGCCCCGGAGGCGCCAGGGAACCATCGGTCAACCTAGATCGAAGGCAGCGGCCCCCTTCTTGCCTTGCAGAGGGGCTCAATCCTCGGTGTCGGCCGGGCCCGGGGCGTCCTCGTCCGCCTCGATCGGTGGCTCTTCCGTCGACTCTTCGGCCCCCGAGGGTTTGCGCCCTTTCTGCCGCAGGTCTTCTTCGAAGGTTGCCTTGCGTCGCAGGATGTGATGGTAGTGCTGGGCGAAGCGATGGGCTTCGTCTCGAATGGATTGGAGCAGCCGCAGCGCCTCGTTGTTCCGCGGAAGGCGGACGGGCAGGCTGCGAGCCTGAATGTGGACCTCTTCCTCGCGTTTGGCCAGCGAGATCACCATGGGCGGCTTGATGTCCATCTCGTCGAACGCCGAGAGCGCCGCGTGAAGCTGGCCCAACCCGCCATCGATGAGGATGACATCGGGATAAAGCTCCTCGCCCTCGGCGGCATGCCGGTATCGACGCAGGATCACCTCTCGGATCATGGCGTAGTCGTCCTGACCTTCGACGGTCTTGATGCGGAAGCGCCGATAGCCGTTTTTGAAGGGAATCCCGTCGATGAAGCAGACCAGCGAGCCGCACGACTCACCGCCCTGGAGGTTGGCGATGTCGATCGCCTCGACGATCCGCGGCCGGAAGGACAGCTCCAGAAGGTCCTGCAACTTTTCGATACCCCGGGAGGGATCGACGAAGAAGACCTCGGGCTGGACGTGCGAATCGACGTCGCCGGACAGTGAAAGCGATTCAATCGCCTTGATCCGGTCGCGCAGGGCGGCAGCCTCCTCGAACCGCAACTCCGCGGCCGCCTGTTCCATCTCCTTCTGCATCTGCCGCAGGACCACCGACCGCTTGCTGCCCAGGAACTTCTTGAGCCGCTCGATGTCCTTGCGATAGTCCTCTTGGCTGATCCGATCGGCGCAGGGGGCCGTGCAGCGACGGATCGAGTGTAACAGGCAGGGCCGGAAGAACCGCCGCTTGGTGTCGTCGGCGTGAATCTCCAGGCCGCAGGTGCGAAACCGAAAGACCTTCTGAAGGCCGTTGACCGCCTCGCGCAGACCCGCGACGGCCACGAACGGACCGTACAGTTTGCTGCCCTTCGGACTGGGCTTACGGGTCACGTAGACACCGGGAAAATCCTCACGGATAGTGATTTCCAGATAGGGAAAGCTCTTGTCGTCCCGAAGGCGTTCGTTGAACGGCGGCTGGATGTCCTTGATCAGACGGTTTTCCTGAAGCAGCGCATCCACCTCGGTGTCGCAGTCGAGGAAGTCGATGTCGGCAACCAGGGTGACCATTCGCGCGATCTCCGGCCCGCGCGTGCTCAGCAGGTCCGCCGAATCCTGGAAGTAGCTGCCCACGCGCGAACGGAGGTCTTTGGCCTTCCCGACGTAGAGCACCACACCCTGAGCGTCCTTCATGAGGTACACGCCGGGCGTCTTGGGAAAGCGGCGGATCCGATCGCGCAGAGACTCAATGCGTTGCTGCTCGTTGTCGAACGACGAGGCCATCACCCTATGATATGCTGGGGCGGTCGGCGGGTCATCACTCGAAGAGCGGCCGGGATCGAAGCGTTGCCACCGCTTCACTGCCGGACATGGCTCCCAGGCCGTTCAGACAGGTCTCGCTACCCCTTGTTATCCTCCGAACAAGCTTTAGAATCACAGCCGTTCCGGACGGGCGACAGCTTCGCCCGCCCTTATTATGAAGGTAGTCCAAATGCAGACAGCACAGAACACAGTGGCAGAAATGGAGCGGACCGGCGTGGTGGCCGTCATCCGCGCGGACTCCAGCGAGCAGTTGATCGACGTGGTCGGCGCCCTGAACGCCGGCGGGTTGACCTGCATCGAGGTGACGATGACGACCCCCAACGCCCTGGAGGTGATCGGCAAGGCCAGCAAGGCCTTTGCCGGCAAGTGCGTCCTGGGCGTCGGGACGGTGCTGGACTCGGAGACGGCTCGGGCGGCCATTCTGGCGGGGGCAGAATTCGTGATCTCGCCCATCCTGGACATCCCGACGATCGAGCTGTGCCGGCGGTACGGCAAGGCCGTCGTGCCCGGGGCGTTCACCCCCACGGAGATCCTTCGAGCCTGGCAGGCCGGTGCGGACGTCGTGAAGGTGTTCCCCGCGACCAAGTTGGGTCCGGAGTTCTTCCAGGACATCCGCGGCCCGCTGCCACAGGTGCGGCTGACGCCCACGGGCGGCGTGTCACTTCAGAACGCCGGCGATTTCATCAAGGCCGGGGCCATCTGCGTCGGCGTTGGCGGCGCCATGGTGGCCAAGAAGGCCGTGGCCGAGAAGGACTACAAGACCCTGTCGGCCAATGCCGCGGCCTTTCTCAAGGCCGTCGCCGACGCCCGAAGCAAGAAGGGCTGAGGCGCGCGGCGGCAACGGAACCGGCTGCTTGGGGCCCGGGGCAGGACGGGTCGGCTGTCAGCAAGTCTCGTGGAGTGAATTGCCATGGCCGACTTTCCCAATGAAGGCTTCTGTCCGCCACCCGAGAACAATGCGCAGCGAGGACTGTCCGTCCTCTCGCTGATCCCGGCAATGCAGTTCATGCTGCCCATGGGCGACCCCCCACGGGGCGACGCCGCCTTCTGGCGACGCGCCAGCTACTGGTTCCTTCCCATCGGGTTGGGCATCGGGCTGCTGTGGGTCGGGGTGTTTCGCGGACTGTGGCGACTGTACGGCGAGGAAGTGACGAGCCTCCGGCTGGTCCCGGCCGTGGGCGTCCTGGCGGTGGATGTCATCTTCACCGGATACTGCCTTTTCGTCGGACTGACCACGGTCGTCGATGCTTTGACCGGTCCGCGTCATGCTCGCGAACCGGAGCACGACGTTCCGACACCGCCGACGCTGACGGCCATCATGGCTCTTCTGCTGGCGCTGATTGTCCAACTCGTGCTTATCAGTGCGGTGCGGACCGGAGACTGGTGGTGGCCGAGCGATTGGCGCAGACACCTCAACTTCGCCTACCCGCAGTTGATCTATCGCCCGCTGCTGTTGGCTCCGTTGTGGGGCCGGTGGGCCATCCTGCTGGCGGCCCTTCTGGGACGCGTCGCCCCCCGCTCACACCCGGCGGCGATGGGGCTGTCGAAGGCCGTCAGCCCCGGATTGGTCATGGTGAACTTCCTGCTTCCGTTGAGCCTGACGGCGGTGTATTGCAGCCGAAGCGGCAACCTGATCCTAGGCACGATCATCGCGCTGACGGTCCTGGGGCTAACGTTTGTCAGCAGCGTCATCATCGCCCGGAGGGGAGGCGGACAGACTCGCCGGAGCATGCTGGCCGCCGGCAAGATGGCCGAACTGATCTTCCTGGTTTCTTTCGTGGTTCTTTCGGGCTATATCCGCGGATGGTAATGGCCGGCACCTCGATGGATTCCCTCCACCCACCCGCGGTACCCCATTCTCGAGCCCCCCAGGACTCTGCTTCGACATCCTCCTCGATGGCAATGGGATGCTCGCAGTAAAAAGGACACAGGGCTGGAGCGTCCTGACGGACACTCCAGCCCTGCCGGGCGAAGACTAACCGAACTGCGGCGATCGTTCAACGAGCCCGGAAAAGAACGCCCGTCTCCGAATCGCCCTCGGTTCGGGATGCAGTCGAGCCCCATCGTTCAGCGGCTACGCAGCGGGCGCGCCGTTCTTGCAATACGTCGTGACGAACTTGCCGATCGTCCAACCACCAAGAACCTCGCGAACGCGATCGGTTGAGGTCCCGAAAACATCCGACAAACCCTTCTGGATGTCCTCAGGCGCTCCGCTCTGCTCGGCGTCCTGACGTCCGTCGATGATACCATTGACCGCCTCGATTACCTCGAGCATCGTAATATCTTTGGCCTCACGGACCAACTGGAAACCGCCGCGCGGACCCCGATCGGACCGCAGAATACGGGAACGTGCGAGTTGGCTCATCACCTTGGCGGCATAGGCGGTCGGAAGTCCGTAGACGCCCGCGATCTCACCGGCCTGAATCCCGGAAGTGGAACCGGTGGCCCGACGCTTGGCAATCTCGAGAACGGCCAGGACAGCGTACGTTGATGCCTTGTTACGAAACATGTTGACTCCTGTAATCCCTTCACACTTGCCAGGCCTGTCCAACCGGGGCCTGTACCGGACGCCCATATGCGCTGTCAACTATGGGGATGGGCCTGCCTCCATAGCCAACCCTATTCTTACATATCCGTAGCAGTCTACTGCTGACCGCCAAAACATACAGAACATAGCTGCACACAATTACCCTATTAGCAAGTACTGTGCCAAAATCCCATGATTTTGTGGTTACGGAAGTGGGCCTAACTGCATATACTTACAACCGTATTGATCCATGACGTTTCTGGAAACTTGATGTACGCATTTGCATATTGCACAAATGAGTGCATATTTGTGCATCACGTTGCAGCTACAACACACAATTATGACAGTCATCCACTAAGATCGATGCCACGGCGCCACAATTGTAAAGCCTTGTTTCGCATGGTCTAATCCTCTGTACAACCGAAAAAAGCCCTGTCGAAATAAGTCAACTACTACTGTATCACATTCATCAACGAAGTCTATAATGGATTTTCTTGAGAATCTTAACCACCAAGTCTACCGTTCATCAGGGACTATGGCAAGGTTTACGGCGTCATTTTGTGACATGTTTCGACTGCAGGTAGTGTTCTAAATCGATTAGGGAGTATGTATTAGGAATCGCATCGGCCGACGCCCACCCCCGACGAGCTGCGGCGACTCCGAAGGGCATGTATGTTTTCATCTGAAGAGCATCGTGAGCATCCGTATTTATCACCAGCCGGACGCCAGCTTCGACGGCGCGGCGAGCGTGAATATCGCAGAGGTCCAGCCGTTGCCAAGACGCATTGATCTCCAGAGCAGTCCCCGTCTCCGACGCCGCTCGGATGACCTCATCAATGTCCAGGTCCATCGCATCCCTCAACCCGATCAATCTCCCCGTCGGATGCCCTATAATATGGACATAAGGAGACCTAATTGCCGCGAGTGTTCGGGCTGTGACCTTGCTCCTCTCTTGGGTCAGTCCACTGTGGATACTGGCGATGACGAGATCGCATTCTGCCAAAATATCATCCGGATAATCCAAGCTTCCGTCGCCAAGGATGTCGACCTCGGCCGACAATAGAATCCGAATGCCCTTAATGCGTTTGGCTGCCTTTCGAACGCGGTCGATTTGTCTGCGCATCGCCTCGATGGACAATCCGTTAGCAATCGTCTGGCTTTTGGAGTGATCGCTGATTGCGATGTACTCGTAGCCCAGCCGCTTGGCGGCCTCAGCCATTTCCTCAATCGTGTTATGCCCGTCACTGGCTGTGGTGTGCATGTGCAAGTCGCCACGAATATCGGACAACTCGACAAGCTTGGGCAGCGTCTTGCCGGCCTCGATCTCGCCCCTGTCCTCTCGTAGCTCCGGGGGAATCAGGGGGAGGCCCAGACCACTGTAGATGCCCTCTTCGTTCTCCCCGGCAAGTTGTCGCTCATCCTTGAACAGGCCGTATTCATTCAGTTTGAGACCCTTCTTGATCGCCACTTCTCGCAGACGAACGTTGTGCGCCTTCGAGCCCGTGAAGTACTGCAAAGCTGAACCGTAGGATCCCTGCTCGACCACCCGGAGGTCCACCTGAATCTGTCCCCCGTTGGGCAGGTCCATTAGAACGGACCCCTTGGTCTGGCCGGCCGAAAGGACCTGCCGGACCTGAGGCAGTGAGGTGAAGGCCTGAACAACCTTCGCCCCGTCGGAGCTGTCGCAGAGGATGTCGGCATCGCCGATCGTCTCCTGCCCTCGTCGAAGTGAACCCGCAAACTCAACCCTTCGGACCCCCGGCATTTTTGCGATGGCGTCGCGAATCTCCTGTGCCAGCGGGAGTGCCAATCCGACCGGAATACGACCGCTCGACCGCTCCAGGAACTCGATCCCCTGACGTATCTTCTCAACGCTCTTGGCACCCATGCCCGCCAGGGACTCAAGCCGTCCCGAAGCGATGGCCCCCTTCAGATCATCCATCGAGGTGACACCCAGCTCCCGCCACATCAGGGCGATCCGCTTGGGCCCCAGCCCCGGAATGGCCAGAAGGGCCGGCAGCCCCGCCGGTACCGAGCTGAGCAACTCCTGATGAGCGTCGATTTTGCCTTCTTTGAGGTACTGGGCGACCCGATCGGCGGTTCCCTTGCCGACTCCGGCGAGTTGGGTGAGTTTGCCCGCGGCCGATAGGGCCGCGATGTCCTCCGTCGTATCCTTGAAAACACGGGCGACCTTGCGATAGGTGTTGATGCGAAAAGGGTCTTCTCCCTTGATCTCCATGAGATCCGCAATCTCGTCAAAGAGTCGTGACAGGTCGATGTTGAGCATGGTTCCAGTGTAGTCGATAGTCGCGTGGGGGGCTACAATCTGAGCAGGCCCCGAAGGGAGGCCGGCAGATGCGGGTCTTGATAGTACTTGTGGCGAACCCGATCGGCAGCGCGCCGATCGAGTTCGGAGCCCAAGAGATGCGACACAGACTGCCCCCTGCATGAAGACACCTGTCGTGGAATCAGGGTATGAGACCATCGGATAGCTCACCAGACGAGAGTGTTCCGACCGACCGTCACGTTCCGTCGGATCGGCAAGGGCTCAGCCCCGCACCGTCCGAACGACGGGGTGTCCCCCTGTTGGGACCCGCCATGCTGCTGATCGCCGCCGTTCTGATCGGATTCGGCCTGTGGCACAAGCGGTCTCGTCCGACAATTGACCCAAACGCACTGGCCCAGCGAGGCGTTCTGACCGGCTGGAACGTCATCCTGATCAGCATCGACACCTGCCGGGCGGACCATATCGCGTGTTACGGGCATCGCTCTGTTCGCACGCCAACGATCGACCGCCTGGCGGCTGAGGGAGTTCGCTTCGCCCGCGCGGTGGCCCCAACCCCATTGACGCTGCCGAGTCACACCACGCTGCTGACCGGTCTGAACCCTCCCCGTCACGGGGTCCGCAACAATGGGACGTTCAAGCTGGATGAGTCGGTGACCACGCTGGCCGAGTGCCTGAAGGCCAAGGGTTATCGAACCGGCGCGGTGATCAGTGCCTTCGTTCTCGATCGGAGGTTCGGATTGGCGCAGGGATTCGAGACCTATGACGATGACCTCGCCGTGGGCGATCGCCCCTCGGTGGGCAGTTTCCGCGAGCGACGCGCCGAGCAGACCAACGTGGCGGCGAAGCGCTGGCTGGGCGAGCACGGCAAGGAACGGTTCTTCCTCTTCATTCATTACTATGACCCGCACTGGCCCTACACGGCCCCCTCGCCCTTCGGTGAGCAGTACGCCGACACCCCCTACGACGGCGAAATCGCCTATGTAGACGAGCAGATCGGCAGGCTGATGTCGGCCCTCGATGCGACGGGCGCTCGCGATCGCACCGTGGTGATCGTCACCGGCGATCATGGAGAGTCCCTCGGCGAACACAACGAGATGTCTCACGGGATCTTCATCTACGACGCCACCCAGCTCGTCCCGCTGGTGATCGGTGGGTCGCCGCGGCTGCCGGCCGGCAAGGTGATCAAGCCCCAGGTGGGACTGGTGGACATCGCCCCGACGATTCTCGATGTGTTGGGGATCGATCGCCCGCCGGGACTGGAGGGTCGCAACCTCTTCGGCCCCCCCGCTGACCCGCGATGGGTCTACATCGAGTCGCTGGGGGCCGAGTTGATGCACGGCTGCGCCCCCCTGTTTGGCGTTCGGGGCGAGGACACCAAGTTCATCCGGGCCCCCAAGCCCGAACTGTACGACCTTCAGACCGACCCGTGCGAGATCAACAACCTCGTCGCCGATCGCGGTGAGTTGGCGCGACGAATGAACGAGGTGCTGGGAACGTTCATGAGCGATCGATCGAACCTGGCGCGTCGCGACCTCCCCTTGTCGGAGGAAGAGGCCGAGAGACTCCGAGGACTGGGATATGTCGCGGCGGCCGGTCGGGCATCGGCCACCACCACGAAGGCCACGACGTCTGCGCCCACGGACCCCAAGGACCTGATCGTTCACCTGCGGCGAAGCCAGCTTGCCCAGGAACACATCGCGCGGGGCGATTTTGAAAAGGGTCTGCCCCTCTTGGAGGAGTATGTGCGGGCGTGCCCGCAAGACGTCATGTCGCTGTACCGACTGGCGGAGGCCTATCGAACCGTCGGACGCCTCGATGACTCCCTGTCGATCTACCGCCGCATCCTGGAGCGCCTGCCCGACGATACGGAGGCCAGGGCCGGCGCCGGATCGGTTCTGCTCAGGCAGGGCAAGATCGACGAAGCCGAGTCGGAGTTTCGGCGGATCCTGAAGGCCGACCCGAACTCGCCCGGCGGGCTGCTCGGGATGGGTGGCGTCCAGGCCGTCCGAGGAGACGTCGATCGGGCCATAGAAACCCTCAAGGAAGTCGTCAAACGGAGCCAGGGGCAGCCGGCGGTAAACGCCTATACGAACCTTGGCGCCTTGTATGAGCGACAGGGCAAGATTGAGGAGGCTCGCCGCGCCTATGGTGAGGCGCTGCGGCTGGACCCGGGTCAGCTTCGGGCGGCGCAGGCCCTGGCACAATCAGACCTCAGCGGCCAGACTTCTCCCCAAGCGATCGAGCGTCTCCGCGAGTCGATTCGCCGCAACCCCACGCCCGATGGATACCTGACCCTGGGGCAGGTCCTTCGACGCACCGGACAGCTCGTAGAGGCCGAAGAGGCCCTGCAGCAGGCCATGAAACAGCGTCCCAAGCACGCCGGAACCTGCTTTGAACTGGGCGCGGTTCGGTCGCAGCAAGGCCAAGCCCCCGAGGCGGAGGCCCTGTTGCGTCAGTGCATCGCCCTGGACCCGAACCATGCCGAGGCCCACTCAGAACTGGGAATGTTGGAGGCCCGGCGGGGCAACCTTGAGCCGGCCGCCCAGTGGTTGTCGCAGGCCGTGCGGCTGGCACCGGCACAGGCCAACCATCACTACAATCTGGGAATCGTCTTCGAGCAGCTCGGCCCGGCCGATAAGGCCGTCGCATCGCTCCGCCGTGCCACGGAACTGGACCCCCGTCACGCCCAGGCACACTTCCACCTGGGACAGGTGCTTACCGCACAGGGCCAGAAGGCCGAAGCGATCGTTCATTTGCGTAAGGCGTTGGAGATCCGAGCCAACTACCCGGAGGCCAAGGCCCTGCTGGATCGGCTGCAAACCGCCCAGCCCTGAGACGCAGCCTTGACGCGGCAGATCACTTCCCGTTGAGTGCCACCTCCACGGCACGCATGACCAACAGCGGAACATCCGTCTGAATGACCGACACGCCCGACTTGACCCGCTTGACATACTCGTCCATCAGATGGGGAGCCGACGGCGCATAGACGATGGTCATCACGCCCCGCTTGTGCCACTCGGCCACGCGTTCCGCCGTGCAGAGCTGCCAGGGCACTTCGAGAACAGCGGGTTTGGCCTGTGCCAGAACCGCGTTGAGTTCCTCGTCCTTTGTGAACCATGTCATGCGCGGGATCTCGGGGGCGATCGCCGCGAGCTTCTCCAGGTACGGCGGATACTCCAGCACCCAGACGAAGTCGGCCGCCTTGCAGGCCCGAATCTCGGCGGCGAGCAGTGCGGGATCTGCCTTCTTGGCATCGATCTTGACCTTAAGCTTGCCGCGACAGAATTCGAGCATCTCGGCCAGCGTGGACACCCGCTCGCCGGCATACTGTGGGGCAAACCATCGGCCGGCATCGAGTTTCTTAATCTCCTCCACAGACGCCTTGAGAATCAACCCCTTGCCGTTTGTCGTCCGGTCGAGCTTTCCGTCGTGCATGACGATGAGTTTGCGATCCGCCGTAACACGGACGTCGATCTCGACGGCATCGAGCCCCAGCTCAACCGCCTTGCACATGGCCGCCATGGTGTTTTCCGGGGCGAGTTGCATCGTGCCGCGATGCACCATGATCATTGGATGCCGGCGGTCTCGGATCGCATCCTTGTAGAACATCGCCAGGACGTTCTCCGGGTGATCGCTCTGAAGCCAGTTCACGCCGCGGGCGATCAGCTTGCGATAGGCTTCGGCGTTGTCGAACGGCCCCAGGGCATCGGTCTGGATGAACACGCCGGCGGCGCGGGCGAGTTTGACCACATCGTCGTTCAAGGACGTCACGTCGACCTCGAGCGCCACGGGGTGGATCTTGGCGAACCACTGCTCGACCGGGTCGCCCTTGTCGTAGTCGGGCATGAGGGGGATCTTGCCGCCGCTGACCTGGTGGATCTTCGTCGCCCCCTCGATGGAATCATAGATGATCACCTGGTGTTCCATTCCAGCATCGAGGATCTCTTTGACCAGTTGCTCTGGGTTGATGTTCTTGGCATCGATGTACAGGTTGATCTTGCCTTTGGCCCAGGCGAGCACCTCCACAAATGTCGGGATAGGCGTGCCCCGAAAACGCGGTGCAAACTTGATGCCCGCGTCGACCGTCTTCAATTCTTCCAGCGTCTTCTCGGAAATCGGCCCTCTGCCGTTCGTGGCCCGATCGAGCTTGCTGTCGTGTGAGAGAACATGGTGCCCGTCCCTGGTTCGCTGGACATCGATCTCGATGAATTCAACGCCCATTTCGTAGGCCAGCCGAAACGCCGCCATCGTGTTCTCAGGCGCGGCGGTTTTGCCGCCCCGATGGGCCACCACCTGAACCGCCCGCGGAGGCCGAAGGGGCTGGAAGAGCCGAAGTGGCTCCTCGGCCATCGCCAGCGAACCGACGCCGACCCCGAGCATCGCCGCCTGTGACAACAGCCACGCTGCACATCCGGACGTCAACAGCTTCGTATTCATGAAGTACACTCCTTCAAGGAATCCGTGCCAACTCGTCCATCCGACGCCCCGACTACAGTTCGTTGATCTCGCTGAGGGCGTCGATCTCGCGCTCGACCTGTGCCGTCACCTGCTCAACCAGTGTTCTTCGCATCGGATCGAGCGCACTTTCCACCGCCTTGGCCACGTCGGTCAGCAGCTTGGCGCGTGCCTGACCGATCTTTGTGTCCGATAGCGCACGGTTTCGGATCACGCCGGGGACAGGCCACTCTTCGGCCATCTGCCGGGCTCGCCGGGCGCCATAGCCAACCGTCAGTCCCGTCACAATCAGGCCCAGAACCGCCCCGATGATCCACCCCAGCGGACCGGAGGCGATAAGGGCCATGCCCCCGCCGCCACTGATCATCCCTGCCACGCTCGTGGTGATGCCGGTGGTCAGCAGGGCCAGCGTATCGATCAGACCTCCGTAGAAGTCGGGGACCTCGATGGCCGGCCGACCGGCCTGGGATGCGTCGATCGGTTGGATGGCGAGTCGCTCGTCGGGGACCGCGATCCCTTGGGTGGAGAACCACTCTGCCACGACCTCCTTAACCGCGATGGGAAGGCCGTCGGCCAGAACGGAGACCCCCTGCTCGACGAGTTCTCTCAGCCGTGGCTCGAAGGCCAGAGACGCCGAGGCTACCTGCCGTTTCAGCGAAGCGATGGAGCCTCCGCGGTTGCGGAATTCGATCAGCAGCGGCCCCAACTGCTCGTCGAACAATGCCTGGGTCACGGTCGAGGCGATATCCCGAGAGACAACTTCTGCCCGCTGACGAATTGCCGGTTCAACCCGCTCTTTGCAGAAGGCAGGCAGTCCATGGCGGAGCCTCGACTGCGTCAGCCGGAACTTCTCCTGAAGGGCCGGCAGAATCGCCAGCCCCTCGGAAATAACAGCACAGGGCCTGTCGCTTCGCATGACCTGTAGAGGCTGAACGCCCAGTTCGTCGCGCAGGATGTCCATGACGAACGGCCACTGGCTGCTGCCGCCGGCCAGGATCACGAAACGGATGTCGCTCTTTTCGATCCCTCCGCCGGCCAGCCCCTGTCTGAGACAGTCGCGGAACCACGCCAGCAAATCGATCCCCGCCTCCGCGCCGTCGAACTCGGCGAGCGAACTGCCGATGGCCCTCAGAAACCCCCTGAAAGCCGGGGAAGGACGATAGGATCGCCCCCGACGGACGAACTCGTCCCACGTCATGTCCGCCACACGACCGTAGTGGCGGACCGCCTTGGTGACCGGTTCGTTTCGGTCGCGGGCCATCGTTCGGGAGAAGAACTCCTTCATCTCGCGACAGAGAAAGGAATGCACGAAGAACTCGCTGCCCTCGTCGGTGATGGCCGCGAGGGCCTCGGGGTTGGCGTCGAGGAACCACTGAAAGAACAGATCGTCAAAAAGCCGACCGCCGAGCTGCATGTCTCCCCACGAGTGCCGGACGCTGCCGCGGGACATGAAGGCGAAATCGCAGGTACCGCCGCCGAAATCAATGACCAACAGCCCCCTCATCGCGTCGCGGGCGGGCATGTCCTTATGAAAGAGGTGGTAGAGCAGGGCCCCCTTGGGCTCGTCGAGCATCCGGATATCGCCGTAGCCCGCCTCGCGTGCCACACTGGCAAGCGCCGTTCGGAAGTCGTCGGCCGCCTCACTCGGCACGCCGAAGATGACGTCGCGCCGAAGCGGATCGATGTCGATCTGCCGATGGCGTGATTCGTCGAGCACGGTCGTCAGAAAATCGCGTGCGTTGGCTCGAGCCTGAGCGCCCTGGCCTATGTCGGGCTTGAAATGTGTTCGGAGGGTGTACGATTTACGTTCCTGCGGCGTGGCCTCGCCGTATTCCTCGATCGCCACGTGGCCGACCAGACTGGAACGACCTTCACGATAAAGGATCGCGGTGGCCAGACCGTCTCGCCCGTCGCCAAAATCGACGCCTTTGGGGGAGAGCTGATCGCCGGGACACTTGCAGTAGTAGCTGTTCGTCGTCCCAAAGTCGATGGCCAGCACATCCCGGGTCGGCATGGCTACCCCCTGTTGCGTGCCTTGCGAACCAGCCCCTTCTCGCGAACGCCGTCCTCGAACAGAACCGGCTCCCGCTCCACGATCACCGGATCGCCCGGATCGATGTGGCCGAAGGCGTCGTACCTCTCGGCCATGCTCGCCTCCCATTGAAACGTCTTGGCGCCCTCGCCCGCGAAGCCCATGTTCCGGAGTTCCTGTTGGAGTTCCTGCACGGCGAAGGAGAGGTTCTTCGATGGAACGTCTGCCAGGATCCGCACCCGGGCGACGAGACCATACAGGAGGGCCTCGCGATCGGCCCGCACCGTACCGGCGTCGCGGCCGAATGCCAGGAGCACCCACGCCGCAACGATGGCGCCGTCGAGCCATTGTCCAATGGCCTGGAGAACCGTGTCCTGGTAGGCAACCCGATCGAAGCGAAGCCGGTGCCTGGCCAGAGGGAACCATCGGAGCCACCGACTGGTGGACGCGCAGTACATGACGAGCACCAGGAGAAACGCCCCCAGTGGCGCCCCGACAAATAACCCGGTGTCGCGCATGTCGAGCAGCGAACGAGCTGCCGGGGTGAGTGCCATCATTCCACCGACCGCCCCCACGGCGGCCGCAACGGCCAGTCCCACGGGCGACGGTTCCGACGCCTCTGACGGAGCGGGCAACACAAACGGCGAAGTCACGAGACTGAGCCCCAGTTGAACCCTCGCCGCCTCGCCCTTGGCGACCGGCTCGGCGTCGTTCATTACCGAAAGCCATTCCGACGAGAGGACATGTCGTTTCAGAAGGGACTCGGCGGCGGCACCGGCGGCCTCAATGTCGTGTCTGGCCGGGAAGTCTGCTCGTCCGAGGGAATTCATGCAGGCGGCAAGGGCCTCGCGGGCAGCCGCCTCGCGCAACGGCGCCAGCACTCCCCTGATCTTGGCGATGTGGTTCTCCGGACTGGTCATCCTTGAGGCTCCGCGAAGGTACATGCCATCGGATTATCCTTCGAACCGGAAGGGTGTGCAACGGATGGGGTGGGAGCGTTTAGCTGAAGAGGAGCATCTCGCGACACCGCATGCCTTGAAAGCGAGAGATGATGATGTCATGCCGGACGAAACGAAGTTCAACGACTTCGTAAGGAGCGTCTCCGAATCCACACGCAGCCAGCAGGACGTTCGAATTCATAACGACCCTCACGAATACAGAAAGGGATACACCCTATCAGCAGGGTGATACGGAGGCGATGAATAAGTGACTGTCCATAGTCAGAATACACCTCATACTTGTAATGCGGCAACCGTTAGGTTAAAGTTGTAGAAACTCAAATTCCTATTCCTTGATACGTGATGCCCGACGGTTCTCGCTGAGAAGGCGGCATGGCAGGCAGGTTGGACTTTGTCTCCTTCTCTCGGTACTCGTTGGGGGCATGTCATTTGTCCGAGTAACGGGTGTCGGCTCGTCGCCGGTGTTTGGCGATCCGTCCAGGCGACGTGCGACAGGGCATAGCGGACACGTTCAGTGGCGCGGACGTGAGGAAGCGGGACCGACCGAGGGGACATGGCAGCCGACGAGGTGATCGAGGCGTGCCTCGGATCCCATGCCGGCCGGAGTTGTGTTCCTACCAGCCGAAAGGACATGAGCCATGATGCGAACCAGATCCCTGGTCAGCTTCCTGGTCAGATGCCTGGTGTGCATGGGTGTCGCCCAGCAGGTCGGGTGCAGATTCGACCTTACGCGTTCCCAACCGCCCACATGTACCAAGTACGTCTGCAAGGCCAAAGCGTATCCTTGTCTGTCAACAATGAACAAGCTGGAAATCACCCTCATCGGCGGAACCCCCTGCTATTCACCCCAGCCCGACAGGATCCACCTGAACCCCCACGGAGGACTGAATACCCATCTTCAGCTCTATTGCAGCCCCAGCCCCTGGGTGATCTCGGAGATCAGACCCGCCCGGCTTGCCGGGTCCATGTGGATCAGGACCAACGTGGCGATGGGGAAGAAGGATGGGGAGACCCAGGGCGTGATCTTCCAGCTCGTCGACGATGCCGAGGGTGTGTACATTGCCTACGATTCGCGAGTGAGCAAGAAACCGGACTGGCTCGCCGAGCCCAACTGGGTGCTCGCGGCGGAGGACGCGGTGAACGACGTCCCCGGCAGAACCACACAGCCGCTGTACATCACGATTGACAGGCCCGACACACTCAACAACAGACCCTTCACACTCCTTGAGGTCTGGCGAAGAAGACTGCCCCTGCCCAAGAACACCAACATCGTGATCCCGGGCAACCTGTTCGGAAACCCCATCCTGCCGCCGGGCCTCGAGCCAAACGACGTGTGCATGTATCTGACCATCATCAAACCGACAGCACAAATCGACTGCAGCTTCATCGCCCGCACTGCAAATCCAACGGATATTGGGACCTATGAGTACGCTAGCTGCGATGACACCTGGACGGAGGAGAATGGCGTAAGGCGATGCCGCACCGAAGCGGAGATCCGCGAGATAGCCAGGGTTACGTTCGAACAGCAGTTGGTCAAGGACTATCCAGGGGGCACGCACGCCCTCGGCGAAATCACCTCCTACCCCGAGGGTCGCTGCCAGGACCCGTGCACGATACAGAGCACCACGAGCCACCTCCTCCAGTCGCAGGCTTACAAGTACCACTCTGAGATCAGCTTCTCCTCGCGTGAGTCCTGGGCCGCCGTCGACGTCACGGTCAACAACGAGATGAAGTCGTATACGACGAACCTGTCGGGCGTGCTCCAGTTCGAGTACCTGCTGGATGAGAACAACCGGATGCAGCAGATCCGCCTGAACCGGCTGATTCTCAACGGCACCCCCATCGAGACGGATGTCGGCAACTTCCAGAACCTCGTCGTCGACATGCTGGTGCCGGCCATTGCGGCATGCACGGACGCGGCTCCGCCGTGGGCCACCCCCTGCGACGGCTACCGCATCGAACCGAATGATTTCGTCGCATCGGTGGGCGTCAGTCACGATGGGAGCCCGATCTCCGTCCTCGCCCAGAACAGCGACGCCATCAACGTCCGAATCGATCACTCGACCCGATCGTTCGTGTTTGCCGGAGGACCGCTACACACCTCGCTGCGGGTCAACGACGAAGACGTGCCACTGGACATCACCATGAACCTGACCGGTCAGTTCGTGAACTTCGCTCCTGTGGGTCGCGTGGGTAACGAATTCGTGGGAAGGGCCGGGTGCGGCGACAACAGCCTCAACGCGACGCCGATTGTCCTGGATGCCGGCGCGTCGTTCGAGTTCTATAGCGTCCCGCTGCCAGTCGACCCGAACAGCTTCCAGTGGTATGAGGACTACGGGCTGCTGACCGAACACCACTGGGGGACGGGCAAGGTGGTCACGATCTCGCCGTATGCCCTCACATTCGGCGTACACCACATGACGCTGCTGCTGAGGGACGACCACGGGGTGGTCGACGTCCACCGGTTCAACGTCGAGGTGGCGGACACCGTGCCGCCCGAGCTGACCATCCCGAACGACGTCATCAGGCTCCAGGCCATCGGTGAGGCACTGCCGCTGGCCGTCGGCATCGGAGAGGCCAGCGCCAGCGATCTGTGCTGCGGCCAGGTGCTGATCACGAACAACGCCCCGGCCGGGCTGCTGTTCCCCGCCGGCCAGACGCTCGTGACGTGGCAGGCGGACGATGGCCGGGGCAACGTAACGACCCATGTGCAGAAGGTCTACGTGGTGGGCAACCCGGATCGGTCGATCGTTGCCAGGGCCTCCGACGCGGCGCGTTGGCTGGATGGACTGATCTCGCAGGAACGGGCGCTGCTTACGGCACGGATCGCCGAGCCCAACTGCGTGCTCGGGCTGCAACGTCTGATCGCGCTGACCAACCAACTGGCCGCGACGCTGAGCGCGATCGGGGTTCCGGGGGAGCAAACGGGGGCCCGCGACAGCATCGTCGAAAGGCTGCGGGCGTCCGTGGCGGCCCTGACCGAAGCCAACGGCCTGATGGCACAATCCAACGAGAATGGGGCGCAGCGCCCGACACTCCGGCAGGACGCATCGGCCAGACTCAGCAGCGCCTCGGGCTCGATACAGGAGATCATCACAATGCCGGAGCCCGGCGCCGGTGGGCTGATGCCGTTCTGCGGCTTCTTCCCGACGGGGGTACTGATGTGTCTGTTCATGTGCGTGACGGTCGTACGGAGGCTCGCACAAAGGGCGAGCGAGACGCGGGGGGATGGCGGACACGCATGGTAGACGGCCGTTGAGCCGAAGCCGGACACCAGACACGAGACAGCATACAGACAGCGACGCACCCTGCTTGTTGGCCGGTACGGGTGTGCGAAACAGGTGAGTGCGCCTACTTACCCAGAAACAACGCCGTCAGAATCAGGAAGAGGGGGACCGGGATCGCGCCGCTGTAGAGCAGGAAGCCGAAGAACGTCGGCATCTTGACCCCCTG